>NZ_JACJFJ010000004.1:271081-574569 GCF_014164545.1 Shewanella sp. SG41-3
GGCAGCTACAGCTTCACCCCTGTGGCCAACTACAACGGCCCTGTGCCGCTGATCACTTATGTGTTAACCGACGGCTCGAGCACTGACACCTCGACCTTGACCATCACCGTCACCCCAGAAAACGATGCGCCTGTTATTGATGATTACAGCAGCACTATTAACGATTCGATTGCCAATGGCACTAGCGTATATGATGTGAATGATGCCAACACAGGTAACGATACCGATATTGATAGCGATAACTTAACTTACTCTTTCATTCTAGCTAATGGATCGAGCAGCTTAATTAGCGAAAATGGTGCATTTATTATTGATGCTCAGACTGGTGTCATTTCTGTTAATGACACGACACAAATTAACTATGACAATGGTAGCCAAATTAGCCTAACCGTTAAGACAAGTGATGGCAGCTTAAGTGATACTGCAATTGTGACCTTTGATCTTAATAACGTTGATGCTAACGATGACCTTCCTGGATCATCATATTCAGTGACCACAGGTTCTAATACCGCTTGGACTATTCCACAGTCTAATGGCGAGAATCTAATGACGATATCCGCTCGTAATGCTGATGGTTCTATGGGTGTATTAAACTATGAACCTGGTAATAATTTGCTCGGAGTAGCAGGATCTCCACGCAGCTCAGACCAAATTACTGGACAAATTGAATATAACTCAGCGACAGGCACCTCAGAGTCGGTTGTCATTGATTTTAATGGCCTAGTAAATAAAGCTGAATTCAGTGTTTCTAACCTGTTTTCAGATGAAAATAATGGCGAACAAGGAATTTGGAAGGCTTATTATAATGGCCAACTAGTCGCAAGCGACATATTCAAGACGGACGCTGGCAATGTGGGGACTTTCAATATTGACACTGGTAATATTGTCTTTGACCAATTAGTGTTTGAAGCAACACAGACAATTAATGAAGCAACGAATGGTAGTGTCTTAAGTGACTCATCTGATTACTTCTTAACCGGCATTACCGCGTCTGGTCCAGCTATTATGGGCACTTATATGGTCTCTGAAGATGGCGTGCTATCTATTACAGATACTAGCCTAGGCCTATTAAATAATGACTCTGATGCGCAAGGTCATACATTTACGCTAACAGGGGTGAATGGTGCAACAGTTACAGATGGTCAGATTGTTTTGCTAGATAGTGGCGCACTACTGACCATACACAGTGATGGTACCTATTCTTACGACACCAATAATGCATTTGAATCACTAACGGCTGGGGAGCTGTCAACTGATACCTTTACCTACACAGTAACAGATCAATATGGTGCTACAGATACAGCAACTGTGACTATAAATATTGTGGGAGAATCTGATCCTAGCTCAACTTATGTGAGCTATACCGGAAATCCTAACGATGACACGATTCAAGGAACAAACAATAACGATGTTATCGTTAGTGATCTGCAGTCGATAAAAATAGTTGATGGTGAATCTTACAATATTGCCTTCATTGTCGATACTTCTGGAAGTGTAGGTCGTACTCAGCTCGATATCATGAAAGCTCAGTTAACCTCAGTGTTTGATACGCTAAAAGCAAGCATAGGTGGTACGCATTCGGGCATAGTGAATATTTTGTTAGTGGATTTTGATACTGGCCTTCAAGCTTCAGTTCCAGTCAACTTAGCTGACACCAATGCTCTTACGTTATTAGCCGCAGCACTCAATGCCATGGCTTCTGGTGGTAATACAAATTATGCAGCAGGCTTTGATGCTGCAACAAGGTGGTTCAACAGTTTAAGTGGTGGTGAAAACTTAACCTACTTTATTACCGATGGTTATCCTAATACCAATTCGAGTAGCGCTCCTGCAGCTTTTGCTAATTTGAATGCCATTTCAGATATCGAAGCTATCGGGATCGGCAACGGCATTAATTATACTACTCTACAAAATTATGATTCTAACAATACTCCAGTAACTGGTGTTAATGCTAACAACCTTGCCTCTGTTATTTTGGGTACTGAAACACAGTTACTTCAAGGTGATGATAATGTTGATGGTGCTGCTGGTAATGACATTATCTTTGGTGACTTGGCCCAGTTTGCTGGTATAACGGAACAAGGCTATCTCGCTTTACAAAGCTATGTTGCAGATAAAACAGGCCAAAACATTGCCGATATTGATGTAAGTGAAGTACATGATTACATTCGTGAACATGTAAATGAATTTAATATCAATAATCAATATGACGGTAACGATATTTTAAATGGCGCAGCGGGTAACGACATCATTTTTGGCCAAGGTGGCAATGATGTTATCCATGGCGGCGAAGGTAATGACGTGCTTATCGGTGGTTTAGGCGATGACACACTCATTGGTGGTCTGGGTAATGACACTTTTGTATGGTCTAAGGGCGATACTGGTACAGATACGATTAAAGACTTCGAAGTTAACAATGACTCTCTTCATATCAGTGATTTATTACAAAATGAACAGAACGGTAACTTAGAATCCTATCTTGAATTCTCGTTCAGTAATGGCAGTACGACAATTTCTATCGATGCCGACCTTAATGGCACTGTTGACCAATTGATTGTACTCGATGGTGTAGACCTATCGCATGAATACGGTAGCAATGATGAGGGCGTGATTATTAACGGTTTGCTTAATGATGGTGCACTTATTGTTGATACTGCAACAGCCAACCCAGCTCCGTCACCAGGAACCACTCATGCTGATCTATTTGATCAACATAATGGAAATATTATTCCTTAATAACAACACATTGACTGCGCCACATAGTATTATGTGGCGCATATTTGATAATTCTAACAATAATATTAAGGATAAAGATTAGGTGCCTAAAACTGCGTCTAACACAAGTGAGCAATGGACTATTTCGGCTGCCCAACGGGTAACGGTTGATCCTTTACTCGACTGTCTAGTGTTATTAACTGAACATTTTGGCAACCCTTGCTCAATAGATTCTCTTGCGGCAGGACTTCCGCTGTCTGGTGCAGTCATCACACCTGATTTAATCCCTCAAGCGGCTGGTAGAGCTGGATTATCAGCGAAGTTATCACGAAAAGATTTAAATCAAATTTCCAAAATTTTATTGCCTTGTATCTTATTATTAAAAGATAAAAAGGCATGTATTTTAAGAGAAATAGATCTAGAACAAGACAAGGCCATAATTCAATTACCCGAAACGGGTGGCGAAGATACTCTAACAGTCGAAGGTTTAGAAACCCTATACGTCGGCTATTTATTCTTAGTTAAACAAGATTATCGTGGTGATAAAAGTTTTGATGTTCACCTGCATGACAGCAAAACACATTGGTTAATGCAAAGCATCAAAGACTCTGCTCCTATTTACCGAGATGCGCTTATAGCCTCAGTATTAGTTAACCTTTTTGCACTAGTTTCACCACTCTTTATTATGAATGTTTATGACAAAGTGGTGCCCAATCTTGCATTTGAATCACTTTGGGTTTTAGCCATAGGTGCCAGCATTGCTTATATATTTGACTTTATTATGCGGCAGTTACGAAGTTATTTAATCGATATTGCAGGTAAAAAAGTCGACATTATTGTTTCATCAAAACTATTTGCAAAAGCCATTGGTATTCCACTTTCAAAACGCTCGCCAAGTGTTGGCGGCATGGCAAGACAACTAGGTGAGTTTGACAGTATTCGGGAGTTTTTAACTTCTGCAACCATAACCACATTAGTTGATTTACCGTTTGCACTGCTATTTGTGGTCATCATCTATATTGTCGCGGGTGATTTAGCCATCATCCCAGTAATTTGCAGCTTAGTTATTATTGCGGTGACCTTTTATCTTCAACCTAAACTAAAACAAGCCATTGAAGAAAGTAATCGTTTTGCTAGCTTAAAGCATGGACATTTAATAGAAAGTTTAACCGCATTAGAATCAATTAAAGCTAATGGCGCCGAAGGCTTAGTACAGAAAAGCTGGCAACAAATGATCGGTCATACTGCTAACTGGCAACTTAAAACTAAAAAGTTATCCAATTATGTGACTAATATTGCTAACTTCATGGTGCAATTAACTGTTGTCATGGTTGTGATACTAGGTGTGTATAGATTAGCTGATAACGAAATATCTATGGGTGGGATTATTGCTGCGGTCATGCTATCTAGCAGAGCCATATCACCGATGGCGCAATTAGCAGGCTTAATTACTCGTGGTAATCATACAATAAGTTCACTGCGCCAACTAGACGCTATCATGGAACAAGAAGATGAGTTTGAAGACAAAGGAAATCTAGCCAGTAAAGAACGGTTTATGGGCAAAATTGAAGCTGATAATATTAGTTTCAGCTTTCCAGGCTCGGAAAAACCAAGCTTACACCCTTTCTCGATCAGTATTAATCCAGGTGAGCGTATTGCTATCATTGGTCGAAATGGCTCAGGTAAAAGTACCTTAGCCAAATTACTGCTCGGATTGTACAAACCAACTCAAGGTAGTCTTCGCTATGATGGCCTTGATGCAGGACAAATTCACCCTAGCGATCTTAGACGTAACTTTGGCTACTTACCCCAAGACGTCACCTTATTTCACGGTACCATTCGCGACAATATTTTATTTGGTTCTCGTCAAGTGACAGAGCATCAATTAATAAGAGCAATCCAGCTGTCTGGCGTGAATATGTTTACTAACCTGGAGTCAGAAGGCTTAGACCAACAAGTAGGTGAAGGTGGCCTCGCACTTAGTCGTGGTCAAAGGCAAACCGTTGCTTTAGCAAGAGCAACATTAAATGATCCGTCAATATTATTAATGGATGAGCCAACGGCAAGCCTGGATGCTAGAGCTGAAAAGCAGTTTATTCGCTCAATGCAGTTAGTCAGTCGTGAAAGAACCTTACTACTTATTACTCATAAAATGCATTTATTAAATCTTGTCGATCGTATCATTGTACTCGAACGTGGTCATGTTGTGGCTGATGGCCCTAAAGATGAGGTCCTAGCAAAACTCAATTCAGGGACCCTGTCTGGAGGCCAATCTTCATGAGTAAATATCTGACAACGAAAGATTTAGAAATGGTCGATGATGTTTATGGCGCCATGATGACCGATGCCCCGTCAGGGCATCGTCTTATTATTTGGTCGCTCGCGGCAATGATGATGTGTTTTTTTATTTGGGCATATTTCTCAGAATTAGATCAGGTGACGACAGGAACCGGTAAAGTCATTCCCTCTTCACAACTGCAAGTTATTCAAAGTTTAGATGGTGGTATTTTACAAGAGATCTATGTTCAAGAAGGTGGATTAGTGACTAAAGATCAACCTTTAGCTCGTATTGATGACACACGATTTCGCTCAGACTTTGACCAACAAGAGCAAGAGGTCTTTGGGTTACAGACAAATATTATTCGCATGCGCACTGAGTTGGACAGCATCATTATCTCTGACATGTCCTCAGACTGGCGCCAACAAGTGAAAATTACTAAGCAAAATTTAGTTTTTCCACAAACAATTATTGATGAAGAACCAGAACTGGTTAAACGCCAACAAGAAGAGTATTCCATTCGACTTGATAATTTAAGTAACCAATTAGAAATTTTAGCGCGTCAAATTCAACAACGACAACAAGAAATTGAAGAATTAGCTTCTAAAATCAGTACACTTACGACAAGTTATCAATTAGTATCTCGCGAACTCGAATTGACTCGACCGCTTGCTCGTAAAGGCATTGTGCCTGAAGTAGAACTCCTCAAACTTGAGCGCACCGTAAACGATATTCAGGGCGAATTACAATCTGTTAGACTCTTGCGCCCAAAAGTGAAAGCCGCTATGGATGAGGCCATTTTAAAACGTCGCGACGCAGTGTTTGTTTATGCTACCGATCTACGGGCACAGCTTAATGAAATGCAAACGAAATTATCGCGCATGAACCAAGCGCAAAAAGGAGCATTTGATAAAGTCAGCAAAGCTGTCATTACCTCTCCTGTTATTGGCACCATTAAAAAAATTAACTTTAATACTTTGGGTGGAGTTGTTCAGCCAGGCGAAGATATTATGGAAATTGTTCCTTCAGAAGATAAATTACTGATAGAAACCAAAATAATACCAAAAGATATTGCTTTTTTACATCCAGGATTACCTGCAATAGTCAAAGTGACTGCCTATGACTTTACTCGTTATGGTGGGCTCAAAGGAACGGTTGAGCATATTAGTGCCGATACGTCACAGGACGATGAAGGTAACAGTTTCTATATTGTAAAAGTAAGAACACAAGAATCCAGTTTAATGAAAGACGATGGTACAGAGATGCCAATTATTCCTGGAATGCTCACTTCGGTTGATGTCATTACAGGAAAAAGATCCATACTTGAGTATATTTTAAATCCAATTTTAAGAGCCAAAGATACAGCTCTTAGAGAGCGCTAAGAAGAACCAGGAGGGTTTTTTAATGACTATTACTACAACAAAACAGCAAAACAAGTTAACTGTTATAGCACTAACTTTGTCAATGCTGATAGCCCCGACAGCTTCAAGTCAAACACTTGAGCAAGCTGTTGCATATACACTAGATACAAACCCAGATTTACGTATAGCTTTTAATCGCTTTAAAGCACGTGAAGAGCAAGTTAATCAAGCTCAATCAGGATACATGCCGACACTTGATATCACAGCGGGTTATGGCTGGGAACAAACAGATAGTCCTTCAACACGTCGCCGAGCGGGTCAAGGTGATGTTGATAGTGACGGTATGATTGATTTAGAACGTGGCGAAGCCGGTGTTAGTATCAAACAAATGCTTTTTGATGGTTTTTATACCAGTAGCGAAGTCGATCGCTATTCATTTGAAGCGAGTGCAGATCAGTGGGCATTATTTTCTGCTGCTGAAGATACCGCATTGGATGTGACAAAAGTCTACTTAAACTACATTCGTAGTGAGCAAGTATTATTGCTGTCTGAAAAAAATCTCGCGAGTCATAAAGATATATATGACCAAATAAAACAACGTACAGATTCTGGATTGGGATCAACAGCAGATTTATCGCAAATTGCAGGCCGTCTCGCCCGTGCAAATGCCAATGTTATTTCAGCTAAAAATAATCTACAAGATGCCCGCGCAGCCTTTGTTAGAGTGGTTGAAGCACAGCCTGTTGACTTAATTCTACCTGTGCCTGATGCCGATTTGCTGCCTGAAAGTTTAGATAAAGGGATCATGTTAGCTAAAGCAAAACACCCAATATTAAAATCAGCAGAAAATGACATTAATGCTGCTAAAAAAGAACGAAGTTCAGGCCAAGCTAACTATTATCCAAAATTAAGTTTAGAGCTTAACGGTAACTGGAATAATGATACCTCTGGTGAAGACGGCTATAGCGCGATTAATAGCCAGAACGTCAATGGCTATAATAATGACTTAGTAGCCATGGTTAGGATGAAATACAACCTCTTCTCTGGTGGTAAAGACACCTCTAAAGACAGAGAGAGCGCCTATAAAATCAATGAGGCAAAAGAGGTCCAACAACGCGCTTATCGTGAAGTTGTTGAAGGTATTTCTTTAGCTTGGAATGCCTATGAAATGTTAGCACCGCAAAAACAGTTTATTCGCGAACATGTTGTTGCAGCAAAACAGACTCAAGTCGCTTATGAACAACAGTTTAATTTGGGTCAACGTACCCTTCTTGACTTACTCGATACCGAAAATGAACTATTTGAAGCTCGTAAGGATTACTTACAAACTGAGTACGATGAAATTGCCGCTCGCTATCGAGTACTAAATGCAACTGGCGATCTACTTGACTCACTTCGAGTAACACGTCCAGGAGAATGGCGTGGAGAGCAGGATTATGAAGGAGGAGTAAAATAATGAAATACTTACTAGTTTTATTCGCATTGATAACGACTGCAGGCTGTTCAGTAACCGATATTGTTGAGTCGAATCCATCTACAACTCAACAATTTGATCTTAATGATAGTGACCGTGATGGCGTGATCATGGCCCGTGAACGTTGCGCTGGTACTGTTGTGGGTGCTGCGGTTGACAACTATGGTTGTGGCAGAATAACAAATATCAATGAACGCCAAGACTTAAAAATTCTATTTAGTAATAATTCTACGGTTATCGAACCTCAATATTATAACCAAATTGAAAAAGTAGCTAAATTGATGGAAACATATCCGACCACAAGGGTGACAATTGAAGGTCATACAAGCAAAGTTGGCAGTTATGAGCTAAATTTAGCGTTATCTCAAAATCGTGCTAAAGCTGTCACTGATGTGTTAAAAACCACCTATGGTATCAATCCAAGTCGCTTAACGGCAATTGGTTATAGTTTTGATCGTCCTATCGATAACAGTGGCACACCAGCAGCAGAGGAACGTAATCGTCGTGTAATCGCTGAAGTGACAGCTGATGATACCCTTCCAGCAATGCGATGGAATATCTACACTGTAGATGAAGAAGTTGACTAACGGACATACAAGGCATTGATTCTTTGAGTCGCGAAAGCAGCAAAGTAACCATATCGCTATATAAAAGGGTCTGCCATGTTTTTATTATGGCATCGGCCCTTTTAGTTTCATGTTTATTTGCCGCTCCGACACAAGAGTTAAACCAAGACAAAACCGTCGCTGCATTATCGCAACGCTATGGCGATCGCGCCGGATTACGAGCCAATGCTTGGTTTAATATCGTCAGAGATTCGCAACAACTTGCTGATATAGACAAATTAGAAAAAGTTAATCAATTTTTTAATTTATTTAGATTTATTGATGATCAAACATTGTGGGGCGACTCCAATTATTGGGCATCGCCAATGGAGTTTATTGGTGCCAATGGCGGGGATTGTGAAGACTTTTCAATAGCAAAATACTTTACGCTACTCCAGCTTGGTATTCCTGAAGACAAACTCAGAATAACCATGGTAAAAGCAACATCTTTAAATCAGTATCATATGGTTTTAGCGTATTACGAAAAACCAAATTCAATCCCGCTAGTGCTTGATAATTTAGATAAAACCATAAAGCTGGCAACAAAAAGAACAGATCTTCTGCCTGTTTACAGTTTTAACGGTAAACAATTATGGTTAAACAAAGAAAAAGGTCGAGGTGTGTTAGCTGGCTCATCATCACGCCTTGAAAAATGGACTGACCTTAAACTTAGATTAGGTGTAGATCGCCTACGCCAACCAAAACTCAACATGGAGTAGTAACAACATGACCCTGTTCAGGCAGATCTATGCGTTACTTTTTGGGCTTTTCTTGCTAACAATTGCAAGTGTAGCCTACGTACAATTTTCAGAGACCCAAGGTTTCTTATCTAAACAGATGGAATCTGATCTTAATAATGCCAGCAACTCATTAGGACTGATGCTAACGCCTGTTTTAGAAGCGGGTGATGATGCCGGAGCCGAAACATTAGTCAATGTTATTTTTGAGGGCGGCTACTACCAACAAATTAAGTTAACTTGGTTAGTGGGTGGCAAGCAACAGGTGTGGAATAACGCTGTACAAGTCGACAATGTTCCTCAATGGTTTATTGATCTTAATTTGTTTAAAACAATAAAAAAACAAACCACGATTACTTCAGGTTGGTTACAACTTGCCACGCTAGAAATTACCGCAAATCCAGGTTTTGGCTATCAAGAATTATGGCGGATTATTTCCGACATTATTATTCTGTTTTCGATCTTATTCCTCATTGCCATTATCTGTGCAAGAGTAGGATTAAGCTGGATATTAAAACCATTAAATACCCTTTCTGTACACGCAAAAAAAATTGCTGAGCGCCAATTTGGCCCTGATATGCCAGCACCAAAAACCAAAGAACTAAAAGAACTAGTCAATGCATTTAACAGCATGTCTGCTCAGTTAAAACAAGTATTTAACTCCCTCGACGAAGAAGTCTCTGCATTAAGAAAGAAAAATCTCGTCGATCAAGTATCTGGACTGCCAAATAGACAATACATGGTAAGTCGAGTGAATGGCTGGTTAAGCGAGCCCAGTACCGGAGCGCTTTACTTAGTCAAAATGGATTGGTTAGAAGAAGTTCACAGTAAATATGGTTTCCAAGTTCGTGATGAGACAATTCGTATTCTGGCGGAGAAACTACAGCATCACCAAGATGAAATATCCTCTTCTGTTATTGCGCGGATTGCTGCGTACGAATTTGCCTTTCTTGTTGAAGACTGTGAACACGACCAACTGACTAAATATTTGCAGAGTCTCATACGCACTGTGAATAAAGAAATATCTAAATCTGGCTGCAAACCCAACGAACAGTTTTATATTGGTGTAGCAGAGCGTTTAGGGCAAATGACGGTATCTGATATGCTGGCCCAAGCAGATAACGCATTGCAACAAGCCATTAAAGACGAAAAGGTGTTCCATTGGTTTGAAAACACTCAAAAGCAGCTTTTTACCCGAGAAGAATGGCGCAGTAATTTAAACAATGCTATCAAGACCAGAAACTTCCAATTCCGTTGGCAGCCAATTCAGTTATGTGCCAGAGATGAAATTTGTCAACGCGAGCTATATTGTCAGCTGAAAATAGGCGAAACAACCCTGCACGCAGGTCAATTTATGCCTTATGTAGAATTGCTCTCATTAGGGACTATGCTTGATCGTTGCTTAATTGAAACCATCAATGAAAATCGTTTATTTGAACGTAACTATGAACGTGTTGCCATTAACCTCACCTATCAAAGTATAAGTGATACTGATTTCCATGTATGGTTAAAACAGTTCCTACGAGTCAGTAAATACGCCGATCGTATTTGTTTCGAAATTCCAGAAGCGAGTGTTTATAGCGACTTAGAATCTTGTGAAAATCTGTGTAAAGTCATTAGAGATTCTGGCGCCCATTTTGGTATTGACCATTTTGGTCGTCAATTTGGCTCTATGGCCTACTTACAAAGCTTACGTCCTAACTATGTCAAACTTGACCAATCACTGGCTTACATTGAAGATAATCAACATAACAGTGAATTATGCCGTGCGTTAGTCAATGTTGCTAAAGGATTAGATATTCAAGTTATTGTCACAGGGATCCAGGAAGCTGAACAATTAACAAGGTTTACAGATCTCAGAGTGGATGCCTATCAAGGCTTTATTGTACCACCAGTGAATATAGACCTTTAAATTATATCAATGAATTGCTCGCTGAAAACTAACCACTCTTTTGAGTGGTTTTTTTATATCTCGGCGATTAGCTCACTAATTGATAGTGGTTAACGTCTAAACTTATAATCTTTATAATTATATTTTAACGTCTTGCCCAGAGTTCACGTTTAATGGAGTGGCCACAACACATTTAGGTTGATCTCTTGAACCACTGCTAGAAAGTTGTTGCTTGGGGGCGATACATAATTAGGCGCTAATACGGCCTATAACGCAGCCTAAGGAGCTCAATACAGATAGGCATAATAGAACAGCACACCGATATTAACGCTCATACAATCAATTAGATTGAGGATTTATGATGGTTGCTGAAATAACAATATACCATTGGAATCATTAATCGATTCTAGAAAAACAAAAAGCCACTCATAAGAGTGGCTTTTTTAAATTGGTCGGTGATAGAGGATTCGAACCTCTGACCCTCTCGTCCCAAACGAGATGCGCTACCGGGCTGCGCTAATCACCGAAATTTACTTTAAACTGTGCAGTAAACCAATTAATCAAGTTAACCTGTTTACTTAAATGTGGTCGGTGATAGAGGATTCGAACCTCTGACCCTCTCGTCCCAAACGAGATGCGCTACCGGGCTGCGCTAATCACCGAAATAAATATAAAACAACAAATTGAATGGGGTGACTGATGGGGCTCGAACCCACGACAACCGGAATCACAATCCGGGACTCTACCAACTGAGCTACAATCACCACTGACTTTCAATTCTACTAACCAATACGACAGAAACTGTACTTGCCGAATGGTGCGCCCAGAAGGATTCGAACCTTCGGCCTTACCCTCCGGAGGGGTACGCTCTATCCAGCTGAGCTATGGGCGCTCGCCTTGGTTAGCGAGGCATATAATAGGGATAAAACAGCTTCACGTCTAGCCTTGATTTACTTTCTTTTGACTGACTGACTAACTTTTACGCGTTTAAGGCAACAATTAACCTGTTTTTTATCACTTACGACAATTATTAACCTTGTGTTTACATTTATTTCGCTTGGATCACATTTATATTTATGGTAATTATAATGACTGTTCAACAATATTTGTTTACAGAATTAATAGGATAACGATAAACAAGGGTATGGATACAGTCATTAGTCACTCTAAAACCTTTCCTAGGATCGAGCATCTCCAAAAACGGGTCGCTCGTTTAAGGCGTTTGGCTAAAAAATATAAACGTTCTGAGATTATTCAAAACGCCTTACTCGGTATTTCCAATATTGCGACCCAGGTCACTTCACTTGATGACTTTTATCAACGAGTTCATTTACATCTACAACAGCTTATCCCTGCAGAAAACTTTTTTATTGCATCTCAAGATGCTAAAACAGGGCTAACAAGTTTACCCTTTTTTGCTGACCAACAAGATTCTCATCCAACAGAGCTTTACCCAGACCAAGAAATATCGGCATTACTCAATAGTGGTCTAACTGGGTATGTGCTTCGCAATGGTGAGCCTTTGTTATGCGACGATAATAAGTTTAATGAATTGATTGCCAGTGGCGATATTAAAAGCCTTGGCTCGCCAAGTCATCAATGGCTTGGCGTACCGATTAAAACTAAAGACGTCGTCAGTGGTGTGCTTGTGGTGCAAAGCTACAACGAAGCCAATACTTACGGTGAGTTAGAATTAGAGTTAATGGGCTTTATTTGCCATCATATTTCAGGAGTAATGGAACGGCTTGAGCATCATCAACAACTTGAGCAAGCCATTGTGGAGCGCACTAAAGAGCTCAGCCAAGCGTATGAGAAGGTTAAACAAGAAGTCACTGAGCGAGTTAAAGCGGAGAAATTGCAAAAAACACTGTTTGAAATTGCCGATTTATCTGCATCCAACGTGCTTCAGCAAGATTTCTACTTACGGCTCCACGCTATTATCAGCCAGCTCATTCCTGCCAATAACTGTTTTATTTCGTTAATTGACAAAAATAATATGCTGTCGTTTCCGTTTTATGTGTCGCAAATGACGGCTGAATATCCTGCCTCTCGACCAATGCAAGATGGATTAACCGAATATATTCTCCAACATAAATTACCGCGATTATTTTCAGCTAAAGATATCTCGACCATGGTTAGCCTAGGTGAAATTTATGCTAAATCACCAGAGTTAAACAAAACCGATAGAATGCATCAATGGATAGGTATTCCGTTAATCATTAATGGTGAAGTTGCTGGGGCATTAACCATTTATAGTCTAGATGACGCCCATATTTATCAATTAAAAGATCTTGAACTGCTGACCTTTGTGTCGCAACACATGGCTAATGCGATTGAACGTAAACTCGCTGCTGAGTCACTGAAGAATAGCCACGAGCTATTAGAAGATAAAGTTGTTCAACGGACCATGGCGCTTGCAGAACTCAACAACAATCTCCAAAAAGAGATTAATCAACGCCGGAAAATGGAAGATCAATTATTATATGATGCTCAACATGATGGCCTGACAGGGTTACCTAACCGTAGCTATTTGATGGAACGTTTATCACAAGCATTAAAGCACTTACGTCGTCATGGGCTAGATCAATTTGCATTATTATTTATCGATCTTGACCGTTTCAAGGTCATCAATGACTCTTTTGGTCACCTGGAAGGCGATCGTTTTTTAATTGAAACGTCACAACGCATAAAATCATGTATTCGCGACAACGATACTCTGGCTCGCATGGGCGGTGATGAATTTGTTATATTACTGGACTCAATTAATGCCACAGAAGATGCCGTCGAAGTCTGTGAGCGTATTTTACAAACATTATCTATGCCCTATCAGTTAGCCAAACAAGAATTCATCTCTGGTGCGAGTATAGGGGTGGCTTTTAGCGGACGTAATAAGCTAGTGACCAGTGAATCTCTTCTGCGAGATGCTGACGCCGCAATGTATCAAGCTAAAGCAAATGGTAAAGGGTGTTTCGTCATTTTTGATAACAAGCTGAGCGCGAAATCTAAATTACAACATGACTTAGAAATTGAATTTAAGCAGGCGCTCGAGCAACAGGGATTTAAGATACATTATATTGAAGTGGTCGACTTTAACACTGGTGAGATTATTGCTATTGAACCACAAGTTGAATGGCATCATCTAAAACAAGGCATTATTGATCACTCAAAAATGAAACGCTTGGCGGCACAATATCAGCTAACACTGAATTTAGATGCTTATATGTTTGGCCACTTAAATGAACATTTCCAATCAATTAAGCAACGATATGGTACCAATATTGATCTGCACTTATCGATTAGCAGTCAACATATTAAAAATAAGTTTGTGTTACGCAATCTCAAAAACACCATCAAAGGCAGTAATATCGATTTACGTAAACTGATATTATTTTTTAACGAACAAGCCTTGATGCAAGACACCGAAAATCATATCAATGGCTTCGAGCTTATCTCGCAACTGGATGTGCAAATCGGTATCGATGGCTATGGTACAGGTTACAGCTCGCTCAGTTGCTTAAGCTTCTTACCGATTAAAGCGTTAAAGTTAGATGAAGACATCAGTAAGCACTTACTCAATGACAAACAGTTACAATTAGTCAAAGCTTACCAATTGACGGCGCAAACACTTAATTTCGACATGTACGCCACTACCATTGACACGCAACAACAAGTAAGACAGTTTTTAGAACTTGGTTATATGCGTGGTCAAGGGCGAGCAATCAGCAAATTATTTAACGAAAAAAAAAAGCCCCATAAGTCTTGTGCCTAATCAATAGGCCAACCTAATTAGCACTACTTTTTAAACATATCGCGTATGTTGGCAATATGGCTTTTACTGGTTTCCACACGCTGCTCTTCAGTTTGAACTGGCTTACGGTTTTCCCAGATTAAGTCATCTTGTGGTAACTCAAGTAAAAAGCGACTGGGTTCACAGCGCATCGTCTCACCAAATTGGCGGCGCTCGCGACATATCACAAACCATAATTCACGCTGCGCTCGCGTTATCCCCACATAAGCCAGACGCCGTTCTTCATCGACATTGTCTTCGTCAATACTCGACTGGTGCGGTAAAATTCTCTCTTCAACCCCCACCATAAATACAAAAGGATATTCCAGTCCTTTAGAAGCATGTAAGGTCATTAACTGCACTTGATCGCCACCTTCATCCTCGCTATTACGTTCCATCATGTCGCGCAGGGTTAATCGAGTAACCACTTCCGGTAGCGTCATCGGTTCATCTAACTCATCACCTTCGAGCATTTCGGTAACCCAACGGTATAATTCCGAAATATTTTTCATCCTCATTTCGGCCGCTTTAGCGCTTGTACTGGTTTCGTACAGATAATCTTCGTAATTAATTTTGCGGATCAGCTGTTTAATCGCTTCAACCGGCTCTCCACGAGTTGCTAGCTCACCAGTATCAACAATAAATTTGCCAAATTGATACAGCGAGTTGACTGCCGCGGGTGCAAGGTGATGATTCAATTCAACATCAAAAATCGCTTCAAATAGCGAAATATGCTTTTGATTAGCAAAATTACCCAAACGTTCCAGCGATGCAGGGCCGATACCACGTTTAGGCAAGTTAACCACCCGCAAAAAAGCATTATCATCGTCAGGATTCACCACTAAACGTAAATACCCCATGATGTCTTTAATTTCTGCTCGGGAGAAAAAGGAAGTACCACCACTGAGCTTATAAGGAATGCGGTTGGTCATGAGCGATCGTTCGAGTAAACGAGATTGATGATTACCTCGGTATAAAATGGCGTAATCACCAAATTTAGTCCGCCCAACAAACTTATGCCGAATGATCTCTGCCACCACTCGCTCAGCTTCCTGCTCTTCGTTAGCGGCTATTAATACTCTTAGTGGCTCACCATAAGCTAACTCACTAAATAACGCCTTATCGTACACGTGAGGGTTGTTGGCAATCAAAATATTGGCAGCACGGAGAATACGTTGGCTTGATCGATAGTTTTGCTCTAGCTTAATTAATTTAAGCTTAGGAAAATCAGTTCCTAGCAACACCAGATTTTGCGGTTTGGCGCCACGCCAAGAATAAATAGACTGATCGTCATCACCTACCACGGTAAAACGTGAACGCTGACCCACCAACAGTTTTACTAATTCGTATTGGCTAGTATTAGTATCTTGATACTCATCCACCAGCAAGTATTGAATTTTGGTTTGCCAGCGGGTGCGCACCTCTTCATTCATCCGCAACAATAAGGTTGGAATTAAAATAAGATCATCAAAATCGAGCGCATTATAGGACTTCATATGCTGAGCATATCGTTGATACAAGGTAGCAAATAATTGGCTTTGCTCATCTTTTGCCATACTGATTGCCTGCTGAGGGATCACTAATCCCCCTTTCCAGTTCGATATGGCTGATGCCAAGGACTTGATTAAATCTTTATCGTCATCGAACTCATCTTCAGTCAGCTCTTTTAATAGCGCGAAGGTGTCTTGATCATCAAACAAAGAGAAACCCGCCTTAAGCCCAAGCACTTTATGCTCACGCTTAATGATTTCGAGTCCTAAGGTGTGAAAGGTAGATATCCATAATCCACGGGCTTCTTTGCGGCCCATAGACTGAGCCACACGCTCTTTCATTTCACGAGCGGCTTTATTAGTAAAGGTTACGGCGGCAATATTACGGGCTTTGTAGCCACACTTTTCAACTAAGTAAGCAATTTTATTAATGATAACTCGTGTTTTACCACTCCCCGCGCCAGCAAGCACTAAGCATGGACCCGACACATAATGTACGGCTTCATTTTGCCCTGGATTGAGTTTCATTAATTATTACACCTTACTTAACGTTAAACGAAGGCGGATCATAGCAGAATCAACTGGTGACGGTTAACGAAAAATCACAGTTAAGGTTTGGAAAAGCACTCACCTCGGTTACAATTAACTCAATATATCAGTAGGGGATCATAATGATTAATCCAAAGAAAATTGAAGAGCTCGCTAAACAACTTAGCGACAACTTACCTAGCGGTGTTAAGCAGTTTGCCGGGGAATTTGAAGAGCGCAGCAAGCAGCTATTACAAAACCAACTGATGAAGCTGGATGTGGTATCGCGTGAAGAGTTTGAAGTGCAGCAACATGTGTTACTGAAAACCCGTGAAAAGCTGGAAGCATTACAAGTACAAGTCAATGAATTAGAGAAAAAGTTAGCTGATTAGCGACTAAATAATCTCTGAAAAATCATAAAAAATGACGCTCTAAAGCGTCATTTTTATGATAATTCAACAATCAATGTTTATGTTAACGACTCTTCTAATGCGTATAAGCAAAGGGCGACATTTTCACGTCGAGCACTGAAGCCCATCAGGCCGATACGCCATGCTTTACCTGCTAAAGCACCTAGCCCAGCACCAATTTCTAAATTATATTCTTCCAATAAATGCTTACGCACTGCAGCGTCATCGACACCGTCTGGAATATATACTGTATTGAGTTGCGGTAAACGCGACGACTCTTCAACCACAAATTTAAAGCCTAATGTTGTTAGCCCATCACGCAGTAACAAGTGCATTTTTCGGTGTCTTGCCCAGGCATTTTCGAGCCCTTCATTGGCAAGTAAACGTAAAGATTCATGCAGAGCATATAAGGCATTCACTGGCGCAGTATGATGATAACTGCGTTTAGCACCAGCACTATTGCCCCAATAACCCATGACTAAGGTTTGATCTAAAAACCAACTTTGCACTTGGGTAGTACGGGCTTTAAGCTTGGCAACCGCTTTAGGTGAAAATGACACAGGCGATAAACCGGGGACACAGGAGAGACACTTTTGGCTGCCAGAATAAATGGCATCAATGCCCCACTCATCCACCAGCAATTCAACACCACCCAATGAGGTTACTGCATCAACAATACTGATACAGTCATGTAATTGCGCTAAGGTGCACAAGGTTTTCGCATCAGACAGTGCACCTGTTGAAGTTTCAGCATGTACAAATGCGAGAAATTTTGCATCTGGATGCGCCACGAGTGCTGCTTCAACTTTATCTGGGCATACAGGTTCGCCCCATTCATTGTCGACAACAACTGCTACACCGCCAACTCGTTCAACGTTTTGACGCATGCGCTCACCAAACACCCCATTACGACATACGATGACCTTTTCGCCTGGCTCAACTAAATTGACAAAACAGGTTTCCATACCGGCACTGCCTGGTGCTGATACCGCTAAAGTCATTTCGTTTTTAGTTTGAAAAGCATATTGAATTAAGCTTTTGAGCTCATCCATCATGCCGACAAATAATGGGTCAAGGTGACCGATAGTCGGCCTTGATTGTGCCGCAAGCACTTCTGGATACACATCAGATGGGCCTGGGCCCATTAAGATTCTGCGCGGTGGCATAAAAACTGGAATTGTTGGCACGGGTAACATCAATGTCTCCTTAAAATGAGGTCTAAAATTCATAACTCAATATGAATCTGGAAAAATTTACCCTACATATAAAGCAAAACATACCAATCAGTTGCAGCAAAATAAATCAACTTTCACTTGTTGGTAATCGTTTCTACAGACCCACGAATATTTTTTCGTTTTAGGCGTACTGACAATACCACATTGAGGCACTAAATCACCTAAGAATGGTAGTTAACCTGAACTAGGGATAACAAACGCCTCCCAAACAGCCCTTTGTCTTGCTAACGGTGTTGAATCAACTTGCCATAGACGCGCAATTCGCCTTGTTAGTAAAACAAATGACAAGTTTGATAGTGATAAACGTCTAAGCCTATGATCTTTAATATCATATCTTCATTTCTTATCCCGTGTTCAGGTCAGTTAAAAATGAATTATGATTTTGCTTTCGCACTATTTAAAAATAACTGATAAGCCGGACTGTGGGTTTCTTCTTGATAAACGAAACCGAGCTCCATTAAAAATTGCGCAAACGCGACGTCATCTTTAGCCGGTACTTCAAAACCGGTTAACACCCTACCAAAGGCTGCACCATGGTTACGGTAATGAAATAAACTGATATTCCATTTGCTCTGTAAAGTGGTTAAAAACTTCAGCAATGCCCCGGGATGCTCAGGAAACTCAAAGCTAAATAAGCGCTCTTCTAATGGCTCAAGTGGGTGACCACCGACCATATAACGCACGTGTAATTTAGCGGTTTCATCTTGGGATAAGTCTTGAACTTCAAAGCCTTCAGACTCTAACTTAGCAATGATCTCACTGAGTTCTGCTTGGCCGCCAGTGAGACGAATACCCGCAAATACCACTGCAATATCACGACTGCTAAAACGGTAATTAAACTCGGTCATCACTCGTTTATCAAGTAACTCACAAAAACGTAAAAAACTGCCTGGTTTTTCAGGTATTTTTACCGCTAACACCGCTTCTTTTTGCTCAGCTAATTCACAGCGTTCAGACACATAACGTAAACTATGAAAATTCACATTGGCACCACTGAGAATAGCCGCTACTTTTTTGGGGGCATCGATAGAGTCACCCTGTTGCGCCATGTACTTTTTAAGCCCCGCAATCGACAAGGCTCCAGCGGGTTCGGCTATCGCGCGGGTATCCTCAAAAATATCTTTTACTGCGGCACAAATTTCATCAGAAGTGACGGTAACCACTTCATCAACGTATTCACGCGCTAAACGAAATGGCTCAGTACCAATCCGCTTAACCGCTACGCCGTCAGCAAACAACCCCACTTGAGCCAAAGTTACTGGTTCATCAGCTTCGAGTGCCGCCTTTAAGCAAGCAGCGTCTTCGGGTTCAACCCCAATGATCTTAACTTGCGGCATCACAGCTTTGTAATAGGCCGCAATACCGGCAATTAAACCACCACCGCCAACAGGCACAAACACGATTTCAATATCGCGTTGTTGTTGTACCATTTCTTGAGCAATAGTGCCTTGTCCGGCAATAACCGCTTCGTCATCAAATGGGGCGATATACACCCGTCCTTCTGTTGCCGAGAGGTTTTTGGCATAGTCATTGGCTTGATCAAACGCCTGCCCATGAAGGACCACATTGCCACCCAAGCGTTTCACCGCATCAATCTTAATATCTGGCGTGGTACTAGGCATTACAATTACGGCATCAATACCGCGACTGGCAGCAGACATAGCTACCCCTTGAGCGTGATTGCCCGCTGATGCGCACACCACACCTCTATCGCACTCATCTTGAGTTAACGCTGCGATACGGTTGTAGGCACCACGTATTTTAAACGAATGCACAGGCTGCATATCTTCACGCTTTAAATACACCTGACAACCAAAGCGAGCAGACAATTTATTCATGCTCGACAATGGCGTCACTTTAGCCACATCATAAACAGACGACAGCAAAATTTTCTGTAAATAATAATGCGCTAAATCTAATTGAGTTTGAGACGCCAAAGCCAACATATTACCCCTCCAGCTTAGCGCGATCGCGAACGGCACCTTTATCAGCACTGGTGGCCAATAATGCATACGCCTTAAGCGCTAATGACACATAACGTTCACGAGCAACCGGCTTCCAACCTAGCGGACCTTTGGCATCCATCGCAGTGCGACGCTGAGCAAGCTCTTTATCGCTGACATTAAGCTGAATGCTACGCTTGGGAATGTCGATGGCAATTTGATCGCCGTTCTCGATAAGTGCAATGGTGCCACCTGACGCCGCTTCTGGTGACACATGACCAATCGATAAACCTGAAGTACCACCGGAAAAACGCCCATCGGTAATTAACGCACATTTAGTGCCTAAACCACGTGATTTTAAGTAGGTTGTTGGATAGAGCATTTCTTGCATACCCGGGCCACCTTTAGGGCCTTCATAGCGGATAACCACTACATCACCTTCAACGACTTCGCCACCGAGAATACCGGCTACCGCATCGTCTTGGCTTTCATACACTCGAGCGCTACCAACAAAGGTTAAGTTAGACTCGTCAACCCCTGCGGTTTTCACAATACAACCATCAACGGCCACATTACCTGACAATACGGCTAAGCCCCCTTCTTGGCTAAAGGCAAACTCACGCGAACGAATACAGCCATTTTCACGATCATCATCAACACTGTCCCAACGACAATTTTGGCTGAATGCTTTTGTGGTGGGAATTCCAGCAGGGCCGGCACTAAAAAAACGGATTACATCTGGATCGTTAGTTTGTTTAATGTCGTACTTAGCTAAGACTGATTTTAAATCACCACCATTGTCTGCGGCCACATGCGGTACATCGTTATGGATTAAACCTGCTCTATCTAACTCGCCTAAAATCCCCATTACCCCACCAGCACGGTGAACATCTTCCATATGATATTTAGGCGTTGATGGTGCAACCTTACATAGATGAGGCACTAAGCGCGATATGCGATCAATATCCGCCATAGTAAAGTCAATTTCCGCCTCTTGCGCTGCGGCGACTAAATGCAACACAGTATTAGATGAACCTCCCATGGCAACATCGAGTACCATGGCATTTTCAAATGATTTAAATGACGCAATATTACGTGGCAAGGCAGTTTCATCGTCATGCTTGTAATAACGTTCAGCCAGCATCATCACCCGGCGACCTGCTTCTAAAAATAATTCACGACGGTCTTCATGAGTTGCAAGCATTGAACCATTACCCGGTAAAGACAAACCTAAGGCTTCGGTTAAACAGTTCATTGAATTAGCAGTAAACATACCCGAGCACGAGCCACATGTAGGGCAAGCACTGCGTTCAATTTGCTTGCTGTCTTCATCACTGACATTAGAGTCTGCACCGGCAATCATGGCATCGACTAAATCAAGTTTAATAATTTGATCAGATAACTTGGTTTTACCTGCTTCCATTGGGCCACCAGACACAAATACCACAGGGATATTTAATCGCAGCGCGGCCATTAACATGCCTGGAGTAATTTTATCGCAGTTAGAAATGCACACTAATGCATCAGCACAATGAGCGTTGACCATATATTCAACACTATCTGCAATTAACTCACGAGACGGTAAGCTGTACAACATGCCGCCATGACCCATGGCGATACCATCATCAACGGCAATAGTATTGAACTCTTTGGCAATACCGCCCGCCTCTTCAATCGCGCCAGCAACCAATGAGCCCATATTCTTTAAATGTACATGACCCGGTACAAACTGGGTGAACGAATTGGCAATGGCAATAATGGGCTTACCAAAATCATTTTCTTTTACGCCAGTTGCACGCCATAGTGCGCGGGCGCCTGCCATGTTGCGGCCTTCGGTACTGGTTGCTGAACGTAATTTTGGCATTGCAAATATCCTTGTTTAATGTGGAGCGCGTTACCGATTTGATCACGGATAACGTTCTAATAAAGAGTGATAAAAAAGCTTAACTGTTTGCTGCTTGATCCAGTGACACTGCTGGCAAAACTTTACAATGCATCACATCAATGAGTTTATCTAACTGGGTACTTAACAATTCAATGGCGCGTTCGGCCTCAACCCATAAGTCGACCGCCATACTGGTGTCGTCGTTGATGCGCACCTGCATTTGAGTCACTTTAAATCCACGATGGCGAGTCACACGGAGCACGCGTTCAAGTACCTCGGGGCGTTGCTGAACGGTTATTTCTAATGCATGCATCATGTTTGCTTCTCCATTTGGTCCATCATGTCACTATTACTCGCACCTGGCGGTACTAAAGGCCATACGTTAAAAATATCATCAATCGATACATGCAGCATGTAAGGACCGCTACTGTTTAACATATCATCCAATCCTTGCTCGACTTGATCCGCACGCGTAATGGTTCTGCCAGGGATATCAAATGCCGACGCCATAAGGACAAAGTTAGGGTTATCAGATAAGTCTGTTTCACTGTAACGCTCTTCAAAAAATAGCTGTTGCCATTGCTTAACCATACCCAGTTTTTGGTTATCAATCAGTAAGATTTTCACCGGTAATTTACGGCGTTTAATGGTGGTTAACTCTTGAACATTCATCATAAACGAGCCATCACCAGAGACAGTAACCACAGTCGCATCGGGGCGTGCGACTTGGGCACCAATGGCGGCAGGTAAACCAAAGCCCATAGTGCCTAACCCTGCGCTGGTTAAATGATCTTCAGGGCGGCGGAACCACATGTGCTGTGCAACCCACATTTGATGCTGGCCGACATCGCAAGCAACTACGCTGTCTTCCGGTAATTTATTGGCTAAACGACGTAACATCGCTGGCGCATAAATTAAATCACCTGGATGGTGATAATCCCATTGATGCTTTCGAGACAACTCCTCAACATCTGCTTGCCACTGACCAATATCAAGCTTATCTGCTACCGCCGCAGTTAATGCTGGCAACACTATGCTCAACTCGGCGGCAATGGCGACATCCGCTTGGCGTAACTTGCCAATTTCGGCGGCATCGATGTCTAAATGCAATACTTTGGCATTACAAGCGAAACTGGCAAGGCGGCCAGTAACCCTGTCATCAAAACGTGCACCGACAACCATCAATAAATCGCATTCTTGCACTGCAAGGTTGGCACCTTTACCACCATGCATACCCAACATGCCTAAATAACCTTTAGTCCCATGTGCAATACTGCCCAAACCTTTTAACGTCGCTACCGATGGGATGCCCGTGGTGTCGATGAACTGACGTAAGTGCGCAACAGCACCCGCCATCCCCACACCACCGCCAACGTATAACATAGGTTTTTTAGCCTGCTTAATTAACACTGCAGCTGCATCTAAATCGCTTATCTGAGGTTGTAACTCATCAGCAACGCTTTGAAGCGGTGTTCTGTATTCTAATGCCGCAAGTTGGATGTCTTTTGGGATATCAACTAATACAGGACCAGGACGTCCTTCTGCAGCGATTTCGAATGCGCGATATAAAGTCGGGATTAACTCGTTGATGTCGGTGACCATAAAGCTATGTTTGGTACATGACAACGACATACCTAATACATCGATTTCTTGAAATGCGTCAGTACCAATAACACCAGTAGACACTTGACCGGTTATGGCAACTAATGGCACTGAATCAAGTAAAGCATCGGCAAGTGAAGTGATGAGATTCGTGGCCCCTGGACCTGAGGTGGCAAAGCACACTCCGGTTTTACCACTGGCGCGGGCATACCCTACAGCAGCAAACGCAGCACCTTGTTCGTGACGACTAAGCAAGTGTTCTACCGGACCGCCATAAAGGGCATCGTAGATTGGCATAATCGCTCCGCCAGGATAACCAAATACGGTTGTCACACCATGTGCTGCTAGTACTTTGATTACTGCATCCGCGCCGCGCATTTTCTGTCCTGCTTCCATATGTTGCTCTCTACTTCGTCAATGGTTCTGCTGCTCTACTGTGTGGTTGTTTTTCTTTAAGCCTAAAACTAAAAAACCCCCGGTCCTTTCGGAGCGGGGGTTTTTGCAATCTGTTTGACTCTTAGGTCAGTCTAGTTGCCAAACGCCACCCCCGCTGTGACTTAATAATCACTACGGTAATAATTACGAGAATGAGCATGGCTGCATGGTTTAACATGTTTTAGACTGTATCCTAAGTTTCTAGTAAATAATTTGTTTAGTTATGTTCAAATAACGTTACGGTATTACTAACAAGTACCATAAAAGATTTACTTAGCACAACTAATAAATTGTCTTTATAAAAAAAATTCAGCTTCCCTGCCGAGACAATGCAAACAACAACAAAAACTTAACCTATGAGTTCAACGACATAATCAAGTTGAACTCACTCTAACTATTTGTTTTCCCCACGCCTCAATCAGGAGGATGAAGGCGTTTCGATTGATGCCTGTCCGACAACGGAGCTGTATTTCCAGCCAAAACTCTGAACAGGTACAACATCAGTTCAATTAAACACTTGGTAATTAGTGCTTAGTTCGCTTCCACAATGCCTTTCATGTCGGTCATGTAACCGCGTAATTCTGCGCCAATGAATTCAACGTCGGTATGACGAATTTGCTCATTCACTTCAATCAAACGTTTGTTATCAACACCATTTGATGAAACATCCAGCCCTGCACCTAAATATGCAGCTGGCATGGCATTCACATAATCACGTAACATTGGCACGGCAGCATGGTTGAACAAGTAACAACCGTATTCTGCCGTATCCGAAATCACTACGTTCATTTCATATAAACGCTTGCGTGCAATAGTATTCGCAATCAAAGGGGTTTCATGTAACGACTCATAGTAAGCAGACTCTTCAACAATCCCTGCGGCAACCATGGTATCAAATGCCAGCTCAACACCGGCTTTGATCATCGCCACTAAGAAAATACCTTTATCGAAGTAGGTTTGCTCATCAATATGTTCAGATGACACTGGCGCATTTTCAAATGCGGTTTCGTTAGTTTCCGCTCTCCAACGCAGCAAGTTAGCGTCATCATTTGCCCAGTCTGCCATCATAGTGCGAGAAAACTCACCGCTAATAATGTCATCCATGTGTTTTTCGAATAATGGCTTAAGGATAACTTTTAACTCTTCAGCCATATCAAATGCTTTGATTTTTGCTGGGTTAGATAAGCGGTCCATCATGTTGGTAATGCCGCCGTGCTTAAGTGCTTCGGTAACCGTTTCCCAACCTTGTTGAATTAACTTGCCGGCATAACCAGGTTCAACACCGTCAGCGACCATTTTCTCGTAGCCTAAAATGGCACCCGTTTGCAACATGCCACATAAAATGGTCTGCTCGCCCATTAAGTCTGACTTAACTTCAGCCACAAAAGAGGACATTAATACACCGGCACGGTCGCCACCTGTTGCACTAGCATAAGCCTTAGCAATGGCTACACCGTCACCATTAGGATCATTTTCTGGATGGACAGCAATCAAGGTCGGCACGCCAAAACCACGCTTATATTCTTCACGAACTTCTGTCGCTGGACACTTAGGTGCAACCATAACAACTGTAATGTCTGGACGAACTTGCATGCCTTCTTCAACAATATTGAAACCATGTGAATAAGATAGCGTAGAACCTTGTTTCATTAATGGCATAACCGCATTAACAACATTAGTATGTTGCTTGTCTGGTGTTAGGTTTAACACTAAATCAGCTGCAGGAATAAGCTCTTCAAAGGTGCCGACTTTAAAACCATTATCGGTCGCTTTTTGCCATGAGGCACGCTTTTCAGCGATCGCTTGCGGACGTAAGGCAAAAGAAATGTTCAGCCCTGAGTCTCGCATGTTTAAACCTTGGTTAAGGCCTTGTGCGCCACAACCTAAAATAACGATATTCCAATCTTTAATATATTGGCAACCATCACTGAATTCAGTACGGTCCATAAAGCGGCATTGTGCTAGTTGAGCTAATTGTTGACGTAAATTCAGAGAGTTAAAATAGTTAGCCATCTGATACCACCTTTAAAATTTAATAATTTGGGACTCAACATCTTATAAGTCAGTGACCTTAAGCGTTGTGATTAAAATCACTATAGCGCATGCATATGATTGCTTAAAATGATATATTCGGGACGTCACGTTGCAATTAATGCAACATGGACTGATAAACCTCATACTCAACTGAATTTGTGCTTTAAGGTGCTGTTATGGATATTCGCTCACTTAAATTGTATTTACACTTGTGCGATAGCCTGCATTTTGCCAAAACTGCAGAGCAATCTCATGTCAGTCCCTCGACGTTAAGCCGTGCTTTACAGCGTTTAGAAGAAGAAGTAGGCAGTAAATTGTTCGAGCGTGACAATCGCAGTGTCACTATTACCCATGCAGGCATTGAATTTAAAGGTTTTGCGGAGCAAACTTTAGCGCAATGGACCCAACTACGCAGTCGGATTGATCCCAATCAGCAGGTGTTACGCGGTAATCTTAATCTGTATTGTTCGGTGACCGCTGCTTACAGCCATTTACCGGCACTGTTGGATCGCTTTAGACGTGAACATCCCCATGTAGACATCAATCTCAACACCGGAGATCCGGCAAATGCAGTCGGCCAAATTCAAAAGAATCGTGCTGATATTGCCATTATTGCATTGCCAGAGGTGCTCCCCAGCAGTTTGCATTTTACCCCGATTGATAAAGTACCGATTTCTGTCATTGCACCCACAATACAATGCCAAGTTCAGCAATGGGTCAATCAAGCAAAAATTGACTGGGCTAAATTACCTTATATCGTACCGGATCATGGTCCCGGCAGAAAAAGAATCGATTTATGGTTTAAGCAGATGGGGATTAAACCCAATATTTATGCTCAAGTATCCGGTCAGGAAGCGATTGTCTCTATGGTCGCACTCGGTTGTGGTGTTGGTATTAGTCCAGAAGCGGTGATCCACAATAGTCCGGTGCGAGAACGTATCCAAACCTTATTGTCACCGGTGCCCATTCCTCCTTTTGAATTAGGCTGTTGCTGCAAAGAAAAACGCACCAATGATCCAATCATTAGTGCGTTCTTAGACATCATTTAATCGTACCGAGGCGACTTAGACTTAAGCGGATAGACGATACTTAAGGTAGTGGTGGCATCTCAATATCTAAACGAGTAACCAGTAATTGGTCCACTTTATATGAATCAATATCGACTACCTCAAACTTGTAACCCGCGTAATTGACAAAATCAGTCCGTTTAGGAATTTTGCGCAACATATACATCATAAAACCAGCAATGGTTTCGTAATTTTGATTATGCGGAAAGGCTTCAATATTAAAAGCGCGCATCACATCAGTGATAGGCGTCACACCATCGACTAACCAAGAATTGCCATCACGAGCCACTATTTGCTCCTCACTTTCGTGTAATGACCACGCCCCCATCACGGCGCTTTGTAAGTCATTAGTGGTCACAATGCCGACGACTAAAGCATACTCGTTCATGACCACCGCAAAGTCAGAACGATTATTCTTAAAATATTCCATCGACTCTGACAAGGTCAACGTATCAGGAATGATCAGACAGTTATGCACTAGGGTACTGCCTTTTAAGGTGATGTTCTCGCCGTTAATCACCCTAATGAGCAACTCTTTGGCATCAACAAAACCTTTGATCATGTCCAATTGGCCATCACAAACAATAAACTTATTATGTGGATTCTTAGCAATTTTTTGTTTGATGACTTCTTCACTATCTTGCAGTAAGAAATACACTAAACTTTCACGCGCCGTCATTGCAGAGGTTACCGATACCGACTGCATTTCAAACACGTTCTCCATCATTTGCTGCTCACCTTTATCCATTACACCAGCTTCAGTACCTGCGGTCATCATGGCGTAAATATCATCATGAGTAACTTGATCGTTTCGCGCTGTAGGCACTTGCAACAATTTAAAAATCGCATTGGCCAAGCCATTAAAAATCCACACGAAAGGTTTTAACACTTTAATACACAAAATAATCGGCATCACAAAAGTGACCGCGACTTGCTCAGGGATCACCATGGCAATCCGCTTCGGCATTAAATCAGCAAATAGAATGAATAAGGATGTAACTGTGATAAATGAACACACAAAACTCAGTTGTAAGCCCCATTCGTTGCCTAATAAAGGTAACAATAGTTGTTCAAAATGAGGTCTAAAAGCAGACTCTCCAACGATACCGCCCATGATCGCCACCGCATTAAGGCCGATTTGGACAACGGTAAAAAAACTACCGGGATGAGCTTGAAGTTTCAACACTTTGGCTGCACGTAAGTCGCCCTCATCAGCCATTAATTGCAGACGAATTTTACGCGACGCCGCAAGGGCAATTTCGGACATAGAGAAAAAACAACTAATGCCGATGAGGCACAAGATGATGACTAAATTATCAGAGAGGCTCATAGTTTACCTTTACCTGAATACTAGCCAAAATATCAGGAATGTATGGACATATCATTGTTACAAAATGGGTAAATGTAAAATCAAAGCGATTGATTTAAATAAAAATCAATAACGCTAATGATTCAATACAAATAGAAATAACGACAGATGGAATATGATTATAGCGTTTCACAGCAAAAGACCTATTGATTAACAAGCCTCTCGTACTATAAAGCCGCGGTATTCTACTCAACATCAGTGATTTAAACTAGCGTGCCAGCATAATTATATCTGAGTTATTTGGGCTTTATCACGCAAAAAAAAACATCGCTGCTAGACTATAATCACGTGTTGATTTGTATATTATTCAAACAAAAGGAATTGTTAATGGCGATTGCCTGTGTATTTACCCGAGCGAGTTGCGGTGTAGAAGCGCCGAGAGTCACAGTTGAAGTCCATTTAAGTAATGGTTTACCAGCATTTAATCTGGTGGGATTGCCAGAAACGTCAGTTAAAGAAGCTAAAGAGCGGGTCAGAAGCGCGTTAATTAATGCAGGATTTGAGTTCCCGCAACGACGGATCACTGTCAACCTAGCGCCAGCAGATTTACCTAAGCAAGGCGGTCGCTATGATTTGCCTATTGCCGTTGGGATTCTCGCAGCATCAAATCAAGTCCCAGCCAAAGCATTACATCAATGTGAATTTGTCGGTGAACTGGCTCTTTCCGGTCAAATTCGCCCTTGCAGTGGCTTGTTACCTGCTATTATTGCCGCGCGTAACGATCAGCATCATTTCTTTATGCCTATCGAAAATCGCCATGAGGCAGAGCTCGTTGGCTATCATCACAGTTATTTTGTCGCACACTTACAAAACTTAGCGGCATTTCTACACGGCCAAGCACAATTACCTTTACTCGATACTCTCCCCGAGTGGATTGAAGAAGAGCCGCAACTGCAATCATCACTTTGCATGAGCGATGTCATTGGTCAATATCAAGCCAAACAAGGATTAGAAATCGCAGCTGCCGGGGGACATAACATGCTATTCATAGGCCCCCCTGGCACAGGAAAAAGCATGTTAGCTAATCGAATTATCCCACTATTACCCAAACTCACCTACGATGAGGCCATTGAAGTGGCAGCCATTCACTCTGTCGCCGGATTACATATTAAACCACAAAGTTTCCTTAACCGCCCTTTTCGCTCGCCGCATCATACGTCATCATCGATTGCGCTTATTGGTGGTGGCAGTCATCCAAAACCTGGGGAAATATCGTTGGCTCACCGTGGTATATTATTTCTTGACGAAATAGCTGAGTTCCCTCGAAAAGTATTAGATTGCCTGCGAGAGCCACTAGAAACCGGTCAAGTTGAGATATCACGCGCAGCCGCTAAACTGACTTTTTTGAGTCGATTTCAACTCATCGCGGCAATGAACCCCAGCCCCTGTGGCGATACGGAACGTGCTCGTTCTACCCCTGATCAAATTCAACGTTACTTATCACGTCTATCGGGACCTTTTTTAGATCGTTTCGATTTAACCGTTGATGTACCCAAACTGCCAGCTGGCACCTTAACCCAACAACATCAACCCAGTGAGTCCAGCGTTGAAATCGCTAAACGGGTTAAACAAGCACGCGATCGACAACTCAACCGTTCTGGGGTATTAAATAGTGAATTAAGCCCAAAACAACTCAAACAAGACGGCGGAATAACTCAAGCAGATTTGGCTTTTTTGGAGCAAAGTGTGGTGAGTTTAGGGTTGTCTGTTCGCAGTTTTCATCGTATTCAACGGGTATCTCGCACCATTGCAGACTTACAGCAATCACCAACCACCGAACGCAGTCATATTGCTCAAGCCCTTGGCTATAGGGCAATGGACCGATTACTGGCAAAATTGAATCAGCAATAAGCGTAATTTAACCTATCGTATTGATTGAGCAAAACAGCGACTACGAGTAACATAGCACTCCGTTTAATAGGAGATACAAATGTCGCTGCTTTCGAAAATCAAAGGTTCAATCGCATTCTTATGTTATGTCATTAATACCATTTTTTGGACCATCCCGATCTTAGCATTTAGTTTTGTAAAATTGATCCCTATTGGTATTTGCCAAAAAATCTGCAGCTATATTCTTGATAATTGCGCCACTGCTTGGATTAGCGTCAATACCGTCATCGAAGCTATTTTTCATCCGATGCGTATTCGCGTTACAGGTGATCAATCATTTTCGGAACAAGAGTGGTATATGGTTATTGCTAACCATCAATCCTGGGTCGACATCCTCATTTTACAACGAGTATTTAATCGCAAGATCCCCTTTTTAAAGTTTTTCCTGAAACAAGAACTGATTTTTGTGCCCGTACTAGGCTTGGCTTGGTGGGCATTAGACTTTCCTTTTATGCGCCGTTATAGCACATCACAATTGCGCAAAAACCCTAAATTGAAAGGGAAAGACATTGAAATCACACGTAAAGCATGTGAAAAATTTAAAACTAAGCCTGTGAGTATAATGAACTTTGTTGAAGGTACGCGTTTTACTGCAGCTAAACACGATAAACAAGCATCACCTTTTCAACATCTTTTAAAGCCTAAAGCTGGTGGTATGGCGTTTGCTCTCTCAGCCATGGGTGAACACATTAACAAGCTGGTTAATGTCACTATATATTACCCTGATACGGTACCCACATATTGGCAATATATCAGTGGCGGGTTGTCTGAGGTGAGAGTCGACATCAAAATCACTGATATTCCTCAGAAGATGCGAGGTGATTACCTAAAAGATCGTGAGTTTAAAATTGAATTTCAAGAGCAGCTCAATCAGCTTTGGCTTAAAAAAGATTTACAGTTACAGGAATTTTCTTCGCAAGCAAAGCAAGAGGTATAACAAGGAATGCTGTCTTTTCTACCAGGTCCGATACTGTTTATTATTAGTCTGTCACTATTGATCATCAATACCGCAATATGGAGCACCTTATTGACCATTGGTGGGGTGGTAAAATTATTACTGCCTTTCTTGCCCGTTCGTCGTCTGTTAACGCGAATAATGAACCGATTCATGTGGGCGTGGGCAACATGCAATGGTGGTATTTTATATTTAATCTCAAATATAGAATGGGACGTCGAAGGTTTAGATAAACTTGACCCTAATGGCTGGTATTTATTGATCAGTAATCATGTGAGTGGTTTCGATATAGCAGCCCAAACATACTTATTGCGTAACCACATTCCAATGTTGAAATTCTTTTTAAAAAAAGAACTCATCTATGTGCCCATTATGGGTCTAGGTTGCTGGGCACTCGATATGCCATTTATGGATCGCACCAGTGCTGCCAAGCTGAAAAAAAATCCCAAATTAAAAGGCAAAGATCTGCAAACAACCCGCAAAGCTTGTGAACGATTTAAGCACATGCCGACATCCATTATTAATTATGTCGAAGGGAGTCGGTTTACCGAAGAAAAACGCCTGCGTCAAAACTCACCTTATCGCCATTTGTTACGTCCTAAAGCGAGCGGTATCGCTTTTACACTTTCAGCAATGGGCGAACAATTTACCGGACTGCTCAATATCACTTTAGTGTATCCAGAAACGTCAGAAAAAGTATTAGCCAATGTCATGCATGGGCGCACTAAAAAAGTGGTTATGCGTGTTGAAACGCTACCCGTGCCTAAAGTGGATTCAGAAATTTACTTTTCAAGCCCTGAAAACCGTGTCGAATTTCAGCGCTGGTTAAATCAGCTCTGGTTAGATAAAGATCAGCAAATTGATGACATAATAAAAGTTTACCAACAGTAATAAGGGTATTGGATAGGTTTAATTGTCAGAAAGTCGACAAATGACGATTTTCTGTTGCGTTGAGCATGTAAAACTGTCAGTTTTAGAAATAAAATAGTTTTCAGATAACTCAATTGATAAAATTAGTTAACAACTGAATCTGCAAAGCTTAAATTAGCATATCATTGTTAACATAATTAAAATTTTTCGCAGCCTTCCAATGAAATGTTTATAGGTGAAATTTGAATTTTCGTGCCTTAACGCTTGCAACACACTGGCTAATTTTGGTCATTACATTGAGTTTCTCGGTGTCTGTTGCAGCGCAAAAAAATGCTCCTTATGACAGCCTAACTGAAGTAAAATTTGAGCACTTTGATACCAAGGATGGCCTAAATCAAAACTCTATTACTCGCCTTTTCATGGACAGTGCGGGAATGCTATGGATAGGTACTCAAGACGGTCTGCACAGTTATAATGGTGTAGACTTTAGCTTGTATTTGAAACAACAAAAAAGCACTAACTCTATTTCAGGCAATTTTATCACTGATATTTTGCAGTCACCTGACGGCGATTTATGGGTCGGTACTCTCAATAATGGTCTCAATAGGTTAAATTTAACCACAGGCAAATTTACTCAGTTTAAAAAAGCTCAAGGCTTGCTAGATCTTCAGGTGACCAAACTTGATGTTATCGGTGATACCCTTTGGATCGGCACACGTTCAGGTCTTTACATTCTCTCGCTAAAAACAGAAAAAATAACCTCCGTTAGCCTAGGCAATAACATTGCTCCTGAAATTACCAGTATCGCTAACATCGACAATAAGTACATTGTTGTCGGTACTCAAGCGCATGGCATATTTGCCATCGACAGTAACACTATCATTCGACTTGATATTCCGGTCAATATGACAGTAAATCAAATTAAATCGAGCTCAATCTATTCAGTTTGGTTAGCGATTAATAATCAAATTTGGCGCTACAATCTTGATACCCATGAAAAAGAACTCATTTGGACAAATGAAAATAGTTACGGATACAACCGTAATATTGCAGACTTTGTGGTGATTAATGCCAATCAGATTTTTGCTATCGGCAATAACAATGGCCTTTTTCAGCTGGATTTTTTTGATGAACAATGGCATAGCAGGCATTACAAGTATAATCCGCAAACCCTCAATACCATCAGTGCTAATAATCTGCAAAACCTAATGCTTGATCCAAATGGCACCTTATGGATTGGCACTGGTTATTCAGGAATTGATAAACTCTCTCTTACCAATCAATATTTTAGCCATCTCTACGATTACCAAACTGATACCCCAGGCATGGCAAACATGATCCGGGCTATTTTTCGCGATAAGCAGCAACGCCTTTGGGTTGGTACTGATGGTGCAGGGCTTAAATATTTAGCTCCTAATGACCATCAATATCACTATATTAATGAATTATTTGCTAAAACATTAGCAATACCAGCAGAAGAGTTATCGTTTGTAGTACACGACATAGTGCAAGATAACCAAGGTTTACTGTGGTTTGCCACCAATATAGGACTGTTTACTCTCGATAACAACAACACCCTCAAACAAATAAAACCTGCAAATGAGCAATTTAGTACCGATACCAAATTTCGCAGTTTAACCATTGATGACAAAGGCCGTTTATGGATAGCAAGTTCACAGGGGTTATATTTTATATCTGAATATAGTCACACTATGATGGCTTATAACTTTGGCTTTCAAGATGACTTTTCACCCTATAAATACCAGATTATTAAGCTCTATTTTAGCCAAGGTTATTTATGGCTAGGCACCATGGGCGGTGTCGTTAGGCTCTCTGCTGAAGCGCAACAATTAGTGTTGTTAAATCACGACCCAGAAAATCCTTACAGCATTAGTGATAACCGTGTTAGAGACTTTTTACTGGCCGATAACGGTGATTTTTGGGTAGCAACCCATGGTGGTATAGACAAGCTAACAATTGAATACGGTACATTTAAATTTGAACGGATGGACGTTAACGCGGATAACAGTAGCAATACGGTTTATGCCATTTTAGAAGATGACGCTCACGATTTGTGGCTCAGCACTAACTCAGGAATTTCACGATTTACTCCAAGTACTCAGAGCTTTATTTCCTATAATAAATTCGAAGGTCTACAAGCTAACGAGTTTAATGGTACTGCCAAATTTAAAGAGGCGAATGGCGCCTTATGGTTTGGCGGTATTAGAGGGCTTAATCAGTTTAACCCCAGCACGATTCCCACTCAGAGAGCGGAGAATAAACTGGCGCTAACGAAATACACCGTAGGTGAAGACCAGCATCCTATTCTCGACTTAAGCCATGCACCTCACATTGTCATGCCTTATGAACAACAACTGATCAGTTTTGAAATCGGCTCACTCAATTTTAATTACCCTGGATTAAACCGTTTTAGTTACTTTTTAGACGGCTATGATAGTGATTGGCATGAGTTATCTAACGGCAATGACATCACTTATACGAACTTACCGCCGGGTGAGTACACCTTAATGGTTCGCCATGCTCTGGGAACCAATAGATACAGTCAATATACACTAAATGTAAATGTATCCGTCATCCCGCCTATTTACATGACCAAGATGGCCTATGCACTTTATGCCACATTCGGGTTATTTATTATTATTTGGATTTTTTCGACTAGAAAGAAAAAACGAGCTAAACAACGCGAGTTTGACAGCAGTATCCGCGCATCTGAAGAGCGTCTCAAATTAGCGCTTTGGGCTTCTGGCGACGGTATGTGGGATTGGAATATTAAGGACGATAAAGTTTATCGCACTAATATGATTGAGCCGATGAATTTATCATTAACAGATCAACTATTGATTAAAAATATTGATCCAGAAGATAAGCCTCGGGTTCAACAACTGCTTAACGAACATCTCAATGGCGACAGTGAGTTTTTTGAAGCTGAGTACCGTGTTGAAACTAAACCTGGAGAATGGGCTTGGGTACTAGACCGGGGCCAAATCGTTGAACGTGATCACAATAATATTCCCATACGGATGGCGGGAACACATAAAGATATTACGAGTCGTAAAATTACCGAAAATGAACTTAAACTGTCATCACAAGTATTATTCAGTATGAACGAAGCCGTTGTCGTCGGCGAGTTGGATTACCAAATCCGTTCAATCAACCCTGCGTTTAGCCGTATAACTGGCTTTAAACACCGTGATGTTGTTGGCAAGCACTTCTTATTTTTGACCATGGGTAAGCAGTCTCGAGAATTTTATAATGCTGTTGAAACCCAGCTACTAAGACACAAACATTGGGCTGGTGAAATTCATATTCGAACTCGCGACCGACGCGGTATTCTTGCATGGTTAGAGATCAACCAAGTCATCGATAATAAAGGTGAAACCAGTCACTTTGTTGCAGTATTTACTGATATTACCGCACGTAAAAAAGCTGAAGAAGATTTACGTGTATTGGCTAACTTTGATCCACTGACCGGACTGCCTAACCGCACTCTGTTTCAAGACCGACTAAATCAAGCAGTAACCAAAGCCCATCGCGCCAATAGTATCGTGGCATTATTATTTTTAGATCTCGATCGATTTAAACATATTAACGACTCAATGGGCCACCATATTGGTGATTTGCTGCTTAAAGCCGTCGCCCATCGTCTACAAAATGCTGTACGAGATGGCGACACGGTTGCTCGTTTGGGCGGAGATGAATTTACCATTATTTTAGAAGGCGTGGCTAAAACTAAAGCGGCCACTATTATTGCGGAAAAAGTGTTACATGCATTTCAAACCCCATTCTTACTAGACGATAAAGTACTGACGATCTCACCGTCAATTGGTATCAGTTTGTATCCAGAAGATGCTAAAGATACTACATCGTTGATTAAGTACGCCGACACAGCCATGTATCATGCTAAATCATTGGGGCGAAACAATTTCCAATTCTATACTGAACAGTTAAACCAATATGCAACACGTTATGTTCAATTAGAAGCAGGGCTAAAAAAGGCGATTCAAGACAACGAATTATATTTGGTTTATCAACCTAAATATGATGTTAAAACTGAAAAGATTATCGGCGTTGAAGCCTTAATGCGTTGGGAGAGTCCAGAGCTAGGGCTTATTTCACCAGTTGAGTTTATCCCGCTGGCAGAAGAAACGGGTATCATTAACCAGATTGGTCACTGGGCGATTAACCAAGCCTGTAGTCAATTGGCACAATGGCATGCGCTTGGTTTTGAGCATATATCTGTCGCGGTAAACCTTTCGGCTAGACAGTTAAAAGCCGATATAATTTCTATCATAGAGGTCGCATTAGCCGTCTCTGGATTACCAGCAAGCGCCCTAGAGCTCGAATTAACAGAATCAATGATCATGGGCAATCCTCAAGATTCTGTAGCGATATTGGCGCAATTAAAGGCACTAGGGTTAACTATTGCTGTTGATGATTTCGGTACTGGTTACTCTAGCTTAAGCTATTTAAAGCGCTTCCCTATTGATACCTTAAAAATTGATAAAGAATTTGTGCGTGATATCACTGAAGACCCTGATGATGCCGCCATCACTAGCGCGATTATTACTTTAGCCCACAGTTTAGATCTTAACGTTGTTGCTGAAGGTGTAGAAACCCAAGCACAATTAAATTTCTTACGTGAAGGCGGTTGTGATCAAGTTCAAGGCTTCTTACTCAGTAAACCCTTAAGTGCCGATGACTGCATGACTTTATTAACATACGACAAAACTGACACTCGTCATTTTTAAGATAAAATAAAAGCTCCCAAGGGAGCTTTTATTATTATAAACATAATAAGCTAAACTATGGAGCAACGCGCTCAATACGCTTTACCCAGCCTGCTGGTGCAGGAATATGGCCTTTTTGTAACTCAGTAAATACTTTATAGATACGTTTGATATTAGGCCCAACATTACCATCACCGACTGTGATAATGCGTCCATCCTCAAAAATATATGAACTAACAGGTGATACTACTGCAGCGGTACCAAAACCGCCCGCTTCAATAATTTCGCCAGACTCAATATCAGCAACAAACTTATCTAACATTACAGTTTCTTGCCTCACTTCACATCCAAGTAAATCGCCCAACTCAAGAATTGATTGCGAGGTGATTGACTTTAAAATCGTATCGGTAAATGTCGGAATAATCACCGTACCGTCTTTTAAAATATGAAAATGATTCATTGCGCCAACTTCTTCAATTTGAGTGTTGGTTGAATCTAGATACAGCACTTGCGCAGCACCATATTCAGCTGCCGCTTTTCCTGCACGTAAAGAAGCGGCATAGTTACCCGAAGCCTTTGACGCTCCCGTACCACCAGAAACAGCACGGTGAAACTTAGTCGTAATTAATAAGCGAATACCATTATTAACCCCAGAAGCATAATAAGCACCAGATGGGCTTAACATGACGCAAAAAGTGTATTGCTGGCTTGGGCTAACAGACAAGCGATCTTCAGTGGCAAAAATGAAAGGTCGAATGTATAAACAGGCACCATCTTGCTGCGGGAACCACAAACGATCAACATCAATAAGGGCATTAATCGCCTTTACTTGCATCGCTTCATCGATATTTGGAATACACACAATATCGGCAGAACGATTCATACGCTCAGCATTTTTATTTAAACGGAAAGTATAAATCTCACCGTCTTCATGCATAAATGCTTTTGCACCTTCAAAAATCGATTGGCCATAATGCAATGTCATTGCACCTGGCGCCATTTCAAAAGGACCATAAGGCACTATGCGCGGATCGCACCATTGACCATCACGGTAATCCATTAAAAACATGTGATCAGTACGAAGTCGACCAAAACCAACATCACCTTCTGGTTTAAAGGGTTCTGTGCGGCGCTCTGACGCTGATTTTAAATTATATTTTATGTCCATTGCATACCACCTTAAAAACTGAGCTTGCAGACTATGGAGGCTAGAGATTAATGTCAAGTCGCAGCCATATATCCTAAATCAAAATACGTCAATTGAACGTAACAAGCATCAATATATTTATTCAAATTGCAACAGACAAACTGTCAGTGCATGTCTGATTTTCATCGCGCGCTTATTAATCAAAGTGAATCCATTAAGGCTAATCACTGACTTAAGGCAATAACTCGTTTACCACAGCGGCAATCACTGATATTTCAACTAAGTATTCCGGCTCCGCAATCGCAGCTTGCACACATGCTCTTGCAGGAGCATGGCCCGCTGGCAACCAACTATCCCATACTAGGTTCATAGCATCGTAATCTGTCATGTCTTTGAGGTAAATAGTCGCGGATAAAATATGATCGCGTCGGCTACCAGCTTGTGCCAGTAAACGATCAACCTGTTCAAGCATGCTCGCCGTTTGAGTATTAATGTCTGCGTACTTATCATTTGCAACTTGGCCACACAGGTAAACAGTATCATTATGGATCACAATACTGCTCATTCGCTCACTGACATCGTGTCGAGTAATTATCATAACTAAGTCTTTTATTACCATAGAGGGCAGATGAAAATAGCGCGATCTCAGATAAAGTACAATATAGTACGATTTATTGAATATATTTTAGCCACTTAGTTTTAAAGGCTATTCCTATAGGCCTTGTCACTGCTAGAATCGGGATTCCATCCAGAAACGTATAGGACTCCCCATGAGCCTTGAATTATTGTCCCAACTGGAAAACAAAATCCAGGCAACTCTCGAAAATATTGAGCTACTAAAAATGGAGCTTGATGAAGAGAAGCAAAAGAATGAAGCATTAGTATTACAGCAGCAAGAATTGACACAAAAAAACCAACAATTGCAGCAGGACCTAAACTCTTGGAGTGATAAGGTCAACGGCCTTGTTGGTTTATTGAATAACGAAATCTAAATGGATTGATACTGCTTTGATTGTGTTTCAATCAAGGCATTTAGTTCGCTGATAGCCTGCTTAACTTTTGGCAGGCTTTTTTTCGTCTGTAAAAAGCGGCCCTTATCAAACTCAAGTAACCCTAAGTCTTTTACCCAGATAACACCACTCAAAAAAATCCTCGCATGCTTAACAATCAATTTAGGTGCATACACAGGGAACCTTCTCATACGATTTCCTCCAACAAGATAACATATGTAAATTGCGATGAAATAACGACAATAAGTTATGTATAACTCGACAGATAGAAGTCTAAAGCGTCGATAAAACCACTTAACACGACTATTCACTTTTTGTTTAGTTTTCTAGTTGAGCCACTACAAGGTTAATGTCAAAAGATTAGACCACGCGCCTGCGGAAGAGTTTCATCAATACGCTATTTTTTATCAGGTTGATCAATCCAAAAACAAAACGACACTTTAATGCCGCTTGCCAATATTTTGACGCCATGTTAGGATCTTTAATGTTACTCAGGGTAAAAAAGAGTTATTTAACTCATCTCCGTATCGTCTTTTATAGACATACGGTTTTTTTTTGCCTGACACTTTTTACTTACAGTCTTTTGATTAACGTTTTTGCCGTAACGTAATATCCGCTCCCCCACCACAATACACTCCCTATAAATAATGCGACCAAGCTCTTTTACAGGCGAATAAGTGACGACTGGCCCTTGCCAGCATTTAAATCACAAATATTCAGGCAACAAAAAAGGAGCCTAAGCTCCTTTTAAAATATCAGCAGTTAACACTACTTTTTATTCATAGACGTTAAGTAATATGCAATATCAATTAACTCGTCATAAGATTTAATTGAGCTTGTTTCAACACGATATTTACCATTAACAACCAATGAAGGCACACCTGAAATTTTCGCATTTTCAGTATCACGCTTCATTTTAGACATCTTGGCATTCACCATAAATGATTTTGCTGCGGCATCATAAGCTTTACCATCTATGCCATTAGCAATAAATATCGCTCTGATATCATCAGGACGGGTGAACTGCTGGCGTTTTTCATGGATAGCGCTAAACAAAGCTGCTTCCATTTTTTTCTCAACATTAAGCTGCTGCGCAACTGCAAATGCACGAGACATTTCAACACCCATTTCACGACCAATAAACTCAACATGTTCCTGATTAAAGCTTACGCCTTCAGGTAAAGTCGCTTCTATTTTAGGCACCACAGTTTTAGAAAAATTAAAACAATGTGGGCAGTAAAAGGAGAAAAACTCAGTAATTTCTGGCTTGGCAGTTTCAGGGCCATCACTAATCACAGTGTAATGAACACCTTCTTTATAATCGGCAGCCATCGCAGCCATCGGCGCTAGCAAGAGTGCAGCAGCCATCAGTAATGCTTTTTTCATTTTACTTCCTTCTAATAGGCAAAATATAAATACGCTGGCTCTATCATAGTCTAGCGTTAGCCTGTAACTCAATTGCTAGCTAATTGTATTTGTAACTAAATACGATTAGGTAGTGATTATGAAATATTGTTAATTAAAACTGGGTAAACTCAGCGGAGGTTCATTGAGCGTAGATAACTGCTCTTTAAACGCTAGCGTTTGTTGTTCCCAGTACTTTATATCACCAAACCATGGAAAATTCATTGGAAATGCTGGGTCTTGCCAGCGTTTGGCTAACCACGCATTATAATGCACCATCCTGAAAGCCCTTAACGGCTCAATCAGAGCCAGCTGTTTAGCATCAAAATCACAAAACTCTTGATAGCCTTCTAATAAAATATCAAGCTGCAACAACTGTTGATGGCGATCACCAGTTAACATCATCCACAAATCTTGTATTGCTGGGCCTTGCCTGGCATCGTCTAAGTCAACAAATCCGGGGCCGTCTGGGGTCCATAAAATATTACTAGGGTGCAAGTCTCCGTGCAGGCGTATAGGCGTAAAACGATGTTGCTGCCATATCTGCTTGGCTTTATCTAAGACCTGCTCAACTACGGTAAAAAAAGCCGTTTGCATCGCGCTTGAAACCATATCACTTTCACGTAAATAGCGATAAGACTCATCTCCCAAAATCTCCGGCGTTAGCGATTCACGGTACTTAAAAGGTTGTGTTGCACCATACTGATGAATTCGCCCAATAAAACGGCCCACCGATTCGAGTTGATCTAAATTATCAACTTCAAATGCCCGACCACCAATAGAGGGGAATAGTCCAAAACGATAACCTTGATACTCAAATAAGGTTTTACCCTCGATAACCACAGGAACAGCAATAGGAATATCTTCGGCCGCTAAAGCCAAGGCGTAATCATGTTCTTCTTGAATTTGCTCATTACTCCAACGATGTGGTCGATAGAACTTGACCACATAGCGCCTCCCTTGGTCACAACGGAACTGATACACTCTATTTTCGTAACTGTTTAGCGCTAATAATCCCGTCTCAGGGAAGATACCAATGCTTTCAATGGCATCAAGAATGAGATCGGGTCTCAGTGCCTGAAAATGAAATTCTGCGCCCGTACGGTTATCCATGTATGCCTTCTTTAGTCGTTTGAATATGTGGAGCAAGTAGCGTTAACAAAAACGCTAGTACGTCTAATTCTGCAGCGCTATCGGTAGATATCCAACAAATATCACCATAAAACTCATAATGTAACCATAGAGGACTGCCTTCAAAGTTCAGCAACCATTGGTGGCGATCTGCGCCCCATTGGCGCTCACGGATTTCGCAATCAAGTGCCGCCGCCAGCGGTTCTGCAAATCGTTCAAACTGCTCAAAATCCACCTCAGCTTTAATAATAAGACTTAATGCTGCGGGATCTAATTGGGCTGACAATAATTTCATAAATTAACTCGACTAAAATAATTCAATTAACTGCTGCAAGACATAATTAGGCCTTGTCCCCATTCTGGTGGGCGTTTAGCAAAATCTTCCATCTCGGGCTGTTCGTCAAAAGGACGACTTAACAATTGTTGGAGTTGTAATAATTTACTGTTATCGCCACTTTCTTCTATATCAATAATGGCCTCTTGCGCGAGGTAATTACGCAAAATGTATTTCGGGTTAACACTATTGCGATCATCTTGCCACGCATTGACATCTGCCACTTCACCCACTCGCTTTTGATAAGCTTGATACCAAGTATCAAAGCCTGCAAGATCGACCATATCATCACGTAAAGTACAATAAGAGCTACTCGGGTCAATTTGACCCACACGACGTAAACTATTGGTGTAATCAAGTTGATTCGCTTCCAGTAAAACAGTTAACTGCCCCACGAGCTGTAAATCTTGCTGATCCAGCTCAGCTTGAGCCGCCTGAGTGCATATATTTGAGTTAATGCTCGCTTGAGGCAGCCCTAATTTGGCGCGCATTAGGCTTAAATACTGGTTAACTAATTCAGTTTGATAAGTATTTAATGCCGCAATTAAATCATCAGCATCAATAATGGGCGAGAGTGCTTGGGCTAAACGTTTAAGGTTCCATAGACCTACTCCGGGCTGCTGGCCAAATGCATAACGGCCCTCGTGATCAGAGTGATTACAGATAAAGTTTTCTTTAAAAGTATCTAAAAATGCAAAGGGGCCAAAGTCGAAGGTGTCACCGAGTATCGACATATTGTCGGTATTCATTACCCCGTGAGCAAAACCGATGGACTGCCAATGGGCAATCATTTTTGCAGTAGATTGCACCACCTCATAAAACCACTGTTTATAACCCGCAGCATCGGCGGATAAGTGGGTAAAGTGCTGCTGAATCGTAAAATTCACTAATTGAGTCAACTTACCAGCATCACCGCTTTCACTGTGAAAAAAATATTCAAAATGACCAAAACGAATATGACTTTTAGCCAGGCGTACCGTAATAGCTGCTGTTTCTTGGCTTTCACGCCATACAGGTAAGTCGGAACCGATAACGGCTAATGCGCGGCTTGTGGGCACATTAAGCGCCGCAAGCGCTTCTGATACTAAAAACTCGCGCACCGCAGAGCGCATTACTGCCCGGCCATCACCTTGGCGAGAGTAAGGTGTTGGGCCGCCACCTTTTAACGCGACATCCCAAGCACCATTAGGGCCAATAGCTTCACCTAATATAATTGAGCGACCATCGCCTAATCTGGGAGTGTAACCGCCAAATTGATGACCACTATATACTTGCGCATAATAACTGGCGCCAGGCGCGGCATAGTTAGCCGATAACTGCATCAGCAATTCATTATTAGGTTTTTGTAATCCAATCAGTTTCGCGGCGTCATCACTCCAACCAAGCCAATGAGGATTGCTGATGGGTAGCGGATAAACTTGTGAATAAAATCCGTCTAATTGTTCAAAAAAATCTTGCTTAAAGTGCATCATATACAGCACCAACAACCTGACTTTTACATTGTAATTGCTGTTGTTCATTTACCTGACACTGTTCACCACAAGCAAAAGCTTTCTCTGCTGGCAATGATGATGCCTGTAAGCGTAACATTCCTGCACCTTTAGCTTGGCATTGTTCTAATGAATCGTAATAACCAGAAATATGCTCTTGCAGGACAATTTGCGTCGGCACAGGCGTGTGGTCAGCCACATAAAATAAGGTCCATTCTGGAGTACGCATACACCCGCCAAGTAAGACTTGCGTGGCAGTTATCAGCAATATTGTAGTCAATGTACGGGTCATTAATATCATTTTAAACCTTAAAATCATTGGATCTGAAGCAACAAAAAAGCGAACCAAGGTCCGCTTTCCTTTTGAATATCATACCTGATATCCATGCAACAGTATTGATTAGCCTATTAGCTCGCTTTAGCTTTAGCTTTTTCGATGCGTTTTATTCGCCCTTCAAACCCAGTGACAGTTCCATCAGTTAACTGGTATTCAAGTGCTTGCTGGCACACCTTAAGCGCTTCATCAAATTGACCAACATCATTTAACAAGGTTGATAACTGCATAAACACTGGCGCTTTGATATCGTCAGTATTTTTTTGAGCCACATGTTGCTGATGCAGTGAGCGATAGAGCTCTAAATAGGTTAGCTGCAATGCTGCGCCATATTGGCAATAATCAGCTTGCTTACGCATTTTATAACAATGGTTAATCACACTGACTAAACCATCATGCTGACCTTGAAGATCTGTGGCATTGTTGGCTACTTCAACCTGCTGTTGCAAACTCTCACTAGCCCAATCGCCTTTAGCGGGCTCCAAACTCAATCCTCCAGCTTGGAGAGTCGACACTGCAGTCGCAGATGTATCCGCTGATCCAGTTTCAGCATGAGTCAAGCTCTCTGTAGTTTCAGAATCATTTGGCTCAGCATCTGGCTCGGTCGTGAGTTTTACGTTTGGAGTTTCGACAGGTGAAGCGTTCACTGATGGACTCTTAGCATGACTCAAGGTATCTGTAGTTTCAGAATCATTTAGCTCAGCATCTGGCTCGGTCGTGAGCTTTATTTTTGGAGTATCGACAGGAGAAGCGTTAACTGATGGACTCTTAGCATGACTCAAGGTTTCTGTGATTTCAGAATCATTTAGCTCTGCATCTGGCTCGGTAGTGAGTTCTGCTTGTTGAGTATCGACAGGCGAAGTATTAGCGGTTGTACTTGGTTCATCGACCAATGTAGCCGATGTGCTCTGAGGGGCATTAATAACAGAATCGCCTAAAACGACATCAGCTGCCGGTTTATCTAATTCCTTATGCTCTGCAACCGTCGTATCGGTAGCGGCTGGCGATGACGGTTGAGCAACTTCAGATGATGACGAATGCGCAGTGGCATTGCTATCGGTTTTATCAAGTTCTTGTTTTGCCACTGCTTGAGTGCGTCTGTATAGGTACAGAGCAATTGCAACCAATACGAGCATTAAAATGATCTTCATTAGGCTTCCACCTTGCTGATTAAGTGCCATAACACACTATTTGTTCTCACTCACAACGACATTTATTGTGAGGTAATGTAAAGGGTTAATGATAGCGTGCTGTTTTTTTAAGCATCTACCATTATTATTTCAATGTACACTATAAAAGCGACTATTTATCTATTTTAATCTGTAAAAAGGCATACATAGCCGATCATTTGAGCACTGGTTCAATCTTTTTTGCGATCTTAACCCCATATTTGCGATCTTAACCTCATATAAAGTTAATTTTGGGCCGAATATCAAAGTTAACCACACTCAGTTTGTCAGCTGTTATCATCGAGCTTACACTGCCAATATCAGACTATTTTACTAAGGTATTAAATCGAGGATAACCTTATGGCTGAAGCAGAATTATTGAGTGACCAATTACTCTATGAGTTTCGCACTATGCAAGCTATGGTGGAAATCTACTGTAAAGTGCACCACCCACTCAAACCAGCCAGAGATGTGTGCCTACAATGTAGTGAGTTTCTAAGCTATGCCAACACTCGTTTAGATCGTTGCCCCTACGGCCAACAAAAACCAACGTGTAATAAATGCCCAGTACACTGCTACAAGCCCCAAATGAAACAAAAAGCCCGTGAAATTATGATGTTTGCTGGGCCAAGAATGTTATTACCACATCCCATTATGGCGATTAAGCATTTACTTGCTGAGCGTAAACCTGCACCAGGTTTACCACCAGAAAAAGCCTCAAACAGACATTTTCGCAAAGTTAAGCAAGGTTAACAATCGTAAACTACTTGCTTTGCAGAAAGTAGGTTAGTATTCACTGTCGTCCAAGAGAGTGAAAATGAACCAATTTAACGATTTATTTATTCAAACATACTGGTGGCTTTCCTTACTCGGAGGCATTCATTGCCTTGGAGTGGGCGTGTATGTTCATTATATTTATCAAAGCAGCACTCGCAGCCATAGCCTACTCGCGGGAATATTTTTACTCATCGGTTGTTATTTTTTAACCGGGTTGCTAACACAAGAAACAGCTCCAATACCAATCCATTTGGCCCTAACGTTATTCATTCCAATCTATTTTTTACTCATGCCCATGCTGTATTTATATTGTAAAAGCAGCTTAACCGAACAAGACTACCAACCACTGATCATTAAACATTTTGGCGGGGCTATTCTTGCTGCCTTAGTCACCAGTTCAGCCATCTTGTTTCATATTCGTATCGCCCCTAAAAACTTACAAAACACTATTACATCACTCGCTGAGTTAAACACGATTAACCTACTAGCAGTCATTTTACCCCTATTATTAATGCTGCAAACCATGGGTTATTCTTGGGCGATTTATCGCTTGTTATCACGCTATCGACCACAATATTTAGCCAGTAGGCAACCTAACTTACAAGTTATTCGTTTTCGCTGGTTAAGCGTATTAACCATAGGTATTTTGATTAATTGGGTGCTGCGAATTGTATTGGTATACTTACCATTTTACTTAGGTGATTCAGTATCCTTGTTAATTCAAGCAGTAACTCAATTAAGCCTTCTATTCACAGTCTATGTGTTTGCCTTGTATGGTATCCATCAAGTCACACGATCAGCCTATTTGCGCGGTGCACTCAACGCCAGCAGCAAAGATGATACGTCACAGTCGCAACTTAAAGCTCATTCGCTACTAGACGATGAAGAAATCACCTATTTACAGCAGTTAATGACCAATAAAGATGGACGCGATACCAGTCAATACGCGACTAAAAATAGCAGTGATAAAAAAGACTAACGGCGCATGTCTCACGTTAACATTATGCTTAAGAGCGTATTGCGAGTAGCAGAATATAAATGTTTATTAACGCACGCTATGTAAGGGTTATGCTACTCTAAGGCCAGTTTTATCATGACAATATAGTCACCGAGGTTATTTATGAAACGTTCAATTAGCTTAGTGTTTTCCAGTTTTCTCGTATTAATAAGCTTCGCGTTTTCAGCTCCTAGTTTTGCTGACGAAGCAGCTTATAACGATGCAACTACCAATTTTAAAAAAGCCAACGAAAGCCGACATTTATTTGATTCAGCTTATGGTTATGCAATCTTCCCCAGTGTCGCCAAAGGGGGAATAGGTATTGGTGCTGCTTATGGTAACGGTCGAGTGTATCAGGCAGGCTCTTATATGGGTGATTCTACATTAACCCAGCTATCAATCGGTTTTCAGCTAGGCGGACAGGCCTATAGCGAAATAATCTTCTTTAAAGATGCCAAAGCATACAATGATTTCACCAGCGGCAGTTTTGAGTTTAGCGCTCAAGCGTCAGCAGTAGCGATTAACCTTGGTGCTAATGCTCAAGTCGGCACTACAGGTAATTCTGCGGGTGCAGGACAAGCTGGCAGTAATCATGCTGCGACTGCAGCCTACATCAATGGCATGGCGATATTTACCGCCGCTAAAGGTGGATTAATGTTTGAAGCCGCCCTAGCAGGTCAGTCATTTACTTTTGATGGTAAGTAACCGCGACGAGTCTTAACACTCTTAAGTACATAACATTCAGGCTGCCATTGGCAGCCTGAATTATTTTGAATAAGTGGTTTTTAAGGTATGGCCTGTGGCCACTAACGCTTAAGATCGCAAGGTTCCACCCTGCACGGGCCAAAAGAGGATCAACAGCAATCCCCTCTTGGATCACCCCTGCCGTTCCGGCAACATTTTCGCTGTTTAACCAAACAACGGCAGCGAAAAAATTGCAACGGAAATTTATCCAGCTTGAAACCTCATTTGAATCCTGCCTCGGCCTTATTCAAAAATGCTAACGCTTCCGATGGGGCGTCCCTTCCCCTCGAAAGCTAGCTCGCCATCCATGGCTAGCTCACGCTATTTTCTTCAACGTCCTCAAGTTCAGAGTTGAATTTATCCATTTTTAAGTAGAGACCAGATCGCTTTTTGGACAGAAATGAGTTAATAGCGAGCACTGTAAAAGGCGGTAAATAGTTGGCTAAAACTTGCAAGGAACGAGCACAAGTTAACTACTTTGCTTAATAGCCTTTATTAAATTTTTTGGATCGTTTGTACCCAGAAAAACAGTTGTGCCATCTTTAAGTTTTAATTCAACAGCCGTTAGACCAGAAACATTATATAACCATCCAGTTGAGATTAACCGAATTCCAAGCCCGTAGTACCATTTTGTTCTTATCTCTTGCGCCGACTCAATTTCAGATATCTTTATTGATTTATTCCAAAATTTTGGACCAAAAAACCATTTTATCTCTCCATCTTCAACTTTGATTGTTAATGCTGAAAAAAGAATTGAAACCAAACCTACAATTAAATACGCAAATCCAATAGGTTCGGTAGGTTGAGTTACCGAAGCAAAGATAAGCACTAATGTTACAACTCCCATAACAGAAATCATCGCGATTCCAAGCTGAGTGTTTTTATACTGCATGACAAGCTCCTTTTACAGTTAATGTTTTAGTATTTATGCGTTGCGCTGTTTGCGACGCATAAATCGCTTATTAGACTTGGGCGATGCCATATCAAACTTTAATCGGTATGTTTTATGCTATAGAAATTCGCTGTTTTACAGTAGTTTTTTGTACAACTTTGTATCTAATCACCTTTTCTAATTACATCTTTTAAGAAAGGTTTTCGATTTTATAGCTTTTATATTGCCCGGTTATGAGTTTCTCCAAGATATACCTTACTGACACGTTTTGGGTCAAAAACAAGTTAGCATTTAACTTAACATTCGTACCAAATGAAGCTAAATCGAAGAGATAGAATGATCCAGTGTAGATGCGACTGAGGGTATCGAAAACAGGGACATTTTCGTTAAGCGGCCATGGATGGCGCAAAGCGTCCCGAAGCAGTATCTGCACATAAGCCCACTGCAAGTGATTGACTACATTGAAGGTAAAAGCTTCAAACTCATTTAACCAATACCCACTCAGCTAAACACCACTCAACCAATCATAAAAAATACCAAACCTTCATTCGTAGGCCAACAAACTTTGGGGGCACAAACGAGTTAGTTTTCTTGACTTGGAAATGGACCGATTCAACTCTGAACTTGAGGACGTTGAAGACTCTTTATAAAAGAATGCGTGAACCTGACTGGACATCAGACTAGCTTTCGCGGTACAGGATGTACCATCGGAAGCGTTAGCATTTTCACTCCTTATTACAAGATGGGCCGAAGCAGGATTCAAACGAGGCCGAAAGCTAGATTAGTTTCCGTCGCGACCTTTTCGCTGTTCAGAAAATGTTGCCGGAACGCTGAGGGTTTGCAAAGGGGTACAAGCGCTTTACCCATTTGCTCTGGTGTGGGTGAAGCGCCACGACGTTAGTGGCCGCAGGCCATAAATACAAAAGTGCAAAAGTACAAACCTGGATCCCTGCTCACGAACATTACCGGGATGACGATTAAATTAGCCTGCGTAAGAAGACAACCTACTAACTTACTCTGGTGTGGGCGAAGCACCACAACGCTAGTGGCCGCAGGCCATGCAAAACCGATAAACTTGTCAAAAACCTATTTATATCCCCAAGGCGCTGGTGGTAATGCAACTGGTTGAGATAAATCAAACTCAACTTTAAAGTCGCGATTTTCCCTGGTTAACCGATAAGTAAAAGTATTGGCTTCAATCATCATTTGCCACTCGTTAGTAACCGATTGCGTTAAGCCATGTTGCTTAAAGTTGGCAATAGACTCATCGTCTACTGGAAACGTTTGCAAGTTGGCTGTGCCAGTATCACGGGTCTCTCCACCATACATAGTCACTTTGTCATCGCTGCCATCTTCATGGCGATGATCATGCTTTAAGCGCAATCCGGTATCGGTTTGAGTTATCACCCAAGTGCGAGAGTGATCATCACCAACATGAAATGGAATACGTAACTGGTGATCGGTGCATTCTCTTACATGCATAATTAATGGTTTGCCACTAAAGCCATCTCCTTCACTGCCACCAGCAGTGATCTTACCGGCAAAAGCTTTACCACAAAGAGCGCTAATCGCTTCAAAAAATTGCTGTTGCTGTACCGAGTTTGCGGCATAAGCAGGATTAACCAACATAGTGCTACCACACAGTAATACCCCACTAAGGTATCCGCTCAGCCTAATTAACGTTGGCATAATGATCATTCCTTGTTTATCAAATAATTAGATTTTAAAACGATTAAATCGATAAAGAGTCATAGTGTAAAACACTTATGACTATTCGCTACAGTATTAGCGACAGTATTAGCGACAGTATTAGCCCACATTACCTTGTTATTGAATCTATTGCTGCTAGAAAAACAAAACCCGCAAATGTTCATGCGGGTTTTATGACAATAAGTTAACGTGTTAGCTTACTTAGCGTATTTAGACTTAGTCGCCCAAGTGGTCGCTTTTGCTGGACGCTTAGCTCCCTGGCTTTTGGGTGCTTGCCCATTTGCCGCTTGACCCGAAGCTTTAGCTGGAGACTTTGGTTTCTGCCCTACTGGCTTAACACTGCCTTTATCCGCTTTAGTGTTACCTTTACGGTCTTCAAACTGATCGGCAGAAAAACGGGTCATCGCCTTTTGGCCGCCTTGTTCTTTTGCTTTAAGCGACGGCTTTTGGCCCCACTTCACTTTAGTTTGCTCGTTACGCGTTTCTGGTGGTACCAAATGATTTGGACCATTACCAATTAACGACTCTTTACCCATGGCGACTAAGGCTTCACGGATCATCGGCCAGCCTACAGGGTCGTGGTAACGTAACAAAAATTTATGTAATTTACGCTGACGGCCTTTTTTCGGCACTGTCACTTGTTCACTGTCATGTTTAATGTTTTTCAGTGAGTTAAGTTCGGTATGATAAATCGTGGTCGCATTGGCCATCGGCGATGGATAAAAATTTTGTACTTGATCCAATTTAAACTTCTGGCCTTTTAACCATAATGCCAAATTGACCATGTCTTCATCGGTAGTACCAGGATGCGCCGAAATAAAGTACGGAATTAAAAACTGCTCTTTACCCGCCTCTTTAGAAAACTTATCAAACAGCTCTTTAAACTTGTCATAGGTTCCCATACCTGGCTTCATCATTTTACTGAGTGGGCCTTCTTCGGTATGTTCTGGGGCAATTTTTAAATAACCACCCACATGATGTTTAGCTAACTCTCGAATATATTCTGGGTTTTCGATAGCCAAATCGTAACGCACACCCGAAGCGATTAGCACTTTTTTAATGCCAGGTACTTCACGCGCCGCTTTGTATAAGTCAATGGTATGTTTATGGTCGGTGCCCAGATGGCCACAAATAGACGGGAACACACACGATAAACGTCGGCAGGTTTTCTCTGCTTTCTCACTGGTACAACCTAAACGGTACATGTTTGCCGTTGGGCCACCCAAGTCAGAAATAACACCGGTAAAACCTGGCACTTTTTCTTGAATGTCTTTAATTTCTTTGATGATCGACTCTTGCGAGCGACTTTGAATAATTCGCCCTTCATGCTCGGTAATCGAACAGAATGAACAACCACCAAAACAACCACGCATGATATTGATCGACGTCTTAATCATATCGTAAGCTGGGATTTTTTCTTTGCCATACATCGGATGCGGGATGCGTTGATACGGTAAATCGAATACCGCATCCATTTCGTCAGTGTTTAATGGCCACGCTGGTGGGTTTACCCATACACCACGGTTGGCATCATGTGGTTGAAACAAGGCACGGGCACAACCCGGATTTTGCTCTTGGTGCAAAATACGCGAGGCGTGGGCATACAAATACTTATCTTCGCTGACCTTGTTATAGGCAGGAAGCAGCACATAGGTTTTTTCCCATGGCTTTGGACGCGGCGGTTGCACGCTAATGGCTTTGGGCGCATCGTTATCAAAAATCTTTTCGTCTGTTGGACCAGATAAATTACTGCAACCAACATCATCAGCACCATATGGGCTAGGTAATGGCTCAATTTTATGTAGTTGGTCAATTTTGCGTGAATCCATGCCGCGCCAACCGGGCATAGGTTCTTTACGCATTGTTGCGGTACCACGAACATCATCAATATCGCCAATGGCTTCACCCGCAGCAATACGGCGTGCAACTTCCATTAATGGTCGTTCAGCATTGCCGTAAATTAAAATGTCGGCTTTGGCGTCAAAAATCACACTGCGACGGACTTTATCTGACCAATAATCGTAATGAGCAATACGGCGTAAGCTGGCTTCAATGCCGCCAATCACAACAGGTACATCTTTAAAGGCTTCTTTACAACGCTGGGTGTACACGGTTACCGCACGATCTGGGCGTTTACCACCAATATCTCCGGCAGTATAGGCATCATCATGACGTAACTTGCGGTCTGCTGTGTAACGGTTAATCATCGAATCCATGTTGCCAGCGGTTACCCCAAAAAACAGATTTGGACGACCTAGCTGCATAAAGTCTTCTTTGTTTGACCAGTCTGGCTGCGAAATAATACCCACACGATAACCTTGAGCTTCTAACATTCGCCCAATCACCGCCATACCAAAGCTAGGATGGTCAACATACGCGTCGCCAGTCACGACAATAATATCGCAACTATCCCAACCTAAAATATCCATCTCTTTGCGAGACATAGGTAAAAAAGGTGCAGTTCCGTAGCATTCAGCCCAAAACTTTGGATAATTAAATAACGTTGACTCAACTTGCATGTATATGACCTACATAAATGGGGAAAACCAGTCTAACTGATCCGATGACAACATCAGCCTACGGCTGAATTTAACGGACGCGGAGTATAGCAGTACAGCGACACTAAGTGTGACTAAAAAAACATCAAAAGTGAAATATTTTTATCCTTTTATAACCTTGTAAAACGCATGGGAATATTGCTATTCCCTTATGCTTTCAATGTTATAACCCAAGAAAGAAGCCAATATTAGCAACCGCTAAGGTTAATAGCACAATCCACGTGATTAATACGCCCCAAAAACGGCCAAAATGATAACCACCTTGGCCTTGATTTAACCCAATTGCATGTAATAAGCGCGCCACAATCCAAGCGGTGCCCAAACAATGTATCAAGTAAACTGGCATACCATTTAATTCAGCCAACGCTAACAAAATAAGTACTATGGGTGCATTTTCAATTAAATTGCCATGCGCTCGAATCGCAATCGATAATCCTTGGTGACCACCATCACCGATACCTATTTTATTTGCGCGACGAAATTTAACCACTTTGTACGATAATGCTAAAACCAATACCGCCGTTAAACCCGCGTATAAACCCGATATCATCAATGTCATGTGTTATTCCTTGAGTCGACTATATTATTGTTATTACATCAATCTTTAACATATTGATGCTATACCAACATTTTGGATCAGTTTGGCTGTAAACACACGCCTTAATCGGTTAATATTCGCGCCAAAACTAGCTCAACACCCTAACAAGAGTGACTATCGCCCAGTGGATAATCAGGATTTTTTAGAAAAACGCCGATTTATTATTAAGTTAGGAAAATACTTACATAAGTTTGGTACGCCTGCGTATCGCTTAGAATCCCACTTGCAAACGGTATGTAGCACGCTCGGTATTGAAGGTTACTTTTTAATATCACCGACTTCGATGACTTTTGTACTGCAACACGATACTGAACAAGAGTATAACCATGTCGCTCGCGTCAAACCTGGTGACCTCGATTTAGGTTCATTAGCACGCACTTTTGAGTTAGTGGAAGAGCTTAGTTCTGGCCAGCGCACTCTGCAAGAAGCGTTAGAGCGCCTAGAAGAAATTGCCAATAAACCCAATCCTTATGGCCATAAACTCACTTTATTAGCTTTTGGCTCAAGTGCGGGTGCCTTTGCCATGTTAATGGGTACCGGTTGGCATGACGTTTTTTGGTCGGCTATTTTAGGCTTACTGGTATACAGCCTCGTTTTTTGGGCTGAACGTTCAAAACGTATTGCAGAAATGCTTGAGCCTATGGCGGCGGTCGTTTGCGCTATCATGGCAACAGGGATTGCGCAATTTGACCCGAGTATCAATTTACCTGTGACCATTTTATCGGGGATTATTATTTTTGTTCCTGGTCTTGCGCTCACGCTTGGCTTAGCGGAGCTTGCCGCCCGCGACTTAATCTCGGGTACTGCACGTATCATGGATGCTGTCATGCAGTTGTTTAAACTGTATTTTGGTGCAGTGCTTGGCATGACCATAGGGAAAGCGATATTTGGCGAAACCATTTATGTCGAACCGATACCACTGCCGCGCTGGGCGATTTGGTCTGCTGTACCGCTATTGTCTATGTCACTGGTGATTATCTTTAAAGCACGCTTAAAAGACTCTCCTTGGGGGGTTTTTGCTGGCATTGTGGCTTTTTTCTCTGCCATGCTCGGCGGTATCTACTTAGGTGAATCTATTGGCATTTTTGTCGGCGCGCTCGCGGTAGGTATTTATTCGAATCTATACGCCCGTTGGATGAAGGCACCAGTGTCGATTGCGTTACTCCAAGGTATTGTTATTCTTGTTCCGGGTAGCAAAACTTATATCGGCTTAAATGCACTTATCTCAGGTGAAACGATGCTGAATCAAGCCCATTTAGGCTCACAAATATTCCTCATTTTTATGTCCTTAATCGCAGGACTCATTTTTGCCAACGTAATCGTACCTCCCCGCCGTTCCTTGTAAGCCTCCGATTATTATATTTCAAACAGCATGAGGGCATGATAAATACAGCCCTTATGTTGTTAACAATCTAAATACCCTTATCTTTTTAGTGGCTAAATGAAATATTTATTTAAGCTACATGTTTGACTATGATGTTATTCAGGTATGATACAAAACAAAGAGGCAACATAATAATTTCATATTAGAAACAATTACCCTTTGTTGCTGACCTCTTAAAAAAACATAACAATAAAAATAAGGACGAAGCTATGCCAATCATATTTATGGCAGCATTTATTTTCTTCATCCTGCTGACTTCGCAGAGTGTTCAAGCTGAGGTTGCAGCCACTCAGTCACAGCTAACCGCCAACGATGACTCTGACATCAATGAGCAATCGACAACTAATAAGCACCTTGTTGATAAGGTCGCTAAAATCGTTATTGTTAGTCACCCTATTTTTGATGAGTCAGCACCAGATGCTATCTTTTTACATCGCTGGGCTAACTATTTGCATATCAACACCAAAGAATCGACCATTCTCAATAGCTTAAGCTTTGAAAAAGGCGATAAGATCACCGAGAAAGATCTGCAAGAAGCGCAGCGATTGTTGCGTTACGAATCTTATATTCGCGATGCTAAAATTAATATTGCCAGAAAAGACCCATTGGCAACCGATAATGTTGAAGATGTGGTGTTAGTCGAAACATGGGATAACTGGTCATTATTACCCACGGTAAGCTTGAGCAAAAATGGTGGCGACACTAAATATTCTTTTGGTATGAAAGAAGATAACCTACTGGGATTAGGGGTTAAAACCAAAATAAAATACCAATCAAGTGCCGATCGTACCGGTTATAAATTAGCTTTTGATGCTCCAGTAAGATGGCTTAAACACGCGAATGTGTCGGTTGATTTTTACGACAACAGTGACGGTCAAGCATCCTCAATTGCCTTTAATAAGCCCTTTTATACCCTCGATAGCCAAAATATGTATGCAGCGTCGTGGTTAACTGACACCCGCATTGATACCATTAGACAAAATGGTCAAGACATTAACGAGTTTGAGCATGTTATTGATTATGCAAACTTAGGTTATGGTTGGTTAGTCGATAAACAAGCGGATCAATTGCATCGTATCAGTGTCGGTATTACCCAAGACCAACATCAATTCAATAATATAGACTTATATCCTCAGTCACCATTACCTTATGATCGTGAATTTATGTATCCATGGATCAGCTACGAATATGTCCAAGATCAATTCACAGTCCTAAATAATATTCACCTGATTAATAAAAACGAAGACTTTAATTTGGGCTGGCATCATAGGGTCAGTTTAGGATTAGAAACCAATGACGTCGCTGATAATGCCGATCTCGGCTACCACTTAACCATGCTAAGTACCCGTGGCTGGCAAAAAGACAATCAATTATTGCTCATGACTATCGATGGCCAGACCGATATTCAAACGGGTCAACAGGACTTTTATAATGTCGGTTTAGGGGCTGAATTTTTCCATCAAATTAGCCCAAAGTGGACGGCCTACTCCAAGGCCCGCATTGCCACTTCGCACAATAATTACCTTGACCGAACTTTTGCCCTTGGCGATGAAACCGGCGTGCGCGGTTACCCTAATGACTATCAACATGGTGACAACCAATGGTTACTTACTGGTGAGATCCGTTATTACCCTAATATTAACTTATATCAACTGGCCGAATTAGGCTGGGCAGTATTTGCTGACATTGGCGAAGCAAGCGGCGGCACAGATCAGCAAAATGAAGTCAATGGTCCTATTGGCAGTGTTGGCATCGGCGCGCGCATTTACTCCCCTAAATCAAGCTACGGTAACGTAGCCCATGTTGATATTGCCGTCCCTATCACCACAGGTAATGACATCAATGCCTGGGAATTTAGATTCCAAGTTAAGGACCATTTTTAAAGCGGTAGGTAGACCGTTTAGTTACGATAAACTTTCGCAAAGTAGTCAGCACTTAATGCTTTATGTGCTGCAATGTAGACTTGATGACCAAAAATGTTCTCAACTGGTGGCCACAAAACCAGCGTGTAAAGCAGCGGCTTAACAAAAAAGGAGTAAACAATAAATTGTTCACTCCTTTTTATTCAACAACACGTAAATACTACTGCAACTAACCGTCTTAGTTTAAAAGTGATGTGATACCTGCAACACCACTTCTCGTGGTGCACCAGGGAAATGACCATTACGTTCAGAGAAACCGCTCACGGCATATTGTTTATCAAACAGGTTTTTCACATTTAACTGAAATTGCGTATCTTGCCACCGAGTTGTCCAGCTCATATCAAACACAGTATAAGGCTTAACACGCTGCGCATCCGCGCTGATTTGCTCACTAACATAGTCGGCACCTAATGCAATAGAAGACTGCAAACTGGCAATCTCATAACGCGTCCACAAACCCGCTTGATGTCGCGGCGCATTAATAAACTTAGTGCCATCGGCATAAGTATCGCCCACATCGCCTTGGGTAACACGGGCATCGTTGTAGGCATAATTGGCCATAATGGTCCAGTCGGCAGTAATATCGCCCACCAGAGTAAACTCAACCCCTTTACTTTCGACATGCCCTAAACTAACCAAGGCAGGGATACCATCATCAAGACCGGTATAGTCAGGGTTACTCATGGCAACATCTTTTTTGGTAATTTGATACACAGCAACCGTGGTCATCATACTACCGTCAAACCACTGATTTTTAATACCGAACTCAACCTGCTCGCCCATTTCCGGATCTAAACTCGCGTCTTTACTTGCAGTTTCTTGATCGCCAAGGGAGGTCGGATTAAAACTTTCAGCGTAGTTAATATATAACGACGTATCGGTGGAGTATTTATAAACAACACCACCACGCGGTGATACATGGCTATCACTAAACTCAAAGCCAGTTTCTTTGTCAAAATCGTTAAAGTGATCGTAACGTAGTCCCATCAACAACAACCATTTCTCGCTTAAACTAATTTGATCTTGAACATATAAACCCGCGCGTTCGGTTTTAGTGCCATCACGATGTTGATCTTGTAAGTTATAAGTTGAAGGATCTGTTTCACCGTAATTAAGATCAAAAATGTTGAGATTGGCCACCCCGTCAGCCTCGTAACGGGCACGCCAATAATCATAATCGCTGTTTACGTGATGATAATCTGCTCCAAATAATAAGGTTTGCTCAATATCAGTATCTAATCGATATACAAAATCTGACGTCACACTCACTTCTTGGTTAGCGCGATATTGTTTACGATATTCACGTTTAATGGTTTTATCATCAATATTTGCTTTACCATCGCCATTAACATCAACCCAACTTTGTGATTCGTGATACCCCTGAACGCGCTCGTTATCCAGATAACGCACTATGGTATTAACACTCAACTCATCGCTAAAGTGATGTTGTAAGTTAGCTTGTAATATTGTTGCTTCAAGGTTTTGATAGTCGGATTTTTCATTCGCGTTATAGCTTGGATCCACTAAAAAATTACCCTCATCGTCAACGGGAACACCACGTAAACGATTACCGCCTAAGTCTTGTTTGATATAATCAATGGTGGTTGTGAGCGCTGTATCATCGCCAAGTTGAAATAATAACCCACCGGTCAGCTCGGTGTTTTCAGAGTCTGCATTATTACGAAAGCTGTCTTTTTGTTCATAAAAACCACCTAAACGATAGGCAACTGAATCTGTTAAACCACCTTTAGAATCAATTGACCCGCCCATACGATCGTTATCACCAGTGGTTAATGTCACTTCAGTATCTTGGACAAAGCTCGGCTTTTTATTGACATAATTGATCATCCCGCCAGGTTCTCCACCACCGTATAACGCAGCAGCAGGACCTTTTAACACTTCAACTCGTTCAATATTAAATAACTGCGGTACGCCGAATCCCGAAAAAGGGTCGCCTCTTACACCGTCATAAAACACATTGCTGTCATCACGAAAACCACGAAAGGTCACTCCCGAGTAACTGTAAGTGCTTACCCCCGCAATAGAACGATATAAGTCGGTGATTTCACGTGCCGCTTGGTCAACAATCAACTGTTCATTCAGCACCTGTACCGATTGTGGTAAATCCATAATATCAGTTTCAACTTTGGCACCAACAGACGTAGAAGATTCACGATAAAAGGTCTGTGCCCGCCCCATGACAGTTATTTTCTCAATTGACTGATTCGAATTCACAGCCGATTCATTAGCACTGACACTCAACGCTGGTAATAGTAGGCTTAACACCCCAATATTCGTAACCTTCAAATGCATGACACTTTACCTAGTAACAATCTATCGCTATAAAATTGCGTGCAATATAGCATCAAATACTAATGACAACTATTCTCATTCAATAATTTACATTTGTGATATTTTGTTAATTATTATCTAGCACAGAATATTGCTAGCATGAAGTCATTGCAGTAGGTTGAGCATGCAGCAGTAAATAACCGCCGTTGTTAATCTGTGCATTAGTGTGAGAGTAAATTGAGGAGGTGTTAATTGGTCAAACATGCTATTGGCGACGTATAACCACCCTTTTCAGAATCAGATTATTGAAGTATAAACACACCAATTCGTTTGCAACACAAATGGTTAATAGCTATGATTTTATTGAAATTATTATAGATAATGACCTTCAATAGTCGTAAACAATAAACTGAGATATCAGCGTATAAACACATTGATCTCAATTGGCGCTAACATATATAGCCTAGCTAAATTCACCTAAACAGAGGTTCACATGACACAACAATGGATTACTATTATTCCTGACCAACCTTTTGCCGGATACCTGAGTTTACCTCCTACAGGCACAGGTCCAGGTCTGGTTTTACTTCAAGAAATTTGGGGAGTGAATGAACACATTCGTGCCGTTGCCGACAGCTATGCGCAAGCTGGTTTTGTGGTTTTCGCTCCTGACGTGTTCTGGCGACTCACTCCACGACTGGATTTAAACTATGATGACGCAGGTACCCAAAAAGCCTTTGAGTGTTACCAAACTCTGGATGCCGATCAGGCTGTTAGCGATGTTGTGACGGCAATTGATTTCCTTAAAACACGCCCAGAGGTCAATGGAAAAATCGGTATTATTGGCTACTGCCTTGGCGGTCAACTTGCCTATCGCAGTGCGGCTGCAAGTGCAGACATCAGCGCAGCTGTATGTTATTACGGTGGCGGTATTGCAAATTATTTAGATGTTGCGCCGCAGCTTAAGCAAGCGATTATGTTCCATCACGGTGCACATGACGAACATATTCCAGCCAATGATGTTGCTAAAATTAAAGCAACGTTTGCTCATCACACTCATGCACAATTTTTTGACTACCCTGCAGGACACGGTTTTAACTGTTGGGGACGTTCAGGCATGTATCATCAACCATCCGCGGCTTTAGCCCAGGGACGTTCACTGGCGTTTCTTGCCGAACAACTCTGCATTTAACCCACAGGTGTCAGTAACATAAAAGGCCTCACATTGCTGTGAGGCCTTTTATTATAAAGAGGTTGAGTTGGCCGATAAGCCCTGTGTAACACTAATTAATGATATAACTCATTGAATCATGAGATTAGCACTCATATCTGTGTTACACAATGTGTGACAGTGAAATCCTAGATTTAAGGGAAACCCTCTAAGCACGGCACAAAGCCATCCCACTTTTAAAAATCATGAATAAACAAAATATCTAAGTTACACAATAACATTATGTAATATAGGGAGTCCTTTAAAAATAGGGATATCACTTTACTTGTTCAAACCACTCCATTAGACTTAATTGTGTAACTTAGCAAACCCATTAAATTAAGGGATTTATCATGAATGAAGTTAATGCAATTAAATCTAAAGCTGACCTTGAACGGGTTGAAACGTTCATCACTAAACACTACTCAGAAGTGGTAAGCGATGCGTGGCGGTTTGGTTTGCAAGTTTCATTGAGGGTATCTGATTTACTGGCGATTCAATTTACCGATATTAAAAATGACGTATTAACCGTTAAGGCACAGAAAACCAACAAGTCCATTCAAATACGCCTTAATGGTAAAGCATTAGATATTGTTAAACGTAGAAAGACTTATGGGCATACATACTTGTTTCAGTCCACCAGCAACCGCGCTAAATCAAGCGAGAAACCCATTACACGGCAAACACTGAGTAAGGCATTACAAGAAGCATCAAACATTATAGATACGCCAATTAATACTCATTCTATGCGTAAAACATGGGGTTATTTCCAATATCGTAATACCAACAATATCGCCTTAGTCCAGAAAGCCTTACAGCATAGCTCAACTGCTCACACGCTAAGGTATATAGGTATTGACCAAGATGAACTAGATGATGCTTTCACCTGTCTGGAGCTATAATTTAAAGCTCCTCAGAGCCATTTTAAGCAACTTTTAAACATTTATCAGGAAGTTGAAGGGGGGAGCAGTTTGTTAAGCTAAAATGGCTTCTTCTAGATCAAAATGGAACTTCACTCTTGAAATCTATATCCAATGATACAGGCATATATGGGGCATCCTCAAAATCTATACAATCTTGTTGTATTAATCTTATTTTATTTTTACGTTTTATAATACTTGGATGCCTTATCAATCTATCAGGAATACACTGGGATGCTTTAAATGAATCTCCATTATATTCTGATGGTAAAACTTGTTCTGGGTCATTTTTAGCTAAATAACTTAAATGATGGAATACTCCAGCCCTATGTTCTGTTTGTGTATTTTTTATTGGGAAGTCTAATGGCCATCCCCTTCCATCGCTTTGCAATGTTTTAGGTGTTAAATGTGTAGCACTAATGTGGACATCACCCCATTTCCAGTATTTTTTAACTAGTAGACTAAGTTGTGTAGTGGAAGGCGATATTTCTCGATTGAAGCACAGAAACACATGGTAATGATATCCACTAGCACCACACTCCGAGCTGAGCTTACGATATTCCAACTTCCAAACCGAGTGCAAAGGAACCTCAAACCCATTTATTTTGAAGTTTTTCCTTATGTTACTAATGAAGCTAGTTATATTTGACGAGTTATGAATATCATCTTTATTATAACTTAATGTAAAAACAAGAAATGTATACCGATACTGACTATGATCCAAGTACTCCCACCATTTTACCAATGACGACAAATGATCATAATCATAACTACGGTAATTCTTATTAACTCGATAAACTCCCCTATACAAATAACCACTAACTAACGTGGGACTAAATACCTTAGACATACTCCTCCTATACTTATATTAACGTATTACACTTACCACGAATTTTAAAACCTATCAAAACACTTATAGAATAAGCTTTTCACCAAATTAGATTAAATTCCACACCTATAGCCATAGATAATATAAACTCCACTACACTAATAGCTTGAGCAAAAAACATTAGGTATTTAACATTTCCAACTATGGGAATTTAAAGCAGGTTGTACCACCTTAATAATTAATTTTTTACTACATGGATTAAATGAAAGATAGAAACCATGAACTATGAATAGTATAAAAAATCACTATCCAGATAATTGATAACATATTATGTTTGTTTGTTTTACAGGGAATGAAAACAGCAACGTCCTTCAGATAAGGAGTTGTAACTTTATACATTCTATTTGTTAAATACTTTGGCTACCTTATTGGCAGCTTATGAAAGGAGTATAAGAATTATTAGCTATAATGCTGAACGAAAGGTCAGTTTGAACTTTACCTCTATAAATAATATAACATGACCACGACTACGTACTCAAAACTTATTATCAACTTACATCAACAACAAGATTGATATCGTAACAAGATGGTAAGAAATAAATAAAAAATACATAGCTATAACAAAGACCTATGCCACCACGCTCTTTACAAATAATTAGTAACAAAGACCTTCAAAGAAACTGAATTAAAAGGTTATCCGCAAATGTCATTAAGCAGAACTAATCTTCAAATTAATAGTTTAGTCCCTACTCAAATCAGCACACTTATCGCTCCTGCAATGTATTCTTACGAACCAATGTCGAGACGTCTTTGATTATCGCCCTCGAACGACTTTCACCGCCTAAAACCCCCGTAAGAACATCCGCAGTAAAACATAAATCACTAGCATCTTTGAAAGATTTAGACCTCTTTGGTTTATTCTGATTCAAAGCCATTACTTTTTTAAAACTTGGGCTCTCCCCATTCTCTTTTAACATGTGTCTAATGACTGGTACAGCTAAACGAGAAGGCTTCATAAGATAAGCCGCATCGCCATGGGCATATTGATAAATAGCATCAGATCCGCCAGACTTTTCAATAAAATCATTAGTAGCGCCCTTGAAACCTATAATTTCCTTAGGAGCTAAAGCAAGTATATCTTCTCTTAAAAATGCTTCATCAATAAACTGTTCTTCTGTCGTTTTCTGTACCCATAGAACAGAGTTACACCATTCTGTAAAATCCAATAATGGATCAAAACTACTGTATGGCGGTACAAATTTATTATTAGCAATATCTTTTCCAATATCAGTTGATTTAAACTCATCAACTCTTTTATCAAAGTCAGAGTCACTTGGCTGGCACCCCATCAATATACATGCTGTACAGAGCAATATAAGCCTCATAGTAACTCCTTAAAGTAGTCAGTTATAAACTTTTGATTGTATTTGTACGCTTGCAATAATAAACGGCTACCACATCATCAGTATTCGTCACAAATTGATTATAAAATTTATCTGGGCTAGTGTATTTTTCTTTTATAACCTCACTCACTGCTAACGCCGCGTTTAACACTTGCAACACTTCTTTAGTATCAGTGCAATTGTCTGTTAATTTAATCCAGCCAGTGTACAACTTGTTAACCTTGCTCAGCTCATCTTGTACATGTTCTTCATGTACATTATCAAGAAATTTTGATATTAGTCCCATATTAATTACTCCTTAAATTATTAATTTAATATCTTTGTATCAATCAAATGACTCTTCAATCTATCAATAATGAATTATTTCAATTGCCAACTGCAACGATGTTAAATCTATACTGTGCGTATATCTCTCCGTAATAGAGCTTTGTTTTGAATGCCCGACAAGCTGCTGTGTTGTGGATAGATTCACCCCTTTTGACTGCAAGGTAGTAACCACTCTATGACGTATTGAATATAGGGAAAGTGCATCATTATTTTCATCTACATCAGGAAGTTGCAATACATCCTTAATCCTTTGATAGTAGCTCGTTAGCGCTCTAGCCCCTTGTTCAAACAACCTATCATTTGAACCTCTTACAAACGCTAAAAACTCTTGTTCAAGTAACTTGGAGTGGACTGGAATTTTACGTACAGCGGCTTTTGTTTTAACGGCACCAGCATCTGGGGTGATGTGAAAATAGAGAATTTCTGTTTCGCTGTCGTACTTAATATCTTGTTGACGTAATTGCATGATTTCACCATTACGCATTCCAGTATAAGCCATTATCAGTAGAGGCCATTTTTTATAGTCTTCTGTCTGCGTACAAGCATGCTCAACAATAGACTGCATTTCAGTATGACTAAATGCCCCACGCCTTGTATTGCTGGATAGGTTAATTAACATTCCCTCTGTCGGGGATTTATCAATTTCTCTTTTGAGTTTTAGAAACTTATAAAGCCCTTGCAATAGCTTCTTAAGCTCCTTAACTGTTTTGACTGATACTATATCATCTTCATCAATATCACCTGCCTGAGCAAGTTCTATGCACTCTGGTACGCTTAAACGGTTGTAGGGTTTCTTGTTTCGTCTAGGCATCTGCATGGCAATGCTAAATGCGTCATCTAAAACATGAGAATCTATGTCGTTAATTGGCATATCACCAATTAGCGCTATCAATGTATCAGCATTGCGTTTATTAGTACTTAGCTGTTTTTCATCCCAACGGTCTTTACCATTCTGCTTAGAATTAATGAATTGATTAAAACAATTTGACAGTAATGGCGAGGTTACTTTGACAGATAAGATTGGCTGGCTAGTAATGTGTGCTGGTGGAGTTAACTTATCACCGCATAACCTTTCAGCATAAAGTTCTAAGCTTTTAATTTGTTTTTCAGCTTCTGGATAATCAAAAGCTTCAATATTCTCACGTATACTACTTGCGATATCATAAACCCGAGTTACGGACTCTAATACATTGTGAAACTCTGGCTTAGTCGGATTGAATATTGCGTGGACAATATTGTAAGCAGTATTTTTTGGTTCTACTTCTAATGGGAATAGATAATCTAAAGCATGTTTGCTTGGTTGGTTATAATATTCCGCCTGTAAATACCCTTCCCAGTAATCTGGTTCAATATCTTCAGGGCATTCGATATCATCACATATAGAATTCCACTTTTTTATGTATAACATAGCTTCATTTGATGTGGGATACATTGCTGCATTGGCACGCTCACGAATGTTAGAAACCATGGTTCGAATTACTTGATTCAGTGCTGATATACGATCAACAAGGTCTTCTTCAGAGGTCAATTCCATTTGATTTTTCATTTTCCTGATAGATGGCAACATCTTACCGACTAGAAACTTAGCCTGTCTAGCACTATCAGTCAAAAGAGACTGGCGGATGAACTTTTTATTGTTTAATCGAAAATTAAGATAGTAGATGCCATTTCTGACAATAGTATGAGGGATTTTTTGATAGTACATGTGTGACACCTTGTGTTACAGCGTCACACTGATTATATGGATAACTATTGAAGTATTGAGTTAGCCCCTTGAATTACAAGGGGCTTTCCCAATTGGTTGAGTTAGCCGATAAGCCGGGTCCTGTCGTGGACAGTTATTCATCTAGGCCTGCAATCGCTCACAGGCTCAAGCAACCTACCCGGTTCCAACGCGAGCAGCGCCATGCGGAACCCTATTTGGTCTTGCTTCGGGTAGAGTTTACCTTGCTACGGACTATTGCTAGCCGCACGGTGCGCTCTTACCGCACCCTTTCACCCTTACCATCTTAGCCGAGGCCAAAATGGCGGTCTCCTCTCTGTTGCACTTGTCGTCGGTTCACACCGCCCAGGCGTTACCTGGTACCCCGCTCTTTGAAGCCCGGACTTTCCTCCCCGTACTTACGTACGCGGCAACTGTCTGGCCAACTCGGCGCGGATTATAGCCTAAGCAGCGCAACAAACCAATGCCAAAGCGACCAGCTTTTTATAAATCCAGTTCTAAACCATATTTATATAGGGCATTTTTCTTTAAACCATGAATTTGCCCAGCTATAGCTGCGGCTTTCTTAAGCGGTAATTCTTCACAAAGTAACTTTAATGTAGCAACTGCAACCGCTGGAATACCTTCTTCATCAGTTAATGTAAAGCCATGGCACATAATGACCATTTCGCCTTTTTGCTGATTATCATCGGCTTCAACCTGTGCCAATACTTCAGCAGCGGTACCCGATAAAAAAGTTTCGAAGGTTTTAGTGACTTCACGAGCCATCACTATTTGTCTATCTTCGCCTAACACCTCAACAATAGCAGCAAGGCTATAAAGAATACGGTGAGGAGATTCGTAAAATATCAGCGTACGAGGGTCTTCTTTAAGAAATTCAAGCTTATCGATACGCGCTTTTTCTTTTGAAGGTAAAAAACCTTCAAAACTAAAGCGATCAGACGGTAACCCTGATGCACTTAGGGCGGTAATGGCGGCACAAGCGCCAGGCAGTGGCACGACTCTGTGGCCAGCTTGGCGAACATGATTAACTAAATGATAGCCAGGATCAGAAATTAATGGCGTACCCGCATCAGAAATAAGTGCGATTGATTTACCTTCATTTAACTGTTCAACTATCCATTGCGCTCGGTCACGTTCATTGTGATCATGTAATGCCGTTTTACGGGTTTCAATACCAAAGTGACTCAGCAGCCTTCCGCTATGGCGTGTGTCTTCGCAGGCGATTAAATCAACCTGTTGCAGCACGTCTATTGCCCGAGCGCTGATGTCGCCAAAATTACCAATTGGGGTGGGAACAATATACAGCGCGACCATTTGGTCCATAATTACCTCGATAATGAATCTACCTGAGTCTTTCGCCAAGCGTAAGAGCAGGTTAAACTAGTGACAGCATCTTACCAGAGTGAAGCCAAGTGTTAAAAAGACTGAATACTACAAAATTCGTGTGCGCGTTGATTTTCTCTGTATTGGTGGTCGGTTGTGCCGCCAATAAACAGCAAGATAATATTGACGCAAGTGCATCGCTCGTTGCCGCTGAACATCCAGCTAAAGTTTATTTAGCCCAAGCAACGAATAGCAGTTTACCAGAAAAGCGTGATCGTTATTTATTACTCGCCGCTCACGCTTATATCAATGACGGTAACTTTAATTCTGCCGCTAAAGTATTAACCTCAATGCAGAAGTCGATGGTGACCGTTCCCTCGCTTCAAGCTGAGCACATATACTTGCGTGCGCGCATTGCAGAGAAAACCAATAGCAGCCAAGCTGCGCTGGATATATTACAGTATCCGCCTCATTGGCAGTTACCGCGTTGGCAAATGGCGAGTTATCACCAATTTAAAGCCAAGCTGTATAAGAATACTCAACAGCCAATTGATCAAGTTAAGCAATTAAGCCTGTTAAGTAATTACTTACCAAAATCTGAAACCTCTGCGATTAATAATGTCATTTGGAAGCTTCTACAGCCTTTACATGAAGAAACAGTGCAGTCGTTTATGCGCGATCAGTCTAATCCGATTTTTGCGGGTTGGTTACAATTAACCTATATTGCTAAGCATTATGCGGTTGAACCAACTCAATTAGTGCGTTATTTAGGTGAATGGCAGCGTAATAACCCTAATCATCCTGCGGCGATGAAATTACCTGCAGATCTAGAACAGGCACTCAATGCTAAGCCTTTTAGACCGCAAAATATTGCGGTGTTATTACCATTAAGTGGTCCACGTGCTGTGGTTGCTGAGCCCATTCGTCAGGGGTTAATGTCAAGTTACCTGTCAGACTATGATGCCAATGTATCAATTAACTTTTATGATACTCAGCAAGGTGTTGCTGCCGCTTATCAACAAGCCGTTGCCAAGGGAGCGGAATTTATCATTGGGCCATTATTACCCAATGAAGTTGAAGAATTACAGAAAGTAAATGATAAACAAAAAACCACTATTCCTCAGCTGTATTTGAATCAAACAGACACCTTTACACCACAACCAAATCTGTTTTATTTTTCATTGTCACCCGCGCAAGAGGCCAGTGATGCAGCACGTAAACTGTTTAATGATGGCGTCAAACTGCCATTGCTTTTAGCCAGTAATGACCCGATTGGTAAACGTATGGCCGACAGTTTTCAACAAACATGGCTGACATTAACCAGTAACGATGCCGAAGTGTATTTCTATGATGCTGGCGACCAAATGAAGTTGACGGTTCAAGAAGCATTGGGCGTAAAAGATAGCCAGGCACGTATTAGTAGAATGCGCGATTTATTAGGCAGTCGCTTAGAATCAGATTTTCGTTCTCGCCAAGATATTGATGCGATTTACATGATTTCTGGTTCACAAGATTTAGCCCTGCTAAAACCCTTTTTAGACGTTAACTTTAGTGTGTTCTCTGAACCGGTAACTTTATATACCACTAGCCGGAGCCGCCTTGAAAGTGAGTCAGCACAATCAGCACAAGAGTTAAATAACTTGATCATTAGTGATGTTCCTTGGCTAATGCAATCGAATAGCGAAACTCAAATGGTGTCAGAACTGTGGAGTGGTTGGAATAATAGCCAAAAACGCTTGTATGTCATGGGGTTTGACGCACTTGAGTTGGTTAATCGTTTAGCGCAAATGCGTGCCTTCCCTGGTTATCAATTTATGGGGCGTAGCGGCGCATTATCAGTGAAACCTAATGGTGTGATTGAGCGTCAATTGTCTTGGGGTAAATATACTCAAGGAAAATTAACACCACTATGAACAGTGGACAATTAGCTGAGCAACGTGCACGAACTTATCTTGAACAACAAGGTCTGATATTTGTTGCCGCTAATGTCCGCTATCCATTTGGTGAAATAGATTTGATTATGCGCCAGCAAGATGTATGGGTGTTTGTGGAAGTCAAATTTAGAGCGTCAAATCAGTTTGGTGGCGCCTTAAATGCACTTACAAATAAGCAAATCACCCGGATAAGATTAGCCGCGGATCATTATTTACAAAGACAAAAATTGAATCCACCTTGTCGCTTTGATGTCATTGCGATGAATATTGATGAAATAAACTGGCTACAAGGCTGTTTTTAAGCGGCAATTGATTACCATAACCTTGATTTATGGCATCATAGAGTCAAATCACCAAGTCTTACTGATGAGCGATATTAAAAAGGCCAATCAGAGACATACGTAGACATAATTTAGCGTAAGGATTGTTGCATGTTAGAACGTATTAAAGATAGTTTCACCGAATCGATTCAAACTAAAATTGATGCTGCTGAAGCATTGCCAGAATCGATTGAAAAAGCGGCCGAGATGATGGTGCAATGTCTACTTGGCGGTAATAAAATTCTGTCATGTGGTAATGGCGGCAGTGCTGGCGATGCTCAACACTTCTCAGCTGAATTATTAAACCGTTATGAAATTGAACGTCCACCTCTACCGGCTATTGCATTAAGCTGTGACACGTCAACCATTACGGCTATCGCCAACGATTATAGCTACGATGAAATTTTCTCGAAGCAAATTTTAGCTTTAGGACAACCTGGTGATATTTTATTAGCGATTTCTACCAGTGGTAACTCAGGTAACATTATTAAAGCCATGGAAGCAGCATTAAGCCGTGACATGACAATTGTTGCATTAACTGGTAAAGACGGCGGCGCAATGGCAGGTTTAATGAGCGCTGGTGATGTAGAAATCCGTGTACCGTCAAACGTGACAGCACGTATTCAGGAAGTTCATTTACTGGTTATTCATTGTTTATGCGATAACATCGATCGCACCTTGTTCCCACAGGACGAACAAGCATGATAAGAGGGTTACTCATCATCTCGATCCTTGCGATGTTGCAGGGATGTGCTGGTGCGGTCATGGTTGGCGCCGTTAGCGGTGCCAAGATGGCAAACGATGAGCGCAGCATGGGCACGCAAATCAGCGATACCAATGCTGACTTTGTTATTGCCAGCGCATTATCAAAACATGATGACCTCAACAATCAAACCCATATCGCTGCCATTGTGATGAACAAAAATGTATTGATGATAGGCCAAGCGCCTAATTCAATGCTGCGCGATAAAGCCGTTAAAGTCGTACAAGATTTACAAATTGGCGGCAAAATACATAATCAAATCCGTATTGGCACACCAACCTCATTTACCACTCGCAGCAATGACACTTGGGTCACCACCAAAGTAAAAGGCCGCATGCTGAATGAGAAGTCGCTCGATATTACTCGCATTAAAGTCATTACCGAAAACGGCGAAGTGTTTTTGCTTGGGTTAATTGACCGCAAACAAGCTGATTTAGCCGTTGATATCGCTCGAAATACAGCAGGTGTTCGCAAAGTGATTAAGGTTTTTGAATACACTGAATCTTAATCCTGCTGTAGCTAACAACTTATCGCGATTTAAAAAATTCATCCTGCATTTTGCTCGATGAATTTTTTTGCGATCTTTTGGCTTGTATCCAAGGGATAACCAGTGACGGTAACACAATAAAGCCGGCACCTAACCAACTTAGTCCATCAAGCCATTCGTCAAAAAATAACCAGCCCAAGAAAACACAAAACAATAAACCTGTATATTCTGCCACCACAATTTGACTGGCTTGCGCTTGACGATACGCTAAGGCACAAAACCACTGGTATGCGAGTAAAAATACGTTACTTAACACTGCGATGACCACTAAAGAAACACTTATTCCCTCTATGCCTTGTACTAAGGCCATCACAAAAACTAACGGCATGCTAAGTAAATTATAAAGCATTAGCGTAACGATTGGACTTTCTGTACTAGGTAACTTGCGCAGTGCCAACTGGTTAATCGCAAACGTAAATGCTGAAATTAATACCGCAATACCAAACCAGTTAATTTCACTTGGGCGCAGTAAAATAATAATGCCAATAAACCCCAAAATAGCCGCTAACCAATGCGCTGTAGTAACGGTTTCTTTCAAAAACAAAAATCCCATTAATACAATCATTAATGGTGCTGAGTAAAATAACGAACTCACTGTAGCAATCGGTAGCGCAATTAAGCCAATAACTAAACATACAGCGCCAATAGCGCCGGTATTAGCCCGCACTAAATGCACCTTTACGTGGCGGCTGGTTGGTTTTTTAGCCGCCAACCACAGAGGCAGCAACATGAATACTGATGTTAACTGTCTAATTAACAGAAATGTTGCAGCGCTACTGCCCTCTGGAAGCCATTTTATAGACACATCATACATAGCACTAAAAAGGTTACCGACGACCAATAACATCATGCCGATGGCGATTGTGGATTTCATTGTACTTACAACCTAAGAATCAATAATTGGCTGCATCATATCCTTAGTAATTTATATCGAATAATGATGTTTTTAATCAATGCATGAGTTAAATTCATACATAGTAAATATTAATAAAATAAACTCATATTTAAGGTGCATATGCGCAAACTACCACCACTGAGGGCACTACAAATATTTGAAGCGGCTGCAAGGCATGCGCACTTTTCTCGGGCGGCAACTGAGCTTTGTATTACTCAAAGTGCGGTATCGCATCAAGTGAGGCTGCTTGAAGCTCATTTTGGTGAACGATTATTTAGCCGCGAAGGCAGGCAACTCTGTTTAACCAGTAAAGGCAGTGTGCTTTATCATGAGCTAGAACGAATATTTAATGAGCTGAATGATTTAAGCATGCAAATCACTGGAGACAGTAATGATCAACTCCGTTTAGCGGTATACAGTTCATTTGCCATTAAGTGGCTCATCCCTCGCTTAAGCGATTTCCATCGATTGCATCCACAAATTAAAATTCGCCTAGATATGATCACCGACGACCCACTGATGAGTGATAGTGTGGCTGATATGTTTATTACTGGCCAAAGTGGCCAACCCGGTTATGTGCATCGCATGTTACACCAAGAGAGACTGATCCCAGTGATCTGTCCTGGGCTGCTCAATACCGACCTCTCGGCGCTGAGTGTATTACGTCAGCATGCATTACTTACCGTTGACGAAGGGCCAATAGGCTTTGATTGGGAGCGCTGGTTAACCGTTAATGGCATTAGCATAGCCGCGACACAACAACAGCATGTATTTAGCCATGTGTTGTTAGCCATTGAAGCGGCAATTGCCGGTCAGGGTATCGCGCTAGCGTCAGATTTTATGGTAGAGCGAGATATTAGTAAGGGAGCATTAGTCGCGCTTGACTTACCCGCTATGTTGACTGGCTTTGAATTCAATTTTAGCTGCAAACAACGACGTTTAAAGGAACCTGCTATCGCTGCGTTTGTGCAATGGTTAACCAAAAAATAAGCCAGCAATTTGCTGGCTTATCAGTAACAATAGCTAAAGTTTTACTTACACGATAAGGCCAATTTTTTCGTAGACTTTTTTAATGGTCACTTCTGCACGCGCTTGGGCTTTTTCAGCACCTTCCGCCATCACTTGGCTTAGAAATGCATGATCGGCGCGGAACTCTTTAAAGCGAGCTTGTAATGGCTCAAGCATACCAACAACCGCTTCACCGGTAGCCACTTTTAAATGGCCGTACATTTTGCCTTCAAATTCTGCTTCTAAAGATGCAATCGACTGCCCTGTACAACCTGACATTAAACTCAGTAGATTAGACACACCCGGCTTTTGTTCGATATCAAAACGCACCACAGGCGGCTCTTCACTGTCAGTCATGGCTTTTTTCACTTTCTTTAAAATCGCTTTAGGATCTTCAAGTAAACCAATAACGTTATTGCGGTTGTCATCTGATTTGGACATTTTCTTTAGTGGGTCTTGCAGTGACATGACCTTAGCACCATGCTCAGGAATAAACGGCTCAGGAATAGTAAACGTGTCGCCATAAGCATTGTTAAAACGAGTGGCAATATCGCGAGTCAATTCTAAGTGTTGCTTCTGATCTTGACCAACTGGGATTTCATTAGCTTGATACAGCAAAATATCTGCCGCCATGAGCACAGGATAACCATATAGCCCAACGTTAATGTTATTAGCATGCTTTAAAGACTTATCTTTAAACTGGGTCATGCGGTTTAACTCACCCATTTGGGTGTAACAGTTTAATACCCAACCAAGTTGAGTATGCTGCGGCACTTGCGACTGAATAAATACGGTGCTTTTTTTAGGGTCAACACCACACGCAAGGTACAAGGCTAATGTATCTAAACAGGCTTCACGGAGTAACTTAGGATCTTGACGAACCGTGATGGCATGTAAATCAACAACACAATATAGGCAATCATGACTATCTTGCATGGCAACCCATTGACGAAGTGCGCCCATATAATTACCTATGGTTAATTCGCCTGATGGCTGCGCACCGCTGAGTACTATGGGTTTAGTCATGTGTTTTATTGCTCCAGATTATCTTTTTGAAAATTAAAATTATTATGAAAGTAAGTATTGCTCTATATCAGCAAAATTTTCGCATACCGCATGGGGATGACTTAGGCCGATATCTTCGCCGTAGTTGTAGCCATAGGTCAAGCCAATAGACATAACATTGGCAGCTTTAGCTGCTAAAATATCATTCTTTGAATCACCAATCATCAGTAATTGCGACTCATCCAATTGCCACTGTCCAAGCAAATGCTGCAACGGCATAGGATCCGGCTTCATTTTGGCTAATGAATCGCCGCCGAGCACTTCGCTAAACACATCATCGAGGCCAAAAGCACTTAATATCGGCAAGGTAAAACGATAAGGTTTATTGGTGACGATAGCCAGTTTAAAACCAGCTTGTTTTAGCTTTTGTAACGTGGTGATCACCCCAGAGTACAAACGACTATGCGTATGTAAATGCTCACTATAGTAAAGCATAAATAGTGGCATCGTTTTCTCAAGTAATGCCTGTAGCTCAGGAGTATTTTCTGCCATGCCAGAGGCATAACTTAATGCACGTTGCATTAATACACGCGCACCATTTCCGACCCAACTCAGCACCAGCGCTTCTGTTACGGGTGGATATTGGCATTGTGCTAATGTGGCATTGGTGGCTGCAGCTAAATCAGGCACACTGTCGATTAATGTACCATCTAAATCAAAAGCGATAGCGCTAATGTTTGACCATTGCATCATGTTAAGTCCTAATAATACGAAAAGACGTTATGATACCGTAGCAAGTTCTGCACGCATTTGATCAATAACAACTTTATAATCTGGTTGATTAAAAATTGCCGAACCCGCGACAAACATATCTGCACCGGCAGCCGCGATTTCAGCAATATTGTCGACCTTTACGCCACCATCGACTTCTAAACGAATATCAAACCCACTCGCATCTATGAGTGCACGAACTTGGCGAAGTTTGTCTAATGTATGCGGAATAAATGACTGACCACCGAAACCTGGGTTAACCGACATCAATAAAATAACATCAAGTTTGTCCATTACGTGATCTAAATAATGCAATGGTGTGCCGGGATTTAAGACTAAACCAGCTTTGCAGCCAGATTCTTTAATAAGCTGTAAGGTACGATCAACATGCTCTGAAGCTTCTGGGTGAAAGGTAATAATTGAAGCGCCAGCTTTAGCAAAGTCAGGAATAATGCGATCGACGGGTTTTACCATTAAATGTACATCAATATCTGCAGTGATGCCGTAATTACGCAGTGCAGTACATACCATAGGGCCAATGGTTAAATTAGGAACATAGTGATTGTCCATTACGTCAAAGTGAACAACATCCGACCCCGCATCTAATACGGCTTTAACATCATCACCTAAACGGGCAAAATCGGCGGACAAAATTGATGGTGCAATTAAAAATGGGCGCATAATCTTCTCTATTGGCAGATCAAAGTGTCGACATTTTACCCTTTGCAGCCGCAACCCTCTAGTCTCACGCGAGAAATAACCACTCTGAAACTGGAATTTAGTCGAAAATGCCAACATTGGTCAACTTTGTTATTTTTTAAACAGAAACCAGTGTTCAATAACTAAGCTATTTTGCTATAATGCGAAAATGTTGTTATGTTTATGATCCAATAGAAGATCTTACATCTGTTGTAGTATTAATCGATTTTACACCACGGATAGGGCAAAATTTATGCTTAAGTACTTAATACGCAAGCTTTCTGGTCGTGATGGCAAATTATTGTCAATACAGATTTTTGCTGTTTTTGCGACATCAGCTTCGGCACTATTGCTAAGCCAAGTATTAATGAGCACCGAAAATAACTCTGCCAATAGTAAAGCCTGCGTGTGTAATAGCGGCACCAACTACAATACTAGCTTGCCAAGTAGTCATCCTACCAATCGATGTGCAGAACAATCAAACGATGTGAGCTGGGGAAATTGGGTTACAGGCAACAGTCGCTCAAGCCAATTTCATTTCATTGATCTACTTGAACTGATCCACGGCCACAAAGATAAGCCATTAAATGATATGCCATCATCTGGCAGCCCAACTCAGATATCGCGTTAATGTCTATTTGGCGAGTGTTTAGTAGTACTGTAGCGGCTTTTTTTGGCGTGCAGACAGAACAAAACCGTCAAAAAGATTTTCAAACTCAATCTCCTCTGCCCTTCATCATCATGGGAATTATCTTAGCAATTACTTTAGTGATTTCAATAATCTTGATTGTTAACCAAGTCTTAAGTTAATTACCTGCTTTGCTAGATATGCCACTGTAATATTATTCTTCTTCACGATAATGATGGTCATATAACGCCATAATTTCGTCAACTTTATTACGTGAACCACCTTTAGGACTAATATTACGTTGCACCGAAATCGTTGAGCAAGATGCACCGCGATATAATTCTCGAGTTAACGGGATATCATGGTTACTGATCAGCACAGGAATATTTCGTTCATGAGCAATAAGCCGTGAATGACGTGCTAGTAATGCTTGGTCGTCTAGGCTAAAACCAGGGCCGGCATAAGTGGTAAAACTGGCTGTTGTGGATAAAGGTGCATAAGGCGGATCACAATAAATAACATCGCCGCTTTCAGCAATATCAAAGGCTTGTTCGTAACTTATACATTTAAAGGTCGCTTTTTGCGCTTTTAATGAAAAATAACGAATTTCGGCTTCTGGAAAATAAGGTTTTTTGTACGAGCCAAACGGCACGTTAAAACCACCTTTACGATTGTATCGACATAGACCATTAAAACCATGACGATTCATATACAGAAAATATACTGACCGAATAAATGGATCGCTACAGAGATTAAATTCTGCACGAATACGATAATAGGCATCTTTGTCATTCATCTCATCGACAAACATTGCTTTTGCCGCTTGAATGTATTTATCAGGCTGTTGCTGAACAATTTGGTATAAATTGATTAAGTCTTGATTAATGTCACACAACAAATAATCATCAAACTGAGTATTGAGGAATACCGAACCCGCGCCAACAAAAGGTTCAATGAGTCGATTGCCTACTGGAAGGTGTTTTGCTAGCTCATCAACAAGCTTGTATTTACCGCCTGCCCACTTTAGAAAGGCTCTATGCTTTTTTATCATGAAAAGGAATTATACCAGCAAAATTAAAGCTGAAGATTGTACTCTGTTTAACGACAATTATCATCGGCTAAAGTAGATTAATTGTGTTGATTCTTCATGTTATTGACTTAAATGCTCCAGAATATGATGCAACTAATCTTGTCGCTTATAATCACTTAAGTCGGCCCACTTTCTAACCCAAGGTGCCGCTAACCCATATTTTTCCTGCAGACTTTTCGCTTTTAAGCTAGCGCTCGTAGCCGTTTCAAAATCACCCAATAATATAATGTGACGTTGTTTGTAACTCATAATGTAAACCTGCGGCTCTTGCGCCAATTTCACTAATATAGGCGTAAGTGAATCTTTGTCATTCACACTCGCAAGTTGCAGTGTAAACCCTTTAACTTTTAGGTTGGGAGTATTGTCTCGCTCAACGATATCATTCGGTTTATTGACCGGATTAACTTGTGCTTTGGGTAATTTCCCCTGAAAAGACAAGCCCGTTAATGATGAGTTGACCACCACCTCGGTATAATTATCTACAGGCACACCTTCAACAAGCTCAGTCGCATCTTTATCTTCAATTAGGCTATCTGTAATGACTTGCTCCTCTATAAGCAACTGTGCTTGCTCATTGGCGCTCGACTTAGTGAATACCAATTGCCTCTGAGCAAAATAAGCGGTTAATGTTTTATCGGCATAACTCATCACATATTTTGTTGCTTTGGCACGCAACCTTGATTGCTCAGCCGTTAATGTTGGCGATATCGATGTAGAAATAGCTGGAGGTAATTGACGACTAATACCCCACCACATTGCCACACTCGCTAATATGGCAAACAAGGCAATGAACATTTTCGCCGACCAGGACCAAGATGCTTTGCTGGTTTGCGGCTCTTCTAATGCTAACGCTAATAATTTAACCACTTCAGCTGGCGTGCCCTGCTGTTTTTCTAATTGTTTATGGATGATTTCACGGGGAATAAACGGCGTTTGCTGGCTACGAAGTAATAAACTCTGGTAAAGACCATCTCGCTCAGGTAACGATAAAGGTTCGATCGTAACCGGGAGCAATCTAGCACGAATATCATCGGTTAAATCAGCCACTAAGGTATACCAAAAATCAGGGCTAACCGTTACTGTGACCGCTACAGGTTTACCAGCACAATGGATTTGACTCAGAAGAATGCATTCAGCCCAAATATCTTTAGGCAATAGATCGGCATCATCAATAATGATGTGTAATGGCTTTTTCAAACTTGATTGAATTCTAAGAACGGTATCCATTAAAGGACGTTCGTCATCAAATATGGGGGCCGAAATGAGTTGAACAAGAATTTTTCGACGAATCTCTGCACTATCGGCATGTTGAGGGCATATAATTAAAGCTGAATTGTAATCATCTAACTCACTGGCTAGTGCAGCTGTAAGCGTAGATTTACCTGAGCCATCAACGCCACAAACCACCGACATCTGTTCACTATAGCTAGCAATATGCTGTAAACGCTGAATAAGCGCTTCTTGAGTGGGGAGTAACAATAGTCCTGGAGTCGTCAATGATTCACCACACTATAATTGAGATGTAGGAAGCATAACTTATTCGCAGCTAATAACCTGTTTTAACAAGTCTTCACCTACATCACTAAAGACGTCAGCTTGGCCTATACCTGTGGGTAATACTAAGCGAATCTTACCACCTAAAACTTTCTTATCACGGCGCATATGCTTAATAAACTGTTCAAAATCCATCGACTCTGGAGCCGTTATAGGTAAATCAAACGCTAGCATTAACTGACAAATACGTTCAACACTTAAATCATCTAATAGATTGAGTTTACATGCAGTTTTTGCCGCAAGAACGGTACCAGCAGCGACAGCCTCACCATGTAACCAAACTCCGTAGCCCATTTCGGCTTCGATAGCATGACCGAAGGTGTGCCCAAGGTTTAATAACGCTCTGACACCTTGTTCAGTTTCATCTTGCGCGACAACATCAGCTTTAATCTTACAACATTTTGCAATGGCATAGTTAAGCGCATCAGTCTGGAGTGACTTTAATGGGTTAACATTTTCTTCCAGCCATAGAAAAAATTCTGCATCCCAAATAACACCGTACTTAATGACTTCTGCCATACCTGCTGCAAACTCATTTGCAGGTAATGTCTGTAAGCAAAGCGTATCGATAATCACAGATTTGGGTTGATAAAATGCGCCAATCATATTTTTCCCAAGAGGATGATTTACTGCCGTTTTACCACCGACAGAGGAATCAACTTGGGACAATAATGTTGTCGGCACTTGAATAAAATCAATACCACGCTGATAACACGCTGCCGCGAAACCAGTCATATCACCAACAACACCACCACCGAGAGCAACTAAGACTGAGTCTCGGGCAAAATTGTGCTCAAGTAGTTCAGTAAAAATATAATCTAGGTGCTGTAAATCTTTAAATTTTTCGCCATCAGGCAAAATAACCGTTTCAACACGCGCGCAAGCGCTCATCGCTTGTTGTATCTTTTGAAGATACAACGGAGCAATGGTGTCATTTGAAACAATTAAGGCTTTCTTGTTTGTTAGGTAGCGAGCAAATAGCTCGCTATCATTCATCAAATCCTGGCCAATATAAATGGGGTAACTTCTATCACCTAATTGAACCTGAATCTGTTGCATGTTGTTACCTAAAAGCCGAGTTGCTCGATAATTTGGTTTGCGACGATCTTCGCGCTTTGCTCATCCGTTTTAACGATAACATCCGCAATTTCCTCATATAAAGGATTACGAATTTCCGCTAAGCTTTCGAGCACTTCACGTGGATCATCTACTTGTAACAACGGGCGACGCTTATCACGCTGAGTACGCGCAACTTGCTTGTCGATAGTTGTCTCTAAGTAAACCACTATACCTCGAGCAGAAAGATAGTTGCGGATATCTTTACTCTGAACAGAACCACCACCTGTCGCGAGAACGATACCTTGCCTTTCTGAAAGATCACCAATGACTTGAGCTTCACGACGACGGAAACCCTCCTCACCTTCAACATCAAACACCCAGGCAATATCTGCACCGGTACGTTGTTCAATCTCGTGATCTGAATCGTGGAAATCTAAATGCAGCATTTGCGCCAGATGGCGACCAATTGTGCTTTTACCTGCGCCCATAGGGCCTACCAGAAAAATATTGCGTTTTTCAGCCATTTCGTATACGTCTGAATCTTATATGGAAGAATGCCTTATCGACTTAAACCTCAAGCCGACCTATAATTTAACCTTGCTCTATTGAGACTTGACGAAGGATTATCTCAGTTAAGGGCTACCGCTTGCAAGTCATCACAGCTATTTATAATGATTTTATTATAACCTCGAAGATAAAAACACCCTAAATAATGTAATGTTTACAGTTAAGTGTTTGTTAATGCAAAGACTATAGTTTACTGCAGACAACATAATCTAATTAATATCATTCGCTATAAACTTTAATAAAATCACTATTATTGCCGCCATAGGCAGTCATTTTACTCACTTGAGTGATATTTACCGCTAGTGTATTTATCCTCAGTGGTAATTTGCTGCTCATAAACATGCACCATAAAAAAACCAGCGCTTACGTCGCTGGCTTTTTATGCTCGTTATCGCTAAAGAAAACTATCGTTTATCAGCAACAATCTTAGGGGTAACGAAAATCAACAATTCTTGACGCTCGTTGGTGTCAGTTGAGTTTCTAAATAAGAAGCCTACTAACGGAATATCACCCAATACCGGTACTTTACTCACTCGGCTAATTAAGTTCTGTTGGTATATACCACCAAGCACAATGGTCTCACCATTATCAACCAGCACTTGGGTACCAATACGTTGAGTATCAATCGCAACAGCTTCACCAGTCGGGGTGGCAACCGTTGTTCCTTGAGAGTCTTGAGTAATTTCAAGATCAAGGATAACACGGTCATCTGGGGTAATTTGTGGGGTTACCCGAAGCGATAACACTGCCTTCTTAAAGGTAACCGTTGTTGCACCACTAGATGCTGACTCAACATAGGGAATTTCAACACCCTGCTCAATATACGCCGACTTTTGGTTAGACGTCGTAATACGTGGGCTGGCAATAATCTCGCCTTTGTTTTCTTGCTCTAATGCGCTTAACTCTAAATCGAGTACCGTACCGTCAGCCAATTTAGCAACATGAAAAGCAATACTGGTTGCAGAGCTTGCTGCTGCCGGTAAATTTACATTAAGACGATCATTAACACTTGGGATAATACCGTTAGCAATATCAGTGGCGCCATTAATGGTACCAGAGGTGCCTTTTGTGCCTTGCTGGTCGGTGATGCCCCAACGGATGCCTAAATCTTCAGACACATCGTCTTTCACTGTCACCATGCGGGCTTCAATCAATACTTGCTTAATAGGAATGTCTAATACATCTATTAATCGGTGTACGTTCTCTAAAATTTCCGCAGTGTCTTTTACCAATAGCGTATTTGTACGTTCATCAACGGCAACACTGCCGCGAGATGATAGTAGAGTGGAATCGGTAGTTTTAAGTAAATCGGCTATATCGACGGCTTTGGCATAGTTTATTTGTAAATATTCAGAATATAACGGGGCTAACTCTTTTACTTCTTGGCGATTTTTCAAGTCGTTACTTTCGCGAATAGCAAGCTCTTCACTTGGTGCAACCATTAAAATATTGCCTTCAATACGTTTATCCAAACCTTTAGTTTGTAAAATAAGGTCCAAGGCTTGATCCCAAGGTACGTCATCTAAACGTAAGGTAATTTCACCTTCTACGGTATCGCTGGTAACAAGGTTAAAGTTATTGTAATCAGCAATAATTTGTAAAACAGTACGGACTGAAATATTTTGGAAGTTAAGTGACAATGAGCGACCATTATATTTTTTGGCCTCTTTAGCAACCGAAACGCGTTCAACTTTATCAATGCTAACTTTAAACACATTACCGTCTTGGCGGTAGTTATAGTCATAGTTACCATCAACATCAACCAAGATACGGGCAGTAAGATCATCTTTAAATGTTTCAAAACTATTGACTGGTGTGGCAAAATCTTGTACATCCATAACATAAAGCAAATCATTACCAATATCGGTGTTATAGAGTTTTATTTCGAGCTTTGAACCAACTTGTTCAACATTAGCGGCTACAGAACGATTGCTAAGATTAAATAATATTTCTCCGCCACCGGTTTTGTTGCGACGAAAATCAATACTACTAATACCGTTAACAAATGGATTATTAGCTTCTACTGGACCAGCGACATCATCATTAATCGTTAACCGATAACTATTACCAACAATTTTACCTTGGTACGGTTTTACTTTATTCATTGCAACAATGATCTGTAAATCGCCACCTTGTTGTTGTGTATTAATTTCTTTTATGCCAACAGTATTCACCGGAATATTGTTTTTAGTTAAATTAGAAATAGTATCAGAGAAATTCAACATAATTTCAGCTGGATCTGCCGATAAATCGACAGACGGTGACACTATTGATGATTCAAAAATCAACTCTAATTCTAATTGATGATCAACCATTGAATGGTATTTGACGTCCATAAGACGATTAGCAGCTATTGCACTGGGTATTAAACCCATTAATAATACTGCGCCTAAAAACGCTCTAAAAAATAATAACTTTGTTATTGCTTTTTTTATCGCGGCAGAAGATTCCATTATTCTCTCATCCTTCGCACGTTATTTTCCTGATAATTCTAAATTGCTGGATCTTTCTGACCAACAACCCGAACCATCAGGGATTAATTCTATAATTTCGATAAATTGCGGCGTTACTTTAGCAATTCGGCCATGATAAAGCCCTAAATACTCGCCTACACCCATGCGATAAACATTGGCATCGCTAGATTCGACTAAAGCCCAAATAGTTCCATCTTCGCTTAATGTTCCACGCATTCTTAAATTGTCTAATGCATAAGTTTCTAAACGACTTTTGCGACGTTTTAAGTCTGGTTGTAAACAATCTTTAGATGTATCAATCACCTCTTCTGTCAATTCCCTTGATGGTGGAACAAACGGGCTGCGCATTAACTCAGCTTGATATGCAAAATGTTCAAACTTTGGTGTTTGCTTCAAAGGCGGTATACGGGCGACGTGTTGTGCCTTTGTAGTAGTAACAAATAGCTCTAAATCGCTGCGATCGCCAATACAACCACTCAATAAAAACACCATTGATAAGAATAAAGGCAAAAATTTCATTATTTCTGTCCCTTATTGGCCTGTTGCGTTAATTCTGCCCCTTCTTTAAAGCGATACGTTTTAGCGAGAATATCCATTGATAAACCACCACTATCGTTCTGCTTTATAATAAAGTCGTGCAGACTGACAATTCGAGGTAATTTTGCAACCCCGCTCACCATATTACCTATTTTATGATAATCACCTTCCACTGACATCTTAATTGGGAATTCAATATAAAAATCACGTTCGATTTCATCATCCCAATCTAGGCTATTAATTCTAAGGCCAGCATCGGTAGCAACAAACGTTAAATCATCTAATAAACCAGGCATCTCATTTTCAGAAGGCAACATTTTAAGCAATTCGGCAAACTGCACTTCCATCACGTCTAATTGCTCACGGTACAGTTTAAGATTAGCTGCTAAACGATATTTAGTTTCAAAATCTTCACGTAATTGAATTTCTTTTTGCTGTTCAGCTTCCATCTCATTGATCGAGTCAGAAATAAACAAGTAATAACTGCCACCAATAACACATAGAGACAAGAAACCAGCAAATACAATTTTTACCAGCTTAGGCCAACCACCAATGTTTTCAAAATCGATATCGTTAAATTGATCTAGGTCGAGATTCATTTTCTCGCTCCTTGGTTCGGATCAACATTCGCTTCTTGTGAATCATCACGAATAGTGACACGTAATTTAAAACGTTGTAACTGCCTTAACTCTTCATTTTGGGTCACAATCGATTGCATACTCGGATCGTTCAGATAAGCAGAAGTTTTAACCTTTCTCATCATATTAGCGACGTTATTGTTCGATTCACTTCGTCCCTCAATTAATAACACGCTACCTTTCTTCTCTATACTTGAAAGATAAATACCAGGCGGAACAATTCGAACTAATTCATCTAAAACATGGGTCGGTAAATTACGCGATTGTTGTAAATTGAGAATAATCTCAGTGCGACGTTCTATGTCTTTTTTACGTTCGGTAATTTTTCTAATTTCGGCAATCTGGGTATCAAGCAAACTAATTTCCGATTCCAAATAGGCATTGCGTTGACGTTGATCATCAGTGACCACCTCCAGAAAACCCAGAAATAAATAAACGACTAATGAAGTCACTAAAAAGACTAATGCTAAAATACCGATGAAGTCGCGTTTTTGCTTCTCTCTTGCTTCTTCACGCCAAGGTAATAAGTTTATGTTCGCCATTGAGCATAACTCCTTAACGCAAGACCACATGCCACCATATATTTACTCATATTAGGTTGAAGCTGACTTTTCATCACATCATCTGCATGCAAACAGCCTTGGAAGGGGTCAGCAAGAATAGTATGAGTACCTAACTCGTTGGTAAGTAATTCAACCATTCCTTCTAACTTAGCTGTACCACCACATAAAACGATGTAGTCAACTTTTTCACGGCCACTGGCAGTACAGTATATCTGTAAGGTTCGTTTAATTTGTTGTAATAATTGCGTCTGAAAAGGTGATAGAACTTCGAACATATAATTACGGGGTAATTGCCCTGTTATCTTGGCTCGTTCAGCCTCATCATGGGGCATTCCATAAAATGACAAGATTGATTGAGTAAATAACTCGCCACCAAAAGCTTGTTCACGTATGAAAGTAGTATCACCATTTTCAACCACTGAGAATGTGGTCATATTGGCACCGATATCAACCATGGCGATTGATTTATCTTTAGCACCATCAGGTAACTGGCCATAAATTAATTCTGCAGAACGTCCTAGGGCATAGGCTTCCACATCGACAACTTTTACATCCAGCTCGACAGCATCTAGTGCATCTACTCGTGAATCAATGTTTTCGGTGCGACATGCACTCAGTAGCACATTCACTTTCGTTGGATCGGTAATGTTAGGATTAAGTCTTTCAAAATCAATACTGACTTCATCGAGCGAATAAGGAATAAGATTGTCAGCTTCAATCTCAATTTGAGCTTCCATTTCCTCTTCATTCAACGCAGCATCCATATAAATGACCTTAGTCATTACAGCAGATCCTGAAACAGCAACAGCAGCAAATTTGAGGGATTTAGGTAATCCCCGTCGAATTTGTCTTAATGATTCAAGTACCGCTTCAGAATCACGAATATCATGATCAACTACAGCTCCTTTTCTAACAGGAACCGCCGCATGGTTTTGAATTTTATATCCATCCGCAGTCTTGCTCAACAATATGGCTTTGATTTCATGAGATCCAATATCGATCCCGACCATTTGAGGTGCTTGACGCTTCCATAATTTTGAAATCATAGTCCGTCATCACAATTGTATTTTTATTTTCTAAGAGATTAGCACATAATCAACTCGTTATAAGTATTTGTATAAAATGTTTCAACATTTTACAAATACTATTTAGTTATTTCATGTTTTACTTCACCAAAAACCCTCACGCTTATATACTAACGTCACTATTTGTAATTTTTCTGGAATTCTAGAGTGAAGTGGTTTAAACGTTTATTAATTGCATTTTTTAGCCTATCACTACTTGGCATTGCTGCTATAGCTGCCGCTTATTTTTATGTGCTACCCGATTTACCCGATGTTAATTCGCTAAAGACGGTTCAATTACAAACTCCGCTGCGTATTTATAGCCGCGATGGCAAACTGATTTCTCAGTTTGGTGAAAAACGTCGTATACCTGTTGAGTATGAAGAGGTCCCGACTCAGTTAATTAATGCCGTGCTCGATACCGAAGATGCGCGCTTTTTTGAACACAATGGCATTGATCCAATTGGTATTATTCGTGCGGCGGTCATTTTGATAACGACGGGTAAGAAAAGTCAAGGTGCCAGTACGATAACCCAGCAAGTTGCCCGAGGTTTTTTCTTATCGAATGAGAAAACGTACATTCGTAAAGTAAAAGAAATATTTCTAGCGCTAAAAATTGAAAAAGCACTCTCTAAGAAAGAAATCTTAGCTCTTTATTTAAATCGCTCATTTTTAGGTAACCGTGCCTATGGCGTTGGTGCTGCTGCGCAAGTTTATTATGGTAAAGAACTTAACCAACTGACCTTACCAGAGATGGCAATGATTGCCGGTTTACCACAAGCACCATCAGCAGCAAATCCTATTAGAAATACCGAACGGGCAATATCTCGTCGAAATTGGGTTCTAAGCCGCATGCTCGAGAAACGTAATATCACTCAAGCAGAATATCAAGAGGCCATCAATAGCGCTTCTACCGCGAAATATCATGGCGCTGAAATTGACTTATACGCTCCATATGTTTCGGAAATGGCACGTGATTACATGATCCAGAAGTACGGTGAAGAAGCCGCCTATACCAATGGATATAATGTCTACACCACTATATCTTCAGATCTACAATTGATGGCTCAGGAGTCATTAAGAGATAATGTTTTTGCTTACGACCAACGCCATGGTTACCGAGGCCCTGTCACTGAATTATGGACTGATACACCACTAAGCAACGATGAGATTGTGGCGATTTTAAAGCGCACTTCTTCGGTACAGGGCATTATGCCAGCAGCTGTGCTAAGCGTAAAAGACCAACAAGCACAAGTGATTGATGAAAAAGGCGAACTGCTGACTCTTGAATGGAATGGCTTAAAATGGGCGCGTAAGTTTATTAGCGATAAACGTCAGAGCTTACCACCGAAACTTGCAAGCGATATATTAACCGCCGGCCAACAAGTCTGGATCCGTCACAATGGTAAGCATTGGCAATTATCACAAATTCCTCAGGTATCGAGTGCAACCGTCTCACTTGAACCTCATGACGGAGCAATTAAAACGCTTGTAGGCGGATTTAGCTTTAGCCAGAGTCAATTCAATCGAGTGACTCAAGCTAAGCGTCAATTAGGCTCTAATATTAAGCCTTTTATTTATGCCGCAGCTTTAGAAAAAGATTACACCTTGGCTACGCTTATCAATAACGCACCAATTAACAAACCCGATACCCGCCAAGGTACTGCATGGCGACCAAAGAACTCACCTGATATCTACGGCGGGCCAACACGCTTACGTGTGGGTTTAGCTCAGTCGATTAACGTTATGTCAGTTAGAGCAATGCGACATACCGGTTTAGACGACACAATAAAAGAGCTGATAAAGTTCGGATTCGACCCAAGTGATTTACCACGCAATGAATCGTTAGCTTTAGGTTCTGCATCGGTAACACCATTACAAGTTGCTACTGCATTTAATACTTTCGCTAATGGTGGCTACTTAGTTGAGCCTTACTTTATCGATCATGTCACCGATGCATACGACAACATGGTTGAACAAACCATTCCAACTATTGCATGCAGTAAACCAGAACCATCTATAACAGGGCCAACAGAGCTTACTGATATTGATGACCCATTTACTGTGATGGCAACAGAGTTAGATCAAGAGAATGTCAGCTCAATCACCGCAGAACAAAATGTATGTACTAATCCACAAGCTCATTTTGCCAAAAGAGTTATCTCTGAACAGACAGCATTTTTGATTACTGAAGCTTTAAAAAGCGTGATTTGGGGTGGCGGTGACTGGAGCCATGGAACGGGGTGGAATGGTACGGCTTGGCGAGCATCAAAATTAATTAAACGTCATGATATTGCGGGTAAAACAGGAACAACTAACGAATCTCGTGATACTTGGTTCAGTGGTTTTAATCCTACACTAACCGCAACCTTCTGGGTTGGTTTTGATGATCATGGTCGTCAATTAGGCCGTTCAAGCTGGATGGCTAATGGCGATCCAGATCAAATATCCGGTGCTGAAGCAGGAGCAAAAACTGCCGGTCCTGGTTGGAATGACTATATGAATAAAGCCCTATCTGGCACCCCAGAAGCGCCCGTCATTCCACCTAAAGGGATTGTATCTGCGCGTATTGATTTAGCCACGGGTAAATTGACTCGAAAAACAGACTATACGACAGAGTTTGAGTACTTTGTTGAAGGCACTGAACCTAAAGAATATGTCACTGAAACTCAGCAAAGTGGAGATATCTTTATCGACAATGTTGCTGAAGATTTATTCCAATAATATCGATTTACATTAGCTAATAAAAAAGCCATTCAACTGAATGGCTTTTTTATAACAGATGATATGACATTACAATGTAGCTAACCTGCCACTGATGTGTTCGGTATCAATAGTTGATGTAGCTCAGTTAAATTTCGTACCTGATAACTGGGAACAATATTATCGCTTATAGGTTGGTCATGATGATTTAACCAACATGTGTCGATACCCGCATTGATCCCCCCTAAAATATCTGAGTGTAGGTTATCACCGACCATCAGCACTTGGTGCTTCTGCGGCTCTCCCATTAAGCTAAACGCATGCTGAAAAATAGCTACATCAGGTTTTGCTTTACCCAGTTGTTCAGAAATCACCACTGGATTAAATGCATCTTGGAAACCGGTACGACTTAAACGGATATTTTGTAATTCGGTAAAACCATTAGTAATAATGCCTAAATTGACCTTACCCGACAATGAATCAACTAATTCACGAGCTCCCGGTAAAGGGAGACAAATATCAGCCATAGCACTTAAAAACTGACTATTTAAATGCTGTGGTGTTACGGATAATTTAGCAGCCCAATGAGTAAATCGAGTGTGTTGCAAATGTGCAGCGCTGATTAAACCGTTCTGATACTCGACCCATAACGGTTTATTAACCTGCTGATAAACAGAAAAATCTTCTGCACTAAAATCAATATCAAAGCGCGAAAACATTAATTTTAATCCAGCAAATGCATCGAAATGAAATAGTGTTTCATCTGCATCAAATAAAATCCATTTATACTTATTGAGCATATTTGACATCAATTAAATCCTTATTTTAAAAACGCTAACCTAACTAAGTTTAAATAATAAAAGTTATCGAGCAGAGCTTTGGTCTACTATTAGTATTGGCTAGCAATGGGCAATATAACGAGATGATTTTTACGATACTGGCTAAGCGCTAAATAAAGACATTAACCTAGTTTCTTGCTGCAGTAGACTTTGATAAATGGTTAACTGATTGATGGCACGATCAATATTATGGTTTTCATATTTAATCCCAAAATAAACGTCACCATTTAAATAATCAGTTAAAAAACGAACACCAAGCATTAATGGCATCACTTTGGTTCCTAGCCACAAACTACGCTTTTCAAGCGGAGTAATAATACCAACAAGAGAAGCAATATAAGAGTTGGCAGCGGCAATAATTATTTCAGGACGCGCGTAAACATTGGCTAAATTAGTCGAATCTTCCGCCTCCGGTGAGCAAAATGCACGAACCATATCGCCAAAGTCATACATTAAATATCCTGTCATACAGGTATCTAAATCAATAATAGCTAAACTAGACATGTCTCGACTATCAAACAACATATTATTGATTTTAGTATCATTATGGCAAACCCTGATCGGTAAATCGGTTTCATATTGCAACAATGTTGTCACTAAATCAGTTTGAGCCAAACAAAAATCGACCCATTTTTTACACTGCGCTAATCGCTCATGACTATCGTTAATCTCGGCACTATGCAATTGAGCCATACGTTGAGGTAAATTTAAAAAATTGGGGATCACATCGATAATATCAGTGGGGGTTAAGTTACTCAGTGCCGCAGCAAAATGCCCAAACGCCTCGGCCGCTAGCTTAGCTTGCTCGGGCGTATCAACTACTTCAATTGTATCGCTATGGGGCAAATAATCTATTGCCCGCCAAAATCCTTGCTCAGCTAAATCTACGTAAAGCGCGCCAGAAACGGTAGCGATTGGACTCACCACTTGCAAGGGATATTGTTGCTGTTGCCGCTTAGCCAATAAATGCTGACTAATGTTAGCGGCATTTTGAATAATAACCCTAGGATCAGTAAATATTTGAGTATTAATCCGCTGCAACACCATCGTTTTAGCTTGATCTCGCACCAAAAAAGTCTGATTTATATGGCCATTACCCAGTGGATGAATGGAGCTGTGCTCGGTACTAAAACCAAACTGAGGTAACACATTGCTACGGATAAAATTAACCAATCAACACTCCAACACTAATATCACCAAAACCTAAGGTAACCAATACATCACTTTGGTCCGGTTTCTCTCTGTAATCATTACTGACTCAGTATCATTTCAAATTGAGGGTTTTGCATCAAGGTTGCTTGACTGCCCTTTAAGTTAAATTCATAGCCACACAACTTAAAGCTGCCTCTGAGCGCGACATCATTGACAATGGCATCTTTGTCTAATGGTGTAAATCTAGCCTCACTGGCACCATCATTAAGTAAATCAACGGTGATAGGTCGATAGCGACTACCGTCATTAAACTCAAGATTAGCGCAGGTTTTATCACCCGTTGCTGTCGCTAAACGCCACATATTTTGCGCAGCGCCGTTATCTCCTAACCAGCGCACAATCAAGATTTCACCCTCTAACGCCAGCCAAAATCCGTCTGGTAGTTTTACCATCTCTCGAGTGCCAGCTTGTTGTTGATGACTTATGTCATCAAGGTGTGCGGCTTGTTCGGTTTCGTCGCTAGAAAAAACATTGACCAATGCAAAGACCAAATACACGACTAAACAGATAGCCAAGATAAGCGCAGTAATTTTACCAATTAAAATAAGCTTTTGCTGGTGTAATTTGGCCACATTAAGCCAAGATTTTGCTAGCTCGGTAATCGACCCAGATTGTAATGCATCTTGATCGACATAAAGCGGTTGATTATTACGCACTGACGCTGTGGAAAATGAGCTAGTGTATTGCTCATCTATTGCAGCATCAGCATCGAGGGCCGTGTTATCTTGCTCAATACCAGCCTGAGGTAAAACATCATCAATAGTCTGATTGCTCTGGGTTTCGCCAGAATATGGCTCAGATGATGTACTAAAGTTCACTTCATTATCAGTTGATTCTACGGCTGAAAATGTACTCTCTGGCGTTGCCTGAACAGGCATAGCCTGCCCTTTCATAACTGGCTCTTGTCTGTGATAAACCGAACCTATATTGGATACTGGCGCCATATTTGGTCCATTATATCCTTGTACATAATTAATGATATTTCTAGGCGGTAAAAATGCCAAATAGCCACCACAGGCTAAGCCGAATAAAAATACGCCAGCTGACGCGCCCAAAGGCGCCATAAAGTAAGTCAATATGCCAAAAGCCAATACAGGTATGACACAAATCATCGCTAACTTAATCGATTTATTGGCATCATTTAAGCGACGAAGTGCAGCCAAACCAACAATAGGCATAACCGCTAGCGTCACAATCACATTAATTACACTCGTCGGAAATACGATAGCCCCAACTGTTAACAACAAAAATGCAGCGAATATAATTGCCATTAACCTTAAGCCTGTGTCACGACCATCTCGGCACAGTAGGGTTTTTACAGACATCAATCATTCCTATTCATTTACGAAAAAATCAAAAAAAAACAGCTAGGTACATAACAGAATTTATCGGTAATTATACACAGTGATGGCAAGGTGATTAGATTGTTTTCACCATCAAAACTGACAACCACTATCAATAGCGCAAAGCCTACAGAATTTATCTTATAAAGCCAGACCCAACCTAGGTTTTACATAACTTTTTTATTCATTAACCTGTCTGTCGCTTGTCGCCCATTTATCACAACAAGGAACAGTAGCAATCGCTATGATTGCGCTAGCATAACCTTACAGTTAACGAGTATAATATTAAGCTTTCTTAATGAATAATCGGATGAGAAACCCTATTTATGAGCACTCGTGGAAATCTTTTTATTGTGTCAGCCCCCAGTGGCGCAGGTAAATCATCACTTATATCAGCACTATTAAAAGATACACCAACTGATAAACAGGTTTCAGTGTCACACACGACCCGTAAACCTCGCCCTGGCGAAGTCGATGGCCAACATTATCATTTTGTCACTGTTGAGCAATTTAAAGCATTAATTGACCAAAACGCCTTTATTGAATGGGCTGAAGTCTTTGGCAATTTTTATGGCACCTCCAAAACCGTCATTGAACACACTTTGGCTAATGGTATCGACGTCTTTCTAGATATCGACTGGCAAGGTGGTGAACAAGTTAAAAAACTAATGCCATATGCGATTGGGGTATTTATTTTACCGCCATCGAAAACTGAACTAGAGCGTCGTTTAACTGGTCGAGGCCAAGACAGCCAACAAGTGATTGATTCACGCATGGCACAAGCGGTTTCTGAAATGTCACATTACGCACAATATGAATTTGTGATTGTAAATAATGATTTTGATGACGCCCTAACCGATTTAAACGCCATTATTCGCAGCCAAAGACTAACCTGTGCTAGTCAGCAGCATACCCACAATGATATGCTTATTGATCTCTTGGCAGACTAATTGTCATAGTGTACAATTTTGCGTCATTTTTCCCCATAGATAACACTGGAGTTTCAACACATGGCTCGCGTAACTGTAGAAGACGCCGTAAACAAAATCGGCAACCGTTTTGATATGATCCTGGTTGCAGCGCGTCGTGCACGCCAAATCGCCGTCCAAGGTAAAGAACCTATGGTTGATGAGATGAATGATAAACCAACGGTTGTCGCATTACGTGAAATCGAATTAGGTTTAGTCACCTCTAACACTTTAGATGCTGATGAGCGCCAAACTGTTCGTGAACGTGAAGCAGCTGAAATTGCCGCTGTAGCAGCCATAGCAGAAGGCCGCGTTTTATAAGGAGTAGCGCCACTTGTATCTGTTTGAAGGTCTAAAAGAGTCAGCATCCAGCTATCTAGAGCCGGATCAAGTAGAATTACTCAAGCAGGCCTATTTGGTTGCGCGTGATGCCCACGAAGGGCAAATGCGCACAAGTGGCGAGCCTTATATCACCCATCCCGTTGCGGTTAGCCGCATCTTGGCAGACATGCGCCTCGATCATGAGTCGCTTATGGCTGCCTTGCTTCATGACACCATTGAAGATACACCGGTAACCAAAGAAGAACTCACTGAGTTATTTGGTGCTGATGTTGCCGAACTGGTTGAAGGTGTTTCCAAGCTTGATAAAATCAAGTTTCGTGACAGAAAAGAAGCCCAAGCAGAAAACTTCCGTAAAATGATGATGGCAATGACTCAAGATATTCGAGTTATCCTCATCAAATTGGCCGACCGCACCCACAATATGCGCACATTAGGCGCTCTTCGCCCTGATAAGCGTCGTCGTATTGCTCGCGAAACGTTAGAAATATATGCTCCAATTGCTAATCGATTAGGTATTCATAATATTAAAATCGAACTTGAAGATCTCGGTTTTCAAGCCTATTACCCTATGCGACACAGAGTGATCCGCGATGTCGTAAAAGCAGCTCGTGGTAATCGTAAAGAACTGATTAACAGTATTGAAGTGGCTATTGAAACACGCCTTGAAGAAGCTGGAATTCCCACTAAAGTCAAAGGCCGTGAGAAAAACCTCTATTCAATCTATCGAAAGATGCGCAGTAAAGAACTTCAATTTCAAGAGGTTATGGATATATATGCGTTCCGTGTTATCGTCGACTCTATTGATACCTGCTATCGCGTATTAGGTGCTATGCACGGATTATACAAGCCGCGCCCTGGACGTTTTAAAGATTATATCGCCATTCCAAAAGCCAACGGTTACCAATCACTGCACACCTCGTTATTTGGCCCCCATGCGGTGCCTGTTGAAGTACAAATTCGTACCGAAGAAATGGATCAAATGGCCGACAAAGGTGTCGCTGCGCATTGGATGTACAAAAACAATACCGATGCGGCTCAACAAAGCACTTCTCAAGTTCGCGCTCATAAATGGATGCAAAGTTTGCTGGAATTACAGCAAAGTGCTAGCAGCTCATTTGAATTTGTTGAAAACGTTAAAACTGAATTATTCCCTGAAGAAATCTACGTATTTACTCCAGAAGGTCGTATCTTAGAATTACCAGTCAATGCCACGGCGGTCGATTTTGCCTACGAAGTGCATACTGATGTGGGCAATACCTGTGTTGGCGCACGTGTTAATCGTCAAGCATACCCGCTGAGCCAACCGTTAATTTCAGGGCAAACCGTTGAGATTATTACCGCCAAAGGTGCCCGCCCTAATGCTGCATGGCTAAATTTTGTGGTAACGGGTAAAGCCCGAGGTAAAATCCGTCAGGTATTAAAGAGTCTTAAAGGCGATAATGCTATCGCATTAGGCAAACGTTTATTAAACCATGCCTTGGGTGATACCAAGCTGGAAACTATTCCCGCTGAATTACTTGAGAAAGTGATCAAAGAAACCAAACACACATCATTAGACTCGCTGCTAGCAGATATTGGCTTAGGTAATGCCATGAGTATTGTGATTGCCCAGCGCTTGGTTGGTGAGCAGTTTGATTCTCAAGACAGCAATAAAGAACGACCACAAATGCCAATTCGCGGTGCCGAAGGTATGTTGGTCACTTACGCCAATTGCTGCCGCCCAATCCCTGGCGATGCGGTCATTGCTCATGTGAGCCCAGGCAAAGGTCTGGTAGTGCACATGGAAAGCTGTGCCAATATTCGCGGCTATCAAGGCGAGCCTGATAAGTACATTTCAGTGCACTGGGACAACGTAGAAGGGGTTGAATACCAAGCTAACTTACGCGTTGAAATTGTAAACCACCAAGGTGCGTTGGCAAAAATCACTTCGATCATTGCTTCTGCTGGTTCTAACATTCACAACCTCAGCACAGAAGAACGTGATGGCCGTGTATATCTGATTAATTTACGTATTTCAGTTAAAGATCGCGTTCATCTTGCAAACGTTATGCGCAGGATCCGTGTTTTACCTGAAGTCTTACGCACTTCGCGTAACCGCTAATGATTTCATGAGTGGTTTAGTTAACCTCTCATGAATATTCATATTTTAAGCTATTACTCAGTTATAGTTGCGGAAAATACTCTTTGTTCTTCCTCAATATAATCAGTTAACGACACCATCTCCATCACCCGTTGCTGGGTTTGATTGGCCGCCTTGCGCCACTTTTTATGCTTATCAGAGCGATCAACCTGGTGGTTAAAACGTACCACTAAATAATGGCCTTCATCTAAACCTAAACAATACATATCTGTCCGACTGCGTGAACGAGGATTTACTAATTGATAAAACACCCATTCGGTACCATTTACTTGTACCGTAGTAGCATCTGGAATTTTGGTGTAACCGCCGTTGTTTATAGCAGCTTCTAATTGAATAGCCATTACCTCATCTGAAAGAGTGGTATGTTTACTCATTTCTTGCCTTATTCTAGTGTTGCTACCTCGAGCTTTCTCACCAGGCTCAGGGTGATTATAATATTCATCATATTCTTGATTGAGCCATGTACCAAGCGCCTGATTATCGAGCGCATTAACACCATCAGGGGTCTTCTTTATTCTAAACACGCTGCTGAGCATGCCGTATTCACTGCTGGGGAAAATGCCGATAATGGGTAAATACATCCAAACTCGAGTATAGATATGCACATAAGTTTCATGGGTGTGAGTTTTTTGCTTCGTATTAAACCAATGCCTATTTCTATAAGGATAATTAACCTCTTTGGGTAACTGTCGAGCAACTATATTACTGATAGGAATAGTTATTTTTAACAGTTTGTCTTCTAAAATAAACCGCTCAGTGACGAGCTGAGTAAAATCAGCACCACCAACAAAGCCTTGCCACAAGCTCTTCAATAAACCCATTACGCCGTTTCTTGCCTAGATGAAGTTTGCAGAGCTGACGAAGTATCATTGGATAGTCGCGATTGTGGCTCATCTGCAACATAATCAGTTAATGACACCATCTCCATCACCCGTTGTTGGGTTTGATTGGCCGCCTTGCGCCATTTTTTGTGCTTATCAGATCGGTCAACACAATGACTAAAACGCACCACTAAATAATGACCTTCATCTAAACCTAAACAATACATATCTGTCCGACTGCGTGAGTTCGGTTTCACTAGTTGATAAAATACCCATTGAATATTATTAAAGCTGACTGTAGTGGGAGCAGGAATTTCAGGGTAACCACTACCATTTATATAAGCTTGCAACTGTGAAGCCATATGAGAAGTAGTTAGATCACCGTGTCTTTGTTGCATTTCAGCAATTAAAGCAGTATTCCTTCCTTTAGATTTATCTCCTGGTTCAGGGTGATTATAATATTCATCATATTCTTGATTAAGCCATTGACCTAATGCCAGATTATCAAGCGCATTCACTCCCTCAGGAGTTTTCTTAATCCGAAATACACAACCTAACATGCCATATTCACTGCTAGGAAAAATACCGATAATCGGTAAATACATCCAAACTCGAGTATAGATATGCACATAAGTTTCATGAGTATGAGTTTCTTGATTAGTGTGAAACCAATGGTTATTTTTATAAGGGTAATTGACTTCTTTAGTCGGCTTTCGAGCAACAACATTACTAATAGGAATAGCGACTTTGAGTAGTTTGTCTTCTAAAACAAACCGCTCAGTGACGATCTGAGTAAAATCAGCACCACCAACAAAGCCTTGCCACAAGCTCTTCAACAAACCCATTATGCCGTATCTTGCCTAGATGAAGTTTGCAGAGCTGACGAAGTATCATTGGATAGTCGCGATTGTGGCTCATCTGCAACATAATCAGTTAATGACACCATCTCCATCACTCGTTGTTGAGTTTTATCAGCAGCCTTGCGCCACTTTTTATGCTTATCAGAGCGATCAACACGATGACTAAAACGCACCACTAAATAATGGCCTTCATCTAAACCTAAACAATACATATCTGTCCGACTGCGTGAACGAGGATTTACTAATTGATAAAACACCCATTCAGTACCATTTATTCGTACCGTTCTAGCATCAGGAATAGACGGGTAACCACTACCACTGATACAAGCTTCCAGTTGCTCAGCCATTACCTCATCGGATAATGTCGTATGTTTACTCATTTTCGCTCTTAAATAAGTATTTCGCCCCTGCATTTTATCACCAACTTCAGGGTGATTATAATATTCATCATATTCTTGATTAAGCCATGAACCAAGCGCCTGGTTATCGAGCGCATTAATACCATCAGGGGTTTTTTTTATTCTAAACACACTGCTGAGCATGCCGTATTCACTGCTGGGTACAATGCCAATAATAGGTAAATACATCCACAACTCAGTATAAATATGTACATAGGTTTCGTGGGTGTGAGTTTCTTGTTTATGACTAAACCAGTAGTCGCTTCTATAAGGATAATTTACTTCTTTTGGGGGCTCTACCGTGGCAATATTGCTGACTGGCATAGTTATTTTTAACAGTTTATCTTCTAAAATAAACCGCTCAGTGACTAGCTGAGTAAAGTCAGCTCCGCCAACAAAGCCTTGCCACAATGTTTTTAGTAATTTATTCATAATGTTTTTTTTATTTTTTGTGCTTCTTGCATTAATTGCTCAGCTTTCTGAATATATTTTTTAACTTCTTTAGCGCGAACTTTTGAACCTAACGTCGATAATTGGGCATAATAGGTTTTTACTCCCAAAAAAGGCAGTGTATGTGGACTTGCCCCCGCAGAGCTAAACATTATCGAGGGGAAAAATTTAATTGAACGGGCAAAACTACTGGCTGATAGGTCATTTTTGCCGAATATATTTGGTACGATATCAAATGGGTTATTTCTTGGTTCATGGGTTTTTAACCCTACCAGTTTAGCGGCTTGTTGTATCTCTGCCACATTAGCACCACTTCCATGAATAGCTAATTCTTGACTAGTTAATAAGCCTTGATAATGAACTCGATAATAGCGTAATGCCGATAAGAAAATAATTGCCCCTTGGCTGTGGGCGACCCATTTGACTTTTTTACCCAATTGTTGATTTTGTTTCAATACAGCAGCCAAGTGCTGAGCATTGTGCGAAGTATTACTTTGACCTTTGTCAAAGGCACATTCATACACATCACGCACCGTCTTATCACTGGGGTTATGAAACAAGGTATAGGCTTTTATACTATCACTTTGATAGGCTGTGTCTAAATGGGTGCCCATCAACCACTGCGCCTTGGTTAATTCATTTAGCATACCATTAACCGCTGCATGTCCTGTATTCACTTGTGTTCTAGGCTCTGCACCACCCCATTCATTTTGCAATTTATCGATTTCATCTTTGGTTTTTACACCATCGTATTTTGCGCCAATACCAATTCTTTCAACTTGATACAACATAGTGCGCTCATCTGTATGACGATCTTTCTTACCATGTAACTGCTGATCAAATAATATATCGGTTATATGTACTTGGCTATTAGCGGCAATTTTATAATCAATAAAGTAATGATAATTACGAAATGGAATATCAGAGCGGCGCATATGCCTAAAGGGATTACGGCTTTGTTTAACTGACGAGGCTGCTGTTGGGTGCAGGCTGATAAATTGAATTTCTTTAATCACCTGCTGTTGGTCATAATCATTAAGGCTTTGCAGCATAACAAATGCTTGATAGGCAAATTCAACTTTTTGGTAATTAAAGTCAACCGGTAATCGAAGTCCATGCTCTAATGCTGTTTGATGGTCTAAGCCCATTAAACTATGAGGTGAACTCGGTTGTAGTGCACTTTTATTTGCGCCGCTGTTTTTCCATGTCATGCTAGTCATCCCTGATATATAAATTATATATCATAAAATGGATTGTCGATTTTATATATAGCTACAAATAACTGGTTTTATTATGGTAAGTAATACTTGATGATAATGAGTTAATAATAAGCTCATATATACCCATTTAGGTCAGACGTTATTCGTAGCATTGAAACTGTTTAAGGAGGCTTGCTCAAATAGCGCTAAGCCGATACATTGACTATTGATTTTTACCAACCAACACAATTAAATAAAGAGAATTCAACATGGCTGAAAAAATTATCATCGCAACCGACAAAGCTCCCCAAGCTATTGGTACTTATTCACAAGCAGTTAAAGTCGGCAGTACCGTTTATCTTTCAGGTCAGATTCCGTTAGACCCAAAAACCATGACCATGGTGAGCGATGATTTTGCAGAACAAGTTGTACAAGTGTTCGAAAATTTAACCGCGGTATGTGAAGCTGCTGGCGGAAAAATGAGTGACATCGTTAAGCTGAATATCTTCTTAACCGATTTATCTCATTTTGCCACGGTAAACGAAATTATGAGTCGTTACTTCCAACAACCTTATCCAGCTCGTGCCGCGATTGGCGTCAAAGAGTTACCAAAAGGGTCATTGGTTGAAATGGACGGAATCATGGAAATTTAGCGACAACCGTACAATTTTTTTAAAGGCACCTAGGGTGCCTTTTTTATTATCTGTGGGTTTTACACTGTAGAGTATTTACTCAACACCTATTGTTTCTTCAGTAAATTCTGCTAACGTGTTTGTTGTGTTACCTTGCACACATACTGTGCAATTGTTTGCGCCAGCGCACAAAAATGGCCATACTAAATTTATAGAGACCCACAATAACAATAAAGAACATGGAAGCGTCGATGGAAAATTTAATTAAAACTCCTGTTGAGATGTTGTCTCATTGGGTAGATACGCAAGGCGACAAAGTTTACCTTCGCCAGCCGATTGACGGTAAATATGTAGATTTCACCTGGCGTGAAGTTCAACAAAAAGTGCAACAACTTGCAGGTTCACTGCGCCATTTAGGTCTAGAGCGCGGTGATAAAGTTGCTGTACTGTCTAAGAACTGTGCCGAGTGGTTTATTGTCGATTTAGCATTAATGTACGGTGGTTATATTAGTGTGCCTGTTTATCCAACTGCTAATGCCGAAACGATTCGTTATATACTTGAGCACAGTGGTGCAAAAGCCATCTTTACTGGCAAGCTTGATCATTGGGCTGAACAAGAAGCTGCCGTGGGCGGTGAAATTCTCCGTTTAGCCATGCCATATGACACCATGCCTGCCCAATATCATTGGGAACAGCTATTGAAGCTGGGGCAACCTCTGGTTGACGAGCAGTTACCCACTGCAGATCAAGTCATGACGCTCATTTATACCTCAGGCTCAACCGGCAAACCTAAAGGCGCGATCCAAACCTTTACCAGTTATGGCTGGGCGTGTGAAGCCGTGATCCGTGATTTACAAGCAAACACGACTGACCGACTATTATCTTATTTACCATTAGCACACATTACCGAACGCGTAGCTATTGAAGGTTCATCATTCTATTCTGGGGCAACGGTTTCTTTTGTTGAAGGTCTCGACTCATTTGTTGATGACATTCAGCGTTGTCGTCCAACGATATTTTTCTCCGTACCGCGTTTATGGACGGTATTCCAACTCAATATCATCAACAAAATTGGTGAGAAAAAACTTAAAACCTTACTTAAACTGCCCATTATTAGCAGTATTGTTAAGCGTAAGATTAAAAAAGGTTTAGGGCTGGATCAATCACGCTTAAACGGCTCAGGCTCGGCGCCAATACCACCATCATTGCTTCAATGGTACAACGATATCGGCATTGATATTTGTGAAGCATGGGGGATGACTGAAAACTGTGCTTACTCTATAATCAACCATCCATTTAATGCCAAGAAAATTGGCACTGTCGGCCGTCCAGTTGAAGGATGCTTGGTGCGTCAAACTGAACAAGGTGAGTTGTTAGTTAAAAGTCCTGGCTTGATGAGCGGCTATTACTTACAAGACGAAGCCACCGCTGCCGCATTTACCGAAGATGGTTTTTTCCATACTGGCGATTTATGCGAAATTGATGCAGACGGTTATATCGATATTACTGGTCGAGTTAAAGACAACTTTAAAACCTCAAAAGGTAAATATGTCGCACCTGTCCCTATTGAACGTAAATTGGCTCAAGATTCACATATAGAGTTAATTTGTGTTATTGGTTCTGGCTTACCGCACCCAGTCGCATTAGTGCAGCTTTCAGAAGGCTCTAAATTGCAGCCTCGTGAGGAAGTAAGAACATCATTGAAAGAGACGCTCGACAGCATTAACCCGCATCTTGAGTCACATGAGCACGTTGATGCCATTATAATCGTCAATGATGACTGGACCATTGAGAACGATGTATTAACTCCAACGTTAAAAATTAAACGTCACGTACTGGAAAAAACATTCAGTGCCAAAGTAGACGGTGTGCGCGGTGCAAAAGTACGTTGGGAAGACGAATTGTAGTCATCCACTATCGATTATTTCGCCTCAAAAAATACACGCAATATGCGTGTATTTTTTTGACATATTCTGTCAATATACGCGCCATCAACTATGCAGAGTTTACATAGCGTTGCATACCCATTAATTAGGCAGAGACTCATGTTCATTGCGTTATATATTATCGGCGGTTTTATCATTTTAACCTTTGGCGCAGAAGCTCTTGTGCGCGGAGCCAGTGCTGTAGCGCTGCGTTTAGGTATTGCGCCGCTCATTATAGGCTTAACCATTGTGGCATTTGGTACTAGCGCCCCTGAATTAGCGGTGAGTGTAAAATCGGCATTAGCTGGTAATCCTGGGATTGCTTTAGGTAATGTTGTCGGTTCTAACATTGTTAATGTCGGTTTAATTTTAGCCATCACCGCCCTTATTCGCCCTATTACCGTGCAATCTCAAATGGTTAAGCGCGATATTCCTATTATGATTTGCGCGTCAGTACTAATGTGGTTTTTGCTGCTTGATGGTGAAGTCAGCTTTATCGACGGAGCCATCTTATTTGGTGCACTTGTTAGTTATTTAGTCTTTAGTTATGTCAGCGCCAAAAATAATCCAGAAGACGTTGATGTTAATACCAATCCACAACACCCAGGATTATCAATCGCATTAATTTTTGCTGGAATCGCAATGTTAGTCGGTGGTGGCATATTATTTGTTGATGGTGCTGTTGATTTAGCCAAGCAGTTTGGCATTAGTGAAGTCATCATTGGCTTAACTATTGTGGCTATTGGCACCAGTATGCCAGAACTCGTTACCTCGGTGATGGCGGCTCTTAAAGGTCAAAGTGACATTGCCATCGGTAACGTTGTTGGCTCTAATATTTTCAACGTACTCGGTATTTTAGGCGCAACAGCATTAATTCACCCAGTATCCGCTGCCGGATTTAACGAAGTTGATTTTATCGCCATGCTGATTTTTGCGTTTATGGTATTGCCGTTTGCTTGGAGCGGTTTACGTATTGGTCGTCGTGAAGGTGGAGTGTTATTAGCTGGTTACCTTGGCTACACCAGTTATTTAGTGATGCAAGTGGTTTAAGTTATCGACAATATTACTCATACTAAAGGCCGAATATTCATTCGGTCTTTTCATAACACTTTGTAAGCCTATACTCATATTTAATACGAGATCCTGACAATACATGACATTTGTCATCTTCAATTGATGACCTTTGTGTCTAAGAATAACCCAAGCCTATCGCCATACTACACCTATCCCAACAACATCTTGATTGGGGGAAACGTAAATGGAGATAACCATGAAAACCTTACTACTGATCACCAGCTTAACCTTAGTCAGCCAAGCTAGCTTTGCTAATATTAGCGATATTGATGCTGCTGCCAATACCATGAACATCAATGAACTCAGCCAATACAGTGAACAGGCTATTGATTATGAAAAAGCCTATGCTGATTATCGTCTAGCCATTACTGCCAACATAATGGGTCAACGTCAACTCGCTACAGATTCATTAAACGATGCTCAGCAAACACTAGAATCTCTTTTAGACCAAGACCCATCTGCAGACCCACAAGCGCTACTTGCTGCGGTATACGGAATGCAAATCTCGTTTGATAATAGCAAAGGTGCTGTATTAGGAATGAAAACGGCACAATTACTTCAACAAGCAAACGATCTGGAACCTAACAATCCGCGCGTCAGTTTAGTGCGAGCAATTAATGCATTTTATACCCCTAGCGTATTTGGTGGCGGACTCGACAAGTCGCAAACATTAGCAACCCAAGCAATTAGTCAATTTGAGCAGCCTTGTAATGAAATCTGTTGGGGACATGCAGAAGCCTATACTTGGCGCGGACTCGCTAAACAAGAACAAGGCGACTTAAAGGGTGCTTTACAAGATTGGCAAACCGCCATTGAAGTTGACCCTCAGTATGGTTGGGCAAGATATCTGTTAAACCAACAAACAGTAAAGCAGTAATCGACCAGTTTATTATTACTCGCATAGGTTTGAGTTAGCGCGCAGTTACTCTATGATTAACTGCGCTAGGAGGCACTATGACACTCGGTTTAACAATACCCAACGAAAAGAGTTATGAGCAAAAAACCGCTTGGGTTTACCTCATAAACTTAGGTTTTTACTTTATTCCATTGTATTTCATGCACGGTCAATGGTTAAACATTACGATCGCTATCTTATTATTAGTGCCATTTATTATCGGTTATTTCTGGGCTTATAACTGTAGCAAAGAGCGAGCCCTCAAACCTATTGGGTTAATGTTTGTCACAGCAATAGCCTCATCATTTGTTAGCAGTGGCGCCATATCACTGTTCAGTTTTTGCTGTTTCTTTATTGGTTTTTTCTACTCACTTCGTACTGCCATATTGAGTTTTATCGGACTGAGTATTTTGCTTTTAGTGATCGATATTAGCATGGATTACACAGGCTACTTTTTTACTTTTTATGGTATGGGAATTTGCTTAGGGGTGGGAGTGTTTGGGATAATTGAACAAAACCGCCAACGCATCAAACGCCAGCAACAACAATCAAAAGATGAAGTCGCCAATTTAGCTACCGCATTAGAACGCGAACGTATTGGCCGCGATTTACATGATGTGATGGGGCACCACTTAGCCGCCATCGCCTTAAAAGCTGAACTGGCAGACAAACTCATTGCCTCAGGTAAAATCGATTTAGCGCAGCAGCAAATTCATCAAGTGAGTGTGATAACTCGAGACTGTTTAAGCCAAATTCGCCACACGGTATCGGGCTATAAACATCAAGGCTTGACGCATACCTTAAACACCTTAGCCAATACGTTAAGAGATAACGCTATTGCTGTCAGCATAGAAGGCACATTCCCTAAACTCAGTGAACTCATGGAATCGCAAATCAGCTTGCTGTTAACTGAGTTGATTAATAACACCATAAAACACAGCCACGCAACACATTGCACCCTGCGTATTGAACAAAGCCTAAATTGCCTCAAACTCAACTTTATCGAGAATGTACCGGTTAAAACCATCACTAAAGGCAACGGATTAACCGGTATTCAAGAGCGAGTAACCTTGCTACATGGCACCATCGACTATCAATTAATTCCCCATTATAAAGTGAGTATCCAATTGCCACTAAGTGAGTCCGTTAGATGAAAATTCTATTAGCCGAAGATCAAGCCATGGTAAGAGGCGCCCTCGCCGCGTTACTCACATTAGGATGTGATAGCTTAAATGCAATAGAGATTGTCGAAGTCGAAGATGGCGATAAAGCGATGCAACAACTTAAAACCGATTCGTTTGACCTGCTACTTACCGACATTGAAATGCCTGGGAAATCAGGTTTAGAACTGAGCCTATGGTTGCAACAGCAACGCAGTCAGACCAAAGTGATTATTCTGACCACCTTTGGCCGAGCGGGTTATATCAAACGAGCATTAGAATACGGTGTCGGGGGCTTTTTATTAAAAGATGCACCTTCTGCTGACTTAATTAACGCGATTAAACAAGTCATGGCGGGTAAACGAGTCATCGATCCAGAATTGGCTTTCACCGCTATTGGTGAAATAGATCCTCTCAACGACAAAGAAAGGCGCGCATTGCGCCTAGCAAGCGAAGGCTTATCAACCAGCGATATTGCCAGTCAGTTGTTTATTGCAGAAGGTACAGTACGAAACTATTTGTCAGAAGCCATTAATAAACTCAATGCCAGTAACCGAATTGATGCCGCCAGAATTGCCAAGCAAAAGGGTTGGTTGTAATTAGTGGCTTAATATTGCCTTGTATGCAAAGTCTGCTAAGATACCTTAAACATCTGTATATAATTACAGTGATTTGAGATTGATAGCTTGAAATCACTATAATTTTTACATCTTTGGTAATCAATTTAGGTGAGCACAATTTGCTACGACTGGATCTTGTTCCGATCACCGACCTTAAAGGCGTTGCTAAAAAGGTTGCGGAAAAACTGGCTAAGTTAGGTATTAAAACAGTACAAGATGTGCTGTTTCATTTACCGCTGCGTTATGAAGACCGTACGCAAATCCATGCTATTGCCGCATTACCTCCTGGCAGTTATGGCACCATAGAAGCAGAAATTCAGTCGACTCAAATCATGCAAGGTCGGCGGCGCATGTTAGTGTGTAATGTCCGTGACCACAGCGGAATGATGAGCCTGCGATTTTTTAATTTCTCTATGGCGCAACGTAATGCCATGGAAAATGGCGCCAGCATTCGGGCTTACGGTGAAATACGCCGTGGCAATCATCATAAAGAAATTGTTCACCCCGAATATCAAATTATTCATCCTGGTGAATCTGTCACATTAAGCGACACCCTAACGCCGATTTACCCGACGACTGAAGGGGTAAAGCAAGCCAGTTGGATCAAATTAACACAACAAGCCTTGGCGATGTTGGATCAAGGTGGATTACCTGAGTTGCTGCCCAGTGCATTACAGCCAAACAATATTAGCCTGCGTGATGCATTGCATATTTTACATCGCCCCCATAGCTCAGTATCACCTTTTGAATTAGAACAAGGTCAACATCCTGCCCAACAAAGATTAATCCAAGAAGAACTGCTGGCACATAATCTGAGCATGTTGCAACTACGCCAACGCAGTAACCAAGATGCCGCGGTGCCAATGCCAGCGACAGGTCAGTTACTAACGCCTTTTCTAGCGCAACTGCCTTTTAAACCCACTGGAGCTCAACAGCGGGTTGTCGCCGAAATCAGCCAAGATATTCAACATCCAACGCCGATGATGCGTTTAGTTCAAGGCGACGTGGGTTCAGGTAAAACCTTGGTGGCGGCACTGGCGGCATTACAGGCAATTGAAAACGGTTACCAAGTGGCCATGATGGCACCGACTGAATTACTCGCCGAACAACATGCCAGCAACTTTGCAGCATGGTTTGAACCACTTGGGCTAAAAGTCGGCTGGCTGGCGGGTAAATTAAAAGGCAAAGCTAGGGTTCAATCACTTGAAGATATCGCTTCTGGCGCTGCACAAATGGTTATTGGAACTCATGCGATATTTCAACAAGCGGTGGTGTTTAATAAACTGGCGCTGATTATTATTGATGAGCAGCATCGTTTTGGTGTGCATCAACGCCTAGACTTACGAGAAAAAGGTGTCAGCCAAGGCTTCCATCCACACCAGCTTATAATGACTGCTACGCCAATTCCGCGTACCTTAGCCATGACCGCTTATGCCGATCTTGATACCTCGACCATTGATGAACTGCCTCCAGGACGAACTCCCGTAACCACAGTAGCCCTTGCCGACAGTCGCCGAGAGCAAGTGATTGAACGTGTAAAACAAGCAGCATTAAACGATAATCGCCAAGCTTATTGGGTCTGTACCTTAATTGAAGAGTCTGAAGTACTTGAATGCCAAGCGGCTGAAGACACCGCCACAGAACTCGCCATAGCGTTACCAGAACTGAAAATAGGCTTGATCCATGGAAGAATGAAAAGCGCTGAAAAACAACATATCATGGCGCAATTTAAAGCGGGTGAATTGAACTTACTCGTCGCCACTACCGTCATAGAAGTTGGCGTTGATGTGCCTAATGCCAGTTTAATGATTATCGAAAACCCTGAACGCTTAGGCCTAGCGCAGTTACACCAATTAAGAGGTCGAGTCGGCCGTGGGGCTGTAGCTAGCCATTGTGTATTACTTTACAAAGCCCCGTTATCACAAACGGCCACCAAACGTTTAGGCGTACTCAGAGACAGTAATGATGGTTTTGTTATTGCTCAAAAAGACTTAGAAATTAGAGGTCCAGGCGAAGTGCTTGGCACCAAACAAACCGGTTTGGCAGATCTTAAAATTGCTGATCTGATTCGTGATCAACACTTAATTGCACCAACTCAAAAATTAGCATCTCATGTTTACCAGCAAGTGCCACAAAACGTAGATGCTATCATTCATCGCTGGATCGGTGATAGACAACAATATGTCCAAGCGTAATATAGATCATAATATATTGTTCATTATCATCAGTTATCACTAGACAAGTGGGCCGAATATTGCAAAATGGTACATAAATTGTGTTTGTTATCTAGTCAGCTAGTGGGGATCACCTTACTGCAAGCAAAGCGAAAGCTTTAACGCAGTGAAAGCGATTTGAAATCAGTCCTCCGCAACTGTTTAGTTATTGAATGTAATTAGTATCATGCAGAATTTTTCGACTCCATCTAGATCTTTGTATCGATTAGCTATAACGCCAAGGAATTGAAATGCAAGTTAATGAAGAAGATAGAATTACCCCACAAGCCACGGAAAAAACTGGCTCTAACATGCTATTAATCGCTATAGCCGTTATCGCGCTATTAGGCGCCAGCAGTTACTTCTATTTTACGAGTGATGATACCGAAGAATTAGAACCGGTTGTCATGACACCAGTTGAACTGCCAGAATCAGTACCAGAGGTGCCAATAGAACAAGCGCCGATTGAAGAACCGCAAAACGTTAGCACTGTTGATGATATGGTTCCCGCTGGAGAATCTGAATCGTCTGCTGCAGTGGCAGAGCCTCTGCCAGTATTAGCTGAATCTGATGATTTTGTTGAAGCAAAAACATTAGCCATTGCCAACGGTATGAAAATTGCGCCGATGATCTTGAAAAAGGACATAGCTCGCCAATTTGTGGTGTTTGTTGATAACCTAGCCCAAGGTGATATCGTGCATAAAGCAAGCCCGTTAAAAGGCCCTGATACCCAATTTACTGTGAGCGAGATAACCAATAAAACCTATCTTAATCCAGATGGATATCATCGATATGATTTGTATGCGAATTTCATCGAAGGCTTGAACGATAAAGATTTAGTCGCTACTTACATTGAATTAAAACCACTCTTTGCTGAAGCGTTTACTGAACTCGGTTACAGTGATATTGATTTTGATAAGCGTATGCAGCAAGCTTTTAGCATGGTTGCTAGCGCCCCGATTATTGAAGACCCTATTGAGCTTTCATCAATCAGTGTGAACTATAAATACGTTGATCCTAACCTTGAAGCGTTGCCCAGTGCACAAAAACTGTTGATCCGTATGGGACCTGACAATACTCGTAAAATTAAAGCTGCGGTCAAAAAGCTACAACAAAGTTTTCCAAACAAATAAGCTTATATCGACGAGTAACCCTAGCAGATTAAGCTATCAAAAATGAACGCGACATATGTCGCGTTTTTTATTGAGCCATCACCTTAGCTAATCCCCCTCCACTATTAGGCTTTTTAGTTTGCATGACTTCTTATCTACATTAACTTCAGTGTACAATCGCTAAGGTTAACTAATCTTTATTATTTAAATGATTATTAACTGTTAAATAAGGATAGCTTGGCAGTTATAGAGGGAAAGTCATGCAGTTAGTATTTGAGCTTCTATCATGGGGGGCATGGTCACCAAACTTTCAAACCACAGAAAGTTGGCTACAATGGCAACAGCCAAATGGCAACTTGACGCCTAAGCCCGACTCGCCAGCTTTAAAGCACATTCCGGCCATGCAACGTCGTCGTTTTAGTCGTTTAACTAAAATGATGCTAACAGCAGCTCACCAATGCCAGCCAGAAGAGCATTGTCGGAGCATTTTCTCATCTCGTCATGGCGAGCTCACGAGAACATTAGGCTTACTTAATGACATTACCCAGCAGCAAGCTTTATCGCCAATGGCTTTTAGCCAGTCGGTGCATAATACTGCCAGTGGTATTTTTGGCATTGTAAATAATAACACTACAGCCTCTACATCCATTGCTGCTGGTGAACAAACCCTTTCTCAAGCACTTATTGAAGCCTATGCCCAATTAGCACAATCTCCAGAGCCCTTATTAGTCATTTTTGGTGACGATCCTGTGCCACCGATATACAGCGAATTTACTCACGAAGTCGAACTGCCCCTCGCCTTGGGGTTGTATCTTGCACCAAAAGATCACATAGGTTACCACGTTGAAAAACAGGCGCCTCAACGGACAACACTGAGCTTGTCTGATTATCCACTGGATGTCGCTAATCCACAGGGACAAAAAAATATAAGTTTAAGCGAGTTAATCCACCATATTGTTAGCGCAAAAAATATTCAAGGTAAATTGTGCCATTGGTATTGGTCGCTTGAACACCATGACTGATCAACACAAGATGCCACATGCTGATGCTATTGAGTCAACAAAAACACCCGCACCGAAACTCAGCGGAGTGCGATATATTCCTCGCTGGTTAGCTGGAGTTGGCTGCTATATTACCTTTGGTTTAGGTGGCCTATTGTGTTCATTAACTATTTTACCTCTATTACAACTTTGGCCCACAAAACCAGAACTGCGAGTTGCAAGAGTGCAACGATTAGTCAGCTGGATGTTTAGAATATTTGTCGCCATGCTTAGTTTTGCTGGGGTGATTGCTGTGAGTACTAAGAATATCGAAGCACTGCAACACGCTAAAAGGAAAATTGTTATCGCTAATCACCCCACATTAGTGGATGTGGTGGTATTAATTAGCTTGATGCCTAATGCGGGCTGTATTGTCAAACAAGGTTTATGGCGTAATCCATTCTTTCGCGGCGTACTCGCCAGTGTAGGGTATATTCCCAATCGCGAAGTCAATTGGCTCCTGCACGACTGCTTGCAGGTATTAAATCGTGATACTAACTTAATTATTTTTCCAGAAGGTACCCGAACATTAACTGGTAATATCGTTAACTCATTTGCTCGTGGCGCCGCCAATATTGCGCTTCGCACCCAAACAGATATTTTACCTGTAGTATTAAGAACCGATGTTGCCGGCTTAACCAAACAACAACCTTGGTACCAAATACCGCGACAAACCATCAATATGTCAGTAGAAATTGGCACAAGCATCCCATACCTGCGGTATGATGCTCAACAGGGTAATGAAGCCAAAATGGCTCGACAGCTGACGCGCGACTTACAGCAGTTTTACATTGATACACTTAAACAACCTATCAAGTCCAATTGATAGCCATACTGATAAGAAAGACAAATAATGAACTTACACAACCAAATAAAACAACTGATCATTGATTGCTTAGATTTAGAAGATGTCACTGTCGATGATATCGAAACTGACGCGGCCTTATTTGGTGACGGTCTGGGGTTAGACTCGATCGATGCGCTAGAGTTGGGCTTGGCGATTAAGAAAGAGTTTGATGTCAAAATTGAAGCCAATTCAGATGCAACTAAAGCACACTTTTTCAGTGTTGCTAGCTTAGCTAGCTTTATTGAATCTCAACGTGTTTAGGAGCTAGCATGCAAAATCGTGAACAAATACTCGAAATGCTTAGCGCTATTTTAGTTGAAGACTTTGAAATAAATGCGGCAGATATCACTCTCGAAGCCACTTTGTACGAAGATCTGGATTTAGACAGTATTGATGCCGTTGACTTGGTGATTAAATTGCAGCAGCAGACCGGCAAAAAAATTCAGCCTGAAGCCTTTAAAGCAGTGCGAAGCGTCGATGATATCGTCAATGCCATTGAAGGTTTAATTAAAAGCTAATGCGCTTAGTCCTGCTGATTATCACAACTTTGGTTATTATCACTTATCCTTTAGCTGTGTACTTTGGATTGCAATATTTACCACCGGGTACAATCGCCTTATTACTATGCTTATCGTTAATAATGCGATTTATTATCAATAAACAGCAAGTAAAATCCATGACGCTGCCAATATTGATTGGTATAGGATTAACTGCAGCCAGTTTTATTGCTCAGCGTCACGACTGGTTATTGTTCTATCCAGTGGTGATAAATATGAGTATGTTGGGACTATTTGGTTATTCACTGATTAATGGCCCAAGCATGATTGAGCGTTTAGCGCGCTTAAAAGAGCCTGACTTACCAGACTCCGCCATTACTTACTTACGCACTATTACCATACTCTGGTGTGGGTTATTTATTATTAATGGTGCCGTGGCTGCCTATACGGCCATAGCAACCAGTATTGAAATATGGACACTTTACAACGGACTGATAGCTTATCTGCTTATGGGTATGCTGCTCAGTGGAGAATGGATTTACCGTCGTTTTTGGTTGAAAAAACATGAATAAACTTTTACTCAATTGGTTAGCAACAGGGCCGGCCTCTCAGCAGCTGATAAGCTTTGATCATCATGACATCATGACGGGATCATTATTTTGTGCCCAAGTTGCTCATCTGCATGCGCAACTGAGCCAAAGTACAGCGAAGCGCTGGTTGCTTGCCGCCAAGCACAGTGACGTATTTGCCGCCGGTTTATGCGCGGCATTGTTGGCGGGTAAACAAGTGATATTACCTGCCAACACCCAAGGTGGCACCTTGAGCCAACTTAATCATGAATTTGATGCCATTATTGCCGACAGACCTCTATGTGAGGTGCGTGAGTACATTGCGCTAAAAAAAGAATTAAGTTTACCCGCTGCACCTTGGCCGAAAACAGAAACCTTGGGGGAATTAATCTTATTCACCTCAGGCAGTAGCGGTCAACCCAAAGCGGTTAAGAAAACCTTGCAACAACTGGATGCTGAAGTCAGCATTCTTGAACACACCTTCGCCGAACATTTACCTCATTGCTCAGTCGTTTCGACGGTTTCGCATCAACATATCTACGGCTTATTATTTAAAATTCTCTGGCCTTTGGCTGCGAGCCGCGCATTCTTAAGCGAACAAATCGACTATCCAGAAACCTTAAGCTACTACTTAGCTATTATGCCAAATTTATGTTTAATCAGTAGTCCTGCTCAATTGACTCGCTTACCTGATGCACTTGAAAACCAAAGGCAACAACGTATTCCTAGCTTAATTTTCAGCTCGGGTGGCCCGTTAAACTTAGAGGCAGCCCAGGCGGTTAAGCACTGTTTTAATCAATTACCGATTGAAATATTTGGCAGTACTGAAACTGGCGGTATTGCCTATCGCCGCCAGCTGCAACCTCAGCAGCCATGGCAAGCCTTTAACCAAGTCAATATTGATATCGCGCCACAAGACGGAGCATTAATGTTGCAGTCAGTCTATTTAGACGACCCGACTCAATGGTTAAAATGCGATGATAAAATTGAACTGGTAAATGATGGTCAGTTCCGTTTATTACACCGACTTGACCGCATTGTAAAAATTGAAGAAAAACGTTTGTCATTAGCCCAAGTTGAGCATTTACTGCAAACACATCCTTTTGTGCGCGAAGCTGCGGTCACGGTATTAGAACAGCCGCGGACCATGTTAGGTGCTGCAATATGTTTAAGCGAATTAGGCTTGCAAACCCTAAAGGACGAAGGCAAATTGGCAGTTAATAATGCATTAAAAAGTCATTTGTTGAGTCAGTTTGAGCGTATCACGTTACCAAGACGCTGGCGCTATCCAGAAAACTTGCCGCTCAATAGCCAAGGCAAGCGTACCCAATCAGAAATTGTAGCCTTATTTAGTCATGATTAAGTCCGAATTACCTCATATCATTAGCCATGAAGGCGATAATAATAGCTATCATTGGCGCTTATTTATTAGTGCAGATTTAGCCTTTTTTAAGGGCCATTTCCCAGAGCAAGCTGTATTACCTGGGATAACTCTAGTCGATTGGGCGGTCAAATTGGGTTGCGAGGCATTTGGCTATTCCGCTAAGGTTGCCACATTAGAAGTACTTAAGTTTCAGCAACTCATATTACCCGACACCTATGTTGATTTGGTGATTGAACACCAAGCGCAAAAAGCAAAAATGATTTTTAGTTACCGCGATCAAGATAAACGCTTTGCTTCTGGGCGCATTGTTATCAAACCCGCATGGGTTAATGCTGCAACCAATATTGAGAGTGACTCATGAAGCTCGCCTTGGTTATTCCTAATTACAATCATCATATCGCCATAGAGAAAACCCTCGCACAGTTGGCAAAATTCAACCTGCAATGTTATTTGGTTGATGATGGCAGCCAAGATGAAACTCGTTACCTATTGCACGCCATGGCGGAAAAATTTGCCTGGGTAACGCTTATTAGTCATCCGTTTAATCGTGGTAAAGGAGCCGCTGTGACTAGCGGGCTGCGCCAAGCTTATCGTGATGGTTTTAGTCATGTATTACAGGTCGATGCTGATGGACAGCATAATTTAGACGATATTCCGTTAATGATATCGACCAGTAAGCAGCACCCACAAGCATTAATATCTGGCCAACCAATTTATGATGAGTCTGTACCTAAAGGGCGTTTATACGGGCGTTATATCACTCATTTTTGGGTGTGGGTTGAAACCTTAAGTTTTGATATTCAAGATTCTATGTGTGGCTTTCGGATCTACCCACTCGCTGCGACTGAGCAATTATTTAGCCAGCAAGCGTTAGGCGAACGGATGGACTTTGATATTGAGATCATGGTCAAGCTTTACTGGCAAGGCACTGCCGTCGTGCAGGTGCCAACCAAAGTCATCTATCCTGAAGATGGCATCAGTCACTTTCAAGGCGTTCAGGATAATGTGCGCATCAGCTGGATGCACACCAAGTTATTTTTTGGCATGTTAGCGCGTCTACCACGTATTATTAGCACACGGTTTTTGCAGCAAAAAGAGTCGCCCCCAACTCAAGTTCAGTCACCAAAACATTGGTCCACAATGACCGAGCGAGGCAGTTTTTGGGGGATTAAGCTGTTAGCCCAATGCTATCGTTTGGGCGGGCATTGGTTGTGCCGAGCGGTTATGTATCCAGTAATTTGTTATTTTTTTCTCACTGGCTCAACAGCTCGCCGTGCATCATTAGACTTTTTACACCGAGTGCAACAGCAACAACCCAATCACCCTCATCTCAGTCGCGAGGTCAATTGGCGCGATAGCCTCAAACATTTTTTTGCCTTTGGTAATGCCGCCCTCGATAGAATTGACGCTTGGTGTAACCGGATAAATCTAGACCAAGTCGACTTTGACGACCGTAAAATACTCGCAAATCAAGCGGCTACTGGCAGGGGCGCCGTATTAATTGTGTCGCATTTAGGTAATATGGAACTGTGCCGCGCTATCTCTGTCCACCAGCAAAATGTCAAAGTGAATGTGATGGTGCTAACCCAAAATGCGGAAAATTTTAATAAGGTTCTACAGCAGCTTAATCCACAAAGTAGCCTAAATTTAATCCATGTTAACGAGCTCGATCCGAGTACTGCCATGTTACTGCAGCAAAAAATCGACCAAGGTGAAATTGTGGTAATTGCCGCTGACCGCACCTCGTCGAGCAGCCAGGGCCGTGTAACCTATTTACCGTTTTTAGGCCAAGATGCAGCGTTTCCACAAGGGCCATTTATTTTAGCAAGCTTACTCGACTGCCCGGTTTACACCTTATTTTGTATTCGTCAGCATGGCCGTTATCAAGTACATGTTGAACATCTAAGCGACAGCTTAAAAGGTCCACGTACAGGTCGAATTGAACGCTTAACCGACGCCATGAGCCAATACAGCCAACGCTTAGCGCATTTTGCCCAACTCGCTCCGATGCAATGGTTTAACTTTTTCGATTTTTGGCGCAAAGACGAGCTGGTATGGCGTAATACTCAGCACTCTCCCTCAAGCGCAACCCATTTACCCAGTCAGGATAGATAATTCATGAGCCATTCATCTTCAATGTCATCAACCGCCGACAGCACAGTGCATTTAGGCCAACGCTATCTTAGTCTTGAGCAAGTGGTGGCTATAGCCAAAGGCGCTGCGGTCAAACTGACAGACACTGCTGACTATGTTGAATATATTCAAAAAGGTGCACGCTTTATTGACAGCGTACTCCATGAAGAAGGCGTGGTTTATGGCGTGACAACGGGTTACGGCGACTCGTGTACAGTTAATGTTAGCTTAGATTTAGTCCACGAATTACCGCTGCACTTAACCCGCTTCCATGGCTGTGGCTTAGGCGACGTATTTAGCCCGATGCAAGCCCGCGCGATTATGGCTTGCCGCTTAAACTCACTGGCTGTGGGCAAATCAGGCGTAAGTTATTTACTGCTACAACGTATCGAGTGGCTCTTAAACAATGATATTACTCCGGTGATCCCCCAAGAGGGCTCGGTCGGCGCCAGTGGCGATTTAACCCCATTATCTTATCTTGCTGCGGTATTAGTTGGCGAACGCGAAGTGATTTACCAAGGTAAACGCCAAGCGACTAAAGATGTTTACCTACAATTTGGCATGATGCCATTAATCTTGCGTCCTAAAGAAGGTCTCGCATTAATGAATGGTACTGCGGTTATGACGGCTCTTGCTTGTTTAGCCTATGACAGATCGCAATATTTAACCCGCCTATCAAGCCGGATCACCGCCATGGCATCGTTAACGCTCAAAGGTAACGCAAACCATTTTGATGAAATTTTATTTGCCGCCAAGCCCCACCCAGGTCAAAACCAGATTGCCAGTTGGATCCGTGAGGACTTAAATCATCATGTGCATCCCCGAAATTCAGACCGCCTTCAAGACCGTTATTCTATCCGCTGTGCACCGCACATCATCGGCGTATTGCAAGATGCTCTACCCTTTATGCGACAGTTTATTGAAACCGAACTTAACAGCGCTAACGATAATCCGATTGTTGATGCCGAAGGTGAACATATTCTCCATGGTGGCCATTTTTATGGTGGCCATATTGCCTTTGCCATGGATGCGATGAAAAATGCCGTAGCCAATATCGCCGACTTAATCGATCGCCAAATGGCCTTAGTGATGGATCCTAAATTTAACAATGGCTTACCAGCTAATTTATCTGCTGCAGAAGGTGAGCGCCGCGCGATTAATCACGGTTTTAAAGCCGTGCAAATTGGCGTATCAGCATGGACTGCTGAAGCATTAAAAAACACTATGCCAGCCAGCGTGTTTTCACGTTCAACAGAATGTCACAACCAAGACAAAGTGAGCATGGGCACCATAGCTGCACGTGATTGTATGCGTATTTTACAGCTCACAGAACAAGTCGCTGCCGCGGCATTGTTAGCCATGAGCCAAGGTATTCAACTGCGTATTATGCAGCAAGAACTCGATGCGAGTTCATTAACCCCCTCTCTTGCAACGACCTTAGCCCAAGTCAGCGAAGATTTTGAACTGCTAACCGAAGACCGTCCTTTAGAGACGGTATTGCGCCAAACAGTGGAAAAGATTCAATTGGGTCTGTGGGAGGTGTGCTAAATGAAAGGTTTATTACTGACCGAAATGGACATGGTGATCCCGTTTCACGATGTTGATTCGATGGGCATCACTTGGCATGGTAATTATTTACGTTACTTCGAAGTTGTGCGCTGCTTATTGCTGGATAAACTCGGTTATAACTACCGTACTATGCAACAATCGGGTTATGCATGGCCGATTGTCGATGTGCAAGTAAAGTATGTTAAAAGCAGCACTTTTGATCAAAAAATCAAAGTGATCGCCGCCATTGTTGAATGGGAAAATCGTTTACGCATTAACTACCAAATTGTTGATGCCCAAACCAATGCGCGGATAACGAAAGGCTATACCATTCAAGCTGCGGTAGATATTACGACCGAAGAATTATGCTTTGTCACCCCTGAAGTATTTCAGGAAAAAATTCGTCGATTACTTGATGTGAGCCAAGCTTAATGAATACTCGCAAAGGCATGTTTACTCAGGTTTGGATAGTGATCTGCCTATGTTTGCCTCTTGGCAGTATTTTCGCCAATGAACATTCACTAGCAAGCAGTAATAAACCACTGACTCAAGCACAACTGGCAGATGTTCAGGCGTTGTATACTCAACCCGCCACCACAGAGGCCCTCAGTGCGCTAGCGCAACAACTGAATTTACAACTTGATACCAGAGGGCAGTTTATTCAGCGGCGTCACTTACAGGTGCTAAAAAAGCCCTTGCTCAGCCAGGGACAATTTATTTTTAGTCCGACGCAAGGGTTAGTATGGCAGCAGCTGCGACCATTTAGCACCTTGATGGTGCTAAAAGATCAGCAGTTAATTCAGCAAAACAGCCAAGGCAAGGTGCAACAACTGAATGCTATGGCCAGTGGTAGTCCAATCGCACAGCAAGTACCGCGGTTACTGCAAGCAATTATGGCGGGTAATATTGCTGCTTTAAGTGCGGATTTCACCTTATTTATGCCCGCTAATTACAACGCAGGCACGCCATGGCAACTCGGCTTGCAAGCTAAAGACCCACAACTACGCTCATCCATGGGCAATATCACGCTCAGTGGCGATACTCTATTACGCTCATTAATCATCACCAGCAGCCAGGCCGATATCAGCGATTATACTCAAATTCAATTTCTTGATGCCCAGCAAGGGCCGCTCAGCACAACTGAACTCGAGCTTTTTAGCCTTGGCAGTGAGTCCAATCAATAATGCTTCGATTATCGCTTAATGCAGTGTTATCTCCCATTGGGCGTTTTGCCTTATGGGGAGTATTGCTGTTAGCAATGATAGTCATAGGCTTTGTGCAATGGCAGCAAGGTGCACATATTCAGACTGATATTTTGGCCATGTTGCCGCACCTACAACAAGATAAGCTTACCGAGAAAGCCTTAAACAAGGTAGAACAGCAACTGGCTAATCAAGTGTATATTGCGGTAATTGCCCCAAACGAAACCCAAGCTATCGGCGCAGCCAAGCAGCTGATGACATCGCTCAATCAATCCAATCAATCACCCTTTACTGCCGTTCGCAGCGGCGCAGATGATAATCTACAACACTTAGCTAAAGTCTACTTCGAACATCGCTTTGGCTTACTGACACCAGAGCAAGCGCAGGCCATTGAAACCGATAATTGGCGCCAACTGCTTAACGCAGCCCAAAGCCAACTTTATAGCACATTTGGTTTTGCCAACAGCCAACTGCTCAGCAATGATCCATTACTGATGTTTCCAGCCAACTTACTGGCGTTATCGCCCAATAATGCGCTGCGCAGCCAACAGGGTATTTTACTCACAGATACTGCCGACGGTGTGGCGGCGATTGTGATGGCCAAAGGCCGTGACAGCGCCTTTAGCCCCAACGCTCAGCAACAGCAAATTCAAGCATTGGAATCTGCATTGAGTCACATTAACCAGCAATATTCCCAAGTGAGCTTTCTTAAGGCTGGGGCGTTATTTCATGCCATTGCTGCCACCGAGTCAGCCAAACAAGAGATCAGCCGCATTGGCTTAATTTCCATGTTGGGGATTATCTTATTGGTCTGGTTGGCATTTCGATCGGTGATGCCATTATTCGCGGCACTACTTACCTTAACGAGCGGTGTGGTGTTTGCGCTAGTCGCCACCTTAAGCCTTTTTGGCGAGCTGCATTTACTGACATTGGTATTTGGCACCAGCTTAATTGGCGTAGCGATTGATTACAGCTTTCACTTTTACTGTGAAAAACAGGCTCACCCCAATGACAACGCCAGTGACACCTTAAGGCGTATTTTTCCGGCGCTCACTCTCGCTCTTGCTACCAGTGCCAGTGCCTTTATCGCTATTGGTTTTACCCCCTTTCCAGGGATGCAACAGGTGGCAGTATTTTGCGCCGCTGGCTTAATAGGTGCGTACCTAACCCTACTACTGGTGTTCCCATTATTGGGCAACCATGCGCTTAAACCAACACCTGGATTAACCCTAGCCCAAGGTTATCTAACGTTATTAAAACGCATTTTTACTGCGCCGCAATGGTGGCAAAAAATCACCATAGCGGCACTGCTGCTGTGTTTAACCGCTATATTATTTTTTGGCTTATCCAAAGCAGACGCTAATGATGATATTCGCCAATTACAGCAAAGTCCTGCAGCCATCACCACAGAAGAAAACCAGCTTAGACAACTACTTAGCGGCGGCACAGACAACCAATTTATTTTAGTCAGCAGTAACAATGAACAAGGTTTATTGCAGACCTTAGAACAACTGACACCTGTGCTTAATCAAGCCATTAGCGATGGCGAGTTAGACCAAGCCATTAGCCTAAGCCGCTTTATGCCCAGCATTGCCAGTCAACGCCACAATTATGAGTTACAGCAACAACTTTATCAGCAACATTTGCACGAAATCATTAGCAACATGGGCCTAGATGACAACATAAATGCCAGCCTGCTGAAACAACTTGATCATGCAAAATCAAAATATCTAACCCCAAAAGAGATGTTAGCCCTAGCCAATGATGACTTACGTGCCTTATGGCTTGGTGCTGTATCGACCACAGACCAAACCCAGCAATATGGCGCAATTGTATTGTTAGGTGGCATTCACTCATTAACCTCTATTGAGCAACGACTGACTCGCCACGATTGGTCTTTGGGGCAGGTGCAGTTAATTGATAAAGTCGGTGATATATCGGCTTTAATGGGCCAATATCGTCAACTAACATTGCAGTTATTAGTGTGGGTATTTGCTTTGGCTTGCCTACTCTTCAGTATTAAATACGGCATTAAGCTAGCATTAGCCATTGTTTCAGTACCCGCGTTATCAGTACTGCTCACCCTGGCGTGTTTAGGCTTAGTTGGTTCAAGCATTAGCTTGTTTCACGCCTTAGCGCTTATTTTAGTGCTGGGAATTGGTATCGATTACAGTCTCTTTTTCGCCGAAGCCAAACACACCAGTCGCGGAGTCATGATGGCTATCTTTATGTCAGCCTGTTCAACACTATTGGCTTTTGGTTTGCTGGCGCTGAGTCAAACTCATGCGATTCACTTTTTTGGTCTTACATTATTATTTGGGATCAGTTTTTCCTTTTTACTCGCACCATTTATTTCATTTATCACAAGGAAAACAGTGTAAATGTTAAGCCATCAGACACATAAAATCAGCAACATGGATGTTGATGTAGCCATCATTGGCGCCGGCCCTTCAGGTGCTATAGCCGCAAGCTTGTTACGCCAGCAGGGCCATCGCGTTGTGGTGATTGAAAAACAACATTTTCCGCGTTTTTCAATTGGCGAAAGCTTACTCCCCTGTTGCATGCAATTTATTGAACAAGCCGGCATGCTCGAAGCCGTTAATAATGCTGGGTTTCAGTTTAAAAATGGCGCAGCATTTAGCCACCAAGGTCGCTATACCACCTTCGACTTTACCGATAAGTTTACTCCAGGCCCGGGTACCACCTTTCAAGTTCAGCGGGCTGATTTTGATAAACTCTTAGCTGATACAGCAATAAGCCAAGGGGTTGAGATTCGATTTGGACATCAAGTCGATGCAATTGATTTAACTCACGATCCTCGCTTAACCGTAACCAACGAGCAAGGATCACAGTATCAGGTGAATGCTAAATTTGTGCTTGATGCCAGTGGCTTTGGTCGAGTATTACCACGATTGTTAAACCTAGAACAATCGTCAACTTTACCCCCACGAAGTGCTATTTTTACTCATATTGAGGACAACATCAGCGATCCTAGTTTTGATCGCAATAAGATCCTCATTAGCGTGCACCCCAAGCATAAGGATATTTGGTACTGGTTAATCCCTTTTAGCAATAATCGGTGTTCAATTGGGGTGGTCGCTGAACCGCATTTACTCCAACGTTTATCCGGTAGTCTTGAACAACAGTTGTTAACTATCATCAATGAAGAGCCGGTACTGCAACGCTTGCTGACCAAGGCTAATATCGTTCAGCCCTGTGCCACCCTAAAAGGTTATTCGGCCAACGTCACCACTTTAGCAACCAACAAGTTTGCTTTATTGGGTAATGCAGGCGAGTTTCTTGATCCGGTATTTTCATCAGGGGTAACGATTGCAATGCAATCAGCATCTATGGCTGTAGCATGTTTACATAAGCAACTTAATGGCCAAAAAATTGATTGGGATAGCCAATACTCAGAGCCATTAATGCAAGGGGTTAATACCTTTAGAACTTATGTCCAAGCTTGGTATGATGGTCGATTTCAAGATGTCATTTTCTATCAACAAGCTAACAACACCATTAAACAAATGATTTGCTCAATCTTAGCCGGCTATGCTTGGGACATGAATAACCCATTTGTAAAAGAGTCTGAACGCCGCCTCAATACCATTGTCGAGTTATGTCGGGAGCCCAATGTTGCTTAACTTATTTGGGCATTTTATTGATGTGTTATCACGCCGTGTTGTGGCCCTGTTTCTGCTAAGCTTTTTAACCGCTTGTAGCCAGCAAATAGCCAGACAAACTTGTGTCCCTCTAACGAGTGAAGCACAATATTGCTTAAATCCAACCTCGTCGGTATTAACTGATGTTCAGCATCGAGACATTAATTTAACTCAAATGGTTAACTTTACCCGTGGCCAAGATAGCCATGAGTTATTAACCCAGCTTGACGTTAATTCACAACGGATGACATTAGTGGGATTAGCCCCGCTTGGGCAAGCGTTATTCACTCTAGTGTACGATGGGCAAACTCTGCAAAGTGAGCAAAGTTTGTTATTGGGTAAACAGTTTAAAGCAGAATACTTGATGGCTATAATGCAGTTAATTTACTGGCCAACAGAGCAAGTTAATCAACAATTGAGTGGTGGAAACTTGGTAACAATATCCTGTGATATGGCACTATGTAAGCAACTGGTCGATGATAATGGCGCGTCAATAACATTAACGTACAACAATATTGATCCTTGGTTGGCACAAGTGAATGTTGACATCGATGCAGCTGATATTCACCTGCAAATTAACCCGATTGAATAATCAGTGTGCCACCAATAAACAGACAGTGATAAATAGGCCATATAAGCAAATATGAATAGTCGCATTGCAATAACTCACATTGGATTGTGTACACCTCTGGGCAACTCGCCTGAAGAAGTGTTGCCACGTCTCATTAATGGTGATGTCAGTGCCATGCAATGGCGCGATAATTTGCTGTTCAATGCGCCAACATTAGTCGGTTGCGTTGATGATAAACGTTTAATCGCTATCGCCGATCATTTAAGCCTGTTTGCTTGTCGGAATAATCGTTTATTAAACACCGCTGCTCAGCAGCTTATCCCTGCCGTCGAGCAAGCCAAGCAACGTTTTGGAGCCGATCGGATTGGCGTCGTGTTAGGCACGAGTACCTCAGGTATTTCTAAAGGCGAAGCGGCGTTAAAATATAAGCTTGAACATGGCAATTTCCCGCCAAGCTACCATTATTCACAGCAGGAACTGGGCAGTACTAGTGAGTATCTTAAGCAGTTATTTTCGCTATCAGGCCCTTGTTATACCGTCTCTACAGCGTGTTCATCAAGCGCCAAAGTGTTTGCCAGTGCCCAACGATTACTCAATGCCAATTTATGCGATATGGTGATTGTGGGTGGCGTAGACAGTTTATGCCAACTAACCGTTAATGGCTTTGCTGCATTAGAGTCGGTATCCAAAGGTCATTGTAATCCATTCAGTCGCCATCGTGATGGGATCAATATTGGTGAAGGTGCAGCCTTATTCACTTTAGAACGCGGCCAAAGCGATGTAATGCTGGCGGGAATAGGCGAGTCTGCCGATGCACATCATATTTCAGCGCCACACCCCCAAGGACATGGCGCAATTGCCGCTATGCAATTGGCGCTATCTGCCGCTAATATTTCGCCGCAGCAGATTAATTATGTCAATCTGCATGGCACTGCCACACCTAAAAATGATGCCATGGAGTCTCGCGCAATAAATGCGGTATTTAACCATTTATCACCACTGTGTAGCTCAACTAAACCACTAACTGGCCATACCTTGGGAGCTGCTGGAGCCATTGAAGCAGCCTTTTGCTATTTGTTATTAAGTCCCCTTAATCATAGTAAGCGCCTACCTCCTCATGTCTGGGATGGCCAATTTGATGATAACGACCCGCAAATCTCCTTGATTAATGCCCACAGTAATACTGGGCTCAGTGAACTCAATTTCATTATGAGTAATTCATTTGCCTTTGGCGGTAGTAATGCCAGCCTTATTTTTTGTCGAAAGGATGCCTAGTTTCATGTCTACACTCACAGCCGATGCTGCTATGTTAGCGCAAGATGTTAGCAATTTTATTCCGCACCGTGCGCCGATGATCTTAATCGATAAGCTGTTAGAGCATCGTCAAGATAGCCTAACCACAGAAACCTATATCAGCCCTAGCAGTGCTTTTTTTAATAGCAAAATCAATGGGGTGCCTAATTACGTTGCGATAGAGTATATGGCTCAGAGCGTGGCGGCATTAGCAGGCATCGAAGCACGACTAGACAACGAAGCTATCCTAGCCGGTTTTTTACTCGGTACCCGCAAGCTACAAATGCATATAGACACTTTTACCTTAGGCCAGTCATATCGCACTCAAGTGACTAGACTGTACCAAGAAGAGTCGGGATTAGCGGTATTTGATTGCCATATTTATCATCAAGATACCTTAATAGCACAAGCCAATATCAATGTGTTCCAACCCAAAGATACCCAAGCTTATATTGATGAAAGCCAAGCCACGGCTAAGCATGATCAATAAACCTTTTTACATCCTATTGGAGTTCCTCGAATAAATCACGGAGAGACATTTTGAATAATAGAGTATTAGTTACCGGTTCAAGCCGAGGAATAGGCAAAGCCATCGCGATAAAATTAGCCGAAAATGGCTTTGATATTGCGCTGCACTTTCACAGCAATCATGCCGCAGTGGCGCAAGTACAAAAAACCTTATTAGATCTTGGTGTTCAAGTTAGCGTATTGCAATTTGATATTGCTGACCGCCAAGCAGTTAAGCTTGCTATCGAAACGGACATTGACGCAAATGGTGCTTATTACGGGGTAATTCTTAATGCTGGCATCAATCGTGACACCGCCTTTCCTGCCATGACCGAAGAGGAGTGGGATAGCGTGATCCACACCAATCTTGATGGTTTCTATAATGTTATTCACCCAACGGTGATGCCGATGGTACAAGCACGTAAAGGCGGGCGCATTATCACTCTCGCATCAGTATCTGGCATTGCAGGCAACCGTGGTCAAGTCAATTACAGCGCCTCAAAAGCGGGGATTATTGGAGCCACTAAAGCGCTGTCTCTTGAATTGGCAAAGCGCAAAATTACTGTCAATTGCATTGCCCCAGGGTTAATTGAAACCGATATGGTCAGCGATATTCCAACCGAAATGGTTAACCAAATAGTGCCGATGAAACGCATGGGTAAACCCAGTGAAATAGCTGGCCTGACTAACTTTTTAATGTCAGATGATGCCGCCTATATTACCCGTCAAGTGATCTCAGTTAATGGAGGCATGATATGAAGCGTGTGGTCGTGACTGGAATTGGCGGCATTTCTGCATTAGGCCAAGACTGGCAGCAAATTAAAGCGAGCCTATTAGCTAAACATAATTGTGTCATTCGCATGGATGAATGGGACAGATACCCAGGCTTAAATACTCGTCTTGCGGCACCAGTCACTGAGTTTGTTACTCCTAAGCACTATTCACGCAAAAAAATTCGCTCAATGGGTAGAGTGTCTCTAATGGCCACTCGAGCCAGTGAATTAGCGTTAGAGGATGCGGGGTTATTAGATGATCCTATTCTTAATTCTGGCCAAGTTGGAGTCGCTTATGGTTCATCAACTGGCAGCACCGATCCCATTATTGGATTTGGTGAGATGTTAAAAACCGGCGAAATGTCTGGCTTAACCGCCACCAGCTATATCCGTATGATGGCGCACACAACGGCAGTCAATGTGGGGGTGTTTTTTGGCTTACAGGGCCGAATTCATACCACCAGTAGTGCATGCACATCAGCCAGCCAAGGCATAGGCTACGCCTACGAGGCGATTAAGTACGGTATGCAAACGATTATGTTGGCCGGCGGTGCTGAAGAACTTTGCCCGACTGAAGCGGTAGTATTTGATACCTTATTTGCCACCAGCACCAAAAATGATCAACCAGAGCTAACACCACGCCCATTTGACAGCCAACGAGACGGTTTAGTTATCGGTGAAGGTGCGTGTACACTAATATTGGAGGAGCTTGAGCATGCTCAAGCGCGTGGCGTTAAAATTTATGCTGAGTTAATTGGTTTTGGCACAAACTCAGATGGCCAGCATGTCACCCAACCCAATGCCAAAACGATGGAGGTGGCGATTCGTTTAGCCTTAACGGATGCCAAATTATCCGAACAACAAATTGGCTATATCAGTGCTCATGGTACGGCGACAGATCGGGGAGATGTAGCCGAAACGACTGCAACTTATGCGGTCTTTGGCGCTAATACACCAATCTCATCACTTAAAAGTTATACCGGCCATACTCTAGGAGCTTGTGGCTCATTGGAAGCCTGGACCAGTATCGAAATGATGAATGAGGGTTGGTTTGCGCCAACGCTTAATCTCACGGATATTGACTCTGAGTGCGCACAACTCGATTATATTAAAGACGAGATACGCTACATAGACACCAATTATATTATGAGCAACAACTTTGCGTTTGGTGGCATTAATACTTCATTAATCTTTAAACGCTGGCGCTGATCGCAGCAAGCTGTATAAGCCCAACTTGCTATCTGCGACAAGCAAATAATAAAACAGGCGAAAGTTATCCATTCGCCTGTTTTATTGTGGATTACACTTTATAAGCAGCTGCTTTAGCTTGATAATCTTCGGTGATTCGTTTCATCTCTACCGCTCCACCGGCCAATTTTTGCACCTGTTCCGATAGCAGCACTACCGCTTTGGCATTATCTAAAATCTCCGCACCAATTTGAGTCAGTCTGCCCGCTTGCTCTTGGGTACCATTAGCCACATTGTTACTCAAAGTCGCCACTTGGCCAATCTGACCAGAACGTTGATCTAACCCTTGGGCAATATTATTTGTATGCTGTACATTTTGGCTCGTACGCTGCCTACCTTGATCCATTGACTCAACGGTTTTTAACATGCTGACATTCAAACGACTGAGTACTTTTTCAATGCTATCGGTCGATTGACTAGTCCGTTTTGCTAGAGTACGAACTTCATCTGCCACAACCGCAAAACCTCGGCCACTCTCACCCGCTCTCGCCGCTTCAATGGCTGCGTTTAATGCCAGTAAGTTAGTCTGATCTGAAATACTGCGGATCGCCTGAAGTAAAGTGGTGATCGAAGTGACATCTTGAGTTAAATCAGTCATCGACTCGGTCACTTCAGTCATATTGGTTTCTAGCGCCTGCATGTCTTTCATGATATTTAATGCACTTTGACGATCACCAATACTTGAGGTTGCCCCCTCTCTTGCTTGATCTGCTGAAACTTGGCTATCGTGAGCCATTTGCTGAAAACTATCGATCACATGTTGAGTCGATTCGGCAATAATTCCAGCTTGAGCATTTTGCTGTTGAACCCCCTGCTGAGCTTGCTCGCTCAAGCTCATCAAATTATCTGAAGTACTGCCCATCTTGACGGCAATATCGCGATAGTCATTAAATAGCTGCGACAACTCTTCGAGCATTAAATTAAAGGATATCTCCGCTGGTGTGTCAGCAGAAGATAAGCGTATCGATAAATCTTTATTAGACGATATCTGCTCGATGGCACCGGCAATACGTTGATTGGCAATGGCATCGGTGCGCATAAAAAAGGCAATACGAATAAGAATAAAGGTTTCGGCGGCAGCAAATAATGCATGGACCAACATGATGGTCCAGTTGCAATCGCCGGCAAATATCATCACTGGAGTATCAAACAAGCTCACACCTTGCAGCTGAATATAGGTTAAGCCAATATGATGTACTGCAACGGTAAGAAGCGAGGCCAGTAAAGGCTGCCAGCGTAAGTAAATTAAAAACACCCCCATAGAAGCAAAAATATGAAAATGCATTTCAATCATGCCCATTTGGCTTTGGATCAGCAACGCCGAGACGGTCATCATGATCACAGCACCAACAATGGCAAATAACTCAGTCCCCTTTAGCAGACTATAGCTAAGCTGTACTATGACTAAAATCGCGACTGCCGAAAAGGTACTGAAAGTCAGCATTTTTGCGCCAAAGAAACCGCTAATAAACAGTAATGGCGCTTGCAACATTAAAATTTGATATATGTGTGAATCGTGTTTTTTTAACAGTTCAATTGTGTATTTATCACTCATAGACATACCTAAGTTTCAGAGGAAATAATTTGCTTAAGTTCAAGCAACATTTTTTGAGTTGAAAGCTGCTTCGACGTGTAGATCCGCTTAACCGCCCCATTAGGCGACAATAAAAACAACTTGCCGACATGATTAATGCTGGCGAGCTCAAGGTTAATATTCTCAGATAAACGTCTATCCAGTTGCTGTAAAGCATCGTCAGACAATGACGCACTCACAAAACGCGGTGAGATATCATCTATTATGCTTTTACGAACTGCCAGAGTGTCATTGTTGGGGTCAATCGTCACAAACATAAATTGCACCTCAGCTCCAGTTAACAAAGCATCCTGCTGTATGTGTTGCTCCAATTGCATCATTTGTTGGATCCTTATCGGGCAAATTTCAGAGCACGATAAAAAACCCATAAATAAATAAGTGTATCCTGCAGAAGAGGCAGGAAAGTGATGAATGTGCTTGTCAACGCCTTGCCAACTAAAGCTCAGCTGTTCGCTGTCATTGCTACTAATGCCATATGCCTGCTCATTGGCAGACCATTGGCTAACCACCATCAATATAGGCACAAGACCTAAGGTGATAAAAATCAGCACTATTGCAATCGCTACTCTTTTTAAATGCATAAGTTCATATCAATCAGCATAAAATCATTATAGTCACTATTTTATATTTGCCCATAGCGCCCTCAGGCATCATTAATAAGTGAGCCTATTACATTTTGTGCCATAGCCGCCACAATACGGTTCAAAATGAGCTTTAGGTTCATTCAATGAGTAAATTAATTTTTTAATAGTAGTATAAGTATCACAAAGGCAAATGCTCAGTAACAGAAGTAATCTAGAGTCTGTTGAGCTATGAAAGCTGTTTTAGCAACAAACTATTGGTCCATAGCTCAAACCGTGAGTGATCTAGTTTCGTTGTGTCGTTACGCTATATAAAAAAGCCAATAACGCTGTAGAAATGGCCAACAAGGTTACCAAAGGGTCGACTAAAAGTATTTTACTCATTGTTGAGCGAATTTTGCTTAGATTGCCAGGCAGCAATCGCCTCGCTTAACACGCTTTAATCTCGAAAAAATTTAACCAAAAATAGATCAACCGCCTATCAAAGGTAATAGACACAATTAGCATAAAAAAACACCTAAACCCGCAATGGGTTTAGGTGCTCTTAACTCGAAAATTGACTTAACTTAACCTGAACTCGGGTTAACTTAGAGTGTAATAGCGTCAATCGCTTTTTTAGCTTGGCTTATGCCAGCTTCTGCAGCATCTGGGCCCATGTTTAATGATTCAGCATAAACGGTTTCAACATCAGTAATCCCAATAAAACCAAGTACTGTGATTAAATAAGGCACTACGTGATCTGTGGTGCCACCTTTATGAGCCCCGCCGCGGGTGGTCACTATAATGGCACGCTTACCTTCAATCAAGCCAACTGGGCCGGTATCGGTATAAGTAAAAGTTACGCCAGCACGGGCAATGAAATCGATCCAACTTTTTAACGTAGTTGGTATGCTAAAATTGTACATTGGTGCAGCAATAACAATAGTGTCATGAGCTTTAATTTCAGCCACTAATTCGTTCGATAGGGCTAATGCAGCTAATTGACGCTCAGACAAATCATCGCCACCACGAAGACCAGAAGCAATTTCACCATCTAACATTGGTACTGGTTCACTGCCTAAATCACGCACAGTAATTTGCGCACCTTTGCTGCTCCATTGTTGATTTAAATAATCAACTAATGCTGAAGATTGTGAATAACTGCCTAGAACGCTTGATTTTAAAATTAATACTTTTGCCATTGTTAAGTCTCACCCATATGTTTGTTAGGTCATATGGCTACACGCCTGACCAATTGAGCCAGTATATTAGTCTATAAAAAAGAAGAAAAGTGCATTAATTTCGCAATAACATTCGATAAAATAGAAAAATATTAACTCAATCTACACTAGATGATTGTTGTGGCAAAGACACAAACTGGCCAGTGAACGTAGCGCACATGATCTCATCGCAATACAAGGCGACCTCTAAAGTCATCTTGACGCGTCGACCTCTGGTTAATGGAGTTAAATCGGTATAAGGCCAAATCACTTTAGCATAAGGCTGTTTAGTAACAGGCTTCAAATACCTTACTTTCGCATCAGCCAAGACAATGTCGCCATGAGCTTGTGACAACTGCTGCTGTAACCACACCATTCCCCATCCAGTTAGGGTCATTAAAGTATAAATGCTGCCAGCAAACATGGTGTGATGTAAGTTAATGTTGGGCTCAATTGGTGCGGTCACCTTTAAGCTATCGCCATTGAACAATACTGGAGTAATCCCCATAAATTTACTGACAGGAATAGTGTTGTGCCAAGTTTCACACAAGGTTTTGAGTAAGGCTGTCACCTTAGCGTCTGATTGTGCTTCAGTGAACGACATATCAATCATAACGGCATCCCTCCGATGGTTGATCTATGATGACAATAGAACTGTGCTATACCTGCAGATTGAAGGTTACAGGGCCATCATTGACCAACTCGACCTGCATATCTGCACCAAATTGACCCGTCTCGGTCATAACCCCTTGTTGACGGCAATACTCCACAAAAGCCAGATAAAGACTATCTGCTTGCTCGGGTGTTGCGGCACAAGAAAAACTCGGTCTTAAACCTTTACCAGTATCAGCTGCCAAGGTAAATTGTGACACCACTAATAATTTGCCACCAACTTGAGCCAGATTTAGATTCATCTTGCCATTTTCATCACTAAACACCCGATAGTTAATGACTTTCATGGCTAATTTAGCCATTTTATCAATATTATCTTCGCGCTCCACACCGAGTAGCACTAATAAGCCTTGGTCAATTTTGCCGACTATTGCGTCGTCTACCGAGACTGATGCGCGTTTAACACGTTGAATTAATGCAATCATAACCATCCTAAAAATATTCTATTTAGCGACATTTTTTGGATAACATCATATTAAATAGAACAACATTAACAAATTATTATTAAATGAAGCTGTTTATTAGCTGAACTTAGATGCCGCGTTATCTAAACGTAAAATGGCTTGGGTAACGGCTTGAAAAACGGCTTGATCCGTTAAGGCATGATATCCCGCGCTAACATGCTGATAATCTATAGATTGATGACCACACTCTTCAATAAACGCCGTTAATATATGTTGAGGACAAACCCAATCATATTCACCTTGGATTAATACTGTTGTGGCCTCAATAGCGCTTGCAAGTGTTTTAAATTGGCTATACACATCAAAAAAATGCTGTTGCACATAATGATGACCTATTTTCGCGCAGCTTAACGGTTGGGCGACCTCGCCCATAAACTGACTTGGCTGCGCTAATGCATATTCCCACATAAGCCAGTGTTGCACTGCATTTTCAACTACTTGTGGATTATGATGATTGAGAACAACTTGGTAAGCATTCATAAGGTGATCAATAGCAATGGCCGGACTATGTGTATCGGCCTGTGGTAAAGCCGTTGTAAGCTTGGGCTCAAGAACATCAATGAATCGTGCATATTGAGTATTAAAAAACTGGCTTGCACCATTAGGTCCATATAACCAATTTATGCCAAGTTGAGAGGGAATAAACATTCCCCATAACACTTGAGCGATCACGCGGCTAGGATACAAACCACTGTACAACCAAGCCAATGTCGCGCCAAAAGAACCTCCGGCTAAATACCATTGCTCAACGTCAAAGGTGCACCTTAGCGTTTCAATATCAGCCACCAAATCCATTACTGTGTTGTGCAATAGACACCCAGATGGTAACGAGCGTCCCGCGCCGCGTTGGTCAACAAAATAAATATGAAACCCTGTACTAACAAATAAGCTTAGCTCACTCCGGCAACAACCTGCACCAGGGCCGCCGTGTAAATACAATAATGCGGGGCCCTTTTCGCAACCATATTCAGCAACATGTAATTGATGACTGTTACCCACATCAACAAATTGCTGTTGAATAAATAGCGGTAATTCAGTCATCAAGATTAATACTTATCAGTTGAGGAAACCGATCCAGTAGACGGCTTATCAACCACTAAAGGATCATGCACATTGTGTAGGCTTTGCTTTTCAGTCTCTGAAAATATTTCGGCTTTAAGATCTTCTGCAATGACAGATAAGCCCTCTAAATATTCTGGTAAAGCCGCGGTAATTTCAGCACCAAGCAAAACAATAATCCACGATAAATATACCCAAACAAATAAAATAGGAATAACCGCCAGCGCCCCATATATCGCTTCGTAACTTGGAAATTGAGTCACATAAAACGCAAAGCCTTTTTTACCGGCTTCAAACAAAACGGCTGCAACAATGGCCCCTAATAAGGCATGTGAAAACTGCACTTTTTTATTCGGTACCACCATGTACAACAGTAATATTGAGGCCGCAGAAAACAGTAACGGCAGGCGTTCAACAATCCACGGCACTAATCCAGACAACTCACTGCCAGTTACCACCTCTAATGACACAACATATGAGGTTGCCACCAAACTAGCACCAATGAGCACGGGACCTAGGGTCAATACCATCCAATACATTGAAAAAGAAACAACATATGAGCGTTTATCAGTAATTCGCCAAATATTATTGAGCGCTTTATCGATAGCGGAAATCAGCATAATAGCAACGAACACTAACGCAATAATACCGACAAAGGTGCCTTTAGATGCATTGGCAACAAACTCATTAATATAAACTTGAACCGTATCCCCTGCAGCAGGGATAAAATTATTATAAATAAACCCTTCAATGTTACCTCTAATGCCTTTAAACACCGGAAAAGCCGATAACATCGACATGGTGACGGCGATCATAGGCACCAATGACAGCAGGGTCACATAAGCTAAATGCCCTGCGCGGATATTAATTTGATCTTCTGTCAGCCGTTGTTTGAGATGGAGTAGAAACTGCCAAATCCCACTCAAAAAAGCCACAATAGGGCTGTAATTAAACTTTTTGGGCATAATAATCCTTATTTAATACCTCGTTAGTGGAGATAACATTTGTATTAAGTCACTAACTTCGTACAATGTTATAACATATTAGTCATCGAATAATGGAGCAAATTGATGTCACAACAAGGTTCGGCGGGCAATGTGCTCGCAGCTGTCGCGAGTTTGTTTTTCCCGGGTTTAGGGCAGCTTTTACAAGGGCGTATCTTAGCGGCTTTATTATTTTTCTGCATTACTGCCGTTTGCTATTTCTTTTTTGTGCTGGTGATCCCTGCAATCATTGGTGGTCTATTCCATTTGTGGAGCATCATCGACGCTGCAAAATTTAAATCAGGCAGTTAATCAAATAATTAACCTCAGCGAAGTCTTTTTCGCCTCACACAATAAAAGAGACACATTGATGAAAAAATGGATATCACTGGCACTATTAAGTAGCAGTTTACTGTTGAGCGGTTGTCAAAGCGCCTACTACGGTGCAATGGAAAAAGTCGGCTATCACAAGCGCGACATTATGGTTGATAGAGTACAAAGCGCTAAAGAGTCGCAACAAGACGCTCAAAAGGAGTTTAGTTCTGCGTTGGCAGAAATGCAGGCATTATTGGCATTTGATGGCGGTGATTTAGAAGATGCCTACAATAAAGCCAAAGATGAGTATGAGTCAGCTCAATCTGCAGCTGATGAAGTCAGCAATCGCATCGAGAAAGTCGAAGATGTCGCTGATGCATTATTTGACGAATGGCAAACTGAAATCGAAGAAATTAGCAAAGCCAGTTTACGCCGCAACAGCACCAACAAACTCAATGAGACCAAGCGTTCATATAACTCGCTGGTCAAAAGCATGCGTCGTGCCGAAGCCAAAATGCCACCCATTTTAACGGCAATGAAAGACAATATGTTGTATTTAAAACATAACCTAAACGCACAAGCGATTGGGGCCATTAAAGGCGATTTTGCCAATTTACAAACCGACATATCCAGCCTGATTAACGACATGAACAAATCAATCGCTGAATCAAATAAGTTTATTGAGTCAATGGAGCAAGGCTAGCCATTAGCAAAAACATCAATTCAATACCCAAAAGCACTGTCTCTACATTCGTCATCTATGATGTTCTGACAGCTGCTTTGGAGATTGTTGAACTGATTGATATTCAAGGGTAGATCAATCGATCGGCGATTCATCTACCGGTAACGCAGTGCGGCTAAAAATTTGCTTTAGTACCACTGTGGTTTCAATGCTCGCGACAAACTTGAGGTTACCAAGAGATTTCTTGATGAAGTGCTCATAGGAAACTAAGTCTTTAGCAACTATTTTGAGCACATAATCATACGCCCCAGTCACTACTGCACACTCCATCACTTGTGGGAGTTGCGCCATAGTAGATTCAAATAATGCGGTTGATTGATCAGTATGCTCAGTTAAACGAACCGATGTATAAACCACCACATTCAAGCCTACCTTTAGCGGATCAACTTGCGCACCATAACCTAAAATAACCTTATCTTGTTCAAGCTTTTTGACTCGTCGCAAACAAGGAGTATCTGACATATTAACCTTGTCGGCTAATTCAGAAACAGCCATTCGGCCCTGACGTTGCAGTATTTCTAATAGCTTGAGGTCTTTCTTATCCATTGAACACATCGTTTTTGAGTGAGTGATTAACGGTATAAATATCACACTCTTGAGTGAAATCCTCTAAAAACTTACGTTATTCACAAAAATATCAAACAATTGCGCACTACAAAAAATAAGCCTGACAATATTGTTATTTTTTCACATAAAAAAACCCGATAAGTGATTATCGGGTTTTGTTGACTGATTTATTGCCGAAGCAATTGAGTCATTACAAGCTGTAGTACATTTCAAACTCAAGTGGATGAGTAGTACGTGCTACACGCTCAGATTCTGCTGTTTTAAGCTGAATATAAGACTGAATAAAGTCTTCGCTGAACACGCCGCCTTTAGTTAAGAACTCATGATCCGCTTGTAAATTTTCTAGTGCGTTTTCTAATGAAGTCGCAACCTGTGGAATTTCAGCCGCTTCTTCAGCAGGTAAGTCATATAGATCTTTATCCATCGCTTCGCCTGGGTGGATCTTGTTTTGAATACCGTCAAGACCAGCCATTAGCAATGCTGCAAAACCTAAATATGGGTTTGCATGTGGATCAGGGAAGCGCGCTTCGATACGACGACCTTTAGGGCTTGGTACCACTGGAATACGAATTGAAGCACTGCGGTTACGAGCAGAATACGCAAGCATAACTGGCGCTTCAAAATGTGGCACTAAACGCTTGTAAGAGTTAGTGCTTGGGTTAGTGAATGCATTCAATGCACGAGCATGCTTAATGATGCCGCCAATGTAATAAAGAGCAAGGTCACTCAAACCAGCATACTTATCACCAGCAAATAAGTTTACGCCATCTTTAGACAAAGATTGATGCACGTGCATACCACTACCGTTGTCGCCAACGATTGGTTTTGGCATAAATGTCGCCGTCTTGCCATAAGCATGAGCCATGTTATGAACGACATACTTAAGAATTTGAATTTCGTCCGCTTTTTTAGTCAATGTGTTAAAACGCGTAGCGATTTCGTTTTGACCGGCTGTTGCCACTTCATGGTGATGCGCTTCAACCACTTGACCCATTTCTTCCAGCACTAAACACATTGCTGAACGTAAGTCTTGTGAAGAGTCAACTGGCGCAACTGGGAAGTAACCACCTTTCACCATTGGACGGTGACCAGTGTTACCTTCTTCATAGCTTTTAGCTGAGTTCCATGAAGCTTCTTTAGCATCAATTTTAACAAAACAACCTGACATGTCAGTACCAAAACGGACATCGTCAAATAGGAAGAATTCAGGCTCTGGACCAATCAATACTGTATCTGCGATACCAGTAGAAATGAGATACTGCTCAGCTTTTTTTGCAATTGAACGTGGGTCGCGATCATAACCTGTCATGGTACCAGGCTCTAAAATATCACAACGAATAAGTGCGGTTGTTTCTTCAGTAAAAGGATCAAGTACAAACGTTGTAGGATCAGGCATGAGTACCATGTCAGATTCATTAATGCCTTTCCAGCCTGCGATTGAAGAGCCATCAAACATTTTACCGTCTTCAAAAAATTCTTCATTTACTTGATGAGAAGGAATAGAAACGTGCTGCTCTTTACCTTTAGTGTCGGTAAAGCGTAAGTCTACAAACTTAACTTCTAACTCTACAAGTTGTTTTAAAACTGATTCAACTGACATTCTCAAGCCTCCGGTAGGGTAAAGGGTTGTCCCTTAATATAATCTTGGTATTCGCCAGATGGTGCATCTGGAAAACGAATCTGTGCATAATGGTCTGTAATAAGCGATATTCATGCCACTTCGCTAACTAATTGATTTTATTGATATGAGACTTCTATCAAATCTTCAAAAAAATAAATCTGCACCATCTTCGAGCACCACTATGTTTCATCATGGTGCAAAAGTCCATAATAGTGCACCCTGTAAATATGGCTATTTTAAACAATGTCACATTTTTGTATTACAGTATGGTTATGCTTAATATATAAACGTTTTATGCTGTTTTTTAATCCATAGCAAGCGATAGATTTACAAGTGTTCAAAAATAATCCTATCTACAAAAGCTGCTGTGAAGTAGAATGGCACGCTTTTTTACAGTAGCTATAACCAATAACTACTGTTAGATCCTTTTTTTTTATTTGCTGGTTTAGAGGTTTATCCGTGCTAGAGAATTTACGTAACATCGCCATTATTGCCCACGTTGACCATGGCAAAACAACCCTGGTTGACAAAATGTTGGCGCAGTCAGGAACCCTTGCATCTCGTGGAGAAGCTACTGAGCGGGTTATGGATTCTAACGATCTTGAAAAAGAACGTGGGATCACCATTCTGGCAAAGAACACAGCCATCCAGTGGAACGACTACCGTATTAATATCGTAGATACTCCTGGTCACGCCGATTTCGGTGGTGAAGTTGAACGTGTTCTATCTATGGTTGACTCAGTATTACTATTGGTTGATGCAGTTGATGGTCCTATGCCACAAACTCGCTTTGTAACCAAGAAAGCATTCGCTCAAGGCCTTAAGCCAATTGTTGTTATCAACAAAATTGACCGTCCAAGTGCTCGTCCAGATTGGGTTATTGACCAAGTATTCGATTTATTCGTTAACTTAGGTGCCACTGACGAACAACTCGATTTCCCAATCGTTTATGCTTCGGCATTAAATGGTTTTGCAACCTTAGATCCAGATGTAGCGAGCGATGATATGACGCCGCTATTCCAAACTATCGTTGAGAAAGTGTCTTTCCCAGATGCTGATGCAGAAGCGCCATTCCAAATGCAAATTTCTCAAATCGATTATAACTCATACGTGGGTGTAATCGGTATTGGGCGTATTACCCGTGGTAGCGTTAAGACTAACCAACAAGTGACCATTATTGGCGCTGACGGTAAGACACGTAACGGTAAAATGGGCCAAGTATTAGGTTACATGGGTCTTGATCGTACTGAAGTACCAATTGCAAATGCTGGTGACATCGTTGCCATCACAGGTTTAGGCGAGCTTAAAATCTCTGACACTATCTGTGCTGTGAATGCAGTAGAAGCAATGCCACCGTTAACTGTTGATGAACCAACACTAACGATGACATTCCAAGTAAACACTTCTCCGTTCGCGGGTAAAGAAGGTAAGTACGTTACTTCACGTAACATTCTTGAACGTTTACAGACTGAATTAGTTCACAACGTAGCACTACGCGTTGAAGAAACAGAAAGTCCAGACCGTTTCCGCGTTTCAGGTCGTGGTGAATTACACTTATCGATTCTAATTGAAAACATGCGTCGTGAAGGTTATGAATTAGCTGTATCGCGTCCAGAAGTTATTCTAAAAACAATCGATGGTGAGTTATGTGAACCATACGAAACAGTTACTGTTGATGTTGAAGAAGATCATCAAGGTACCGTAATTGAAAAATTAGGTGTTCGTAAAGGCGAAATGAAAGACATGCAGCTTGATGGTAAAGGTCGTGTACGTATCGACTTCGTTATCCCAAGCCGTGGCTTAATTGGTTTCCAAACCGAATTCTTAACTGCAACATCTGGTACTGGTCTAATTTATCATTCATTTGATCATTACGGTCCACACAAAGGTGGCGATATTGGTCAACGCGCTAACGGCGTATTGATTTCAAACGCAACAGGTAAGGCACTAACATTCGCCTTATTCGCATTACAAGACCGTGGTCGTATGTTTATTGGTCACGCTGCTGAAGTGTATGAAGGTCAAGTAGTGGGTATTCATGCTCGCTCTAACGATTTGACAGTAAACTGTTTGAAAGGTAAGCAGCTAACTAACATGCGCGCATCAGGTACTGATGAAGCACAAGTATTGACGACTCCTATTACACTGACACTTGAGCAAGCTCTTGAATTCATCGATGATGATGAATTAGTTGAAGTAACTCCTAAGAACATCCGTGTTCGTAAGAGATTCTTAACTGAAAACGAGCGTAAGCGTAATAACCGCAGTTAATTACCATTAATGAGTGGCAACACTCATTAAGACCTAAAAAGCCCAGATGCCTGCATCTGGGCTTTTTGTTGTCTGGTCTCTACATGCTAAATGCAAAAGAGCCTAGGACGCTGCGCTGCTAGTACGCTTCGCGGCTAGAGGCTATAAAGTCAACAGCTTAACAGCGAAGCGACGCTAGCAGTGACGCAGTCACGCCCTAGCAGCGAAGCGATTCTAGCTGTGAAGAAGTCACGCCCTAGTAGCGAAGCGATTCTAGCTGTGAAGAAGTCATGCCCTAACAGCGAAGCGACGCTAATGATACAAGATGAAAACATTTAACTAGATATTTTACGTAAACGCAGATAGATTCGACTCAAGATGATTTTTAAGGAGAATATATGAGTATGTTGCAACAGGTAAGCGTCGCTAAAAAAGCCAATGTGTATTTTAACGGTAAAGTGATTAGTAGAAGTGTGGTGTTGGCTGATGACAGTAAACAAACTTTAGGTGTTGTGTTGCCTGGTGAATATGAATTTGCTACTGCTCAAGGTGAAATAATGCAGGTCATCTCAGGCGAATTTGAAGTGTTATTGCCTGGTCAAACTGAATGGGCAGTCTATGCTACAGGTACACACTTTCAGCTTGCACCAAATGTGAGCTTTAGTATCCGTACGGCACAAATTTCAGAGTACTGCTGCCAATATATATAGGGTTATTGCACCTTAATAAACAATATTGATTTAATAGTGCCCGCTTACATTCAGCTTAAACAACACAGTTTAAGCTGATTTTTTTTATAAAAACGTCTACTCTAATTGAGACTATCGTTTTATGGAGTGCATTATGCGTATTCTCATCCTTATTGGTTTATTATTATTAAGCGCGCAAAGCCTCGCAACCGTTTACCGCTGGGTCGATGAAAATGGTAAAGTGCATTACTCAGATGAAGCAAAAAAGAATGCTGAAGCTGTTGATCTAAAAGAAAATACGCAGAATAATATAACCATTAACACTCCCACCAAAATCAACACCACTGAGCCAAAAGAAGCCCCAATTAGCTACTCAATCTCAATCACCTCTCCTCAAGAAGAGGCAACGATTCGAGATAATAACGGCGCGTTCACTGTATCAGTAAGTGTCTCTCCGGAACTGCCTCGCGGTGTGATGATGACATTATTGGTTGATGGTATTGTCACTGCACCACCTCAAGCATCAAATATATTTACATTAACCGGCATTAACCGAGGTGAACACTCACTGGTTGTTAATGTTGTAACACAAAGCGGCAAAGTCCTTGCATCAAGCTCTCCTAGAAAGATATTTCTTCACCAAGCATCTGTATTTGGACCCGCAAGAAAGTCCAAGTAAATAAGATAAAAATCAGTTTATTCATTAACTTAAAAAAATATGTGTGACTACTTATCTTAGTGAGAGCTTGTGTGTTTCGGGTTGCGAATTGCACCAATTCGGTGCAATATGATAGTGCAACCCTATACTAGGACGGCTAATGGACACAAATAACCTGCTCAATCACTTAGTTACCGCTGTGCTGGTTATTAATAATCAGCTCAAGCCATGTTATGCCAATGCTGCTGCTGAACAATTATTGGGGGTCGGTAACCACAAGCTATTAGAACAAACGCTTCCTGAACTTTATCAGCTTATGGGAGTTGAGCCACAGTTATTGCGCGATGCCGTTAATGCCGGCCAAGGGCTCACCATTAATACTGCCGTATTGATTACCCTTGATGGTCAGCATCACACTGTTGATATTACCTTGATGCCAATTGAAAATGATAATAACATCAGCATCTTAGAACTGCGTCAAGTGGATCAACAGCGGCGCATTCATCAACAGCTGAATATGGACGCGCAACAGCAAGCTGCACAATTTTTGGTCCGTAACTTAGCTCATGAAATTAAAAACCCACTAGGCGGCCTTCGTGGTGCGGCACAGTTATTATCTCGAGAACTAACTTCACCTGATTTAAAAGAATTTACCACCTTAATCATCGAACAAGCAGATAGGTTGCGTAATCTAGTAGACCGCTTACTTGGCCCGCAACGTCCGACACAGCATACACAACAAAGTATTCATCAAGTCATTGAAAAAGTGCTTAAACTGATTGAAATGGCGCTGCCAGACAATATCCATTTAAAACGAGATTACGACCCGTCCATTCCTGACATTGAAATGGACTCAGATCAAATGCAACAGGCTGTATTGAATATTGTCCAAAATGCCATTCAGGCTTTAGAGCATTGTGGCGGAGATATTGTTATCCGCACTCGCACCCAGCATCAGGTCACGATTGGAACCCACCGCTATAAAGTGGTACTTGCATTGTCGATTATTGATAACGGCCCAGGTATTCCATCTGAACTATTGGATACCCTTTTTTACCCTATGGTTACCGGTCGTGATGAAGGGTCTGGATTAGGTTTATCCATTGCACACAACATTGCCCGATTACACCGCGGTCGCATCGATTGTATTTCGGTTCCAGGTCATACCGAATTTATTATTAATCTGCCATTACAATAACTAGCATGCCCTATGTAGGCAGAATGAGGTAGTAACATGAACATTAGTGAACAAGTTTGGATCCTCGATGATGATAGTTCGATCCGTTGGGTACTCGAAAAAGCTCTTAAAGGCGCATCACTGTCAACAGCCAGCTTTGCTGCTGCAGAATCTTTATGGCAAGCCTTAGAGGCATCTCAACCACAAGTCATAGTGTCAGACATCCGCATGCCAGGGACTGATGGGTTAACCTTACTGGATCGCTTACAGCTGCATTATCCGCATATTCCAGTGATCATCATGACAGCTCACTCTGACTTAGACAGTGCGGTGAGCGCATATCAAGCGGGTGCATTTGAATACTTGCCCAAACCGTTTGATATCGACGAGGCGATTAATTTAGTAGAACGCGCACTGACTCATGCCACAGAGCAAACACCTCAGCCGGTGATAGATACTTCGATTAAAACCCCTGAAATTATTGGTGAAGCACCAGCGATGCAGGAAGTTTTTCGGGCCATAGGTCGCTTATCTCGTTCGTCAATTAGTGTATTGATCAATGGTCAATCGGGTACAGGTAAAGAACTCGTTGCCGGGGCATTGCACAAACACAGTCCGCGTAAGGAAAAACCCTTTATTGCGCTTAATATGGCAGCCATTCCAAAAGATTTGATTGAATCAGAACTCTTCGGTCACGAAAAAGGAGCATTTACAGGTGCTGCGAATGTGCGCCAAGGTCGTTTTGAGCAAGCCAATGGCGGTACCTTATTTTTAGATGAAATTGGTGATATGCCAATAGATGTGCAAACTCGGTTATTACGAGTACTTGCTGATGGACAATTCTATCGTGTTGGCGGCCATCAAGCTGTGCAAGTGGACGTTCGCATTATTGCTGCAACCCACCAAAATCTTGAAGTATTGGTACAAAAAGGCACCTTCCGTGAAGATTTATTTCATCGTCTCAATGTGATTCGAGTTCACCTACCGCCATTATCACAGCGTCGTGAAGACATTGCCCAGCTCGCTAATCATTTTTTAACCACAGCAGCAAAAGAAATTGGCGTAGAGCCCAAAATATTAACCAAAGCCACCGCAGTAAAACTGGCTAATTTACCTTGGCCAGGCAATGTGCGACAACTGGAAAATACGTGTCGATGGTTAACTGTAATGGCTTCTGGACAAGAAATATTACCACAGGATTTACCACCAGAATTACTCAAAGATCCGGTTAGCAGCCAACAGAAAACAGCTGGAGCAAGTGATTGGCAAACCGCGTTAACAGATTGGATTGATGAAAAGCTTGCTGCGGGTGAAAGTGATTTATTAACTGAAGTTCAGCCTGAATTTGAGCGTATCTTACTTGAAACAGCGTTAAGACATACTCAAGGCCATAAACAAGAAGCCGCTAAACGCCTCGGCTGGGGAAGAAATACTCTGACACGTAAATTAAAAGAGCTATCAATGGACTAAAAGCAGAACTACACAATATAGCCATAATGATGTTATAACATTGTTAAGCTTATTGCTGTGGCAGCACTATTTTTGTCTAATTCTAATATAAAACATGATCTCAAATAGTCGACGTTACCGCATTTACACATGGCATTGACTTGGCTGCAGAAGCAATAGTATACGTACCATGAAAATTGCGGCCTAAAATGTAATATTCAACTAAGGACAGATTGTGAATTCTGATGCTCCTTTTGGTGTGGTTATTCATCAAGACTTTATACCACTGTATGCAGATGATAGTTATGCAAAAATCTTCGGTTATCAAACCGCTAAAGAAATCTTAGCGCTGAAAAGTATTTTAGAGTTAATCGATCCTGAACTACAGGATCTCGCAGCACACACTTACTATGCATTAATGAGTGGAATTGAAAAGCCTCAGGTGCGAAATTACATTAATCGTAACCGTCTTGGTATGACGATTAATGTATTAGCCATTGAACACCTTGTCGAATGGCAAGGTCGAACAGCACTGCAAATAACGATTGTTGATTTAACCGAAGTCACCGCACTCAAACAAGCTGTTGTACAAAGTGAGCATCGCTATCAACAGTTAGCCAATGGATCTGTTCAAGGTGTTTTGGTGCATCGCAACTTTAGCCCGTTATATTGTAATGAAACACTCGCGACCCTACTTGGTTACCCTAATCGCCAAAGTATTATGTCACTCAAATCGATTATGGGTATCATTGAACCTAGTTATCAAGCACAGCGAATAGAGGCTAGCAATGCATTGCTAGCCAATACCATTACACCTCAGACTGTCGATATCCAGTGCTTGCATTCAAGTGGTCGTCTCATATGGGTAAAAATACTGGAGACTGTTATCAGTTGGGAGGGACAACCCGCCACTCAAATGACCATGATCGATATTACTGAATCTTATTTGCTAAAGGACTTACTCAATAAGGAAATCTATATTGATTACCTTACCAAGGTGCTGAATCGACGAGGGCTATTGCATTTTAGTCAGCGATTAATAACCGATACTAATCTTAAGCGTGAGCACCTTTATTGTTTATTGATCGGCGTAGACGATTTAAAGCAAATTAATCATTTATTTGGCCATAAAATGGGTGATAAAGCCTTAGTTAATTTTGCTCAACATTGCCAAAACAATCTAGGTGAAGTCGACTTAATCGCTCGTTGGAGTGGTGATGAGTTTATTGCCATCATCCAAGCTAATAGCAAAAAGATAGTCTTAAATATTGCCGAGAATATTCGCCATAGCAACGACGATACATCGCTAATAGAACCAGAAACCAATAAGCCTATTCGTTTTAGCGCCAGTGTTGGCGTGTCGAACTGGCAAGCCGATGATACTATCGACAGTTTTATTTTGCGGGCAGATTCAGCATTAGAGCAAGCTCGATCCCAAATAACTAATCAACTTGTTTTTACATAATCTAAAGGCGATTAACACACTATATTACATGAACAAAAAGCCGCTACTGCGGCTTTTTAGTATCGAAAATATCAACCCCATCACTGGCTGATATTTATAACAGTATGCTTAGTGAACCCACAATGATAAAGGCAATAGTACCCAGTAGGGTTTCCATAACAGTCCACGTTTTTAAGGTGGTTTTTTCATCCATTCCCATTAAACGTCCAACCAACCAAAAACCGGAATCATTAAAGTGTGATAACACCGTTGAACCACCTGCAATGGCAATAACAATAAAACATAAATCCAAAGCACTTAATCCAGCGGTTGCCGCTACCATAGGCGCAATTAACGCCGCTGTTGTGGTTAATGCCACGGTTGCCGACCCTTGTGCCACCCGAAGACAGGTGGCAATGACAAATGCCGCAACGATTAGTGGCATACCTGTATGTGACAATGCATCCGCTAATGCCTGACCAATTCCACTTGCACGTAATACGCCACCAAACATGCCACCAGCACCCGTCACTAATATAACCGCACAAATAGGCCCTAATGAGTCACCACACAATTTCTCGAGCTGTTGCATACCATAGTCTTTGGCAAATACCACTAAACATACTAATAAGGTAATCAGTAATGCAATTGGCGTCTTACCCAGCATTCGCAGTAATTCAACTATTGGTGACTTACCATCGATAACGCCAGCAACGGCTAAGGTGTTTAGCCCAGTGTCCATAAAAATGAGTATCACAGGTAACAGCAAAATCGACATTACCGTGGCAAAGTTCGGGATCTTATCGACATCGATAATCGGAGCTGTACTGAGGAACACTTTTGACACGGGAATATCAAATTTTTTACCCGCATATAACCCAAATAAATAAGCACCAATATACCAAGTGGGGATCGCCACCATCATGCCAACAAAGAGTAATAAACCAATGTTAGCGCCGAGTAAATCTGCAGCCGCTACCGGTCCAGGATGTGGAGGAACAAACGCATGCATCACGGCAAATGCACCGGCAGACGGTAAAGCATACTTAAGAGGTGAATCGCCAAAGCGTTTAGCTACACTAAAAATGATCGGCATCATCACAATTAGGCCGGCATCAAAAAATATTGGGAAACCAAATAATAACGAAGCAATACCTAAGGCTAATGGGGCTTTTTCTTCACCAAAACGGCAAATTAAACTATCAGCAAGCACTTTCGCACCGCCAGTTACCTCCAAAATCTTCCCTATCATAGCGCCAAGACCAACAAGCAAGGCAACAGAAGCTAAAGTGCCACCAAAACCCGCCATCATTGTTGGCACCACTTGATCACTATTAATACCACTGGCCAGTGCTGTTGCCACACACACCAATGTTAATGACACAAAAGCGTGCAGTTTCATTTTAATAATCAGTATTAATAACGCGATAATGGCTAGCGCAGCGATCATCAGCAAGTAAGTCGGGTCTGCGGTTGGTACTATTGTGTCCATACTATATTCCAAAGAGATTAATGAGAGTGCTAATTCGAATTCACAAACCTCAATGAGATCAGTAAACTCAAGGCATAAACTGAGCTGAAAAAATAAGCCTTTAATTATATAAGCTTATATTAAGGAATGGTAAGAGAATGACAGGGAAATGCATTATTGTAATGGGTGTGTGCGCATGTGGTAAAAGCAGCGTAGGCGAACTGTTAGCAAAAGTGATGAATGCCACTTTTGTAGACGGTGATGATCTGCATCCGCAAGCCAACATAGAAAAAATGGCTCGAGGAGAACCCCTAAACGATGCCGATAGGGCACCTTGGTTATCACGTATTCGAGATTTGGCTTTCGAATTTGAAACCCAACATAAAACGGTGATCATTGGCTGTTCAGCACTCAAACAATCTTATCGAGATCAAATCCGTAAAGGTAATCAACAGGTCGGATTTTTATATTTAAAGGGTAGCTATGAACTGATTTTAGCGCGGATAATGGCAAGAAAAGGCCACTTTATGAAACAGAACATGGTCGATAGTCAGTTTGCCACATTAGAAGAACCCACTAATGAACCATTAGTGGTAACCGTCGATATTGATGCCAGTATTACAGACATAGTGCAGCAAGCTTTAGCACAATTTCGTGATCAGGGATTTTAAGCTAACACGTCTGAACGCTAACCTGTGCCAGCTTAAACACAAATATTGTTGAGCTGGCATTGATTGCGATTCTCTAATCTCTCTACACCGGATCTTGGTGAATAATCACCTCTGCATCATCAAACGCCGCTTTAATCGTCAAGCCTGCTTTATCTGCTATTTCATGGGCATCATGCAATGATAAGTTACCCGCTAATTCCATGTGCAACTGAATAAAGGTCGTTTTCCCAGCCTGGCGAGTACGTAAATCATGAATGCCTTGGACGCGAGGATCTTGCTTAGCTAAGGCTTTAATTTTATCACGAGTCTCAGTGTCTAATTCGCGATCAAGCAAGCTTTGAACTGAACGATAACCTAACCCAAGCGCTTGATTACCGATAAAAAATGCAATGAACACCGCAAACAAACCATCGGCCCACCACCAGCCATATTGCGCCAATATTAGGGCGAACAACACAGCCGCATTCAATAATAAGTCCGACTTATAATGCAATGAATCAGCTTCAACTAACGAGCTCTTAGTTTTTTTCAAAGCATGTCGTTGCAACAAAACAAGGGCAAATGTCATGACTATCGCAATAATAGTGACCACGATACCACTCATGGCATTGGTAACTGGTACTGGATGAATTAACTTTTCGCCGCCATACAATAATAACAGCGACGCCGAGCCTAAAATAAACGCAGCTTGCGCCAAACTCGCTAATGGCTCAGCTTTTCCGTGACCATATCGGTGATCTTTGTCCGCAGGAACAATGGCATATCGAATGGCAATAAAATTAACTATCGACGCGAGTGCATCAGCAAATGAATCCGTTAATGACCCCAACATACTGGCAGAGCCTGAATACAACCAAGCCAATAATTTGATCACGATAAGGCACAGTGCTGTAGCGACTGAAGCGCGGCTCGCTAATTTGACCCAAAAGTCATATTCAGATGATGTACTCATAAAGACGTTGTCGACTCTTTTTACAGATAATTTAACAGACCTTACTATAGCAAGTTAGCTGGCTGTTTTGGGTAATGTTTTATTAAATAATCTTAAATTGCACCAAGACCTTATATAAAGTCGCAACAGAGACAATGCCACTCCATATAGGCATTAACTAAAAAGCCATTACCCAAAGGTAATGGCGATTATGTTGCTTTAACCATGCTGAACTAGCAACTGATTAACGACGTGGCTTGTGGCCTTTACCTTGTTGAAAGTTATCTTGAAACATTTGTTGCTGTTCAGGGGTCAATAGTTGATAAATTTCATTCTGCATTTTCAAGTGGTTCAACATTTTTTGCATGTGTTGCTGTTGCTTTGCTTGGGCCATTTCAGTGGCTTTCGCTTCATCAAAACCAGCGGTAGTGATTAACGCTAGCATATCAGCTCGGTGCGCAGCTCGCTGTTCTTTCGTTGGGCGCTCAGGACGATTACCTTGATATTTATTTAACACGGCTTTGACATCAGCTCGCTGTGAATCCGTTAAATCTAACATGCGTAGCATTTTATGCATGCCACCCTTATGACCATGATATCGATCACCTTTAGCGGCGACATTCTCTGTCTTTACCGTGTTGTCAGTAGTCTCTGCCGCATATAACTGGCTGGCTAATAACGCTGAACTTGCCACTAAGGCCACTAAACTCGTTTTGATGATTGATGATGTTTTCATTGTTAAGTTCCTCGGTATGTATGGGATTTATTGTCTGCCTCAGCAGATTTGATACTCAGTTTACCGAATGCAATGTCAATGAGGGTTAAGACAGAGTAAACCTATGTAAAGAAGGTTTTTCATAGCACTTTAGCGCCAGTAATTCATGATCAAGTTGGCATATTGAATGATAAAAACCCCAGTAATGCGAGCCAGTTAACGTAATTCAGACTTGATCCTTACAGTAATCATATTAGGGCATAAAATCTAACTATTAGCGCTTTAATGGAATAAATTATGAACCGATTGATTGGCCAATTACTGTTACTTCTTTGTGTATTGATATTAGCTCCAAGCTCAATAGCCAGTACCGTGGCCTCAACAGACGACTCAATTTGGTATACTCAGCAAAACCAGCAGCCAGTGGTAAAGCTGCATTTCTTTTGGTCGAAAACCTGCCCTCATTGTCGTGAAGCCCATCCTTTTATTGATGCTCTAGGCGAACGTTTTGACTGGATCGAATTACACGACTACGTCATTAGTGAACCCGGCAATGTTGATAAACTCATGGAAATGGGTCAAAAAACAGGTGTTGAACCCAAATCGGTGCCCTACTTTGCTATTTGTGGTGAGGCCGTAGTGGGTTATAACAGCCATGAAGTGACTGGACGTTTCATTCTAGAGCGCTTGGTTAACTGCTACCAACGCCAAGGTGGTAAAGCAGATATTGGTGATAAGCTTGATGATTTCCTCGGAGCTGCGCCAGTTGCAAGCGCACCACTGTTTGAAACCTGTAGTGACAATAGCGACGATCCACAAGCCGAAGGCTCATGTGGTATGTCATTTGACCAAGCCAGCGACATAGCCCCTGCGCCAACGGTTCAACCTGTCGACATTCCACTCATTGGCGCTGTACATCCAGAAGAAATGTCATTGCCGGTTCTAACCTTAGTGTTAGCTGGTGTTGATGCCTTTAACCCGTGCGCCTTTTTCGTGCTGCTATTTTTACTGAGCATTATGGTGAATGCAGGCAGCCGCAAACGTATGCTGTTGGTGGGCGGTATTTTTGTATTTTTCTCCGGTCTTATCTACTTCGTATTTATGAGCGCTTGGCTTAACTTATTCCAAGTACTCGGCGGCGGTGATGGCGGTATCATTATCACTTGTGCGGGGGTATTGGCGTTGATAGCAGCAATCGTCAATATAAAAGATTACTTTTATGGCCGAGGCGACGTTAGCTTATCCATGTCGGTGGAAAACCGTGGTTCGCTTATTAAACGTATGGGGAAATTATCTAAAGCCAGTTCATTACCTACAATGATTTTAGGTTCAACTATTCTGGCAATTTTAGCTAATACCTACGAGCTGCTCTGCACCGCAGGCTTTCCAATGATTTACACCTCAGTGTTGTCATTATCAGATCTCGATACCATGCAACGTTACTTATACCTCATCGCTTATAATGTGGTTTACGTTATACCACTGGCCGCTATTGTGATTGTCTTCTCAATGACATTAGGTAAACGCAAACTCACCGAAAAAGAAGGTGAAGTGCTTAAACTGATGTCAGGCATAATGATGTTAGGTTTAGGCAGCATGTTAGTGTTTAATCCTAATGCTCTACAAAATGCGGTCTTCTCGGTCGGCCTGATCCTCGGATCAATTATACTGACCTTTATCATTGCCAGAATTAAACGCTACATAGTGCAAAATAAAGCGGGGTAAATGTAAAACTGTGCAATGTTGATATGATTTAATCTTGGCATGAGATAAGCTCAATTGATCGAAAAATCTGTATGTTAACGTCAACATACAGATTTTCTTTGTGCCAGAGGACAGTTATGAATCGCATTTTACTTATCGACGATGATATTGGTTTATCCGATCTACTCAGCCAATTACTTGAGTTAGAAGGATTTGCACTAAGCCAAGCTTACGATGGTGAGCAAGGGCTGATGATGGCACAACAGCAAGACTTCGATTTAATCCTTCTTGACGTTATGCTACCCAAGCTTAATGGCTTTGAAGTATTGCGAGCTTTACGGCAGCGCAAACAAACTCCAGTATTGATGCTCACCGCCCGCGGTGATGAAATCGATCGGGTTGTCGGTCTTGAAATCGGCGCCGATGACTACTTACCAAAACCGTTTAATGATCGCGAATTAGTCGCTCGAATTCGTGCCATATTACGGCGTGCACAAACCACCCAACAAGATAGCCAAGCCCATGAAATGATGCAGTTTGGTGATTTACGACTCGATCCGACCCGCCAAGAAACCTATTGCAATGAGCAACTGATTATCCTTACTGGTACCGAATTTTCCTTGCTGTTCAATTTAGTTGAAAAATCTGGCGAACTGGTGACCAAAGACTCGTTAAGCGAAAATGTATTAGGCAAAAAATTAATGCCATTTGACCGTAGCTTAGATATGCATTTATCTAACTTACGTAAAAAATTACCTGAACGCCAAGACGGCCGCCCACGAGTTAAAACCCTCCGCGGTAAAGGCTATATTTGGATACCGTAATGCTGAAAAACAATCCATTTAATCGGCTGTTTTTTAAATTATTGCTCGGCTTTTGGCTATGCAGTTCGTTAATTATTGCTCTAGTGTCGTTATTGCCGCTATTACAGCAAAGCCATGATCGCTCACCTTTACCACCTAGCTTAGAGCAGGTGCTAAAAAACATCGCCGAACGAATACAACAGCAACCACAGTTACTCGAAGGCAAAAGCCTCCAACGTCTGCATCGTAGTCGCAATAAGGATGGAAGCCGCAACCATGGTCCTATGCGGGTATATTTAACCGACGGCGAAGGACAAGTATTAAATACTCAACGAGTATCACGCGAATTTAGACGTTTTCAGTTGATGGCCGAAGAGGCAGATCAGCCCATTAGCCACCAATTTAGAGATGAATTTATTTTTGGCCCCTATTCTTTTGAGGTCAATGATAAAGCCTATCAGTTATTTGGCCGTTTACCCGATAGTCATCCTCGGCCATGGTTTTTATTCTTTGCCGATAATAAATTACTCACAGCAGGCTTAGCCATTTTATTATCTGGGTTATTATGTGGTTTGCTGGCGTGGTACTTAGGTAAACCATTACGCTCGCTTAAACACAGCGCTAATGCCCTCGCAAGAGGTGATTTATCGAGCCGAGTTGATGCAGCCACAGCGAGTAGACGTGATGAAATGGGCCAGTTAGCCCAAGCGTTCAATGGCATGGCTGACGCAGTACAAACCATGATTAACAATCAGCAACGATTAATGGGTGATATTTCTCACGAACTGCGCACGCCGCTCACTAGACTGCAATTAGCCTTGGCCCTCGGCCGTAAAAAAGGTCAGCAAAGTGAAGAACTAGAACGTATTGGCTATGAAGCTTTACAGCTTGAAGCATTAATCAGTGAGCTACTTACCCTATCTCGGGTTAGCTTGGCCAGCCATGAAAATAAAATCGAGCTCGAATTAGCCGAGTCACTAAGCCAAGTGTTAGATGACGCTGAATTTGAAGCGGAGCAGCAAGGGAAGCTATTACAAATTGATATACCAGAGGCACTGCAATTACCTCTTCACCCAAAGACACTCTCGCGCGCCATAGAAAATCTGCTGCGTAATGCAATTTGCTATGCCAACAGTCAAATAACCATCAGTGCGGTCCAGACGGGTAAACATATACTCATTACAGTAGAAGATGACGGTCCTGGTATCGACCCCAAAGAACTTGAAGCTATTTTTAAACCTTTCTATCGCCCAGATACCGCTAGAGATAGAAAAAGTGGCGGTTGGGGATTAGGCTTGGCAATCACCCAAGCTGCCATTACGCTACATCAGGGCAACATAGTGGCAGAAAATCTGATTGGCCCGACGGGCAAGCGCCAAGGCCTTAAACTGAGTATCAGTTTACCGATAAATTAGGCTAGCTAAAAAAGACAATAACTTAACCTGTGCATGCTTATCGTCCTGAATAATGGCATTATCTAAAACCCCTGCACACGCAGGGAACAAGCAAACATCAATAACAGCTCAGTTTCATAAACCGACACAGCTAAATTAACGTTGTAAACATTTAATAGAAAAGCAATTCAACGATAAGCATGTATTTAGGTAAAAATTACCCTTAACTGGCAACATTTTCCGATTAATGTAAGCAGCCTGAGCCGCTTAACCTTTAGGCATACTTATCTTGACCGCTACTAACGTTTAGCAATCACCCATACTGCGTGAACTATCCCTGGAATGTAGCCTAGCAAGGTTAAAATTATGTTTAATAATAAGGTTTTACTTAGCCCTACTTGTAGAAAAACCCCAAGTGGCGGCAGTAAAATTGCGATTATAATACGTAATAAATCCATGATATTCTCCATTTTGAATGACTGAGGTTAGCGGTTCCCCCCAGCGTGTATTAACTAACTTACATTGATGGTCATAAAGTACAACGCAATTACCAGACCACTATTGCAAGTGTTGCTATTATTACCCTTAATGAGCATCATTTTTTAAGCAACGACAACACCGCATATATTGACTTATTAGTATGCCTTTAGTAGAAAAAAGCCCTTTTTGCATGCTGAAAAACATTAACGGATAACGCTTACAAGCTTTGGTGTCGGTGACGATTATTTGCTAGTATTGAATAAAGACGGGCTTGTACCTAGCGGGTAATCTTATGATTTGTCGATTTTTTTTAAACAGCATTCCTCATTGCAAGCACCGCTCATGCTCAACATTAAGTCGATGGATTCTCCTATGGAGTTTAGTCACTACTTTTGTTTGCTTGACCAGCTTTGCGCCTACTTATGCCCAGGCAGCCCCCTCACCCAACACGGTGAAACAACTGATACAAATTAACGATCCAAGCAGTGCAATCGACATTGAAATACAAGGCTCTGTCGTCAATCTGCATGGCTCCGTCACCGAGCAAGCCAGTAAAGAACGCATACTGCAAACCATCGCCGCCTTACCTGGTGTGACTCAGGTTGTAGATAATATTCAATTACGCGCTATGGAGCCGTTATCTTTAGCTCCTCTGCAGCAAGATGCACGGCAGTTTTGGGCCAAAACCTTACAGTATTTGCCCAGCTTAGCCCTAGGACTGGCAATATTTTTGCTACTCTTTTGGCTTTCTCGCCCTATTGCTCGCCTGCTTATTCAGCCCTTAACTTGGGTCACACAGAGTGAGCTTATTCGTTTAGTGATGCAGCGCAGCTTTAGTATGCTGATCATATTATTAGGGCTGTATATCTTTTTGCGTCTCGCTGGCTTAACTCAATTTGCCGTTGCCATTATTAGTAGCACTGGGGTAATAGGTCTCATTTTAGGTTTTGCCTTTAAAGACATCGCCGAAAACTTTATTTCCAGCTTACTGCTCAGTGTCCAGCGCCCGTTCAAATTAGGCGACGTCATTGCTGTGGAAGGTCAATTAGGCATTGTAAAAAAAGTCACCGCAAGGGCCACTACGTTAGTCGACTACGATGGCAACCACATCCAAATTCCCAATGCCACAATTTATAAAAACGTGATTAAAAACCTGACCGCAAACCCAAGAATACGGGGCAATTTTATGATTGGTATCGGCTACGATACCAGTATTCGTAAGGCTCAGGACATCGCCATGGAGATCATGATGGCTCACCACGGCGTACTAGCAGATCCTGAGCCGCAGGTACTGATAACCAACCTAGGTTCTTCCACTATTAACCTGCAAGTGTATTTTTGGGTTAATGCAGAAACTCATAGTGTTCCAAAAGTGGCTTCAATTTTAATGCGCTTACTGGTACGCGCTTATGAAGCGAATAAAATCAGCATGCCAGATGATGCTCGCGAACGCATTTTCCCTCAAGGGATACAATTGGTCTCCAGCAGACATCAGCAAGACCAAACTCAGTTAAGTGGCCAACCAATAACGGAGCAAGCTAATTTACCAAATGAGCAAAAAATTTCGGATTTATCCGATGAAGTCCATGATGATGCTAGCGTTGATATCAGCAGCGATACTGATGATATACGCCGACAGGCAGCGCAATCTCGCGATCCAGAGAATGGTGCCAATATTATCTAATAACGATGTTCACAACCTATATTCAGACTAATATTGGCGATAACAGCAGTAGAATCGGCTGCTAAAGTATCAATAAATAACTGGTCTTTAATTAACTGTGACTGCCTCAAATACAGTTGGCGCTAAGTCTCCATCAAGGATGATCATTCGTGCTATACCGCCCATTTCACCAAGTCGGCATTGATAACGTCTCGCAGAAAAACCTTGCTTAAGGTATAATTCGTCCCTCTTTTTATGCTTCGTACCTAAGGTTGCTATGTTTCATATTGCCCTTTATGAACCCGAAATTGCTCCAAATACCGGAAATATCATTCGTCTATGTGCCAACAATGGCTCACAGTTACATTTGATTGAGCCATTGGGTTTTGATCTCGAAGAAAAGAAACTCCGTCGTGCTGGACTTGATTATTCCGATATGACCAGCGTCACTCGCCATAAAGACTATGCCGCTTTTTTAGAGGCGATGGCAGGAAAACGGATTATTGCCTGTACCACTAAAGGTAGTCGTCCTCATACTCAAATTGCTTTCCAAGAAAATGATGTCTTGTTATTTGGCCCTGAAACCCGTGGCTTACCAATGGATATTATTGATGCAACCCCACTGGGGCAGCGATTACGTATTCCAATGACCGCCAATAGTCGTAGTTTAAACTTATCAAATTCAGTTGCCATCATTAGCTACGAAGCATGGCGTCAACTGGATTTTGCAGGCGCTGAATAATGAAGAAAACGCTATCCCCAGAAACCCAGAATGATGCTTTAGCGATTGCCAAGGCCACTCAAAAGCCTGGACAAGTTAAAGAACAAACTAAGCTGATTGCCGCGGGGATTGAAAAAGGGATAGCGGAATACAAAAAACGTGAAAAAGCGAAAGCTCGGGAACGTGATAAAGCGCGTAAACAGCAACAGAAAAACAAACATGCGATTCCAAGCAATGATGATGCGGATATGTCTTACAATGAGCAAGAGAGTCTACTCAACCCACTAACATGGTCGTTAGCCGCCTTATTACTCTTGAGTTGGGCTGGATTTGCAGCTTATCTATTTTATCGCTAATTGAATGATTTAAATTAGTTTCTAATCTGTCGGCGGCGCAACCTCTGCCGACGGTTTAAGTAAGCTAATAGCTCTAATGACCTGATACTGATCACTGTCGTCATCTAAATAATGGGCGTTTTGCTGCCACTGCCAGCCTTTTATTGTCGGTTCTGCATCACCAATCACGGGATCAAACTGTAACTGCACTAATGCAGGACGCTGATTTATTTCACCTTTACCTAGAAATGAATAACTGCCCGCTTGCTCATACAGGGTCAGCTGTTGTGATATATCGTCGGTGACGCCATTGGCATACAGCAATAAAATATGATCTTCTTGTTGTCTAAACCACCAGGTCTCGCTGTTTGAAAAGCGGCTACCACGGCTAACACTAATGTATAAATTCCGTTGATCAGCCGAACACATTACCGAAGTACTTACCTTTTTAGCAACTGTATTAGGATTAGCTGCATTGCCCTGCCACTCGCCAGCTAATTGACTACAAAATATATCTAAAGTCACTTTGCCTGCATAAGAGGCCGTTGAATGCATTAGTAACAAGATCGCTGTCAACAGTATTATTGATCGATATTTTGCGTTCATCAAACCTCCACTTATTAACATATCCTTTCACATTGCAAACAGACCAAACTCAATATAGCTAACCCTATCGGCCTCTATTTAGGCGCAGCGAACTCATTGACTCAAAGAATTGAGTTAATGAACTTACTCAATGAACTTACTCGATGAACTTAGCTGCTAACGTTTAGCGTCTAAATTTAATCACATTATCAGTTAGATCCATAAAAAATGGCCCACTTATGTGAGCCATCATAGGATATTACGAATTAACTAACTGACTCGCAACTACTGGCCAAAGCCTGTTGCTGTGATGTCGACTTTAGTGACTTCACCATACTGCGCTGCAACATCAGCAATGTTGTCAGCGTTACCAATCAACACAAACTGTAAGTTTTGTTGCGGGAAATATTGCTTAATCAAACGTTGTGTATCTGCAACAGTAAGCCCATCAACCTTGGCTTGGAATTGATTAATAAAATCATCATTAAAACCATACAAGTACATGTCAGACAATAAACCAGCTAATTGACCACTGGTCTCATATTTAGGTGGAAACTGGCCTTTCACATAGGCTTTAGCAGAATCTAAAGTAGTTTGATCAATGCCCTTTTCCCATAGTCGAGCATAGGTTTTTAAGGCTAAATCAATGGCTTCTTTTGTTGTTGATGATTTAGTAAACGTACTAATTTGAAAAACGCCAGATTGCGCATAAGGGCTAAAACCAGAACGAGCACCATAAGTTAAACCAGCATTGACGCGTAATTCATCATTTAACCATGAGGTAAAACGACCACCTAAAATAGTGTTAACGACAGTTAACCCAACATAATCTGGATTGTCATAACGAATACCCACGCCACCAATTAAAAAAGTGGTTTCAATTGCATCAGGCTTGTCGACCAACAATACATGCGGCTGAGTTAATGTCGGTAAGTTTTGGCTTAAGTCAGGTTGAACCACTGTTTCTGTGGTCTGCCAATCACCGAAGGCTTTATTAAGCTTGGCGGTCATCTCAGCGACATCAAAATCACCCACCACGTTAATGGTCATGTTGTTTGGTTGATAGTAGCCTTTATGAAAAGCGCGTAACTCTGCAACAGACAGTTTAGCGATAGTGTCACTATTACCCGATACCGGATTAGCATAAGGATGTTCACCAAAAACTAACTTATTGAAGTAGCGCCCGATCACGGCTCGAGGACTTTCTTTTTGCTGTGATAAACCGACGGTTTCACGTTGTTTTAGCTTATCAAATTCGGCGCTATCAAAGTCTGGTTGACGTAATACATGACTAAAAATAGCGAGCACGGTATCGACATCTTTGCTCATCATATTGGCACGAATATAACTGCCTTCTAGATCGGCACTGGTATCAATACTGGCACCCATAAAGTCTAGTTGCTGCTCTATGTCTGCCTTAGATTGGCCCGCAGCACCTAGCATTAAACTTTGTGAGGTAATGTACGCCATACCAGAGGTAAGATCATTCACCGCCCCGGCCTTAACCACGGCATCAATGGTCACTAATGGCACTTCTTTTTGTACCATCAAGGTCACTTTTAAACCATTATCTAGGGTAATAGATTGGTAGCTTGGCATCACAAAACTCGCCGTGACAGCGCTTGGGCTAGCAGAGGCACTATCGGCCGTTGATTGCTGCGAAGTCGCACAACCACTTATGGCTAAACTACAAGTTAACGCGATGGCCGATAACGATAGGTTAATTTGGGTGTGAGCTATAGTTTTCATTTGTCAGACTCCTCAGTCGCAGCGAGCACACCGACAGTTCGATTCGCTTTAATTAAATAGGTTTGTGCAACACGCTGGATGTCAGCTGGAGTCACTTTGTTATACGCTTCTGGGGCATTAAACAGTTTGGTGTAATCCCCAAAATACAGCTCGTATGTGCCTAAGGTATTGGCTTTACCGTTAATGGTTTCCATGGTGCGGTAAAAATCCATTAGCTTAATATTTTTGACTTTTTCAAGCTCTTGTTGAGTCACACCCTGGGTGGCAATAAGGTTAATTTGCTCAATTAAGGCTTGCTCTAACGTCTCGGCGCTCACGCCTGCATTCGCCACACCTAAAATATAAAATAAATTAGGGTCGAACGACATCGGCATGTAAGTTTCGGCAGCAACCGCTAATTGCTTGTCGACTAAAGCTTGATAAAAACGTGAGCTATTACCTTCACTGAGCATTGACGCTAACAAATCCAATGCATAGTAGTCAGCATGGCTAGTTGCGGGTACATGGTAAGCCAACATAATGTTTGGTGTGCTCACAGACTCTTTTTTAACAAAGACTCGGCGTTCACCATTCTGTTGCGGTTCAATAGTACGCACTGCTTTTGGCGGTGCTTGGGCAGGAATAGGCGCAAAATACTGATTAGCTAATGCTTTCACTTCGGCTAACTTCACATCACCAGTAATGACCACTAGCGCATTGTTTGGGGCATAGTAGGTTTTATGGTATTGCTGTAAATCTTCTAAGGTCCAAGCAGCAATATCCGACTCATAACCAATCACTGACCAGCTATATGGATGTGCAGCAAAGGCAACACTTTTCAGCGCTTCTTGAATCGTGCGCCAGTTAGAGTTTTCCAGACCGGTAGTGCGCTCTGACTGCACCACACCACGCTCGCTTTCTACCATCTCAGAGTTAATATCGAGGTTGGCAATGCGATCAGCTTCTAAATCAAAAATGGTTTCTAAACCATTGGCAGGAAACCAATCTGTATACACTGTCATGTCTTCTGTGGTGTAGGCATTATTCGCGCCACCAGCAGCTTCCATTGTGCGATCAAACATTTTCGGGCCAAACTTTTTAGAACCGTTAAACATCATGTGTTCAAAAAAGTGTGAAATGCCAGTAATACCAGGCACTTCATTGCGCGAACCGACTTTCCAAAAAATATACATGTTGGCATTAGGGATAGAGCTATCCTCCAGCACCATAATCTTCATGCCATTGTCTAAGGTAAAGCTATTGATGTCTTCAGCTTGTGTTGCTGACACGGCAGGCGCACTTAGTACGCATATCGTCATCAGCAACGCCATTATCTTACGGGTCATATCTCGCTCCTTTTGAGCTATCATCCAAAGGTTTATCTAAAATGGGTTTTATTGTGCGACGCTTAATGCGGTTAAGGCAACTTGCGTCATGGTTTGCACACCTACTCTCAAGGCACTTTCATCAACATAAAATGCGGGTGAGTGGTTGCTGGCAACTTGACTGATATCTTGGTCCGCTGGTGTCACACCTAAGAAAAAGAACATCCCCGGCGTTTGCAGCGCATAATACGAAAAGTCTTCCGCGCCAGTCATTAGCCCGGGCTCTATTAACATATTGTCACCCACCACAGAAGCAATAACAGGGCGCATTTTACTGACTAATTCTGGGTTATTAACGGTTACTGGGTAACCAGATTGGATAATAGTTACCGCCGTAGCACCTAGGGTTTTAGCCGCATTAGCAGCCACTTCGGCCAATTTAACTTTAATGTCGGCACGCATCTGTTGATCAAAGGTACGAATGGTTCCGATGAGCTCTACTTCATCGGGAATAATGTTCGATCGAATTCCACCATTAATGGCCCCAAAACTCACCACTGCAGGTGCTTTGGTAATATCAACTTGGCGACTAATAATGGTTTGCACACTGTTAATAATTTGCGCTGATGCCACAATAGGATCAACACCACTCCAAGGACGCGAGCCGTGGGTTTGCTTGCCAGTAACCTTAATCGTAAATGAATCTTCACTTGCCATCGCAGGGCCAGAACGCAAGCCTATTACGCCAGAGGGCATACTCGACGTAACGTGCATTCCAAAGACTTGATCGGGTTTACGCTTGGCGAATAAACCTTGCTTGAGCATTAACTCTGCGCCGCCTTCTTCACCTTCTGGAGCACCCTCTTCGGCAGGCTGAAAGATAAACATTACGTCACCAGCCAAACTGTCTTTTACCTTCACTAAATTGTCGGCAACGCCCATCAACATGGCAACATGAGTATCATGACCACACGCGTGCATGACGCCAACTTTTTGACCGCGATAAGTATCGGTGACTTTAGATGCAAAAGGCAAATCAACGACTTCAGTTACGGGTAAGGCATCCATATCGGCACGTAAAGCAATTAAAGGCCCAGGCTTACCGCCTTTGAGTATCGCTACCACGCCGGTATGGGCAATACCGGTTTGCACTTCAAGTCCCAAGGACTTAAGGTGTTTTGCAATCACCTCACTGGTACGAAACTCTCGGTTAGATAATTCAGGATGCTGGTGAAAATCGCGGCGCCATGCAATCACTTTACTTTCAACTTCAGCGCTTAACTCTGCGGCATTGGGCACACTTGCTATGGTTGATGCACTGTAAACACTGGGGGCAAATAAGCTTGCAAATACTAAAGCGAGAGAGGTCAGGCGCATGTCCATTCCATTGGTTATTATATGAGTACAACAAAACTACCTTGAAATGACAATTTTGTTAAATTTTTTACTCAATTGCTAACAAGTCAATTGTATCTATTTATTAACGCGCAATGGTCGCGATTAAGCTTATGAACTTTCATTTGGCTTAAGAAGTGGGATAAGTGAGGGCAAATAACAATATTTGGCCTATTTCACATCAAACTTTACCCATAGTGAGCCTATGGCAAGTCAAGGCAGCATTATTAGTGATACTGAGGCCTGTCCAATAAAGGTTGATATCCCGAGCTGATATTTATAACTCATCATGCAACTCAATCAACCATGACTGAGCCAATACTAACAAGCGGGCAGGTGAAAAAATACCACGTCGCTGTCGATCACCTCAAGCTGCCAGCCTTGTTGCCGCGCTATCCATTCAAAGGTTTCTAGGGCGTAAAAAGTAATATGAGTCGGGTCGATTTTATAGTGCCAGTTGATAAATCCCTCAAGGTCCGACACCCGCTTGGTCATCACGGCCAATATGCCACCTGGGAGCACTAATTGGCTTAATTGCTCGACTAACGCCTGTGCATCGGCAATGTGTTCAATCACTTCGGTTAAACAGACAAAATCATACTGCTGACTTAGTACTCGAGTATCTGGGTGATAAAACAAATCATAATTAGCAACGTTAATACCATGCTTTGCAGCCATTTGACTTAATACCGCCCCTTCGCCGCAACCAAAGTCTAATCCATTTGCATTCGGTTTTACGCGGGTCAATAACGGAGTTAAGGTGCGGGATAAAAAATGTTGATAACCCGCATCGGCAAAGTCGTTATGGTGGCAATCGTAGTGAGCTTTCTCAGCGGCTTCATCCCAATAAAACGCCGTTGGAACCGATACCATAAAACACTGCGGACAACGAACATAAGCTCTTTTTTTATCTTGATGAAAAGCTACGGTGTCATGGTGACATAAAGGACAAGACGACAAAGGGATGCTCCAAAATAAGCCAAATACAGATAATTAACGCACTAACACTATTCAGATTGAACAGGCTCAATACTGGTTTCTTTAGGGATTTTGCGAGTTTGAGTTGCAGCCTCTTGCGCTTGTTGTAAATACTTTTGCTGACGGGTTAAACGCTCATCAGATTGGACTCGGGCTTTTTCGAGCTGTTGTGCTTCCCAGTCATTAGACTGCACTTTTGCTAATGCTTTTTGTTCACGTTCCGCGGTGGCTTTGGCAGCCTCACGCGCTTTTTGCAATTGTGTTTGTTCAAGTTCAGCCGACTCTTGACGTGCTTGCTCGCCCTTTTCAGCCAAAGTCATTTTTTTATGTGGCTTATCTGCCGCGACGGTAACGAACGCTAATGAACTCGCAGTAACGAGCAAAATCAATGAGCCTATCAGCCGATTTTTCATATGGTCTATCCTTTGAGTTTATCGCCGTTATAACGCTCACGAACCAGAGCTGGCATAGCCGTTAACTTATGTTGCACCATTGCGTTAAACACTGCAAATATTGGCGCAATGTCTGCTGCAGGATTTAATGCAACCAGAGTGTAGGCAGCCGCTTCGAGGGTTGACAGGCTGTCGCTGCGTTTCGCTTTACGAATAACATATTGCGACTCATCTTCACATTCTAGATGCAATGAAGGGTAATTAAGTAACCACGGATTGAGCTGCAACATGCGGAATGCTTTACGCCAAGTACCGTCAACTAAAATAATAATCGCCGCCTCACTCGCTCCAGCCTCGGCGACAGTTTGACTGTGCTCATTAGGGTAAACCACATAAATCGGCTTCGTTTGCGCAGCTAAATAATGTTGCAGCTCAATAAAGTCCGTGGCAGCCTCACCCACGTAAATTTTCATCTGCGGCATCACCAGCTTCAATAACCTCACGGTATTTTTAGCATGACCCACTTCAGATGGGTGCTGCATCACCACTACCTCGGTATTTGAAGATACCTGTTTGATCGCATGACACACGCAAGCCGACTGTGGGTATTGGCAATATATACAATAACTTCTGCTCATTTTTTGTCTTATCTTGTTGCAAACATGTAAAGTTAAGTTCAATATGCTTGGCTTTACACCATAACATCTCAAGGAAGAACCACTATTATGACAGGAATTATGACAAGAACTATGACAAAGATGTCTGTGGCATTAATGCTCGCATTTGCCACAAGTTCCGTTTATGCCTCTCAAAATAATGCCTACCATCACGAAGCAGAAATCGGTTTTTTAGACTCATCAGGTGAAGCGGATGGCCTATTTAACGCCAATTATCACTATTATTTTAAAGCGGTTGAACAAGCTGAAAAACCCTACGAATTAGCTGCGTTCTTTAATCAAGGCTCAACTATTTCAGCGCGATATGCCACGACTGACATCGAAGATTTATATAATATCTCTGGAGAATACGTTTTTGACTCAAAATGGTTCTTGGGGGCTGGAGTCACCCAGTTAAGTACAGATAATGCTGTATCTGACACCACAACATACGAGATTATTGCAGGGTATTTTTTTAGCGAACACTCAAAGTTATCCTTGAACTACGCTACCAACTCAGAATCAAAATCTAACAATGGCGCATATCTAGAATATGAATTTGAATCATATTTTAGCCAAGATATTGATGCTATAACGTTAACTTACGAACATTTTATTCCATTACAATCAACCGCTGGAGTGTTTATAACTGGGGTTGTAGGTTATCAAAACCCACAATATACCAACAACGAAATTCTCACCCAAGTTGATGGACCTACTCCGACTATAGTGGAAGATTCTAAATTAAACTTTGAAAATGACATTTATACTGTTGCAGTGTTTGCAGATTGGTATATCAATAACGCATGGTCTGTGGGTGCGACTTACTACCGGGCAGATGTAAATACTGATTTCAGCAGCAGTAATATTGATGACTCAAATCAAAGTAGCCACAGCAACAACATCACTGAAACTGGTTTAAATACACGTTACTTCTGGCATTTTTCAGATGTGTTCTCGGCTAAGTTTTCGCTAGAACATTATTTCGAGAATAGTGAATATAATAGTGATTCAGAAACTAATTTTGGCGTAGCAATTAACGCCCGCTTTTAAGTCTCACCATATTGAAGCAAAAAAATACCCGCGGAATGTGGTTAGCATTCTGCGGGTTAAAGGTGATGTTACTAAAGCTTAATTAATCGTGTTGTAATTGTTCTTGATGCAAATGACTTAAGCGATTCATTGCCATAATAATCAGCAATACCGAACTAAAACCGCCCATCACTAGTGCGATGGCATAAGGCGCAGGTATATCGGTTAGTTGGATCAACGCCGTCAGTATTGATGCCCCACTCATTTGAATACATCCCAGCATAGCCGTCGCAGTACCTGCTCGCTCACCGAAAGCTGACAATGCCATACTGGTTGCAGGACCAAGTAAAATAGCAAAGCCAACACACAAAATCATCATCGGAGCCATAAACGCTATTGCGGCGGCTAAGCCTGCTTGTGGACCGGCAAAGTAAACCGCTGCTTCAATAACCGCAGCAAGCAGCATTAACGACAAAGCTACCACTACGCCAGGTCTATTCCCAATACGCTTAACCAACACTGGAGCGGCAAAACACGCGACAATATTAATGGCAGCATTAAGGCCAAACAGACCACTGAAGGTTAATTCTGAGATGCCTAAGTGACCAATTATCCACACAGGTGAGTACGACACGTAACATAATATCGATGCCATCGCGATCATGCAGCAACTGGCATAAAACATAAAGTGTGGGTCACCAATAACCGGCTTATAACGACTCCAACGGTATAAAGGTCCTGTGCTGTCGGTATTTAATGGACGCGTTTCAGGGAAACGGAACCCCACTAAAAACAACACGAAAATGGCATACAAAGCCATAAAAATGAAGGTAGAACGCCAGCCAAACTGTAAGGCTAATAAGCCACCAAATGTTGGAGCCAGCGCGGGCACCACACAAATAGCACCATTTAGATAACTGTACATCGACACGCTTTCTTTGCGGGAATAGCAGTCACGTACCGCGCTAAAGACCACAATAGAGGTTGAACATGCGGCTAACCCTTGAAAAACTCGAGCAATCTGCAACCATTCAAATTCAACCGAGTAAGCACCCAATAAACTGCTAATGCCATAAAGCACAATCCCAAATAACGCGACAGGTTTACGACCAAAACGGTCGGCGAGTGGACCAATTAAAATTTGCCCTACGCCCATCGCAAATAAAAATAACACTAAGGTGGACTGTACTTCACTGTTAGAGACACCATATTCCAATGCCATTGCAGGCATAGACGGCAGATAAATATCAATAGCTAATGGGCTTAACAGCACCATAAACATTAACAGTGGCAATAAGTTACGACGCATAAACTTCTTTCTCTTAAATTTTTAATGCACAAAGGTCACCCTTAATAGGGCGTTATAATAAGCTAAATGGAGGTATGAATGAAAATGATATAAAATCCAAAGTGAATTTCCATTTGAGAATATCACATGAATTTAGACAATCTGGCTCGGGTCGACCTTAATCTATTAGTCATTCTCCAAGTATTACTTGAGGAGCAAAGTGTTACTCGAGCAGCTCATCGATTGCATGTTAGTCAATCGGCGGTGAGTAAAAGCTTAAATCGTTTGCGAGAAACATTAGATGACCCACTATTTCAACGCACAGCGCACGGTTTAAAGCCCACAGCTCATGCAGATGCATTAAGACAGCAACTGCCGTTAGTGCTGCAAAACTTATATCAACTTACCCAGCCTCCCACTTTTTATCCCGCGACCAGTAACCGCCAATTCTCATTATCTATGGTTGAAAGTGCTTATGAAACCTTAATCCCCTATTTTATCGGGCCACTATTGCAACAAGCACCGTCAATAAAATTAGATTCCTATGTCTGGACCGAAAAATCTATGCAAGATCTACAGCAAGGGCAAATCGATTTTGGCCTGGCTGGCAGAGATATTTATCCACAAACTGATGTCAATATTGAAAAAGTACCCGAAGGTATAGAATCACAAACACTATTTAACGACCATCAAGTTTGCCTAGTACGTAAAGATCATCCTATTTTACAGCAAGTAAAAGCGGGTCAATGGGATCAAGCTCACTACCTTAACATGTCTCATGTTCAGGTTAGATGTGAAGGCAACGATTGGTGGGCTCTCGATTATCATCTGGCCAATTTAGGCTTACATCGTCATCTATCGACTACAGTACCAGACTTTTATGGTGCGGCCAGCGTCTGCGCGAATACTGATTTAATTTTTACCTTACCATCAAGTTTTGCTCATCATGCTCAAAAACTCTATTCACTGGTTTCTATTCCCTTACCGTTTGAATTTATGCCAATGGCTTATGTGTTTCTATGGCATGAAAGAAATAACCAAGAACCAGGGCATCAATGGTTTCGTAATATTATTTTCAACAGTGTCGAACGAGCTATCGCGAATCAACACATGAGTAAAAATGATTACTGATACTTTTACTCGATCCCGCTCAAGCGGGTCATTAGCAAGTATTTACCTTAGATAGTTGAGCGCCAAAGCGTAAACATTAACCGAATTTAACGTGACATATTATGTCTCAGCAATGCAGACTGTACTTTAAATCATCGTTACTGATTTATAGGTAACCTTTTTAGACCCCATTTTCAGGCTAAGTGTACCCAGGAGCTACTATGAGATTTAATCAATCATTCCACACTGCCAATTTGAAAAACAGGTTCACTAGCATGAACCCTATTTTGACATTACTGATGCTGTTTGCCATCGCATTGACTACCATAGTGTTATTACCGTTTTTATTGTTGTTAGGCTTATTAAGCTTTATTACTTTGCAGTTGCTAGGTAAAAAAATATTGCAGAGAAAACAAGCACAATCCCAACAAGGCGATATCTACCAAGGCCGTGCGGATGTGCAGCGCGAACAAACAGCGCCATACGCTGATATGTTCAGTCGTGCTAAGCCCAATCAATCACAACGCAATGGACGTACGTTTGAGCATCAAGCAGATTAACGAACCGCAGGTTGCGCGTAGTGAAGATCCATTAGCGGCTGCGATCATTAATTAACATGACTGCTGCCTAAGTTGATGTAACTGTTATCTTGATTATCGCTAATTGCCAAACGCAGCAGATCTTTAGCACGAAGCGAATGTCGTGATAGCCCAAATGTGAGCAAGCAACCTTTGCGCCGCTGATGAAGAGATCAAAATGCAAACTTAAAAATAAAGCGAAGTCAGAGACTTCGCTTTAGGATTAAGTTAATTTTGTATACAAGCAGTAAAGACTAAAAGTTATAAGTGACACCAAACATCACGTTACGGCCCATTAGTGGAGCATAGTCCTTAAGTAATGAAGTATGTGGTCTTGCTTCTTGATTCAACAGGTTATTTCCTTTGACATAAAGCAACATATCACCCGAATTCGTGTATAAACGATAGGTAACCGCTGCATTTGCTAAAGCATAACCTGCTGTTTCAGTTTCATTTTCTGCTGTGTCAGTTTGTTTACCATAACCAATCGCGGCAATTTCCGCGTGCCATTGCTGTTGATCATAGTTTAACGTTGAGCCTATACGCATAGGCGGCATGAGCGGTAAATTACCACCATCAACCAATTTGCCGCGAGTGTAATCACTGAACATATCTAACGACCAATTATCATTGAATGGGATAGTGGCCTGAGCCTCAAGTGAATATAACTCAGCATCACCTTGGGTAAATTGATATACAGGTAAATCACCTTCTGGATCAGCGCCAACAATATCAGAGGCAATTAAACCGGTATTTTTCTCGTAGTAGAAATTGTTCACTCTGTTATAAGCCATGCTTAATGAACCAGTCCATGCCCCCTCTAATTTACGTAAGGTTAGGTCGATATTATTCGCGATCTCTTTGTCGTTATTACCACTGTCAGTCATAATTTGACCGTTTACAATGGTAAACTGTGAACCGATCTCAAAGCTTTGCGTAGCATCGTGAGGTCCGAAGCTGTAAAGCTCTTCGGCGGTTGGAGAACGCTGAGCTCGAGTCAAGGACAAACCTAAATTGTACGACGGTGCGAAATCCCAAACCATTCCTGCCGACAAGGTCAAATCATTGTCGACTAAATCTTCAGCTTGATAGTTTTGCTCACCATTAATAGTCTCTAAGATCATCCCCTCTGGCGCCAAGCGATAATGTTCTATACGTCCACCGAGTTCAAAACGAAAATCTCCGACTTTACGCTCCTGAACAATAAAAGCTGCCAAAGTATCTGTTTTACTGTTTGGCGTGAGCGCTTCCTCGCCCTCAACAGAAAAGTCACGGTGAACCATATGCAATCCCATGGTGCCTTGCCATTCACCCCAAGGGTTATTGTTCAGGCTTAAGCGCGCCTCACTTTGTTTATTAAAGAAAGTGGTGCCTGCAACCCCATCTTCTTCTTCTGAGTGTTGATAGTCAGTATAACCAGCATCAAAACGCAACTTACTAAAACCAGCAAATGGGTCTAATAAGCCGCTGTGTAACTGCCACGCAGTTTTCTTTAAATCGATGGTGATATCCGCAGCATCAGCCTCGCCGCGGCCAGGAATACCGTAGTTAGATTCGGTTCGAGCACCTGATACGCTGACAAATCCAGTATCCGCGGTATAACCAATACCGGCAGCATAGTCATCGAGTTTCAAGCTACTGTTATCGAGTTTTCCATGGGTTTCGGGCATATCGACAATTGCATTACCAGGGATATCAACATCATCGGTAACGCGATGAGTACCATCTAAATGCCAATTGAACTGACCATTGCCACCATCAATATCGCCGTTGAATGTACGACCATTACTGGCAGTATCGTAGCGAGTACCAAGTTGTCCTGAAACGCCATCGACAGGCGCCTCGTGGTATCGCTTATCGACCACATTGACCACGCCACCAATTGCGCCGTTGCCATAAAGCAAAGTGCCAGGACCGCGAAGAATTTCAATCTGTTGTGCCGATGCAGCCTCAGTGGTTACTGCGTGATCCGCAGATACAGTAGATGCGTCACCTACAGAGAGACCATTTTCAAGTACTTGCACACGAGGGCCGCCCATACCACGGATAATAGGACGACTGGCCCCAGCACCAAAGTGGGAAGCTTGTACACCGGGGAGTTTTTCTAGGGTATCGCCGAGCGTGGGTTCGATATTAAGTTTAAGCTGATCTTCGGTAAGTACACTTATTGGTGTGGTACTTTCGAGTGCCGAACGCGCAAGAGGTGATGCAGTGACCACGATATTTTCCATTATGGCCTGCTTGAGTGAAACATCCTGTTTAATCACACCTGTAGTTATCTGCAAATCCTGATCAACATGCTTAAAATTATCATCACTTACGTGCAAATGCACATGGCTATTATCGGCAACGGTTAACTGATACTGACCTTGTGAGTTAGTCATTGTCCGAGGGCCACCATCAATGCTGACTTGAGCACCAACAATAGGTGCGCCTTGTGGGTCGGTGACTTGGCCTTGTAGTTGCGCAGCCATAACCGGTGAACATACGCCAGCAACTGCTAGCGCTATAGAAGATAATGCAAGTTTCATTGTGCCTTTCCTTTAGATAAGCAAAAAATTATAAATTTTTATATTGTGATATTGCTTAAAAAAGGCTGGGAGGAGCACGAACATTGAAGTGACGTAATACCGACAAGCTAGGTTGTTGATAAGGTGTATGCGCAATATATTCCGGCTGTTGCAATCCCATCGGCGGCATGCGCAAAGATGATGGACCGGCATTTAGGTTATGACCAAAATCGCACACAATACAATGAGTATGCTGATGTTCCAGACCGTGCTCAGCAGAATGCAGCAGCGCGAATGATTGTATTACAATCAGCCATACGCCGAGCAGTAGCCATAGCCACTTTTTGTGAGTCTGAAACATTGAGTGAGTCATGATTATTCTACGGGTCAAATTCATCTTAATCGGATTATTATCCGAATGATTGATTTAATAGATCCTAATTTATGCTCTCACCCTACTTGATTTTTTAGTCTGTCGTCTAGTGGCTTTTAGTAACAAAACTTATTTAATACTCATTCCATTAAAAATCTGCTCAGTTAACAATGATTCAGCACTCTCTAGACAAATAACAGCATTGCAGGCTTTCTCTATCTAGCCAGCGTATTAAGCTGCGTAGTATGAGTAATATCAGCAGCTAGAGTGTTAACGTTGAAAGGATTAACGGATTAACGGATTAACATCCATGATATTCAAGCATCATGCCCGCCAGCAACTTACCTTACAGAAGTAAGCTCTTGGCCTGTTGCAAGGTAATTAACTCTTCTTCAGTGGGGTTGAGTGCGATGACACTGTCAATTTGCATGGCTAATGATTGCCACAATGGCTCGATGACTTGTCGGTGTTCCTCATTAGCATGCGTTCTAGCGAGTGTGAGTAGATATGCGGCTTGTACTACATCGATACGGCCTAAAATACCGTCAGCTAACGCCACGCTTAACTCTATCATTGCACTCACATTGTGGCCGTACTTAATCGCCTGGTGTAAGTAATGTTCGGCCTTAGTTCGTTGTTGTTGGCTGGCATTGTCATCGTGCAAAATATCACTGCCACAATGTAGCATGGCATCAACCTGCCCTTGCTCAGCGGCTTCGTTCATCCATTGCAGGCTTGCAGGTACGTCTATATCGCATCCTAGCCCTTCGACTAGCATCAAAGCTAAATGATATTGGGCATTAGAATATCCGGCTTTCGCGGCTTTATTCACCCATAAAAATGCATCTTCAAATTGTTGGGTTTGATAAAACAACACTCCAAGATTTGACATGGCCTCAGCATTTTCAGCATTGGCGGCAAGGGTTAATAAACGCTCGGCTTGGATCAGATCAACACTAAATTGAGAGCTGCCAACAAGGTAGAAAAACCCCAGTAATGCTTGTGCTTCTACAATGCCTTTTTCGGCAGCCTTAGCAATAAGTTGCTCACCTTCAATTGGATTTGGATGACCACAATATCCATGTAATAAGCTCACACCATGCTCAAATAATGCCGCTTGATCCTGAGTGGATGCTAAAGCAAACCAATAACCCGCTTGTGCAAACGCGTCGGCGGCAGAGTTTCGCGTTGATGTTTTTTCTGTCATTGAATCTACATCATTAAACGTAGAACGAGCCAGTAATACTTGGGCTAAAGCCTGTTCCTGTTCTTGCAGCATTAAGCCTTTGGCTTTTAGAGACATGCCAACTAAATACTGCGCTTGCGCGTCGTTATCCATCACTGCGCGGTAACATAAATCACGCCCAGCAAATGAGTCAAAAGCGTCAAATTGATACCTAGGTGCTGATTGCTGTACTAATGGGTACAGTTTTTTAATCAATTGCAAAATATGCTCAATCGACTTTTCTGCAATCGTCACGAGTTGTGCTTGGGTTAAATGGTATTTTTCTGGATGGGCACCACGGTTACCGTCACTGCGAAGCCGGTGTAATGCGCGCACAGCTGGCGGATCGATTAATCGTGCTTGATGTAATTGTTCAATTCGGTCGTACAAATTAGGGCTAGTGAAAATAAGCCCATGGGGAATGGCGAGTTGGCTAGTGAGCTTATGGGTAAAACTGCGAATATACACTAGCGCTTGAGTAGGAATATCACGGACATAACTTTTGGCTAAACGATAATCGTCGCTAAGCTCAGTAGAGAAACCATCAATAAACTCAATATCATTTAACAATGGTCTCTCCTTTTTGAGTGTCTACAAGCTATTATCCCTCGGTGATGTCAGCATCCGCAGTTTTACGATTGACCATATACAATCTAAACAAAGCGATGTTAACAAACAAACCTAAGAATGAAAAAGTCGCTTCTACGATAAGTTGCAGTGGAAAGCCAACTTGCATCGCGACTTGTGAAAACATGCCAGCCAATAAAGACAATGGCACGTATAGCATTAATACTGCAATGGTTTTAATCGTGATAGGGCCACTAAATTTAAAGCTGCTCTTAATCGCTTCAAGGGGCGTTAAACGTTCAACCACCACCATAAAGTTGACGTATGCAAGCCGAGAAAACAAATATAAGCTGACTAATAAACCAATTAACCACAACGGGCCAAATGCAGCAAAAATCATTACCGGCGCTAAAATGGCTAAGCCAGAAAATACTCCAGCTAATAATAATGGTGGTACAAATGGCAAGCTAGCCTTCAATATTTGTCCCGGCGCAAGATCATGCCCTTGAGAGCGTAGCTCTAAATAGAGTGTTAAAGCCGCAATTAAAAATGAAAATACTAACAACAGTACCATCATTGCCGCAGCATGAACTGCGCCAAATTGTGGGTTTTCAGCATCAGCCTGCATCATTTCATTACCTAGCCAAAGTTGGATAGCGACTTGGATTAATAGTAATGGCAATGTCAGTATGGCAAGCTGACGGATGTGGTTTCGAAAAAAGTTAAATGCTTCAGTCAAAATTGCAAACAATGACATGTGGGTTCCAGTAATCTATTAACGACAAATATTGCGCTTAGGATACCCAAAAAAAAAGCATTTTGCACAAGTCTAATGAGCAAAAATCGTGATCATCTGTCGCATTTATGTAAATCAGGCTAAAATGACCCGAAGTTTAGACATTGAATGGCATGATAGGACACTCACTATGAAATTAGCATCCGCATTACCGGTACTGGTTACCGTATTGATATTCTCGGCACCGACATCTGCAGGCTGGTTGGATAACGTGACTGAAATAACTAAAAAACCAGCAACAGAACAAGCTAAAGCCATTGCACAGCCAGCAGCATCAGAGCAATCAAGTGCATTAGTGAGCAGCGTTATGTCTCAACTTGGATTATCTCAAACTCAAGCTGAAGGCGGATTAGGATCATTGCTTAATTTGGCCCAAACCAATTTAGGTAACAATGATTTCAGTCAGCTAAGCAACAGTATCCCCAATGCTGATGGGCTAATGGCTGCAGTACCTGCGCTATCATCGGATAATGGTATGTCGGGATTATTATCAAAAGCAGGTAATTTAGGCTCTTCGTTACAAGGGAGCGCTATGGTATATGATGCTTTTGAAAAACTCGGTATATCAAAAGACTACATTGTACCTATGGTTGATATCGCTAAAAACTATCTTCAGCAAAGTGGTGGTGAAGGCACAGTGGATTTATTAATGAAAGGTCTAGGTTCAATCTTATAACCTGCTTTCAAGAGCCTAACTTGTTAACCCAAGCAACACTTGGGTTAACATAATTTAATCCCAAGCTATTCGCTTGGGATTATCATTTTTGCTAGCATCAAAATGAACAGTAATATTGGACAGCCTAATTATGATCGCAAAACTAAAGCACTTTATCCAATCCCATACTCAAGAAAGTAGCCCAGAAGACAAGGTAAAACACCTCAATCTTGCTGCAGCAACGCTGTTGCTTGAAGTTGTCTATGCAGATGAACACTTGGCATCGTCGGAAGCCGCTTTGCTACCCGCAATGCTGGTTAATACACTACATATTAGTGCAGATGAAGCCTCTGAACTGATCAATGAAGCTAAACTCAGCCGCCATAATGCCACCTCATTATTTGAGTTTACCACTGAGATCAATAGTCAATTTAGCGTTGAAGATAAGCAGAAACTACTGCTTGCGATGTGGAAATTAGCCTATGCCGATGGTGAATTGTCGCAATATGAAGACCAAATTATTCGCCGCACAGCTGATTTACTGTATTTAAAACACAGTGAACTGATTCAAATGCGCAATATCGCCATGGAAATACGTTAAGTCATGGCCAATTAGCCTTGGGTATTACTCATTAAATACTTACGCGTAAGATGGGCTTTTTGCCAAAACATAAACGGCGCAATCACTAACACCAATACCGTGGCGTAAATCATATTACTGCCAAGGGCAATGCCCAAACCAATACAAAACACACAACCTGCAATAACTAATGGCAAATATCGTTTACTGAGTAATTTAGCCGCTGACAACATCGCCAGTAAGTAAATAATCACAAAAACGCCATTGCTCCATGCAATTAAGTCTTCTAATTCTTGCGAGCTAAAATAGGTAACAACAATCACCACCGCCATTGAGCCCAAAATCGCAAACAAGGCTCTAAAAGGGACTCCATGTGGGTTTAACTTGTCGAAATAGCGCGGCAAAATACCTTCTTTACTAAAACTCCACAATAAACGGGCGGCACTGGCAGCATAGACATTGACCGTGGCTAAACCGCTGGCTATGCCTAAAATACCAATAATATAGGCGCCATATCCACTGAGAAAAGTGTTTGATAATAAATAATCAAATGCCGATATCATGGCTAAGCCGGCACCCTCTGTTGGCACCATGAGAAGTAAAAACGTGCAGGCTAAGTAGATAACCCCTACCAATACCGTGCCCATCATCATGGCAGGCAGCAAATCTTTATCCGGCTGACGAAAATCACTGGCCAAATGCGTCATGGCTTCGATGCCTAAAAAGCTCCAAAAACCAATGCCCATGGCTAACATCACCCCACTAAATTGCGGATGGCTACTGTGGGCAAAGTTTTCTAGCTGCCCAACATTTAAGCCACTGGCTCCAAATAATATTGCCACAACCGCAACAATCAATAGTGTCAGCATAAACTGTAACTTTGCCGACACTTGAATACCTTTAATATTGAGCAGCAATAACACAGCAACAATCAATAACTCTGCGGCTAATTGACCTAGCCCTGATATTGATATCAGTGCTTCTAAAAATTGAAAGGTCATCAAAATTGCAGCAGGTGCCCCAATGGGGATGACTAATAAAAAGATCAGTCCAATGGTTCTCCCTGCGGTTGCGCCAAATGCCTTTTCAATAAAGTAAGCAGGACCAGAAGCATGAGGAAAACGACTGGCTAACAAACCAAATACTAATGCGACAGGGATAATTGCTACCGTTAAGAGTAACCATGCTAATAACGAGGCTGAACCCGCTACCTCTATGGTCATTTGCGGCAAAATAAATACCCCGGTACCTAACAAAGTGGTGGCCATTAAGCCTGCACCTTGCCAGCGGCCTATTGTTGCATTCATTTGATTCATTATTTTATTCTTACTGAAATAGGTGGCGACATTATAAGGCCAAACAGCAAAACATTCTGCGGGTTAATTGGCTCAAGTTGCTTTACTAAACCGACATAATGACGGAAAAGTGACAACTTTCCATCATAATGACAGAATAGAACGATAGTACTCAATTACTGAGATATAAATCATTGGATAAATTTGATAAAGCGATTGTAAGCGAATTACGCCTCAATGCTCGGCAGAGCATTTCGTTTATTGCCGAAAAAGTGAGTTTATCGCGCAGCGCTGTGACAGAACGAATCAAGAAGTTGGAGCAAACGGGTGTTATCCGTGGTTATCAGGTTTTACTGAGTGAGTCGCAAAAGCAAGGAGTATCAGCCTACTTTGAAATTCAGCATCGTTGCGCCCGTTGCGCTGAAGTGATTCATATTTTTACCACAATACCGGAAGTGATTACCTGCCAAGGCATCACAGGAGACATGGATTTACTGGTCTATGTACATGCTAACTCAATGCAGCGATTGCATGAAATCCGTGAATTTATCGATGCTCAGGCTGACATAGTCAAAATAAAAACTCATGTGGTATTAAGCGAGTGGATTAACAATCAAGCATAAAAAAAGCTCTGTATAAAAAAAGCTCTGTATAAACAGAGCTTAATAGTTAAGTCTCGTGACTAGGCTAATTGTTTACCTATCTCTAAACCCTTACCGCGTAATTCATCGAATCGGTCGGCTAATCCATCCATATCCATCTTGATGATACCCGCTTCATGATTGGCCTTTCCGGCTAACCAAGCAGTAAAAGATTCTTCATCTCGATCATCATCCCAGTGACGAAAGACTTGGTGCGATAAATAAATCACCGAAGCAAGTTTAGATGCAGGTTTTGCCGCTAACGGATCTCGTTGATATTGAATGCCTTGTACCAATGATGGCGTAAATTTCCAGGTCTTAGCTAATAATGCCCCGACAGCAGGAGAGTCAAAGCCGAGTAATTCGGTTTCAAGTTGCTGCTTATCCCCACCCGCTTGCACTGCGAGTCGAATGTTAGCTGACATCTTAGGCTCAACGACAGCAATTAATAAATCGCCAATATTATGTAAAATTGCGCAGGTAAAGGCTTCATCTGGAGGAACACCACAGCGCTTAGCCATTTCTTGCGCATATAGCGCCTCTTCAAATGTCTCGCCCCAAAAATCAGCTAAGTCAACACCATCAACATTGGGAATGGCACCAATTACCGCAGAAGCAATAACTAAGGTTCGTAAGGTTTGCATGCCTAAGCGGATCACGGCTTCATCTATACTGCCTACTTCGCGGCTTCGCCCAAAATGGGCAGAATTAGCGAGTCTTAATACCCTTGCACTAATTAAAGGATCTTGAGCAACTTTCGCAGAAATACTTTTTACCGTGCTATTGTCATTGTTTACCGCATCTAACAGCTCACTAACCGCTTTAGGTAAACGGGGTAATTCATCGACTCGTTTTAATAATGCCGCTGATTCCATATTTATAGTGTCCTTGTTGTTATTGTTTTTAATGTCTTATTTAAATCATATTAGTAACTGTAGTACAACAAAAATAAAACAAGACCGAATATGGCTGCTGTTTGATTGAAACGTTAAGCATTTTTTTCGTCATTTTTGGATAAAAACCTGCACTAAATCTTAGATGTAACGCTAACTTAGCGTTACACTAATATTCGATTATTTATTTGTAATATGAGCCGATATGCAACAACAAACCAGCGCCGATATGAATTTGTTATGGGGTCAATTGATCTTGGAGGAACTGGCACGCTTAGGAGTTAAGCATGTCTGTATGGCACCAGGTTCTCGCTCTACTCCGTTAACATTGGCCGCTGCGAGTCAAACCTTACTGACACGCCACATTCATTTTGATGAGCGTGGATTAGGTTTTATGGCCCTCGGACTGGCAAAGGCTAGTAATGCGCCTGTTGCCATCATTACCACTTCAGGTACTGCGGTGGCAAACCTTTACCCGGCCATTGTAGAAGCATGGTTAACCCATGTACCTTTGATTATTTTATCGGGTGACAGACCGCCTGAATTGATTGATTGCGGTGCTAATCAATCGATTATTCAGCCCGCCATATTTGCGCAATATGCCAAGCAAGTTAATTTACCGACGCCTGATCTGGGTTATCCGGCGAGTGCATTACTGAGTACTATTGATCACGCTGTGGCCAACCAGCATCAACCAGTACACATAAATTGTATGTACCGCGAGCCTCTATACCCCGCTGAATTGGTCACATTAGCTCATGTGAAGAAAACGGCTAGTGTAACAACATCAACGTATCTTGCGCCCTTAAACCAATGGTTTGAAACCACAAAGCCACTGACTCGTTATGCTCGTCCAGCCAGTGCTGAGTTACCGTCTACCGACACCTTAATGCGCTTTGTTCATGGTAAAGGCGTGATAGTAGTAGGAACTTTAGCTCCAGAGGATAATGCTCAGCAAATCGTCGCATTAGGGCAAAAGTTGGGCTGGCCAGTATTGGTCGATGCGCAATCACAATTGCGCCAGCATCCTGGGGTAATTGGTCACGTTGATCAGTTATTATTAAACGCTAAAGCCAACAAACAACTTGAACAAGCTGAGCGGATATTAGTGTTTGGTGGGCGATTTATTTCCAAACGATTAATTCAATATATTGCCCAGCAAAATTGGCATAGCTATTGGCAAATAGGTAAGTACAGCGATCGTTTAGATCCGGCCCATCAAGCTAAAGATTTTTTCCAAGCCAGTGTTCAAGCCGTATGCCAGCTCCCTTGGCCACGCTCATCACAGGCCAACTGGGCATTAGCATTATTACCGCTAAATGAGTCGTTAGAGTCGCTACTGAAACAACAAATAGACAATACAACCTTTGGTGAAGCGCAAGTGATACGTGCAATCGCTTTAGCGCAAACAGACCAAGATGTACTGTTTATTGGTAATAGTTTACCGATTCGCCTCTATGATATGTATGCGCCAATTGCCACTAACACACCGGCAATTTATACCAATCGTGGCGCGTCGGGTATTGATGGTTTAATTGCCACCGCTTGTGGTATTGCTGCAGATAAAAATGCACCAACTACCCTAGTTATGGGCGACTTGTCTTGCTTGCATGATTTCAATTCATTGGCACTCTTGAAGCAAATGACTCAACCATTTGTGCTGGTTATTCTCAACAACGATGGCGGCAATATCTTTAATTTATTGCCTGTGCCTAATGAAAGCCTGCGTAATGATTTTTACCGCTTAAGCCATGGTTTAGAGTTTGGCTATGGTGCCGCCATGTTTGGTTTGGCATATCGACAAGCAGATGACATTGAATCGTTTAATCAGGCTTATCATGAAGCCTTTGAGTTCAATTGTGCGTCAGTCATTGAAGTTAATGTCAGCCCAACTCAAGCGAGCGATCAAATAACGCAAATCAACCAATGGGTGAAACAACACTAATGGTGATGATCCGTCGTTTTGGCCAACCACAATTACCCGCATTACTCATGCTGCATGGTTTTTTGGGCAGCAAAGACGACTGGTCTATTTTAATGCCACGTTTAAGCCAATATTTTCATTGTATTTGTATTGATTTACCTGGTCATGGCGAGAATATCGACACTTTAAAGTCGCCGGGGTTGCACCAAGCAGCAAAGCTGATAGTCAATAAAATACATGCCATGGGCTATAGGCAGTTTCATTTACTCGGCTATTCTCTTGGGGGTCGAATTGCACTGCATATTGCCGATGACTTTGCAGATTCACTCTTAAGCTTAACCCTCGAATCTGCTCATCCTGGTTTGCAAGACTCTCAGCAGCAAGCGGCTCGATCACAAAGCGATAACCTGTGGGCGAACAAACTCAAGTATTTACCCATAACGGACTTTCTCAGCCTGTGGTATCAGCAAGCTGTTTTTAGCGACTTGAGTAAACATCAAAAACAACAACTTATCGCTATACGGCGGATTAACGATCCCCAACGCTTGGCTAATTGCTTCATAACAACCTCACTGAGCTTGCAACAAGACTGTCGAACGGTGCTTGAGCGCCTTAACTGCCCGTGTCATTTTATTTATGGTGTAGATGATAAAAAGTTTGCACAAGTGGCTATCGATTGGCAGGCTTCACTCGCCGATTCTGCTCAACACTTACAACTAAAGCCATTGCATGCCGCAGGGCATAATATTCACAGCCTGCACCCTGACTTATTTACCGATACCTTACTGGCGTTATTATGCCCAGAACCGTTAACCGGTTTAAAGGAGCGATAATGTCATTACTTGACCACTTAACCATCAGCCGTTGTAGCCTGTATCAGTATCAAATTGAGCTTACCCCTTACTTACCTGTAGGTAAGCAACGAATTGATTGTCGTAAAGGCTTGGTGCTCGAGATCCAACTCAATAACCAGCAAACAACTTGGGTTGAAATCGCGCCTCTGTCAGGCTTGGACATTAATAGCCAAGTGATCAGCGGGTTTAGCCAAGAATCCCTTGCTGAGGTGCTATGGCAACTGCAGCATGTGTTAGCAAATTTAATTGATCAACCCTTGGCGATATTAAATGACATGGCCCAGCAGATGTCGCTACCATCGCTAGCATTTGCATTGAGCTTATTGGATGCAAAATTAACTCATAAATTGCCTATTCGCATCGATAATCCTCATACTCAATCAGCTGTAGTTCCATTACTTTATGATGGTATGTCAATCGAGGTTATGACCCAAAAGCTCCTAACACAAGGCGACATAAACAGCGTTAAAGTTAAAGTGGCTCAAACCGACATGGCAAGCGAGATCCAATTTGTGTATCAAATACTGGCTATCGCACCGCACGTCACTTTACGTTTAGATGCCAATGCAGGCTTTAGTCTTGAACAAGCTATCGACTTTTTAGCCTGCTTACCCAAACACAAAATTGAATATATTGAAGAGCCTTGCATTAACCCTAACGATAATCGACAAATATATCGCCAATTAGGGATTAAATATGCGCTTGATGAATCACTCAACTCGCCTCAGTTTGATCTAGATGTCGCCTTACAACAACCCGGTTTAGGCGCATTAATCATCAAACCCATGTTATTGGGTTCGCTGGAGAAATTGCAGAATATGATAAGCCAAGCTCATCTTGAGGGGGTACGTTGTATATTAAGCTCAAGCTTAGAAGCGAATATGGGCATTAACGACTTACGCTTGGTAAGCCAAGCTTTAACCCCTGATGAGTCACCGGGCCTTGATACATTAAGCGCCTTTACACAGCCCTTGCTGTTGGCTACATCAGAACTATCACCGCAACTCAATGAGCAAGTACTAGAGCCACTGATGCATATAGGCCAAGCACGTGACTCAAACAAGGTGAATTAATCATGATGTCACCTTTGCATAAAGCAGGGTTAAATTACCCGAACGCCATTGCCATTGAAGAGGCCACTTTAGACCAAGATGTGAACTCTCGTATTAACTACGCTCGCTTAAGTGGTTTAGTCCATCATGTAGGGCAACAATTACAAGCTCAAGGCGTCAAGCAAGGCGACATAGTGGCATGTTTATCCCACAATAATATTGAGATGATCTGTCTGTATTGGGCCTGCGTTGATGCTGGGTGGGTATTTTTACCTCTGTCGCCTAGATTTGCCGATATGCAGATCAATCAGCTTATTGAACGCTTTGATCTGCAATGGCTCTGGACCGATACTCCCACCAGAAAAACGCTAATAAAAATCCGCCATTGGCTCGATATCGATCTACCTAAAACCTTACCTCAAGGCGCCAGCCACAGCGCTGAAATATCACCCCATATAGCTTCAAACATTATTCTCACCTCTGGTTCAAGTGGCCCACCAAAAGCAGCGGTCCATTGTTTAAACAACCATCTGAGCAGCGCCAGAGGGTCTGCGAGCTTCATTGCTCTTAAGGTATCTGACACTTGGTTATTATCATTGCCACTATTTCACATTGGTGGTTTAGCCATTATTCATCGCTGCACCTTAGCCGGCGCCTGCATTGTGCTACGAAATTCCGCACAGCCACTGGCTGAGCAACTGACTGACAACCATATTACTCATGTGTCATTAGTGCCCACCCAAGCGATTCAGATACTGCAACAGCAACCTGATGCATTTGCCCATATCAGCGCCTTACTTTTAGGTGGTGGCGTCATAGAACCCGCTCTTATTGAGACGCTAAAGCAGCAAAACATTAATGCTTACACTAGCTATGGTATGACAGAAATGAGTTCGCAAATTACCACAGCGAAAGCGAATTTATTAGGCCATCATGGGTATCCTTTACCTTCGAGACAGCTTAGCTTGAAAGATGGCGTTGTTTACGTCAAAGGCGAGTGTTTATTTTTAGGCTATTTAACCGAGCAAGGGTTAACCTTACCATTAGATGATCAAGGCTGGTTTTGTACCAATGATAAGGGCCAATTAGATCCTGAAGGGCAGCTCAGTATTTTAGGGCGAGTGGATAACATGTTTATCTGTGGCGGTGAAAATATTCATCCAGAACAAATTGAAGCTGTGTTATTAAGCCATCCAAATGTCGCCCAGGCAATTGTATTTGCAGTAACCGATGCGACGTTTGGTCACTTACCTGGCGCTATTATTGATTATTGCGCAGTAGACAATAGCCATAACGTTGGGAGTAGCCATAGCCACCATTGTGACCATCATAAAATGGCGATCGATATAGACGTTGTCAACTTGCAACTGAGTCAGCTAGTAGAATCAACACTGGCACGCTTCAAGCGTCCTAGGCAGTTTTTTACCTGGCCACAAAATGTGGTTTCAAGTGGGTTAAAAGTGCCAAGAAAAAGCATTATTGCGGCAATTCAACCGCAGATAAACGCATCAAAAACAGCGCAGTAATTCATAGCGATACCCTAAACAAAGTGGCTATCAGCCATAGCAGTTTATTAGACTCACGTTACCTGCAACAGATAATGCCGCGTAAACGACACTGCAAATTTTAGCCATAAAAAAACCTGCCGTAGCAGGTTTTAATTGAGCAACAAACAGGCCGGAGTATTACTCCATGCAAGATTTAAGCTTGTTCATAGCATTTTTTTCTAGCTGTCTAATACGTTCAGCAGACACTTGATAAGTCGATGCAAGCTCTTGCAAGGTGACTTTATTATCATCTAACCAACGCGCACGTAATATGTGCTGACTGCGTTCATCTAAAGTTTTGATAGCTGATAATAAACGTGCTTGAGAATCAGCTTCCCAATTAGCATGTTCAACCTGATCGGCCAAATCTGAAGAATGATCTTCTAGATACAATGCTGGGGCAAAATCATGATTATCATCATCACTGTCATTGGTTAAGTCAAAAGCCGGATCTTGGGCTGCCATCCGCGACTCCATTTCGGTCACGTCAGCTTTCGATACTCCCAAATTCTCCGCAACCATAGTCACTTCAGCGTCACTAAACCAACCTAGACGTTTTTTAGATTTACGAATATTAAAGAATAACTTACGTTGTGCTTTTGTGGTCGCAACTTTCACAATACGCCAGTTTTTCAACACGTATTCATGAATTTCAGCTTTAATCCAATGCACGGCAAAAGACACCAGACGCACCCCGACATCAGGGTCGAAGCGTTTAACCGCTTTCATCAAGCCAATATTACCTTCTTGAATAAGGTCAGCCTGCGGCAAACCGTATCCTGAGTAACCTTTGGCAACATGCACAACAAAACGAAGATGGGACATAATTAGTTGCTTTGCAGCATGTAGATCGCCATTTTCTTGTAAACGCTTGGCGATGTCGTACTCGGTATCCGCATCCAACATGTTAATGCTGGTCACAGACTGGATGTACGCTTCTAGACTGCTAGTGCTGTGTGGTACAGCCAGCGCCATTGATTGCGTTTGATAAGTCATTCGCTCTCCTACTACATTCAAAAATATATTTCAGCTAACTCAATACGATGAGTCGAGTCTGTTAGTTCACAACACTATCAGCTAACAACACTGTAGTTGAGAAAGAAACGAGGCTCACTCGATTTAGCCGATAAACTATCAACTATATGACATCATATGTCAAATAAGGTTCAACTAGGTGAACATTTTTACCGCAAGGTAGCCACAAAGCAAGTGAACAAAGGTTCATTTATTATCAGCTGCTGATAATTATACGCCTGCTATTATGACGGTTCAATGCTACGTAAGTGCTGACGTACAGACAAATACGAACCCAACCAGCCTAAAAATGAGGCCAATAATACCAGCTTAATCAACTCAGAAAATGTTAATGCTTGAATCGTTAACTCACTACCGTATAAACCCAATAACTCGGCTAAAGCACCATCAAGATACCACACTAACACATTAATAATCAGCCACGCCAAAATCCCGCCTATCACGCCATACCAAATCCCAGTATATAAAAATGGCCGTTGGATAAAGGCTTCTGTCGCGCCGACGAGTTTCATGACTTCAATTTCGGTTCGACGATTCATGATCGCCAAACGAATGGTGTTACCAATCACTAATACCACTGCGAGTACTAATAAAGTGGCAATCGCTAGCACGGTTTTTTCAAGTAACTTAAGCAATGCTTGCAAACGTTCTAGCCATTCAATGTCTAAACGACCAAAATCAACTTCGGATTCGCGTTCTAATTTTACCAATAACTCACGTGCACCTGTTGGACTAGAGTATTTAAGCGAGGGCGTTACCGTAACTACAGCAGGTAATGGGTTTTCATCTAAATATGAAAGCGCCTCACCAAATCCCGATAAACGCTGAAACTCTTCTAGTGCTTGCTCGCGACTAATGTAAGTGACTGATTCAACTTCACGAAAAGCTTTAATGCGCGACAATAGACTTTGAATAGATTGTTCACTGCGCCCTTTGTTAATAAATAATGAAATTTCTGCGGCACTGTTCCAAGACTGAGTGATATTTTCGGCATTTTTAACCAATACCTGCAGTGCAGCCGGTAAGCTTAAACTCACGCCCAATACAGCCATGGTCATAATAGATGACACTGGGTTGCGCCAAAGTTCGCCCATACTCGACATGCCTTGCTGCACATGACGAATAAAAAACATCACGATTCGGCCACTCAAGGGTAATTTACTTTGAGTAATACTCGGTTTTTTACTCATCGCATATTCTCCTCAGCAGCTGAACGTTCCCCACCAAGCATTCGTCCTTCACGCAGCGTAAAAGTACGGTATTTCATGCGCGCGATGAGACCTAAATCATGGGTGGCAATAAGCACGCTGGTACCTGAGTCATTAAAGGCCTCAAATAAGCGTAAAATATCCATCGATAATTTAGGGTCCAAGTTACCCGTAGGTTCATCGGCTAGCAGTAAAGGAGGCTTATTAACAATAGCGCGCGCGATACCGACGCGTTGTTGCTCACCACCAGACAGCATTATCGGTAAATGTCGTTCTTTGCCATATAAACCGACCATGTCGAGAGCACCTGCGACACGCTTACGAATTTCACCATGGGTAAAGCCTTCAATCACTAACGGTAAGGCGATATTGTCAAAGACAGTTTTATCCATCAGCAAGTGATGATTTTGGAAAATCATGCCGATATTACGTCGTAAATAGGGCACATGTTTCGGCCCTACATTCGCAATATTATGCCCATTAATAGACACCTTACCTGCCGTGGCACGTTCAATCACGGTAATCAATTTGAGCAAAGTGCTTTTACCGGCACCAGAATGGCCAGTTAAAAAGGCCATTTCACCTTGTCGAAGATGAAAATTGACATCCATAAGGGCTTTTTGGCCCCCTGAATAGACTTTACTGACCTGCTCAAATTGGATCATATATTATTGGTCCGTTTTATCCTGACTAAATAATGCTTCAATAAAATCATTGGCGTTAAAAGTACGCAAATCATCAATTTGCTCACCCACACCAATATGGCGGATCGGAATAGAAAATTTATCGGCAATCGCAAAAATAACCCCACCTTTGGCGGTACCATCTAACTTACTGATGGTAATACCGGTCACACCAACCGCTTCTTTAAAGAGTTGTGCTTGGCTAATGGCATTCTGCCCGGTACTCGCATCCAAGGTTAGCATCACTTCATGGGGAGCATCAGGGTCGAGTTTTTTCATTACTCGCAATACCTTTTTTAACTCTTCCATTAAGTGGCTTTTATTCTGTAAACGCCCAGCGGTATCGGCGATCAATACGTCAACTTTACGTGCTTTAGCAGCTTGTAAGGCATCAAATATGACTGAAGCACTGTCAGCACCAGTATGTTGTGCCACTACCGGAATATTATTGCGCTGCCCCCATACTTGTAACTGCTCTACCGCTGCTGCGCGGAAAGTGTCACCCGCAGCTAACATGACAGATTTACCTTGGCTTTGATACTGTTTAGCGAGCTTACCTATGGTGGTGGTTTTGCCCACGCCGTTGACACCAATCATTAAAATAACAAACGGGCCATTAGCATTTTCGGCAACCAAAGGAACGGCTACCGGATCGAGCATTTTTTGCATTTCTTCACGCATTAAATCATAAAGTGCTTCGGCATTTTTAAGTTGTTTACGTGATGCATGTTCGGTGAGGCTTTTGATCAATTTAGTCGTCGTTTCTACGCCAACATCGGCAATCAATAATTGTTCTTCAAGTTCTTCAAATAACTCATCATCAATTTTTTTACCGCGGAAAAAGCCAATGAAACCTGAACCGATATTTTCACTGGTGCGCATCAAGCCACGCTTTAAACGGGCAAACATACCTTCTTTCTGCGGTTTAGCTTGAGGCTCATCTTGTTCTTCTAACGCAATCGACTCTATTGGAGCCTGTTGCTCAACTAACTGCTCGGCGGCTAGCGCTTCAGTAGCTAAGATTTGCGCAGCAATATGCTCGGCCTCAATACGGGCTTGCTCTGCTTGCTCATGCTCAAGCCGTTGTTGCTCCGCCTGTTCGGCTGCCAGCTTTTGGGCTGCTAACACTTCTGCGGCCTGACGTTCTGCTGCAATTCGAGCGGCCTCAAGACGATCAGCCTCAACACGAGCCTGCTCTGCTTGCTCATGCTTAAGCCGTTGTTGCTCCGCCTGTTCGGCTGCCAGCTTTTGGGCTGCTAACACTTCTGCGGCCTGACGTTCTGCAGCAATACGAGCGGCCTCAAGACGATCAGCCTCAATACGAGCCTGCTCTGCTTGCTCATGCTCAAGCCGTTGTTGCTCCGCCTGTTCGGTTGCCAGCTTTTGGGCTGCTAGCACTTCTGCGGCCTGACGTTCTGCAGCAATACGATCAGCCTCAATACGAGCTTGCTCAGCGCGTTCATTGTCTAGACGCTGATGCTCGAGGCGCTCATGTTCGATACGCTCAAGTTCCAGTCGCTCGGTTTCTTCTATACGGGCGGTGTCATCGGCTTGCTTGTGCAGCTCAGCATGTTGGGGTTGTTCAGTAGCCTCTGTAGCAATGTCATGCTGTTTATCAACATCAAGCTGTTGTTGATCTTCACCTTCAGGGACGGGCTTATCTTTACGAAACCAGGAAAAAAAACCTTTCTTTGCCATGTTTGCTACCAGTATTTATATGCTTAAAAATTCAGTTGAAGCCGTTTGTTGCATCTCTAACCAGTAAAATGATGAATACTCACATTTAATCACAAGTTTGATATAAAATAACGACGGTTCAGATTGTGGCATAGTCTACCACTTTCTTTTTTCTTTGTTCAGGCAAAATCACGAGGATGAGATGGCTAAAAAAAATACCAGCAGCGGTCAGGTGCGGATTATTTCAGGTCAATGGCGATCTCGAAAGCTACCCATACATGATCTTGAAGGTTTACGCCCAACAACCGATCGTGTGCGCGAGACCTTATTTAATTGGCTTGCTAACGATATTCGTGGCGCCAGAGTACTTGATTGCTTCGCTGGCAGTGGCGCATTATCCCTCGAAGCTTTATCCCGTTATGCCAGCTTTGCAACCATGATTGAACTGCAAAAAAATGCGGCTAATCAGCTAAAACAAAATCTTGCCACCCTGCAATGCCAAAATGCAGAGGTTATTAATGGCGATAGTTTACAAATACTTGCAAAAGGCACTACAACAGGATTTGATATGGTGTTTATCGATCCGCCGTTTCGTAAAGATTTAGTAAACAACACCATTGAGTTATTGATGCAACATCAATGGTTAAACCCCAATGCACAAATTTATCTCGAAACCGAATCAGAATTGACCTCATTCGATGTGCCAGCAACCTGGGTTGCCTTAAAAGAAAAAAAGGCAGGTCAAGTATGTTATCGACTGTACCAATACCAGCCGAACAATACCGAATTATCGGCCGATTAAGTCAATGCCGATATCAATAAACGATATTGTACTTATTGGTAAAACGGCTACTTTGTCGATGTGGTGTTTGATGGCTTACGGCTGGTTTATTTTCAGCGCAGACGTTTGGCTCTTTATTAATGTATTAGCCTGTATTACCGCGGTGATACACCTGCTACTAGTACTCATCACATTCTTAAAAAATCCCCGTAACAACAAGCCTGCGGCACATTATCGGGCAATTTTACTTTGGGGAGTATTTGCGCTATTTGAGCACTATCATTCACAGCACTCTAGCCCGCTTATTAACAGCATCAACAAATAATCAAACGGTGATAAGCTGAACCATTGGTATAAAAAAACCTCGTTATTTAACGAGGTTTTTTAGTTAACAATATCGGCACATTACTTTTTAGGATAAGGATGCGCGACACCTTTATGACAATCGACACAGGTCTTTCTGTCTTCTGGTGCTTTTTTAAAGTTCATACTGTGCATTCTTACGGCCATTTTCTTCATCGTATCTGGCTGATCTTCATAAATACGAGTATGGCAATGGCGACAGTTAGCTGAATCATTTCCGCGAAAGTATTCTAATGCTAAATCAGCTTGTTCTTTACGGTTTTCATCTAACCATTCTTGCGTCATAAAGCCATCAATGGTCATTAAACCAATTAAATCTTTAGACACAATAATTTTTTTAACTAAATAATCAAATGGGCCATGTGGTAAATGACAATCTTGACATTGCACTGTGACACCTGCTCTACCACCACCATGAGCTGACGCCATAACCTCATCTCTTAACGAATGGTCACGGTGACATGTCATACAAAAAGCATCGGTACTTGTTGCATGCAAAGTTTGTTGTGTTGTGAAATAACCTACGACACCCACTATTACACCAACCACTATAAGGGCAATAATCGAGTACTTCGCGCTTGGTTTAAATAGTGCACGCCAGTTCATTGTTCAATCTCCGTAATAGCAAAAAAGGAATTTCTAATATTTATAAGTCTAGTTTAGGATTATTCGAAATTATAAAATTGATTTTAGTCGCTATTTTGAGAATTATTTATCTAAAAAATGTCTAAAGTGCGAGCTAGGTCTCGACTTTTGCACATACATGACCGAAATAAATATCGATGACTAAATTTAGTTAACCAAGCGGTCAATAAAGATAATGCTCAGCGACAAAATGAGTTAAATGCCACCTAATTTGACTACGGGTATAAGCCTTCGCCCTTGCCTCGCGGCTGATAACACTTAAGGCAAAATATTAACCACAGCAAATTTAAGTCAATGCATTTTCTTTGATAAAGGTACGGCTATTGTCGTCCGTTGACAGCACTTGTTTAGCTTCACGATTAACATAAATTGCTGCAAACTATGAGTCACTTAACCGCTAATGCTAACTCGATGGTCATTTAAAGCCTGATTGACTCGCATAAAACGCTTTTTAACCAAACCAACAACAAAAATAATAAGGTTAATTTGAATGCATAAAACTGCAAGAACACTCCATAAATGGCTAATGCTTTTTCTCGGGCTACAGTTCGTTATTTGGTCAGTGACAGGAACATATATGGTGTTTATGCATATTGACTATATTCATGGTGATTCGCTGATCAGTAACCCCCAAACAAAAATCAACCCCGATAAACTAGAGTATTCATTGGTAAAACTGTTACAAACTTACCCTAAAGCAGAGCAAATAAGCGTCGGTAAACTGATGCAACAAGACGTATACCGCTTTGCCATTCCAACCAAAACAGCAACTCAGCAGCTAATGCTAAATGCCCAGACAGGGGAACGTTTATCGCCACTTAATCAAACAACAGCCATTGCATTAGCCCAATATTATTACCTTGGTAATGAGCCGATTACCGACGTGAGTTTACTGACCGATAATCCGCCTTTTGAACTTAGTACTCGCCACTTACCTGCGTGGCGAATTAATTTCGACCACTTTTCCGCACCATCAATTTATATCTCTGCTGACAGCGGATTAGTAGTAGCAAAGCGCCATGCATTTTGGCGTTTATTCGACTGGATGTTTCGCTTTCATGTGATGGATTATGGCGATGCTGAAGAAATCGATAATCAATTATTATTCTGGATAGCACTGTTCTCAACTTTAGCTACCGTTAGCGGGTTAACCTTGACGTATTTCAGGGTATTACGTCGTACTAAAAACAAACGCAAGCCTATGTTGAGTAAGCGTAAACACAGTGGGGTTGCCTAATGCTTTGGGTCAGAAAACTGCATAAATGGGCATCTGTCATTGTAGGGATTCAGTTACTGCTATGGTTAATCAGCGGCCTATATTTTAATCTCATGGATCACAATAAAGCCCAAGGACGGACTCATCTTAACGATACTCACGCTGACGTGGTAATAGAAACTCATCGTTTGCTTGAACCTAGTACTATTTTGGCCACATTTAAGCCTAGCGTGTCACTGAACCTCATTACTTTATTAGGTAAGCCTTACTACTTATTAACCCATGAAAAAGGCTTATACAATAATCTCAACCATGACTACACCTTAGTTGATGCGTATGACGGTAACCCAGTCGTAATTGATACCACAATGGCACAACAGCTGGCCAAAGCGTCCTACTCCGGAGAGGCCGAAATCAGTTCAACTCGCTTACTCACCCCACCATTAGACGACTTTCCAAAACAGCACAATGACACTTGGCAGATAAACTTTGCCGATAACATTACCACCAGCGTGTATATTGAAGCGCAGTCGGGTCGACTCGTCGGCCACAGTGATGAACATACACGTTTAGCCGATGTATTTTTTATGCTGCACTTTATGGATTACACCAATCAAGGCAGTTTTAATAACATCCCTATTATGATGTTTGCATTTATCACTTTATGGTTAATCTTCAGTGGATTAATTTGGGTGATTGATATGCTCAAGCGCAACAGGTATCGGCTCAAACTAAAAGGTAAATAATGCCGTTTTAAACCTAAGTGGACCCTAAATTAATGAAATGGAATGTGTATCACACGATAATGGTCATAAAAGCGTTATCATCATTTTCAGATTAATGAATATAATGTGTTATTACTTGAAAGATGTTTACTGAAGTAAAGGTCTGTTAAGCTAACCCCATAAAACGACTTGGTTAAGGCTAAATGAGAGCAAAGCAGTCAAACTATTGGATCATTATAATCACTTTGTTCGCACTTGTCGGACAGGGGTTGCTGACTAATGACAGTTTGATGGTGCCAATGGCCCATGCAGAAATGGCTCAAAAAATGTCCGCTAACACTGACAACACCTCAACAACTATGACGCACGGGGCAATGAAGAATTGCCATGATATGCCAAGTGCTGTCAATAATGTGGATGAATCCATTGCTGCATCGTTACCGCAAACCAGCTGTTGTAATGGTTCCGGTGTTTGTAGTCCGGATTGTAACCACTGTTTGACTATTTCGTTTACCGCTAACCTAATTGATATGCCATTGGCGATGCTTAATATTCCGGTCTATCCTGCACCGCTTGCGATGGTTGTTAACCGTGTATCAATCGCTTTCCCTCCTGCGTTCCGCCCTCCTATCGCTTAATTCAATTGATCATTCTTGTGCGTTGAGCACAGTCAATACTATTGTTTTTTAGCGTTTATCATCATGACGATCGTCAGTATTATCATGATGAATATCGAGGTTATTATGAAAAAGTTACCATTTTTTAGCGTGCTATTAAGCGCATTCGTTGGTGTCATCATCCCAGCAGCTCTCACATCACCTGTTGCTTATGGCGCAGAGCACGATCATACCCAGCATCAGTCGCAAGCCAGTCAAACCTATACTTGCCCGATGCACCCTGAAGTGATCAGCGATAAAGAGGGACGCTGTCCCATCTGCAATATGTTCCTCGTCGTCAAAGAGGAGCAAGCTGAGTCCAGCGCTGGCGACACTCATCATCCAATGGCAAACATGCAGCATCCAATGACAAACATGCAAAACGCTATCCCAGTAGAACAAAGCATAGCAAACAAGTTTAATTGATTATTCTTGTGCATTGCGTACGTTCAATATAATTGTTTTTAGTGTTTCTCATCATGACGATCGTCAGTATCGTCATGATGAATATCGAGGTTGTTATGAAGAAATTACCACTTTCTAGTGTGCTACTAGGCGCGTTTGTTGGGGTAATAATCCCTATTACTATGACATCACCTGTCGTTTATGGCGCAGAGCACGATCATGCCCAGCATCAGGTACAAGCTGGTAAAACCTATACTTGCCCGATGCACCCTGAAGTGATCAGTGATAAAGAGGGAACCTGTCCCATTTGTAATATGTTTCTCGTCGTCAAAGAGGAGGAAGAAGAAGAATCCACAGTTGACGACACTCAAGCGCCAATGGCAAACATGCAAAGTGCTGCTTCTGTAGAAAAAAGCCAAGCAGATAAGGTGTTTAGTCAACCTGAACCCGCATTAGTCGCTAAATTAATGCCGACAGCCAATCAGAGCGATAGCACCAATGTAAAATATGTCTGTCCTATGCATCCACATGTGATATCCGATGCACCTGGAACTTGCCCTATCTGTGGTATGAACCTTGAAAAAGTGACCGTAACAGACCCAAGCCAAGAAATTGTGGTCGGTGTATCTGGCGGCATGCAGCAGGCATTAGGCATGCGAAGTCATGTCGTTGAAAGAACGAGCTTATCTCGCCAAGTTAACACCATAGGCACAGTAGAATATAACCAGAATGCAATTGGCCATGTGCATACACGCGCAACCGGATGGATAGAAACGCTAACGGTAAATAACGTGGGACAACAAATAAAAAAGGGCCAACTTTTATATGAGCTGTACTCGCCAGAACTGGTCACTGCCCAAGACGACTATTCCCAAGCACAAGACTACCTTAAACAAGATACAAAACGGGGCAGTAGTTTATTACGCAAAGCACGCAAACGCTTAGAACTACTCGGTGTTGATAGCTCTGTAATCAAGCACTTAGAAAAAACCGGTGAAACCATTTTTAAAGTACCTTTTTATGCTCCGCAAGATGGCTTTATCAGTAAGTTAACCGTTCGCGATGGTATGTACATTCAGCCAGGTGATACCTTGTTTGAAATCGTTAATTTAGACAGCGTATGGGTGATTGCAGATGTGTTTGAAAACGAACAAAATTGGTTACAACAAGGTCGTAAAGTCACTGTGAGTGCCGCGGCGCAAGGACTGTTTGATATCGACTCAACCATTGACTACATCTACCCCGAATTAGACCCAGTCACACGCGCAATGCGAGTGCGGATCAAACTGAATAATCATCACGACAAGCTTAGACCCGGTAGCTTAGTGGATGTGACCTTATATGGTTTGCCTAAAAATAACGTGCTCACTGTACCAACTGAAGCGCTGATTCTTACCGGACGTGAAAACCGTATTGTGGTGCAGCGCAGTGATACCAGCTTTGCTTCGGTGCCAGTCAAAATTGGTATGATGGCAGACGGTAGAGCCGAAATTTTAGAGGGACTGAATGAACATGACAAAGTGGTTATTTCAGGGCAGTTCTTATTGGACTCAGAAGCCAGTATTCAAGGCAGTTTACAGCGTTTAAGTAATGCGCCAATAAATGCCACTGCGACAGATGCTCACCAGCACTAAAGGAGCACAACAATGTTAGCAAAAATTATCAGTGCTTCAATAAAACAACGCGTTATGGTGTTGGTACTCACGGCCGTTATCGCCTTAGTGGGTTATCAAGCGATGCGCATGACACCACTCGATGCGCTTCCCGACTTATCCGATGTGCAAGTTATTGTTAAAACGTCATACCCAGGCCAAGCACCGCAATTGGTTGAAGATCAAATTACCTATCCATTGTCATCGGCCATGCTTGCCGTGCCCGGAGCTAAAACGGTGCGTGGATTTTCAATGTTTGGCGATTCATTTGTGTACGTCATTTTTGAAGACGGCACCGACATTTATTGGGCACGTTCACGGGTATTAGAATACTTGTCTCAAACCCAAGATCAACTGCCTGCCGGCGTTACGCCAAGCATTGGGCCAGATGCTTCTGGTGTAGGTTGGATTTTTCAATACGCCTTAGTCGATCGCAACGGACAATATGATTTAGCTCAATTACGTTCATTACAAGATTGGTTTTTAAAGCTTGAATTACAAAGTGTTGCAGGAGTATCTGAAGTTGCTACCGTCGGTGGTATGGAACAAACTTACCAAGTGGTCGTCGACCCGCATAAGCTAGCTTTGTATCAAATCGACTTAATGACCATTAAAAATGCCTTAGATAATTCCAATAGTTCGACTGGCGGCTCGGTGATTGAAATGGCCGAAGCAGAATATATGATCACCTCAAGTGGTTATCGCCAGACCATTGCTGACTTTGCTGAAATTCCCTTAGGTATTTTGTCCGAAACCGGCACGCCGGTATTAATGAAAGATGTCGCGCAATTAAGAACCGGCCCGGCAGCGCGCCGTGGTATTGCAGAACTTGATGGTAAAGGCGAAGTCGTCGGCGGCATTGTCGTAATGCGCTATGGTGAAAATGCCCTTGAAACCATTAATAATGTGAAGAAAAAACTCGAGCAAATCAGTAATGGACTACCTGATGGTGTCGAGTTAGTCACCACTTATGACCGCTCAGACTTAATCTTGCGCTCAGTCGATAACCTTACCCATAAAGTGCTTGAAGAAATGCTCGTAGTTGGGCTTATTTGCCTACTATTTTTACTGCATGCCCGCTCAACCTTAGTGGCAATTATCACCTTACCTATTTCAATTTTAGTCAGCTTTATCGCCATGAATATTATTGGAGTCAATGCCAACATTATGAGCTTAGGCGGTATTGCCATTGCTATTGGTGCTGTGGTTGATGCCTCTATTGTGATGGTCGAAAATACTCATAAACATTTAGAGCATTATCGTCAAAAACACGGTAAGGCTCCTGAGGGAGAAGATCACTGGCAACTGGTAAAAGAAGCCTCAATTGAGGTCGGCCCAGCACTGTTCTTCAGCTTATTGATCATTACATTAAGCTTTACTCCAGTCTTTGCCCTTGAAGCGCAAGAAGGACGTTTATTCCATCCACTGGCCTTTACTAAAACCTTTGCCATGGCCGCATCTGCAATCTTAGCAATCACCTTAATTCCGGTATTAATGGGCTATTTTGTCCGCGGAAAAATCCCTGATGAGCGTAAAAACCCTATTAGTCGGGTATTGATTGCTATCTATCAGCCATTACTTAAATGGGTACTGAACTTCCCTAAAATCACCATTGGATTGGCGATTATTGTGCTATTCAGTGCTTACTACCCATTAAGCCAGATGGGATCAGAATTTATGCCCACCTTGGAAGAAGGTGATCTGCTCTATATGCCAACCACATTGCCCAGTGTCAGCGCGGGTAAAGCGGCAGAAATATTGCAGCAAACTGACCGACTAATAAAAACCGTTCCCGAAGTTAAACGGGTATTTGGCAAAGTGGGCCGCGCCATTACCGCAACGGATCCTGCACCGCTCACCATGCTCGAAACCACTATTATGCTCAAACCCACAGCAGAATGGCGTGATGGCGTAACCTTAGAAAGCATTATTGCAGAACTGCAAAAAACCGTGCGTATTCCAGGGATGACCAATGCTTGGGTGCAACCGATTAAAACTCGTATCGATATGTTATCTACTGGGGTGAGAACACCTGTTGGCATAAAGATATCGGGGTCGAATGTCGAAGAACTGCAACGTATTGGCGCTGAAATAGAAGCGGTAGTAAACCAATTACCTGGCACAGTGTCAGCATTTTCACAGCGCAGTAGCGGTGGGCGATATATTGATATTACCCCAGATCTTAAAAATGCTGCACGCTATGGCATGACCTTAAAAGATATCCAAGATGTAGTGCAAATGGCTATTGGTGGCATGACCATTGGTGAGTCAATTCAAGGCCAAGAACGCTATCCCATCAACATACGTTACCCGCGAGAGTTACGAGATAATATCGAGAAACTCAAAAACTTACCTGTGCTGACTAAAACAGGGAAATACTTACCCTTAAGCTATTTAGCTGATCTCAAAATCAGTGATGGTGCCCCCATGTTAGCCAGTGAAAATGGCCGCCTGATCTCATGGGTGTTTGTCGATCTCAAAGACATTTCTATTGGTGAATATATCGTTGCGGCTGAAAAGGCACTTAAGCAACAAATTACTCTGCCTCCGCGCTACAACTATAGCTTTGCGGGGCAATACGAGTACATGCAGCGGGTTGATGCTAAGATGAAAATGGTGATCCCATTAATGATTGCGGTGATTTTTATGCTGCTAATGATGACATTTAATTCGGTCATACAAGCATCGGTGATCATGCTAAGTTTGCCTTTTTCATTGGTAGGTAGTGCATGGCTACTTTATGGGCTGGATTTTAACTTTTCCGTTGCGGTATCGGTCGGTATGATTGCCCTCGCTGGGGTTGCCGCCGAGTTTGGCGTAGTAATGCAGGTATACCTTAATAATAGTATTAAGGCCTATAAACAAGCCGGCAACTACCACAGTAGAGCGGATTTAACTGCCGCCTTAGTTGAGGGTGCCGTAATGCGAATTCGCCCTAAAGCCATGACAGTCGCCACCATATTTTTTGGTTTACTGCCAATTATGTGGGGTAGCGGTACTGGCAATGAAGTCATGCAAAAAATTGCCGCACCTATGGTCGGCGGTATGATGACTGCGCCGCTATTATCGCTATTTGTTATCCCCGCAATTTACTTACTGATATATGGTCGCAAGTTGCCTAAGCAATAGCGGAAACGTTAACGCCAAGTAGATATAGACTACAAATATTTACAGCAGAAATATTTACAGCAGAAATATTTACGAAAAACAACAATCCCCAAGTCATCTTATGACTTGGGGATTGTTGTATAAGCCTTGCTTTGGTGAAGTTAAATTCGGCTTAATCGATTATTAACTCAGACAACGACGATGTAAATTAGGCAGGTTTAGGCTTTAACGTAACCGGTTGAGGCCTTTTTTACCTTAGAGTAAAAGGTGTCTATGGATTTAGTTGAGCAGCACAAAGTCCTCAAGTTCAGAGTTTACTTATCCATTTCTACGCCAAGAAAACTAACTTATTTGTGGCCCATTATTGGCTGGTAGTTAAACTTTCGTCCGAATAATGCCCAACCTATTTCATATCTACTAGTTTGTTTTAAATCGTTAATTCAATGTTATTAATTACCTGCCGCAGGCTTTAGTGCAGATAATCCAGTGAGACGCCGCAAGCACATCCTTGTGGGCTCAACCAAAACATCCGTGTTTTGGATACTCCCTAGCTTATCTACACCTGAATTTTATCTCTTCGATTCAACTTCATTGATGGCTATGGAAAAGTGCTATACAAGAACATGAGTTAACTCATTTCTGGACATTTCTGAGTTATGATTTGGATTGATTTAGCGGTATCTCGGATTACCAAAAGTATGGCACATCTAGCCCCCCAGCTTTCGGAATTAATCTTCTTCACTAAGCTGTTTATATTTCCGCTTGGCATTTCTTACCTGTAGATCATCAACCAACTTATCAAATGGAATGTCAAAAGCGACATTCGCAAAAGCGGCAATGGCTTGGCTCGATAATTCAAAATCATCAGGTATTTTAAAGTAGCAATAGTCTCCATCATTTTCTTTAGAAAACTGCACAGTTCTTAATATTGCCCTGATTTGATCTGCGCTAGATGGGCGCTCGGTTCTAGTGAGAATCAGATCTAGTTCTGAACTCGTCTCAATTAAGGCATTTTGAGCATCAATCCCCAGTTGAGTGACTATTTGACTAATCGATGGGTAATATCTTAGGTCATACGGGCCAATAGTATTTCTCAATGATTCTTTTAAATAACTTTCAAACATGTAATTTGATTGTCCTGCATCTTCTATAAGTTTGAATAGAGCATAGTGAGTGTTGCTTGTAAATGAAGTACTTTCATGTAATTGAGTTCTCTTATCCAGTTGTTCGGCTAGTTCAAATGCAAGCTTGTAAATTTTGTCATTAATCGCTTTCAACTCTTTTGGGGCAGTTCTGACTTCCTCGACTTCACTCTTATTTCCGAATGCCACTGCGTCAATTACAAGGCCAATGAAACGATTCATTTGAGGAATTGTTAGGGTTTGATACATCACCTTTACATGTGGCTCAAGTTCTGAATACCGTTCTATAAATCTCTTAATTACCGCATAGTCAGAACGATGCCTTTTCCCCTCGGCGGCCTCCTTTAGCAGCCCCCCTAAATACTCAAATGCGTTAAGCTCTGTAAATTCAACCATCATACTATTCTCCGATCTTGTTAACTGGTGCTTTGCAAAGCTAATCGATCCCGAACCTAAAGTACCAATCTGAGTTAAATATTTTTTTAGCGAACTGAGATTGGAAATCTCAATCTGAATCGCCACCGTTACTCAGGCCACTAAAAAATACTACATCAACGAATCGAATTGATCTCTACACTATATGCGGAAATTGGTGAGATGATCTGATCCAGTAATACTGGACACTCTGTATCATTACTAAAAATGGTTCTATCAAATTTTGGGGCAAAATCTGGTTAACCCGAAGCCAACGCAAACAGGCTGGTTTTGGCGTGTGATTAACTCTACCCCAGACTGATTAACTAGCTCAATTCTGGACAGAAGTGCTTTAGAGCTTCGGATTGAGTGCAATGACATAAAGTTTACGCTGCTCCCCACTAAATTCATGGCCATGATGTCAGCAATATAATCGAACCCCGTTTTCAAAGGGACTTATCGGCGATTAGTAGCCGCAGGAAAACCTAAGAAAGTGGCTATTATTGCCAGTATCAGGAAGATGGTTGTAATCTTAAATTCGATATTAAGGGATGGTGTTTTATGGGATGTGCCAAAGGATAAAATTATCTATTAACGCCATAGTCTCTTGTTATACGTACATTACTGTATATATGCCATTATAAATTGTAGGAGAATTATGCCCCCCATTATGTACATAATTAATTTTCTAGCTTTTACAAACTTTACAACTTTAGCATCAGAAACAGTAGAGAAAAAACCAGTCTTAAGTGACTCTGATAAATTAGCGCTTGTCACTGACCATTTAGAACCCTCCATAGAGTTTTCGGATAATTTTTCCCACTCTTCTGAATAAGCCGAAGATAAATATTTACACATATCTTTGAATAGCTTGATTTGAATAAAAAGAAGTAAAATAATAATGCTTAACGGAATAAAACTTTCCATGTGCCGAAATCTCCTGTACGTATAATGCTTTGCTAAGGGACAATTAACAATTGGCTATACTTACGCGAAGCGCCAAGCCAACTGTTAATTGTCCCAGTGAGTTTACGAACGAACTTGAGCAACTTGTTATAAGCCTTTTTTAGAACCGTGTATAAACAGTAAAAGTTTTGGGGCATATCCCGTGATTGTTACACGACCAGATATATAGCCCATTAAAAAAGTAATTGCCGTAATACCCCAAATGAAATGATCATACGGCTCTGTATAAGCAATAAAGATTATTATTGGGACTAGCAAAAGTGACAACACAAAAATAAAGCCTGATAGCAATCTGAATGGAGTTCTAACTTTTGCTAATTGTTCCCTCGATATACTCATACTTTCCTTGGCTTATCACGCCCAAAGCACGCGCCAAATACCGGAGCTTTGCTTTTGTGCGAGTATCTCTCTGCACAAAAGCGAAGTGGAGAGTATTTGATCGCAGTGACTTTGCTTGTCATATGCGGTTTTATCACTTGATATGATGCCAGATTAAAAATCTACCGCATGGAGATTTGCTTGAAACTACTTGATATTTACCCTTAATTTCAAAGTTGTAATCCCACCGACCAACTTCGAAACTGTATTCCTTTTTCTCAATTATTGTAGGCAATCGATCTATGACGCCTTCCTTAATAAGTTGAATGCAAAAACCCTCATTAGCCTCGCCCGCCTCGACAATTCGCTCTACTTTTGCGAGGTCAGCGATCATGTCGGCACAATCTTCTTTACTCGAACCTTTAAAATACTTCAATTCGATTACAATAGCTTTACCAGCGTCAGTGATATGGAGGTCAACACAGCTTTTTCGATTTTTTGTTGAACTTCCTCGCTGAGCATATGATTGATAGTCATTTTTCAATGTGTGCTCGAAACGAATTATTGCGCTGGGTAATTCTTTATATAGCTCGCCAAATAGTACCGATTGAAAGTCTACCTCCCGATCAACAGGATATCCTTCCTTAATTCTTATTAGCGATCTATTTAGAGCATTTAATACTTCATTCTTCATTAAATAACACCTCAGGTTGCAGCTACAGATGGAAGCACATAACGCAGCCAACAGCGGCCGAGCGTAGCGAGGTCCAGCCAGATTTGCTAGCGATGCTACTTGGCCTTGTTAAGCATTGAACCTCGCTACGATAGATTTACATTCTGACAAAGAAACATCCTTTGCCCACTTAATAGATTGCTGTATTTCTGGCTCGTGCCGTTCGAGGGCATCTTTAGGCCAATATTGCCTTGATGTACCAATCGGTAAATGATCGATTTCTGAGGCGATGCCAGAAAATCTTTATCATCTTTGGACAGGCCGACCTCAAACCTTAGTGAAGACAGTTCAATTGCACTCTCTAGAGAGTGAATAGTGCCATCAATCATTCCACTTGCAACTTCAACGTCACGCTTACGTTTCGTTTCGTTTCGATATATTCTTCGTGGCTCATTTTCATAGGGTGCTTAACGCCGCATTAAGCGACAAAAATAGTGGGTTAAAATGTGTAGCAGAAAGGAACATAACCAACTGTTTTTTTAACGCTTAAACTCCTTGTTGGCAACCTACACACAGAACTATGAGTACTCTTCGTCTTCTGCATGAAATTCAATATCATAAGGAAACAGTACCACTTCATCCTCCGATATTTCTGCATCACATTTAGCAAGAGTATCTCGATTAATAATTGATGTAGACAAACAATTAGTTTTAAAATTATTATCGGTAATCCAGTCAGACTCCCAAATATTTATACCTTGGACATTAGCTGTGATGTTACATAATGGTTCATTAAACTCAATGTCAGGTTGAATTGAATAAGAAATACGCTGTAGCCAAATATCTAGTACACCAGTTCCAAGAATAGGTTTAAATTTATGTCTAATTTTTTTCAATAACTCTAACTTCTCAGCTGAATTATCAATAAACTTTAGAGCTTTACTCAACACAAGTGCACATGATGCAAAAGTACGTGGGTTATTAATCATTATATCGGTAATTATGCTGACTATTACCCTAGGGTTTTCTTTCAAAGTTTTCTTTGTTTCAAGTTTTTTGCTTAGTTTAGCCAGCTGTTTTGAAAGTTGGCCTGAATTAGGGTACTTTCTAGAAAACATAACTAATTTTAACAATGACTTTTGAATAGTTGTTTCAGATTGATTTTTATTAAAAAGGGAAAGTGCTTCAAGCTTATCGTCTTTAATAGAGTTAAGTACAACGTCTTCACTTGAACTCGTTTTTGATGCATTAAGTTGCAATCCAAGATCCTGAAGGGTGAGCGTAATTTGCCTTGCAATTGCTTCATTATCTTCTTTAGAGTTTGTGAAAACCCGATAATCATCACGATACCTAATTATGTAATAATCTTCGACACCTAAAAAATTTAACTTTTTTGTTAACTCACTGTCTGCATAACCCAGTACTATTTCAGCAATGAAATCCATCAAAACAGAACCTTGCGGGATGCCATTAGTTTGTCCATTTTGCATATGCTGAATAGTTTTATCGATGGAAACACCAATTAAGCTAATTTTACTTCTGTTATTGGGGATTTTTGCTGTTTCTTTTGTATGGATTGCCCATGAAACTGAGTGCGTATAAATTGAAGGATAAAAGTTCGCTATATCCGTATGGAATATATATTTAAAGTCCAATGATTTTTCAATTGATAGTTGCTCAACATCATTCCACCACCCCATAACAGATTCGGCTGTATCTGATGGCGATTTTTCGCCAGCTTTACGAGGTATGCTAGCGATACATATTTTTTCATTACTATTGAAATATTCGAATCTGTCTTTAATCAAATTCCAGTTTTCATCTTCTGTGATTTTCGATACCAGATGAACATATAAAGCAGGATGAATTAGCTGAAATGGTCGCCACGCATAATGACCATCTTTGTTAGTTTGTAAGATATAGTTAACATTATCAAAATCTGATGCCTTTTTTAACCCTATATCATTTAATCCATTTTGTTTTGCATCTAATCCAACTTTTGTTGCCAGCAAAATTGGTGAAAAATCAAAATATGGTGGCAGAGGGAAATTACAATAGCTCTCATGTTTTAAAAGGAACTCAGAAGCCTCTTCAGCTGTCATGTTTATTATTAGTTTCATATATTCCTCAGCGTAAAAGGTAATTCGATTACAAGGGGTTGCTAACGAGCCTGTAGAATTACTCGCTTTAAAATTTATTTTGATTAATGCACCAACAATATCTGATTTCCTATTTTGATTCAATTATTTAGTGGCTTCTAGATTATTACTTTAAATACAGATCTGTTGGGGTTTTTAGGGCATTTCGAGGCGGATTAGGAGCGCTTTTTGGGTAAAAAGTGTCTATAAGTCTCAGGCCTTACCAGTTCATTAAATTAACAATAAATGGTCTTAGCTACAGAGGTATTATGATCTTTTTATTAAAGAGAAATGATGATCCATAAATGTAATAGAACGTTATTCCTAACTTAGAAAGAAGCAAGACCAAGTTAGTTTTCTTGACTTGGAAATGGACCGGTTCAACTCTGAACTTGAGGCCGTTGAAGACTCTTTATAAAAGAATGCGTGAGCCTGACAGGACGCCAGGCTAGCTTTCGCGGTACAGGATGTACCATCGGAAGCGTTAGCATTTTCACTCCTGATTACAAGATGGGCCGAAGCCGGTTTCAAATGAAGTTAAAAGCTTGTTTAATCCCCATGGCGACCTTTTCGCAGCTGTTGTTTTGTAAATAGCGAAAATGTTGCGGGGGCGGCTGGGAGTTCCAAGAGGGAATAGCCGTTGATTTCCTCTTGGTCTGGTGTGGGCGAAGCGCCACGACGTTTGTGGCCACAGGTCATAGCCTAACCAACGTTGGGGCAAAGACGTGTTTCAAGGTGGCCTAGTGAATGACCGTAAATTGCACAGAATTGCACAGAATTACTAAATCTCTACTAAGTTCTACCCCTAATAATGTTAAAATCTCCGCATCAGAATTACCGAGAAACTCAATGTTTATCCATCATGTTAACGGCATCGACTGGCTAGTGATCACAGCTTTTGAAGAACTGAAAACTATGTTTATCGAAGAAGCCGGTACGATACCCTCTTGCTTCTCTACCGCCAGCGAATTGAACCTAGTTGATCAAGCAAAGCGAACTTATAGATATTTGCCTACTCTCAGCGGCGTAATCACCGATATCGGCACATATCAAAGACAGGGTAACGAAGAAGATTTGGACCCACAGCTTGCCTGCTTAGTTGAGGGGCGTGGTCGGGTATTTATCTATCACGGCGGCTTTGTAGCTTTTGTGGATGACGAGCAAACCTTTATTACCCGAATAGACTGAAAATTATTCAGTAAGTTGAAATCGGCGAATTGGCATCCCTAGCAAGGAATGGGGCAAAACCTGTTAAGTTTTTTAACTTAACATTTGTACCAAATGAAGCTAAATCGAAGAGATAGAATGACCCAGTGTAGATGCGACTGAGGGTATCGAAAACAGGGACGTTTTCGTTAAGCGGCCATGGATGGCGCAAAGCGTCCCGAATCAGTATCTGCACATAATCCCACTGCAGGTGATTGACTACAATGAAGGTAAAAGCTTCAAACTCATTTAACCAACACCCACTCAGCTAAACACGACTCACCAAACATAAAAAATGCCAAACCTTTATTAGCAGGCCTAAAACTTTGGGGGCAAAACCAGGTTAGTTTTTAACTTACCATTCGTACCAAATGAAGCTAAATCGAAGAGATAGAATGACCCAGTGAAGATGCGACTGAGGGTATCGAAAACAGGGATTTTTTCGTTAAGCGGCCATGGATGGCGCAAAGCGTCCCGAAGCAGTATCTGCACATAATCCCACTGCAGGTGATTAACTGCATTGAAGGTACAAGCTTCAAACCCATTTAACCAACACCCACTCAGCTAAACACCACTAAACCAAACATAAAAATGCCAAACCTTCATTCGAAGGCCTACAAACTTTGAGGCACAACGAGTTCGTTTCCTTGACTTAGAAATGGACAAAAGTAAGTCAGCACTAAGCCGCTCTATGACATCTTTGTAATCGCGACATTCGCTATCCTGTAGCACACTTGCAGCAGCTAGTGAGTAGCGATTAAATCATGTGATTAATCAAACTTAACCGAACAAAATAAGCTAAGTTAATCAATATCTCACACACGTTGTTGTAATATGAGTTGCTTTTCACGAGCAAGCATTACCATGCGAAACATGCCCCATGCCATAATCACAGCACCTAAAAGCAACATGACATTAACAATGACAGCTTGGTTAGCGAGTATAGGTAAAAAATCTTGGTCAAATCCGGCAACTAAACCGTAAATTCCTAGACCAAACAACAATGCTCCAGGGAAATCAATTAAGGCGACTATCATCATACTGCGATGAATTCTAGCCAACTCAGCTTGGGTGTTATTCTGTGTCATTTGCTCATCCTTGCCTAAATACACTTAATGAGTATCTATTACAGATACCACGATGATGCCCAAAATAGCGCTTTGCAATTGAAGTATCAGCGTCATCAACGGCAACATAAACCATCTAATTGACAGATATGGTTATTGCTATCATGCCAGCAAATAGCTTATTGACCAACATACCATTGGTTGTTAAACATCAGCCAGAATAGTCACAAACAAAAAAGCCTTCAAACGAAGGCTTTCTGAATAATTATGATTCGATTATAACAAGTTGCGGTTATTTAAATACCGGTAAGATATCTGCCATTGCCAGTAAGTGACATGTTGCGGTCACTATCCCAAACAACACCACAAGCACAATCAGTGGCGTTCCGCCTGGCACCTTAAAGCCAACATAATCGGGATACTGCTGCCTCACTTTATAAGCCAGCAAAGCTGGAACAATCACAGCCCATATGGTGGCTGCAAGTGCAGCAAAACCAATAGCGAGGATAAACCCATTCGGAAACAGCAAGCCCAATATTGTTGGCGGGATAAACGTAACCGCTGCAGTTTTAATCCGTCCGGTGCGCGAATCATCAAAACCAAATAGATCTGCAAGGTAGTCAAACAGACCTAATGTGACACCTAAAAATGATGATGCCACGGCAAGATTGGCAAACAGTGTCAACATGCTATCAAGCCATTGGCTGGCAATAACACCCGACAACGCTGCAACTAACACCCCAATATTACCGCCTTGGGCAATAACATCGGCAAACTGGCTGCGCTGAATATTACCCATAGTTGCCACTAACCAACACACATAAATCACTAATGCGATTGTGGTTCCGCTAATGATGGCCTTAACAATGGTTTTAGCATCTTTACCGTAATATTTAACTAAACTGGGTACGTTACCGTGATAACCAAAACTGGCTAAGCCAAAAGGAATCGCAGCGAGCAGATAAGGTAAGTAACGCGACTCACCATCGGGTGATACCAGTTTCACGGTATCGATATCGATCAATAAATTACCAATGGCCAAGAAGAAGGTAATGACCATGCCACCAAGCATGATGGTGGTAATGCGATCAACCGCTTTAGTACTGACAAATACCACTAGCGCCAGCACCACGGCAAACACTAACCCTGCCACACTCTGAGGTAGACTGACACCCAATGCCGATAAACTGTGATTAACAATCGATCCGCCACCACTGATATAGGCATAAGTTAAAATGTACAACACAAAGGCTATAGAGACGCCGTTAATGACTCGCCAAAACTGCCCTAGGGTTACTCGAGTTAAGGTATCGAAACTGTCACCGGGTTCAAAATGCAAGTTAGCTTCTAATAACAGCAAACCCGACATTAGCATGCAAAACCAGACGCCGAGCAACATCGCTATTGAGTAACCAAACCACATCCCTGCACCAACAACTGGCAAGGAAAACATTCCCGCACCCACTGTAGTGCCAGCAATGATCATCGCCCCACCCAATACTGACTTACCACTAGTGCGATGCTTGGCCGCATTCATATGGTTTGCCATTATTGTCCGTGCTCCGCATCCACACTGTCTACTATGGTTTGTTTTACTGACGAACTCAGCAACTTGTTGGCATGATCTCGAATTCTGATCACTTCGTCACGATGTTCAACACTGCATAAGTAACCTAGTTCTTTTAACTTAACACTCAAGGTGTTATACAGTTTTTTGTCATAAAACTCTGGAGCGGTAATCCCGTGAAGTGCGCCTAGTCGTTGGGCCAACAAGTGACTGTCGGTTTCAAGAGCAGAACGTTCAAGCTCAGGCTTTATCGCCAGTAAATTGAAGATAATGGCATAACGCTGCAAGGTCTCACTGATCGTTTCAGCCAGAAGTAACACTTGGGTAATATGACGAGGCGTGATAACAAAGTTATCATTGTCGCTCAACAAACCTTGCTCAAGCATAAAGTCTAAAACGCCATCAACATATTTAGGCACATCATCAATGCCCATAAATAACTCTGCTTTCAACAATGGATAAAAATCCATCACGATGGCATGAATGCGCGCGCGATCGCAGTCATCATAGCGCAATAAACAACTGGCAATTAATGACGGTATCGCCATTAAATGAATAATATTATTACGGTAATAACTCATGGTGATGGCAATTTTTTCATCAACAGAAATAATCTCACCAATAGAATCTTTGGTACTAACAAACTTATTTAACGACAAACAATGATCAACAATCGACTTACCATCACCCTCGGCGACCGATGCGTAATCGGTATAAGGTACGGTTTTCAATAAGGCTAAATACAGATCAAGTTGGCGTTCTAACTGACTTCTTTCTAATGCATTTTGCTCTGAGGCTAATAACACTAAACTGGTTAATGTTACCGAGCTCGCGGCGGCAGCACCGTTAATATTGGTCATCACGCGGTTAGCGAGTAAATTAACCGATGGAGTAAACCACGATGGTTTTTGATCAGGCTCTTTCGCCAGTTCGCTACGCCATTCTGGCGCTTGTTGATTTAAGAAGTGCTGTAAGTTAATCGGCTCACCAAAATTAACATAACCTTGGCCAAAATTACCGAGTTTACGCAGCGCACCAAATAACTGCCAAACAGATTCTTTTTTCTTTTTCTTGCCGCTTAATTCTTTGTGGTAAGTGGCCACTTCCATCACATGATCATAACCTAAATACACTGGTACTAACGTCACTGGGCGCTCTATGCCGCGTAGTACACTGTTTATGGTCATTGCCAACATGCCGGTTTTAGGCGCAAGTAAACGTCCTGTACGCGAACGCCCACCTTCGGTGAAATACTCAACCGAATAACCTTTAGCAAATAACTGATCTAAATACTCACGAAATACTGCGGTATACAGTTTATTACCATTAAAGCTGCGGCGGATGAAGAATGCTCCACCACGGCGGAACATTGGCCCTGCTGGCCAAAAGTTCAAGTTAATACCGGCCGCAATATGCGGCGGAACCATACCCTGATAATACAAAATGTATGACAGCAACAAGTAATCCATATGGCTGCGATGACAAGGCACATAGACAATTTCATGGCCATCATGGTGAAGCTGTCTTACCTGTTCAGCACCTTTGATATTGATACCGCTATATAATTTATTCCATAACCAAGTGAGAAAACGCTCGGCAATGCGCACTAAACTATCTGAATAGTCTGCGGCAATTTCATCAAGGTATTCAATCGCAGTTTCACGGGCTTTTTCAGGAGATACTTTTTTGTTGACCGCCTCTTCTTCAATAGCCTTTTTAATTGAATCTGACTTTAATAAAGAGGCAAATAGCATTTGACGATTAGGTAATTGTGGCCCTGTCATAACTTTACGTTGGCGACGGAAATGTACTCGCGCGACACGAGTTAATTTATGCGCAATTCTTTTATCTGTACCGTGCTCATCAGCCATATGGCGCAGCGATAACGCATTAGAAAACTGCACAAAATTATGTCGCCCTAAAAATAAAATCATCAGCCACTTACGTAACCAAGTTGGGTTTTCTCTTTCAAAAACAGCCGCTGTCATGCTGTCTTCTTCCTTACCAGGAGTACGTCCCCAATAAAGACAAACTGGCACTAATTGAATATCGAGGTCAGCATTCTCACTATGAAGCGATAATAAACGGGTAAAATAATTAAGGAACTTCTCACCACTTTCACGTTTACCAAATAGAGGTTTACGCCCCTCTAAACACACCACTCGAGGTACTCTTAAACCATCAAGCTGTAACGGCTCATAAGGACTTGGCATACCAAATCCTTCAGTGATTTCGCTCAAGGCGGCAATATCACTAATAGATTCCGTTTTCATCAAATAAACCAAGGGCTTGGTCGGATCTATATTGAGGTCATCAAACGGATCATGGGGCACCACAATGGTCTGTACCATCCATTTCTGAACCCATTTTAATGCTTGTAAAAATATTGAATCTGGTTTTGACATGGTTATTTTCGCAACATAAGCCATTGTAATATTGTCGTATAGGATACCAGAAACCACCCTGCTTACACTATCTGGCCAACTTATCTTTACGTGTAAGCTCTCACTTTAAGACATAGTGCAAGATAAAACATATATAATAACCAATAAAAACATTAATTTAAGTTACAAAAAACCAATAAAACACAAAAAATAGTTGGTTAATACTTGCACGAACACAAACACTGTATATAATGACAGTCACTGTATAAAAAGACAGGAATCATCATGAGACCGTTAACGCCGCGCCAAGCAGAAATATTAGACTTAATTAAAAACAATATCGCCGAAACAGGTATGCCACCCACTCGTGCTGAAATTGCGAAACGTCTTGGCTTTAAAAGTGCTAATGCTGCCGAAGAGCATTTAAAAGCATTAGCCAAAAAAGGCTTTATCGAGATCATGCCTGGTACCTCTCGAGGTATTCGCTTACCTCATGAAGAACAGATTGAAACCGGTTTGCCTCTGATTGGACAAGTTGCAGCTGGTGAGCCTATTTTGGCTCAAGAACACGTTGAACAGTATTATCAAGTCGACCCGAGCATGTTTAAACCTGCCGCAGACTTTCTGTTGCGCGTTCGTGGTGACAGCATGAAGAACATCGGTATTTTAGAAGGCGATTTACTCGCGGTTCATAAAATGCAACAAGCACGTAATGGCCAAGTTGTAGTGGCGCGTGTTGATGATGACGTCACCGTAAAACGATTTGAACAAAAAGGTAATGTGATTTATCTGCACGCAGAAAATGACGATTACACCCCGATTAAAGTTGATTTAAGTTGCCAAAGCCTAACCATCGAAGGGCTTGCCGTTGGCGTTATCCGTAATGGAGATTGGTTATGAACAAACTAATGGGCATCGCGCCACGTCACCCAGGCTTATGGGTAGATTTAGCTGAAACAGAATTGCATGGCAACCAAACCATTCGCACATTACAAACAGTCACCCAAGGTGAAGCTGAGTTGAGCCAGTTGTGTAGTCAACTCGCCACATTGAGCCAACAAGGTCGATGGATTGTGTTAATTAGCCCACCACACATTGGCTATAAACATATGCTGGCAAATGCTGGCGTGAGAATGGACCGTATTTTACTGGTGCACACTAAAGACGAAGTCGAAACCTTATGGGCGATGGAAAAAGCGCTTACCAGTGGAACATCAAGTGCTGTCGTCACTTGGACAAGCTCACTTGACGCTCGTGATAGTCGTCGATTAGAAATTGTAGCTAAAAGTGCACGGGCTTTAGGTGTGGTAATTGAGGATGTGAATGCTCACTTACCTCACAAACATCAACTTGTTAGCCCTACATTAATAAATGGAACAAGTAATTTTTGCTCATTTCACTAAGCATTAACCCTTACTTACCAAGCCCTGTATTGAATTCAGGGCTTTTTTTTCATCTTTTTTCAGTCAATTAGCCAACAAAGTGATCTTGATCAATGTTTAATCTACAGCTAATGTTGTTCCCAAGGATGAAATAATATTCATCTTTAATTGGACATGAATGACAGTGATTAAGATTACTTTCAGACAAATGAGCCAACTCAATATTGATAAGTTCAGTAGTAGGTACAAGCGTGGTGCACCGCTAATAATAAAACCGTAGACAACCTGTTTACTGCCACCAAGGTACTTTGAGGTCATCAAACTTTTTTCGGGAACCGAAAAGTTTGCATAGAGCAGAGAATTACTGTGTGACTTTTCTTTGTAATTGCTATTTGCAATGAACAGAGGAGCAGTCTTGTGAAGCAATGGTGGTATTGTTTACTGGTGGTGTTTATAGCACTTCCGCTTGGGGCATCAGAAATGTCCCTCAACATGACTCAAGGCGTGACAGATATCAGTGGTAAGGTTTATGGCCTCCACATGACGATACTTTATATCTGTTGTGCCATTGGGTTAGTGGTGTTTGGGATCATGATTTATTCAATGATTTACCATCGCAAATCAAAAGGCGCTGTTGCGGCAAATTTTCACGAAAGTACTAAAGTGGAAATAGCTTGGACCGTCATTCCTTTCATCATCTTAATCGCCATGGCCATTCCAGCCACTAAAACCTTAATTGCCATGGAAGACCCCAGCAATGCGGATCTCACCATCAAAATTACTGGGTCGCAGTGGAAATGGCATTACAGCTATTTTGATAAAGACATCGAATTTTACAGCACATTATCGACCCCCAGAGATCAAATCGATGGCATAGAGGCTAAAGGAGAGCATTATCTTCTTGAAGTCGATAAACCACTCGTACTGCCCATTAACCAAAAAGTGCGTTTTTTAATGACATCAGATGATGTGATCCACTCATGGTGGGTTCCGGCTTTTGCGGTTAAAAAAGATGCCAATCCAGGCTTTATTAATGAAGCATGGACCCGCATTGATAAGCCCGGAATTTATCGTGGCCAATGTGCCGAATTGTGCGGTAAAGACCATGGATTTATGCCCATTGTGGTGCAAGCATTATCAGAGACAGATTTTGATAACTGGTTAGTAGAGCAAAAGCAACTGGCCAGTAATGCCGCTGCTGCGGCGGCTGCATCACTGTCACAAACCTTATCTCTTGAAGAGTTAACCACCCAAGGTGAACAGATCTATCTTGCTCGTTGCGCCGCTTGTCACCAACCTAATGGTGCGGGCCTTCCAGGTGTATTCCCATCACTAATTGGCAGTCCTATCATAAAAGGTCCTGTTGCAGGTCACCTCAACATCGTCTTAAACGGTAAACCAGGAACCGCAATGCAAGCCTTTGCCAAGCAACTTACCGCCCAAGAGATTGCCGCAGTGATTACCTTTGAGCGTAATGCTTGGGGCAATAATACCGGTGATGTTGTGCAAGCTGCTGATGTGAGTAATTTCTCTGGCGGCAATGAAGCAAGTACTGAAGCATATAAGACTGAAAGCACAATGGCCGCAACAGCAACTGAGAGTACCAATACTGCGACAGAAAAAGCGACTCAGGCTCTTGAAACCGTCGCAAAGGCTGTAACGCCAGAGGTTGTTGCCGTTGAAGATCTGCCCACCTTAACCTTGGAGCAATTAATCACAGAAGGTGAGCAGGTTTATGCCACCACTTGCGCCGCATGTCATCAAGCCACTGGTGCTGGTTTGCCAGGCGCTTTCCCTTCACTTATTGGCAGCCCTGTGGTTACCGGACCGGTTAGCGGACATATCGATATCGTTATGCACGGTAAACCAGGCACCGCGATGCAGGCATTTAGTAGTCAACTTAGCCCACAAAAGATGGCCGCGGTGATTACTTATGAGCGCAATGCGTGGGGCAATAATTCTGGCGAGGCGGTGCAACCTGCCGATGTCGCTAGCCATGGACAGTAGGGGAAGACAATGAGCACAACAACGCACGATACACTAGCTACCGCTCATGATGATCATCATCACGGAGCGCCGAAAGGGCTCATGCGCTGGCTACTCACAACTAATCATAAAGATATCGGTTCGCTGTACTTATGGTTTAGTTTTATTATGTTTCTCACTGGTGGCGCCATGGCAATGGTCATTCGGGCAGAGTTATTTCAGCCTGGATTACAGCTAGTAGAACCTAACTTTTTTAATCAAATGACCACGGTTCATGGTCTTATCATGGTATTTGGCGCAGTGATGCCGGCTTTTACCGGATTAGCTAATTGGTTAATTCCAATGATGATCGGTGCACCAGACATGGCTTTACCGCGGATGAATAATTGGAGCTTCTGGATTTTACCGTTCGCGTTTACCATATTACTCAGTTCGCTATTCATGGAAGGCGGTGGTCCTAACTTTGGTTGGACATTCTACGCACCGCTATCAACCACTTATAGCCCTGATAGCACAGCTCTATTTGTATTCGCCATCCATATCATGGGTATCAGCTCGATAATGGGCGCGATTAACGTTATCGTGACCATTGTTAACCTGCGCGCTCCTGGCATGACATGGATGAAACTGCCCTTGTTTGTGTGGACTTGGTTAATTACTGCCTTTTTATTAATTGCGGTGATGCCAGTGCTCGCAGGCGCAGTGACTATGGTGTTAACCGACAAGTTTTTCGGTACCAGCTTTTTCGATGCTGCAGGTGGCGGTGACCCAGTGATGTTCCAGCATATTTTCTGGTTCTTCGGTCACCCAGAAGTTTACATCATGATTTTACCCTCATTCGGCATTATCTCCGCCATTATACCGACCTTTAGCCGCAAGAAATTATTTGGCTATTCCTCTATGGTTTACGCTACTGCCAGTATTGCTGTGCTGTCGTTCTTAGTATGGGCACATCATATGTTTACCACAGGCATGCCGGTATTCGCCGAGTTGTTTTTCATGTATTGCACCATGCTAATTGCGGTTCCCACCGGGGTTAAGGTGTTTAATTGGGTTGCTACCATGTGGCGCGGTTCGATGACATTTGAAACACCAATGCTATTTGCGGTGGCGTTTATCATTCTGTTTACCATTGGTGGCTTTTCCGGTTTGATGCTGGCAATCACCCCTGCGGACTTTCAGTATCACGACACTTACTTTGTAGTGGCGCATTTTCATTATGTGCTGGTGACTGGGGCGATATTTTCCATTATGGCGGCGGCATATTATTGGCTGCCAAAATGGACCGGTAATATGTACAACGAAACCTTAGGCAAGTGGCATTTTTGGTGCTCAGTGATCTCTGTCAACGTGCTGTTTTTCCCAATGCACTTTTTGGGCTTGGCGGGTATGCCTCGTCGAATCCCAGATTACGCAGTACAGTTTGCCGATGTGAATCAAATTGTTTCGATTGGTGGATTTGCATTTGGTTTATCGCAGTTTATTTTTCTCGCTGTGGTGCTCAAATGTATCAAAGGTGGCAAACCGGCTGGCGATAACCCTTGGGAAGCTGCAGAAGGTTTGGAATGGACCATTGCCAGTCCAGCGCCATATCACTCGTTTACCACTCCGCCGGAGATAAAATGAGATGACACAGCCAACAAAATCAAATCGTAAGTTATTAATCATGCTGATTGCTGGATCAATTGGTATGTTTGGGTTTGGTTTTGCATTGGTACCGCTTTATGACGTGCTCTGCGATACATTGGGTATTAATGGCAAAACCCAAAATAGCGCCAGTAGCTATGAAGCGGTAGTGGTTGATAAAAGCCGTACCGTTACCATTGAATTTGTGACCCAAGTTCAGTCAGATATGTCGTGGGAATTTAGCCCTAAAGTTAACCAAATAAGCGTGCATCCTGGTGAGCTCACTCACGCACAATTTTTGGTTAAAAACCTGTCTGCACACGACACAGTAGGCCAAGCAATCCCTTCAGTATCACCTGGACAAGGAGCGGCGTACTTCAATAAAACGGAATGTTTTTGCTTTAACCAACAACCATTGGCCGCATCAGCAACAGCAGAATTACCATTGATTTTCTACGTGGACCCGGATTTACCCGCGTCTATTAATACATTGACTCTCTCTTATACCCTCTATGACATCACCGATAAACAGACGATCGTCGTAGAGCAAGGAGCAGCAAAATGACCACAAAGTATCAAACTTATTATGTGCCAAACCAAAGTGCTTGGCCGATAATCGGTGCTATAGGCTTATTTTTAATTGCATTTGGCGCAGGCACTTATGTACAACAATTAGCCACTGAAAAAACCTCAGGAAGTTACATATTAATCACTGGTTTTGCCGTGATTATCTTTATGATTTTTGGTTGGTTTAAAACCGTTATTGATGAATCAATGGCAGGACTTTACTCACCACAAATGGATCGTTCATTTAGGCAAGGAATGAGCTGGTTTATTTTTTCAGAGATTATGTTTTTTGGGGCTTTTTTTGGCGCATTATTTTATGCACGTATGATTTCAGTACCTTGGCTTGGTGGCGCATCGAACAATGCCATGACTCATGAGGTACTGTGGCCTGCCTTTGAAGCAATTTGGCCTTTGGTGAAAACACCTGATGGGAGTGCAACCGAGGCGATGCCATGGACGGGTTTGCCATTAATCAACACCATCATCCTGTTAACCTCATCGGTTACCTTGCATTTTTCCCATATCAATCTCGAAAAGGCCAATCGTAAACCGTTGATAATCTGGTTAGCGTTAACGGTGATTTTGGGGATTGCGTTTCTCAGTTTACAGGTCGAAGAATACAGCCATGCCTATCAAGAAATGGGCCTAACCCTATCTTCAGGAGTGTACGGTAACACCTTCTTTTTATTAACCGGTTTTCACGGCATGCACGTGACGATTGGTACCCTGTTCTTGATTATTTTATTACTCAGAATTATCAAGGGTCACTTTACCCCCGATAAACATTTCGCATTTCAAGCGGGTAGTTGGTATTGGCACTTCGTTGATGTGGTTTGGTTATGCTTATTCATTTTTGTTTATGTGCTGTAAATCAGCACTAATAAGGTCTGGGGTTAGGTTGAATGTAGCCTAGCCCTAAGGCCACCAGCAGCACCACAATCACGACAACAGAAAATAACACTCTACGACCAAGATAATGGCTCATTGATTGTTGATGCTGCCCTTTGACCATAATAAATAAGGCTCTAGCTAAGTTAAATAATATGAATACAAGCAACGAGACTAAAACTAACTTAACAATGAAAGGTGTTGTCACAGGCAATCCTTTTAGGAGTGTGGGTGTGTCTCGGGTGTTATTTGTAATGATTACTTTGGTCGTGTTTGGCTTATTGGTCAAGTTAGGATTATGGCAATTATCACGGGCAGCGTTTAAACAAGAGTGGCAAAGCACATTACTTGTGCGCCAACAGCAGCATGCACTCAATTATGAGGCAATGTTAGCACTGGTTAATTTATCAAAGTTACCCACTGGGTCTGAGTCAGAGGCGGCATTGCTCACAGGTTACCGCTTATCGATTTTGGCAAAACCCGTTAATAACACAATAATGCTGTTAGACAATCAGGTGTATCAGGGGCAAGTGGGATATTTAGCTTACCAAGTGTTTGAAATAACCCCAGAGCAGCCTTGGATACTCGTTGAATTAGGTTTTGTTGCTGCCAACAAAGACCGTCGAATATTGCCTCAACTTGAACCACTAGAAATACGCTACTACACCCTCTATGGACGGGTATATCAAAAACAAACCAATCCATTTAGTGATCAGTTAGATGCTGAACAACGCGCCGATGCGCCAATACGTTTTCAAAACATCAACACTGCAGCATTAGCTGACATGTTAGAACATTCGCTAATACCTGTAGTGCTACAACCTGAAAATGTCCCGCGTTACAACTTACCGCAACCTTGGGTGCCGATCCCATTATCGGCGCAGAAGCATCAAGGTTATGCCTTGCAATGGTTCACTATGGCAGGAGTATTTTTAGGATTAATGAGCTGGATAGCATATCGACAATATCGACGTTAACTCTCGTCGTGAATAAATAACTTAACAATAATATCAATATGATAAAGAGGAGATGGAATGAACTCCCTACCGAAAAAGAGCAATAAAGCGCTAATAGTATTACTGCTGGTGTTTATTTTACCGGTTGCAATAGCCAAGTTAGTGCTAAGCCTAGAACTCTATAATGGTGCGGCGACGAACAAGGGGGCACTGATCACTCCCGAAGTGAGTTATGCCAACTTAGCCATGGAAAACCCTAAACCACATATTTGGCAGGTACTTTTTTTTCTCCCCGAGCAGTGTAACGAGCAGTGTCAAGAACGTCTATATATTTTACACCAGAGCTATATCGCACTAGGCAAAGATAGAGATCGCGTTATCCCGATCATAGTGGTGAATAATCACAGCGACACCAAGATACTCAAACAATTGAATATCGGCTTTGATCAAGTCAATGCCAATGATGCACTTGCAACATTGTTGACTGAACAACAGCTGATCATTGTCGATCCTCTTGGCAGCCTGGTGATGCAATATGACAATGTGATTGGCCACGACGCCAATATTGCCCAAGGTAAAGCCATGATTGCTGATTTACGCAAAATGCTTAAATTATCGAGGGTGGGCTAATGACCATTAATCGGCTGATAAAATTTACCTTGGTATTTACCTTAGCGGTCATTTTAATGGGGGCTTACACACGCTTATCTGATGCCGGACTGGGTTGCCCTGATTGGCCTGGATGTTATGGCCATTTAGCGGTACCCAGTGCAAGCCATGACTTAGCAAAAATCGAAACGCATTTTCCACAAATGACCATAGAGCCAGAAAAAGCATGGCTTGAAATGATCCATCGCTACATAGCCGGTGCATTAGGATTAATGGTATTAGCTATCCTTGTATTGTGCCTTAAACAACCTCATGCACCGAAAAAACTCCCCAGTTTTATAGCCGTCTTAATTGTATTTCAAGCAGCGCTTGGCATGTGGACTGTCACAATGAAACTAATGCCTATTGTGGTAATGGCACATCTTATTGGCGGTTTTAGTCTATTTGCCTTGTTACTACTGCTGTACCTTAGGCTTAAGCCATTACGGATCCCAGGAGGTGATACTTATGCCCGCAAACTGGTTCCGTTAGCTTTAGTCAGTCTAGGAGTATTAGTCATTCAAATTGTACTCGGCGGCTGGACCTCATCAAATTACGCGGCTCTCGCCTGTACTTCGTTACCCATTTGCGAAGGTAACTGGGTCGATAACTTACGTATTGCCGATGCTTTTTCACCGTTCCAAGGCGATCATCCAAGTTTTGAATTTGGGGTATTAGACTATGCAACTCGAATGACCATTCATGTCAGTCATAGAGTTTGGGCCGTTGTTACTGCCATAACATTGATCCTACTAGCGCTAAAATTACGTTATGCACAATCACATGTAATGCGAAACAGTGGTTACTTATTACTGTTATTGGTAATCACCCAAGTCGGACTGGGTATTAGCAATGTGGTGATGAATTTACCTTTGGGCATCGCGGTATCACACAATGCAGGTGCAGCCTTATTGCTGCTTACCTTAGTCTTTATTAATTACGCCCTGTGGCGTAAAGCATAAGCGAGGATCGACCATGACAAAACCTCTTACTATTAGTCAGGTTCAACCTAAATTAACCCTACAATGGCGCGCTTATTTTGAAATGACCAAACCAAAAGTAGTTGCACTTATGCTACTTACCGTATTGGTTGGCATGTGTTTATCGGTACCGGGCATAGTGCCGCTGCAACCTTTAGTTGCTGGTATGGCAGGCATTGCAATGATGGCGGGGGCAGCGGCAGCATTTAATCATTTAATCGATCGCAAAATTGATGGCTTGATGGCCCGCACTTATAACCGACCGTTACCCAAAGGTAAAATATCGACAACCAAAGCGGCTGCATTTGCTGTGTCTCTCGGAGCCCTAGGCTTTGTGGTACTGTATGCCTTAGTCAATCCCCTAACCGCTTGGCTGACGTTTGCCAGTTTAATCGGCTACGCCTTGGTGTATACCGCTTACCTTAAACGAGCAACTTCACAAAATATCGTTATCGGCGGATTAGCAGGCGCTATGCCACCATTACTTGGCTGGACCGCGATAACCAATGAAATGCATGGTTACGCCCTATTACTTGTGATTATTATCTTCACTTGGACCCCACCGCATTTTTGGGCGTTAGCGATTCACCGCCGTAAAGAATATGCCAAAGTTGATATTCCAATGCTCCCTGTAACGCACGGGGTAGAATTTACCAAAACCTGTATTTTGCTTTACACTATTTTACTCGCCATTGCCTGTTTACTGCCTGTTTTAGTCGGTATGTGTGGTCCAATATATTTGGTCGGCTCTACCCTACTCAGTTGTGGCTTTATCTATAAAGCGTGGCAGTTAAAGTTTCATGATTATCCAGAACTGTCGATGCAGGTGTTTAAATTCTCAATTTATCATTTAATGGTGTTATTTATTGTTCTATTAGTAGACCATTATTTTTGGGTAAACACTTAACCTAGAAAAGGAAATATATTGAAAATAATCATAGCATTAGGGCTGATATTATTAGCCATAGGCGGAGGTGTTGCTTACCAAAAGATGCAAACAGAACCTATGGTACTGGCAACCAGTTATGTATTTGAACAACAGCGGGCATTAGCACCATTTACATTAGCAGACCAGTACGGCAACACCTTCAATAACCAATCATTGCAAGGTAAATGGAGCTTATTTTTTATTGGTTACACTGCTTGCCCTGATGTATGCCCTACTACCTTGAATAAACTCGCCGCGGCTTATCCACAGCTACAAAAAATAGCCAAGAATATACAAGTGGTGTTTGTGTCGGCAGATCCTAAACGCGACACTCAAGCGAAACGTTTGGATTACATCAATTTTTTTAATCAAGACTTTATAGCGGTCACTGCACAACACGCTGATTTGTTTCCCTTCAGTCGTGACTTAGGCTTTGTATACGCTATGGTTGGAGACGGTAGCGATTATCAGGTAGACCATAGCGCATCTTATGTATTAGTTTCGCCCCGAGTAGAAAAGATTGCGGTATTTAAACCAAAACCTCAACCCGGCCAATTAGCGCAAATTCTTAATGCAGAACTGATTGCTGACTTTGAGAAAATAGTAAAATCCAGGCAATAGCGCAGACTCATTAACCACAACTTTAACTAACTGAGATAACATTATTCTTCGAGCCACTGCCCATTATCTTGTGGGCGGATCCACGCTTGTGAAAACCAATAATAACCGGTTTTTGTTTTGCTCGGTGCCGTACAATTATAACGCGAACGTCCTGGGGCTAAATCTGATGATGCCTGAATCGATAAGCGATTTTTACTTAACCAAATGGGCTTTTTAGGGCCTTGCCCTTGAATAAAACACATCACCTGATGTGGATAAATATCCTCAGTATCGAGGGTTAATATCAACTTAGGTCGCCATTGGCCGGATACAAGTAGAGGGTCGCTTATATTTTGCTTAGTTACAGGCATAGGTAAACTGGAAAATTTAACCTTTAAACTCGCCAAATCAGCGTAAGCATTGGCCACAGGGAAACGCGGTAACGCCGTTAATGAAGCATACTCTCCAGCGGCCCCCGATTGCTGACCAAAACCAACAAAGCCGTGTTTAGTCAAAATAGCTTCTAACTTGCTAGTGTATTCGCCGTATGGATAAGCAAACATTTTTACGCTTTGGCCGGTACGTTTTAAGATCTCGGCTTCCGTTGCAAGAATATTGTCTTCAACTCGTGCTTGCCATTGGTCTTGGGTTTCTTTACCTTGGCGACGAATTAAATGTTCATGCCCCCAACTGTGATTCGCTATTGTCACCCCTTGCTCTGACAAAGTGTTAATATCTTGCCAGCTCATCATCCCTTGGTAACCGGCTTCAATCGGAGCAACAGAAATAAATACCGTATAGGGAAACTTGTGTGTGGCTAAAATAGGTGCCGCATTTTGAATAATGCTGTCATAGCCATCATCAAAGGTAATCACAATACTTTTATGATTTAAGGTCGTGTTATGCTTAATACTATCAACAGCATCGCTTAAAGAAATAACCGTAAAATCATTATCAGCTAAATACTGCATTTGCTCAGCAAACTGACTCGGGGTCACACTGGTACTTTTAGGCGTGTTTTCAGACACATGATGATACTGTAAAATAACCACTGCATTGGCATCTAAATGCAATAAACTCAAACTGAGCAATGCCAACCATAACGCTATTTTCTTAACCATGATTATTCATACCTATGTCAGTTAGTACACTACTGTTAAATCGCCAAAAAAATCGTCAATTATTGGCATTAGCAACACCCATGATCCTGTCTAATATTACCATTCCGCTCTTAGGATTAGTTGATACAGCTGTGATTGGGCATCTAGGACACGCTTATTATCTTGGTGGCGTAGCCTTAGGAAGTACCATCATCACCTTGATGATATGGTTGCTTGGTTTTTTACGTATGTCCACCACCGGACTTGTCGCGCAAGCCTTCGGGGCTAATGATACCTCAACTCAGCAACAATTACTGATACAAGGTTGCAGCTTAGCATTAACCTTAGGTTTCGTTGGCGTCATGCTGCAATCTCCTCTGCTCAATTTAGCGCTCAGTCTCAGTGATGCCAGTGAGCAAGTCATGCTCTATTGCCGCCAGTATGTGTCGATTCGAATCTGGTCCTTGCCTTTTGCCCTAACCAATTTAGTGCTACTGGGTTGGTTGCTTGGGCGCCAAAAGCCCAAAGCGGCTATGTGGCAGCTGATTATCGCCAACAGCGTCAATATTATTCTCGATATTGTATTTGTCATGGTATTTAAATGGAATGTGCAAGGCGCGGCATTGGCATCGGTTATTGCTGACATCTGTGCTTTTTCAGTGGCATTAGTCATGGTTAAACGCCAACTTATTGATATGGGTGGACTCAAATTTAGCCAGGTTATCGCGCATTTATCTTGGCGCGGTTATGCTCGTTTACTCACCTTAAATCGTGATATTTTTATTCGCAGTTTATGCTTACAAGCCGCGTTTAGCTTTATGACTTTTTATGGTGCCGGCTTAGGTGACAATATTATTGCCGCTAATGCCGTGCTGCTTAATTTACTGATGCTGATCTCTTATGCATTAGACGGCATAGCCTATTACGCCGAAGCAGAAGTGGGCCGCGCATTTGGGCAAAAAAATCCAACCTTACTCCATGACAGCGTAGTGTTAGCTTTTTGCTGGTCGGCAATAGTGGCAGGATTATTTAGCCTACTATTTTGGTTGGCAGGGCCGTGGATAATTCAGCTATTAACCAACATAGAAGCGGTGCAAGATACTGCCAATAATTACTTAATCTGGCTCATTTTTATGCCTATATTGGCGTTTGGCTGCTATTTATTTGATGGGGTATATATTGGCGCGGCACAAGGACAAATCATGCGAAATAGCATGATAATCGCAACCTTTGCAGTTTACTTTCCGAGTTGGTACCTGTTGCAAGCTTGGGGCAACCACAGCCTTTGGGCTGCGATGTCGATATTCATGCTATGTCGAAGTGTAACACTCGGCTGGCACTATTATTATAAACTCAGGTATCAACTGGTGAGCGTATAATATATTGAAGACCTCTCTATAAAAATGTAACATCCTAACAACATTTTATCGCTCTTCAAACGGATCTTTAATGAAACGGATTTTATGGCTTGTTGTTAGTTTATGTCTATTTTCGCATAGCTCTTTTGCCAACCCCCTGCCTGTAGAAGCCTTCGCCAGCATCCCAGATGTCCGCTTTGTTAGCTTATCACCTGACGGAAAAAAAATAGCATCACTCATTCGAGTCAGTACTAATGAGCTTGAAGGTCAAGTACTCTCTATTCGCGACATTAAAACCAATAAAGATATTTTCCCATTACAGACTGACAACCAAAAATTTGTCATCTTATCGTTAACCTGGGCAAATGATGATGTCATCTTAATCGAATCTAAATATCCTTCTATTCGTCGAGGCATACCCACAACCGAAACCCGCTTAATGAAATACACACTGAGCGACAACAAAACCACAAGTGTCTTTTCTAATCACTCGCTATCGCGCTTTTACGGGTATGGGTTACCGCAATTACAAGCATCGGTTATTGACTACCTTGACAATGATCCCGGTCATATCCTAATGCAAATTCAAGGCTTAGGTTCTAAACCACAATATGAAAGCGTCATTAAAGTCAGTTTAAAAACCGGCGCTATCAAGACATTACAACCGGCACGTATGCATATTGGAGACTGGTTAACCGATAGGCAGCACAACGTGCGTATTGGTATTTATCGCGATGACACAAGCTACCGTATTTACGAGCAAAAAGCAGCGGGTGAAGATCTGCGTATATTATGGGAGTTCGAAGCGCTAGCAGAAGACGTCATCTGGCCTATCGGTTTCGACCATGATCCTAATATCTTGTATATCAGCGCCTATCATCAAGGTCTAAAAGCCATCTTTAAAGTCAACTTAACTGACCCAACATTGACTAAAGAGCTGGTGTTTCACAATGAAAATTACGATGTTGAAGGCTGGTTAGTTTATTCTGAACTAAAGCAAAAAGTGATTGGTTTAAGCACCGACATTGAAGGTGAATATCTGTTCTGGGATCAAGACTATATCAAGTTAAATAATGGTCTAACGGCAGCATTACCCGAGTCACACAATGCCATCACCCAGTTCAGTGATGATGAACGTCGTTACATCGTTTATGCAACTGGCCCAATTGAATCTGGGGCGTATTACTTTGGCAATAGAGATCAAAATGCACTTTACCCTGTGGCTTATCGATACAGCCAATTGCCACCAGAGCTATTATCAACACCTAAAACAGTTAATTACCAGGCTCGCGATGGTTTAGCCATTGAAGCCTTTTTAACCACCCCAAAAGACGCTATCGCCAAAAACTTACCGACCATTATCTTTCCTCATGGCGGGCCAATTAGCTATGACTCAACCACCTTTGATTATTGGGCGCAGTTTTTAGCTAACCGCGGTTATGCGGTACTGCAAATGAACTTTCGTGGCTCGGCAGGTTATGGCTTCAACTTTATGAGCTCGGGTCTTAAAAACTGGGGCCTAGAGATGCAAACCGACATTGAGGATGGTGCTCACTGGCTGATAGGCCAAGGTATTAGCGATCCTAAGCGCATGTGTATTGTTGGTGCGAGTTACGGCGGTTATGCCGCATTAATGGGTGTGGCTATCACACCTGATCTGTATCAATGTGCCATTAGTGTTGCGGGCGTGACAGACCTTGAAAAATTAGTTAAATCATCGCGTGGATACGACAATAGTAAAATTGTTAAAAAACAAATTGGTGATGATTACGACGATTTATATCAGCGATCACCGATTAGCAAAGTGGCCAGTATTAAGGTACCAGTGTTATTAATCCACGGTACGAAAGATCGTGTGGTGCGCGTAGAGCAAAGTGAAAAAATGTATGATGCGCTTAAGGATTTACAGAAGCCAGTAAAGTATATCGAATTAGAAAATGGCGATCATTACTTAAGTAATAACCAACACCGTCTTACTACATTTATTGAAATAGAACGCTTTTTAGCAGCTAATCTTGGAGTACAATAAAGCCAATTTAGTGTTTAACTATTATCTAATTAGTCACAATGAGAACAGCATGACCGAACAATTGATTATTACTGACCTTGAGATCGGCAAGGGTAAAGCGGCAGTAAAAGGGGCATTAATTACCACTCGCTACAGTGGACGTTTAGCCGATGGCACTCAGTTTGATGCGTCAGATGCATTTCAATGTGTTATCGGCACAGGCAGAGTGATTAAAGGTTGGGACCAAGGTATTATCGGTATGAATGTTGGCGGTAAAAGACAATTATCAGTACCGGCACATTTAGCCTATGGTGAGCGTCAAATGGGTGATCGTATTCCAGCAAACTCTGATTTATTCTTTGATATAGAATTACTTGAAGTGCTCACTCGAGACGACTAATTGACATGAATATATCAGTGTAACAAACGAAAACGCGACCGGTGAGGTCGCGTTTTTGTAGTGTGCAATTCGTTATGCTTACGCGTAAGAATGATCACCGTGTTGGTGTTCTGTCACGTCACGCACCCCAGTCAATTCTGTAGGGAACATGTCTAGTAACTGCTTCTCGATACCATCTTTTAAAGTGATATCAACTTGAGAACAACCGTTACACCCACCACCAAACTGCAATACTGCAACACCCGCGTCGGTAATTTCTACCAGCATGATGTTACCGCCATGGCTGGCAAGTTGTGGATTAATTTCTGACTGAATAACGTATTCAATACGTTCAACAAGAGGTGCATCGCCAGACACTTTACGCATTTTAGCGTTAGGTGCTTTTAAGGTTAACTGCGAACCAAGCTGATCAGTTACGAAATCAATGCTAGCATCATCTAAAAATGGCGCGCTTTTTTCATCAACCATGGCGCTAAAGCCATTAAAAGGCAGTTCAACATCATCAGCTTCAGCAGCATCTGGTGGACAATAAGACACACCACACTCTGCTTGTGCAGTACCAGGACTGATAACAAACACACGAATGTGAGTGCCTTCAGGTTGATCGGCCAATAGTTTGACGAAATGGGCCTGAGCTGTATCGGAAATGGTGATCATAAAAACCTGCTCCGTCAGGGAGTACCTGAGTAAATTAGTAAGAATTAGACCTATGATACTCTGTGTTGCATTAGCTTTGTAGTGTCCATGAGATTTGATCGTAAAAAAATGATCTAGTTCAACGTTTTTTAAGCTCACAAAAAATGCAAAACGCACTATAACAGGGCTTGCAGCAGGTATTAGCTAATTGTTTTTATTTATAAAAAATATTGTTATTACTCAAGTCGAATTAATCTAACCTACAATAGAGCTAATCTAATAATCCCGGTGCCTCAGCCCGCGCAAGGCACCATGTTTGTACATGAACAAATTGTGCACTAAATAATCGGCTTATTTCATCTACGGTTGTACCGGTTGTCACCACATCATCAATTAACGCAACACGCTGATAAGGAATCTCCGCTTGTAACTGGAATGCGCCATGGCAGTTCTTGCGCCGCTGTTTACCCGCTAAGCCTGTTTGCGGCGCAGTATCAACCACCCGAGTTAAGCAACTGTCGTCTAGCGGAATACCCGTTAATCGGCTAAGTTGTTTCGCAATTAACCAAGCTTGGTTAAAGCCTCGCTGTCGTAAACGATTTGGATGCAGAGGCACAGGGATCAACACCTGTGGTCGCCTAATGATGCCATGTTTAATCAGTAAGGCAATTCGACAAGCTAATTGCTGAGTTATCGCGTTAAGCGGTGCACATTGTTGTTGGTATTTTATCGCGGCAATCAGAGGGCCTAGTCCTTGATGATAACTGCAAGGTGCCACCACAACATTGGGCGTATGTTTAAGGCATTTACCACAATATGCTTGCAACAGTGCGATTTCACGGCCACAACCTAAACACACTTCATGTTGGTACAAACTTGCCGCTAAACACACCTGGCATACACCAGTGAGCACTTGATTAGCAAACAATTGTTCATAATCCATTTGATCTATCCTTTGCTGGCACAGCAAGCAACGGTTGGGTAAACTGCCTAGTAAAATAACCCTAGCACGCTGAATGCGCTTGACGCATAAACGTAATATGTGGGTGATGTTGATTGAATTATTGATTGACGGCATTGGCTATTCATTCCATTAAATAGACTCAAAAGAGGTGTTAACCGTGAGTTTTCCTGCATTGCATATTGATACCCTAGGCTCACAAGGCCAAGACATAGTGCTATTACACGGTTGGGGCGTGAATAACCAAGTCTTTAGTCCGTTAAAAAGCGCCTTGCACCAGTATAGAGTGCATTATGTGGATTTGCCGGGGTTTGGCCTCAGTGGCAACATTGATGGTGACATAACGCAATGGTCACAAGCACTTGCAGCGCAACTTCCACAGCAGGCAATTTGGATTGGCTGGTCATTAGGCGGCTTAATTGCGAGTCAAATTGCCATTGATTATCCAGAGTCTGTAGCTGCATTAGTGACGATTGCCTCATCGCCCTGCTTTATGGGCCGGGAAGCAAATGAGCTTAATCCAACTTGGCCTGGTATCCAGCCAGATGTATTGGCACAATTTTCAAGCCAATTAAGCCGTGACTTATCTCGTACCGTTGAACGATTTCTGGCGATTCAAGCCATGGGAAGTGATAATTCCAAAGCGGATATCCAACAAATAAAAAGCTTAGTGTTAAGCAAACCATTGCCGACACAACAAGGATTATCCCAAGGATTGGATATGTTAGCGCAAGTAGATTTGCGTACAAGAATGGCTCAAATACAACAGCCGTGGTTACGAATTTGGGGTAAGTTAGACAGTTTGGTACCGAGAAAGATCATCAGCGCATTACCGCAAAGTGACAGCATTGAAGACGTCGTACTGCATAAAGCATCCCATGCGCCCTTTATTTCACATCCAGAGCTATTTTTAAGCCATTTATTACCCTGGATCATAAAATACAGCCAAAAATAACCTAATAACACTTTAGCCTTAGTGAAATATTGACTATAATTTAGCCAGCACATCTTATGGACAAGGTCTAGATGATTATTACCACTCATTATCCGCAGATACCGCTAGCAACTTCAAATGTTGCGACGGATCTTGCTCGTGTGGACAATCAACAAAAACCGCCGGTTATTCCACCACAAGAACCCACCAAAGGCCATGAAGAACGCCAATTAAATCCGCAAAATGAGCGTGCTAACGCGTATATTGTTGCAGAGAAAAAACAGCAAGAACAAACTAAACGTCAACAACAAAATGTCGCTCAGCAGTCAGTTGAATCTAAAATACCCGCTTCACCTATGGCTCGGCCTCAGACCATCAGAATTATTGCTAGTCAGACTCCAGCGCTGCAACGTAAAGATATTCAGTTAAAGACCCAACCAAATAACCCTAAAGCAACAGCAGAACCCAAACAACGCCAGTTGATAGACTCTGGCTTATCAAGTGCGGCATACCAACAATTTGGTCAGCGGATTGGTCAATTCTATCAACAACAATCCGCTCCAAATATTGAATCTCAGTTAAAAATCTTAGCGTGATACTGCGGGAGTAGCCAGATCAGTGATCGTCGGCTTTGCTTGTGTATTTTCTGAGCGATACAACATTTTGTTATAGGCAAGGCTGCCCCACAATGCCCAACCTAATGCCGCTTCTGCTTGTGCATCATCTAATTTGGTTGGCGTTAGCTTTTCAGTCGCAAAATCATAAGTCACACTTTCAGGCGGTAATTCAGGTTGTAAAATAGTCATTTTATTCCCTTCTAATAAGCCAAAGTTTTTATCATATTGCATCATCGCCCGGCCAGGCCAAGAATCAGGTTCTTTGGTTAAATCACGGCCTAGCATTGGATAACTATCTGAAATACCCAGTAACGAAACTAACGTCGGCGACATATCAATTTGGCTCACCACCCGTGGATCGTGCTTCACCGCAATTCCGTCACCTAAAATAAGCCCTGGGATACGGAAACGAGAAACAGGTATTAGTGCAGCACCACCAACACGACTGTCATGATCGGCCACAATCAAAAATACAGTGTCTTTCCAATATTCTGATTTTTTGGCTTTCTTGAAAAACTCACCCACGGCATAGTCGGCATATTTTACCGCGTTATGCATGGTGTATTGTGGTTGCTCATACAGCTCAATACGGTCATCAGGGAACTCATATGGATCATGATTACTTGAGCTAAACACTAAACTGAAGAATGGTTTGCCCTCTTTATGCATGCGTGAAAACTCTTCATCAGCACGGAACAATAAGTCCTCATCAGACACGCCCCAAGATGCGACAAATGCAGGATCTTTATAATCACCTTGATCAACAATATCGGTAAAACCATTGCCTAAAAAGAAGCTGCGCATATTATCAAAGTGACTTTCTCCACCATAAATAAACTGTGTGGTATAGCCATGTTGTTTTAATAAATCAGCAATGGTAAAAAAGCCAGTTTGACTCTTACCCAGCTTAACCACTGCACGAGCTGGTGTAGGCGTAAAGCCAGTTGTCACCGCCTCAATGCCTCTTACCGAGCGTGTGCCTGTAGCGTATAGGTTTTCAAAAAACCACCCTTGTTGAGATAACTCATCAATATTAGGTGTTAGCGGTAAACCACCTAAACTGCCGACAAAACGCGCACCAAGACTTTCTTGTAAAATGATCACCAGATTCCTTGGTTTGCCAGTATAACTAGCTTGATTGAACGACAAGGTTGGAATGGCGGATGATGTAAATGCACTCAGTGGTCTGCCACTTTCACGGCGCACAATATCAATCACTTTTTGGTCAGCTAGCTTGCCATACACTTTCGATGCATCTTCTTCGTTACCCATTTGTTTAATCGCAAAAACTAATGAAAAAGATGAATTAAGTACCAGAGAATTAACTAAAGGATCGTCAGAAAAAGCCACTAATGAGGGATTAAGTGGTCTATGCCCTAACGATGAACGCGCACCTAATATAGTCACAGCAATCACAATCACAGCAAGCACAGGACGCCAGTACCATTTAGGATAACGAATATTCTGCGTAAGCTTACCAGTAAACCACCAGCCACCCCATAAGGTCGCAATGGTTATCACTGCCGACAAAATAAGCTCGGCTTTACGCCCTGCCCATAACATCGATAATACTTCTTTTGGATAAACCAGATATTCAACATACAAGCGATTAGGTCTAAAACCATATTCGGCAATAAATGACGGCGATGATGCTTCAAGGAAAATGATCACCCATAAGCCCAGCGTTAGCCACACTCGTAATATTGTGACCCAAACTCGGCCAACTAAATGCTCACCCGAAAATACGACTGTGCCTAAGGCTGCAATGCCCCATAACCAACACATAGAAGCAAAATCAACTCGTAAACCTTGAATAAAGATATAACCCCAACCTTGCGCATCACTGACGCGATCGGCCTGCCACAAAGACAAACCTAGGCGACTCAAGCTCAAGATAATAAGTGACATAACACTGAATATAATAATGGCTTGGAGTAAGCTTCGCGAATGTTGTGATGAAGAAGGCAGCGCAGAACGTGCGTTATACCTAAAGGAATTTACAGCCATTTATTGCTCCGATATTTTGTTATTTTTTGCTACATGCGCAATTTAGATGCAACAAGACGAGCCAAACGTAACATGATTGTTATTTACAACAGACTAATGTTGGTATTTTTACCCGTATTATGCTGATGAATAAGGCCTTAATAATTTGATCTATTCAATCAAATTAAATATTTTATTCTCTTACTTATCAATATATTAATGAAAAATCATAAAGACAGGGATCATTGGATCTAAAACTATCTTAGTCTAAGACTCTGATTCATTATCAAAGTTCACTGATAAGGGCGGCTATACTAACCTTTTATTAACGATTCAGCTCAATCGTTTATCTCTTCAATGTGATCTGACTTAACATAATCCTGTCTCACGGTCAGCTTTTACTGGAATATGTAAAGTAAACATAATCTTATCTGTCGACACTAACTCAAAGCTAAATGTAAACCCGTTCAATTTGGCAACATTTTCCACAATGGCTAAACCTAACCCATGGCGATCGCTATTTGAACGTGATTGTTCCGCTTGAAATAAAGGTAACGTGAGTCGTTCTAAATCATTGGCATTAATACAAGTGAGTAATTGGTTTTCAATACTAATCACTAACCCTTGGCTATTTGACGTTAATCGTATTGGAATCATTGATTTTGCTGGACTGTAGTACAGCGCATTATCAAACAGATTGGTTAAAATAAGATGTAAAGAAAACTCATCAATAAGATAATTTTTATCCGCAGCACGATTATCAATGATTAAACGAGCATGAATGGCTGAATACTTAAAGGCCAGCTCATCGATAACGCGGCTCATCAGATCATTAATATTGATAGGTTGGCAGTGCAGATTAATGCTTTCAGATGAGGCTTGTTGCAATAATAATAAATTATTAACTATCGTTTTCATCCGTAAGCTAATACTAAGTACATCTTGTTTGTAACTTCCCCCAATGCGCTCATCGTCTGGATAACGAATGTAAATTTCACTCAAACTGATCAATTCACTGATAGGTGTTTTCAGCTCATGGGCAATATCAGCAGTAATACGCTTTTCAGTTTGTAAGTATTGTTGGCTAATTTTGACAAACTTATTGAGCTCTGTGCGTATGGGTTCAATCTCAAGATAGCGCTCAGAGTCGGAAGACAACGGAATATGTTTTTCATTAACATTGACCGTCTTTAATGACATATTTAATTCGTTTAGCGGTGTTAAACCACGATAAATAACCTTAATGACGGCCCAGCGTATCAGCACAATAACCAGCAATAAACCAATGCCTAAGGTAGAATCAATAATCACTGAAATTTGACTTAAGTCTTCCGTTGTAATGGCTATCGTTAACCACATGGGTTCGACTTTGCTTATCATTGCGCGGTTTGCTTTGGGAATTTGCGGCTCAAAGTAGGACACCATTGCTCGACCATCTCGCCCATCGGGCAACACGACATCAGCAAAAACCGCACTGTTAAGTGGTATGTCTTTTTTGAGTAAATTTGCATCGCTGTATTGAGTTAACGATTCAGAGCGCTCGAATACGTTCGAGCCTTGCCATAATTGAAAGAAACTCGCTTTGGTTGATGAGCCAAATTCAGGCATAAATTCGCCAGAAAAATCAAATTCAGTACCTTTTGGAGTGACTTTAACTAAGGTCTTTAGATAATTAGACTTGTCGGTTAACGCATTATCAAATTCAGCATCAACCCAATTATCTATACTGATATCAATAGCAAAAAAAACTAAAATCAAAATAGCCGATACCACATAGGTCATGGTGTTGGCTAAATTTGTGGTTAACGATTTCATTCGTGATCACCCACAAAATAACCAAAACCGCGCTTATTTTTAATGGGTAGCGTTGATCCAACGGCTTTGACCTTTTTACGCACCGACGACAAATGCGCTTCAATAGTATTTTTCGACAAATGGTTAAAAGAGCCTACGACGGCTTCGCTAATTTGTTCAGGATTAAGCACTTGCTTAGGGTTGTTAAATAAATACTCAACGATTTTAAATTCGTTTTTAGTCAGGTCGATATAGTGACCGTTTACATGCAGAGACTTATTACTGGTATCGAGAACAAAGTCAGCAATGCAAATCGATTTAACTTGCTGATTAAGTACACCCCGTCGCCCAAGAGTGATTAATCTGGCTTGTAATTCGTCAAACGAAAAAGGTTTAGTCAGGTAATCATCGGCCCCCGATAATAGTCCATTGACTCGATCTTCAGCTTGAGATTTAGCTGATAAAATAATGACTTTAGCCTGATTACCCAGTTTACGGATGCTTTTGAGTAAACTGATACCATCGACGTTAGGTAACATTAAATCTAAAATAATAAAGTCGTACTGGTTAGTCAGCGCCATGCTTAATCCCTCAGAACCATCACCGGTTTCATCAACGGTATAGCCTAAATGATCTAAGCCAACTCTAATGCCGCGACGCAAGGCTTCTGAGTCTTCAATTAACAGCACTTTCATTGAGTGTCCTTTATCATAATTACGCCTTTATCCACATCGCGATTAATGTTGCAAAAAGAACCATTACCTAAAACGATTATGAGTCTTTATTGCAACTATTTTGCATAACAAGCTAGCAACTAGGGTTAAGTCAGCTATGCCGACAAAATAACCCACCATACAACGACAGCCATTAACATACTAATAAACACAAAGGCCGAGGCAATATCTTTGGCTAAACCGGACAAGGTATGAAACTCTAAGCCAATACGATCAACCACTACCTCTATGGCGGTGTTAACCAGCTCTGCAAACAACACAAACAGTAATGCCAACACTAATATAGCCGATTGTGGTGCGCTAATATTGGCCATACAAGCAAATATCGTTAATGGGATAAACAGCAGTAACTCTTGTTGGAATGCTGCTTCATTGCGACACATCCACTTTAAGCCATTAAAGGTATTTTTACAGGTATAAAGTAAACGCATTATACCGGTACGTTTAACCACTATTTTTTCCATGTTGATACTCTCGTCATTGCGCTGGCTAGAAGATGAATTTGAAATTGATGAGGTCATTTATCCGGCCACTTTAATTAGTTTTACACGCTGTGGTGATGTCTAACTTTGGATCATGTACCGAAGTTGCAACCCCATAAAGCCCTAGCAATGAGTGGAACAAATTGTCATGGGAAAAAGTCCCTGTTTGAGCTAAATTAACCAAACATTGACGATCCATTCCTTTCGCTTGAGTGTAATCTTGTGGTAACCACATAAACCAAGGAATATGAGTTTGCTCCTTAGGTGCAAAGGCATAAGGTGTGCCATGTAAATACATGCCGTTTTCACCCAGAGACTCTCCATGATCAGAAAGATACACTAAGCTGACATTATATTTATCTTGGTATTGCTGCAGTACTTTAATGGTTTCGGCTAATATATAGTCGGTATATGCTAGGGTATTGTCATATACATTGACGATCTCCTCATCAGTACAGTTTTCAATATCACTGCGACTGCATGCTGGTGAAAATCGCTGCATATTTTCAGGATATCGCTTCCAATAGGTCGGGCCGTGGCTCCCCATAGTATGCAAAGCAATCATCTGATTATTTAAGCTGTTTTTGCCTGAAGAAGTTTGGTTTTCAACATCTTGCTTCAACTTAGCACTAAGCTTATTGACTAACACTTGGTCATAACAACTTGAACCATCACATAATATAGGATCATCGTTAGGCGCAATATCAATCTTGGTCAAGCGGGCTGCGACTTCTTTATCACCGCCATCACTATCAAACCAAGTGACTTCAACACCGGCATTCTTTATCACATCTAGGACATTATTTTGCGCATCAGCAGCTTCACGGTTGTAATTATCGTGAGTCAACCGTGAAAACATACAAGGTAAAGAGTAGGCAGTTGCAGTCCCGCAAGAAAACGCATTTTGCAGCGCAATAATCCCTAAATTTTGGGTGTAAGGATTGGTATCACGTTGATAACCGTTATAAGCCATATTTTGCGCGCGGGCTGTTTCACCAACAACTAAGACCATCAACGTCGGCTTGTTATTACTGTTAGCCAGCAAGTGTGCATCTTGACCAATAGGATTAAAGGTTAATTTTTCAGTAAAATAACGGTTATTTAAATACTTAACTGTATTAAAAATATGTGCCGGAATAATCATCTTATTAAGATATTTATTATTACGCCCTACCGATGCGTAATCTTTGTAGAAAAACAGCACCATAACTCCGATTATTGCCAAGCTCACTAGCGTAAATCCAACACGCTGCAAGATGGCTTTAACGAATGATGGGCCACTGGTTAATTTAGCGCGATAAAGCAAAATAGATGGCAAAATACCTAGCAGCAACACATAGCCAACGGAAGGGAGACTGACATATGACCATGCTTCGCCTGAATTGGTCTCGAAAATATTTTCAATCATGCCGTAATCAAACATGACGTTATATTTTAGCATGGCGTACATTGCCGCAGACGACGTCAGTAGTAATACAATCATCACGGGTTTAAACACAAATCTATACGCAAAGAAGCTGAATATCAGCATAAAACAGCCAGTCAGTAAAATGGCTGGCGACAGAGAAAAAAGTACATGCCCCTCTGTGGATAACTCATAGATTTTACGTATTAGCGGAATATTCAGCACAAACCCAAAATAAATAGCAATGATGAAGATCATTGCCTCATAACTGAAACTTTTCTGGGTAATACGAGATAGTGTTTGCGTTAGTAATTTCAATGTTGCCACTCACTATTAACTTAATTGGTGGCGATATTCCACTCTGAAACTTAAGATTCACTTAATATAAACTGAATTATTGCTGTTTTGTTAATTCAGTTTCAATAATATGGCCTTATAAGCAAAAAAACCCTAACATCTAAGATGAAAGGGTTTTAATAATTAACATTCTATTAATATAGAGTGTGGAGTCTGGGCGTTAATAGGCTATTTTTTAAGTTTAGCAAAAGCGTCAGCAAACGCATTGCCCATAGCAGCATTTTGCTGCACTTTGACTGGCTTATTAGTAGGTTTATTATGCCCCTCAGTTTGGGAATTAGTTGAAGACTTAGCCGCGGCTGACTTTTTATGGTGACTATTTTGTGGCTTAGGTTGTGACTGTCTGGTCGCTTTTTCAGTATCGATTTTTTCGTCAAGACGCATACTTAATGCAATGCGACGACGCTCAATATCAACTTCCATGACTTTGACTTTCACCACATCACCCGCTTTGACTATGGTGTGCGGATCACTAACAAATTTGTCGGTTAACGATGAAATATGCACTAAACCATCTTGATGTACGCCCACATCGACAAAAGCACCAAAATTAGTCACGTTAGTGACCACGCCTTCCAAAATCATCTCAACTTTAAGATGCTTTAACTCTTCGATACCGTCTTTAAACGTCGCGGTTTTAAACTCGCCGCGAGGATCGCGACCAGGCTTGTCTAGTTCGGCCAAAATATCATTAATGGTAGGTATACCAAATGCGTCAGTGACAAAATCGGCAGCGTTAATCTGTTTTAACAAATCACTATTACCGATCAGTTCTGTTAATGGCAATTGCTTAGCGTTAGCAATCGACTCAACCAAGCTGTAGGCTTCGGGGTGAACAGATGAAGAATCCAGAGGATTATCGCCATTACGAATACGTAAAAAACCTGCCGCTTGCTCATAAGCTTTGGGCCCTAAACGGGCCACACTTAATAGTTGCTTACGGTTAGTAAATTGGCCATTCGCATCACGAAAATCAACCACGTTTTTGGCTAAAGCTTTGGTTAATCCAGCCACTTGAGCCAATAATGGTGCCGATGCCATGTTTAAATCAACACCCACGGCATTCACACAATCTTCGACCACAGCGTCCAGCGACTGCGATAACTGACTTTGGCTAACATCATGCTGATATTGCCCTACGCCAATGGCTTTAGGTTCAATTTTTACTAGCTCGGCCAACGGATCTTGTAAGCGACGTGCAATAGAGACAGCGCCACGAATAGATACATCAAGATTAGGAAATTCATTAGCAGCAAATTCAGAAGCCGAATACACAGATGCCCCCGCTTCACTGACAATCACTTTAGTCAGCGTTGGATGCGTCTCTTTCATGGCCGCAATTAACTCGCCGGTAAGCTTGTCGGTTTCACGTGAGCCAGTACCGTTACCAATCGCGATAATGCTCACTTTGTGCATTGCGACTAAGTTACTTAGGGTGCGAATCGACTTGTCCCACAAGTTTTGTGGTGCATGGGGGTAAATAGTCGTGTGGGCCACCAGCTTACCTGTGTTGTCTACAATCGCTACTTTCACACCCGTACGAATCCCAGGATCAAGCCCCATGGTCGCTTTAGCACCTGCAGGTGCTGCCATCAATAAATCACCCAGATTACGGGCAAACACTTTAATAGCTTCTTCTTCTGCGCTCTCACGCATCTTGGCAATAAACTCAGTTTCCATTTGCAGAGCAACTTTAATCCGCCATGTCGAGGTCACTACTGTTTTCAGCCATTCATCAACACTACTGTTGCTGAGACGCAATCCAAAGTGATCGCTAATAATCACTTCACAATAACTGCCTTCAGCAGCTTGGGTGTCTGGATCGGCATTCATCGATAGGCTTAACATGCCTTCATTACGACCGCGTAACATGGCTAAAGCACGATGTGATGGGATTTTGCTCATCAACTCATTGTGCTCGAAGTAGTCGCGGAATTTAGCGCCTTCTTTTTCTTTGCCTTTTACCATGCGGCTTTCAAGAACGGCTTGCTGACTTAAATGCTGGCGAACTTTACGCAGTAATTCTGCATCTTCGGCAAAGCGTTCCATTAAAATAAACCGTGCACCATCAAGCACAGCTTTAATGTCGGCAAAACCGGCTGCAGGATTAATAAATTCACTGGCTTTGCTATCTAGATCTAATTGGCGATCAGCCAACACAGCATCGACCAGCGGCTCAATACCTGCTTCGATAGCAATTTGGCCCTTGGTGCGCCGCTTTGGCTTGAATGGTAGGTATAAATCTTCAAGACGGGTTTTACTGTCGGCGTCATTAATCGCTTGAGTTAACGCTGGAGTTAATTTCCCTTGGGCGCCAATACTCGACAAAATCACTTCACGGCGATCGTGTAACTCACGTAAATACCCTAAGCGAGAAAACAAGTTACGCAACTGGGTGTCATCTAAACCACCGGTTGCTTCTTTACGATAACGCGCCACAAACGGCACTGTTGCACCATCATCTAATAGCGCAATGGTCGCTGTGACCTGTTGTTCACGGACATTAAGTTCTTGAGCGATAATCTGGGCAATATTATGCATAATCAATCGAATTCGACATGGTTTAAAATAAAATTATGCCAAAGATACCATAAAGACCATCAGTTCGCTGCTAGTACGAAAGGCTTTTAAGATAATCAATAAAAAGAATGCATCATCAGGCCTGAAGTGCTAAAACACACAGATAAATATTGCGGCTTCTTGGTTGTAAATTTTTTAACCACAGACAACATGGCACAGTTAATCGACCACATAGAAGAGTACCCAGCGTGAAAACAAAGCTAATCACTTTAGAAGGCTATAACAAACTCAGAATTGAGCACGACTACTTGTGGAAAGAACAACGTCCTGAAGTGACGAAAATTGTCACCTGGGCGGCAAGTCTTGGCGATCGCTCAGAGAACGCAGATTACACTTTCAATAAGCGTTTATTAAGGCAAATTGACCGTAGAGTGCGCTATTTACGTAAGCTGCTGCCAGAGCTCAAAATCGTCTATTATGCCCCAGAGCAAGAAGGCAAAGTGTTTTTTGGCGCCATTGTCGAAATCGAAAACGATGCAGGTGATATCAAAACGTTTAAAATTGTCGGTCCAGAAGAAATTTATGACGAACGCAAAGATTACATCTCCATCGACTCACCAATGGCGCGCGCCTTACTCAAAAAACAAGTCGACGATGAAGCCGTGGTCAGTACTCCCAAAGGCGATAAAATCTGGTACATCAATAAAATCACCTATGCCAAACCATAGCCTAGTGTGCCTAACTGCAACCTACTTCGTGGTGTTTATCATAAGCAATGACAACTCATTTATGAATTTAATGATGAATCACCTAACCACAACTACCACGCTGCACAACTGAAATAACCTTTTGAATTTCCAGCGATAAATGCCATCGCTTTGTTCTAGATTATATGCAGAGTACCTTGCTCACCACGCATTAAAGCGCCAAAGCCCAAAGGTCATTTTCGGCACACAAACTGATAAATATACTAAGACTATATCGATGATTTTATAAAAATATTGAATATGGAGTGAAGATGTTACAACCTGAGTGGATTTTACTATTTTTATTATTAGGCTCCTTTGTCGGTTTTATGGCTGGGTTATTAGGTATCGGTGGTGGTGGGATTTTAGTCCCGACATTAACCTCTATATTCCTATTGCACGGTATCGCTATCGATCATGTAGTGCATTTGGCGTTGGGAACTTCAATGGCTTGCATGGTGATCACTTCTTTTTCCAGTTTCCGATCTCATAATGCAAAAGGTGCGGTTGTATGGTTGGCTGTTAAAGGTATGGTTTTAGGCATTATTTTAGGTACATTTACTGCAACATTTTTAGCCTCATATTTAAGTTCATTATATCTGGGGATCTTTTTTGCATTATTTATGGCATTTGTATCGACGCAGATGTTTTTAAATAAAAAACCAAAACCATCAAGGCAGTTATCAGGGCCAGCAGGCTTATTTTCAGCGGGTTTAGGTATAGGATCTATATCAGCATTAGTCTCGATTGGTGGTGGCTCTCTAACCGTCCCCTACCTAACATGGCAGAACATTGACATTAAGAAGGCCATTGGTACATCTGCAGCTATCGGGCTCCCCATTTCTATTACAGGTACTATTGGGTATTTGATTAATGGTTGGAGTTTTTCGTCAGTAAATGACTATATCTTAGGTTATGTATATCTGCCTGCGGTGATATTAATTTCAGTAACCAGTTTTATAACCGCACCCTATGGTGCACTACTGGCCCACAAGTTACCCGTGTCACTGTTAAAGAAAGTATTTGCGGTTCTGCTGATTATATTGAGCATTAAGATGTTGATTTCAATAATATGATATTAAACTGAAATACGTTATCAACGATTATCAATACAGCTTAAAACCCATAATGGGTGTTGAGCTGTAATCCATACTCTAAAAATAGTTGCTAATAATTATCACTAGCGTTTTATTGCGACTTTATTCCTGAATAAAATCTTCCATAAACCATGCGCACAAAGTATGGCGTCCATCGACTTGTGCTTTACTATAAATGGTTGATGCTTGTTGGCGAACGGTTTTTTCTTTGGTTAAACGAACTTCGGCAATTTCTTTAAAACTGAGGCCTTTTAACAGTAAAAGTGCCACTTGTTGTTCACTTTTGGTAAAACCCCAAGCAGTAAATTGTGCTGCAATTGTTAGGCTGTATTCTTGTCTGGCAGCATGCATTTGACTCGACATATTATTAATCTGCTTATCTGCTTTTACGAGTTTACTTCTAAGAGCTTTTACCTGGCGAGAGCTGCGTATCAGATCGAAACCTAAATAAATACTGCCCAATATGGTAAGCAATACTAAGATCCCCTCTTGTGCAATATGCCAAGTTGGGAGGTTGAGTTGCAAGTCAGCAAAGATGTCAAAAAGTTTAAATAACGTTATCAACAGCAATAATATAATAATAAAAACATCTTTTTTCATGGTAACAATCCTGACGCAAAGCAATAATAAAAAATAACCCCAAAAATAACACAAGATAATTTAATAAATTAAATCAAAGTCCTACGCTGTGGTACATATGTACCATAAGGGGGTTTATGATACATGCTACCCATGCGATGTAACACCAACATGAATATTATGATTATACATTTTGGGTTACAGAAATCACTTATGTCTGCTGTTAAGTTTAGTATCAAGATATGTCTTCTCATCGCGTTTATAAGTTGTGGCACTTACAGCTATGCAACGCCTAATAACCAACTGCCGCAGCTGTTGCAAATCAGCCAAGATAGGTTAAAAGCGACACAAGCTAACAAGATGTCAACCAATGATGTCCGCGGGGTGGAATTAAGCAGTTCAACTTGGTTGTCCGGCTTACCCAGTATTAACTTAAGTTATCTTAGCGACCTTGATAATAGTAACATTTATGAGCAAGAAGTATCGCTTAACCTACCTATCAAATCATTCAGTTTGCACTCTAGTGATAAACAGCTGAGACAATTGACCCAGGACTTACAAGGTCAGCAGGTCGCATTACAAAGACTGTACTTATCTGGTTTGCTCAGGCAAAGCATGTGGGAGCATCGTATCGCATCGGTCAAACTTAGCCAGCTCAATCGTAAAGCCACCTTACTCGAAAAATTACACACTCAACAAAAACAACTTTCCGATGCTGGAGAGTTACCTTTAGTGAATTTATTATTGTTAGAACGTGAGCGCGTTGACATTGATCTAGCCCAAATTGATCTTAAGCAGCAACAAGCTGATGCACTATCGCTTTTTCGCTCGTTAACAGGCCGAAATGAAATGCCTGAGCAAATAGAAGAACAACCGTATCCCGTGTCTGTTCCTGACTCAGCTAACCCTGATACGGTTAACACGGCCTTAATGCAGCATCCATTGTGGCGCTTGCAATCACTGCAACAGCAGCAACAGTTGTTAATGATCAAAAGTCAGCAAGCGGGAGAGCAAGATCCTTGGACTGTGTCGTTAACGGCAAAAGAAACCGCTGGCGATCAATTTAATGACCAACATTTAGGCCTAGGGATTAGCGTACCGCTGAGTTTTGGCTCAGCACTATCACAAAGTGATCTGTCTATTTGGCAAAAAGATTATCAAGAACAAAGCCTAAACAGTGAGCGCATCTATCTTGAATTAAAGACCCAAACAGAAAAACTGGCTATGCAACAGCAAAGTCTTCGCCAGCAACAGGCGTTACTGCAGCGCGGACTGTCTTTAAGCAGAACCATCACCGAACATTTGGCCAAAGTGAAAGATCACAATCAAATTGGCTATGAAATCTGGCTGCGTCGCTATATGGACGCGCTTGATACTGAATCGCAATTAGCGCTTAACCAAGTCACTCAGCAACAACTTCATTCTCAGCAACTGCAAGCCTTAGGAATTTCATTATGATGGCCAAATTTGGCGTTAGCCTTTTATGCGTACCTTTTTATATATTAGCCAGTATCGCGTCCGCGGAGTCGATATCGCTTGAAGATTTGGGTAACTTAGAATTGAGCTATATCCAGCCTCGAAAAGTAGCCAGTTATGAAGGTAGTTCACTGCCAGCACAAATTGAGCGTTTACCCGGTAATGATTATTGGGTTATGACCCCTGAGAATATCCAACAAGTGACTTTCTTAGTCGGTCAGGGGCAAATCGTCACCAAAGGTCAAGCGATTGTGAGGTTGACGGGTCCTGAAGTGTTTCATTTTCTGGCTCAAATAGAGGCTGCTAAAAGTCTTTATCAACTAGCCAAGCAGCGTTACGACCGTAATAAACCATTATTAGAAAGTGGCAGTATTAGCACGGAAAAGTGGCGTGAGATCAGCCAAGATTATTTCAGCACTCATCTTGAATACGAACATATGCAGCATTTTATGGAGATGGTGCAAAGTATCGATGCCAAAACAGAATCATTAGTCGTGATTGCCCCTGTTGCAGGCATTGTCAATCTGAATCATCTCAATAGTCCTTACACCGCAGGAGCCCAGCTATTTTCGCTAGTACCTGCGGACAGCATAAGGGTTAAAGTCAATGTGCCCATGAGCCAATCAACGTCATTATCTGCAGTAAATATTAATCTGTGTCATATTTCGATAGATGAAGTATCGGCTATTGCTGATGGTGTGTTTTTAACGGCATGGTCAAAGCCGGTACCTCAAGAGTGTAACTTACTGTTAGGCCAACAAATCACTGTGATACCCGAGTATCAAAAAGCCGTGTATATGTTACCTAAAAATAGCGTATTTAGCTGGCAACAAGAGAGCCAAATCTTTATCCAAACAGCGCAAACATTATCGGCGCTCAGTATAGATATTTTAGGTTCGACCTCTGATGAATATATTGTTGCGAGCGATCAAGACCTAAGCCAAATTCAAGTATTATCTCAATCTGTTGCGGCTGTTAAAGGGATATTACTTGGCTTAGGAGGCGAATAATATGCTCGCTTCCGTCATCCGTTTTTCGCTGACTCAGCGCATATTTGTTCTGATTGTCGCGCTGATATTAATGCTCGCTGGTGCTCGCGCTTGGTTTGCTATTCCGCTGGATGCTTTTCCTGATATCTCACCGACTCAGGTTAAGATCATTTTAAAAGCGCCAGGCATGACCCCTGAAGAAATCGAAGCACAAATTACCGTGCCTATCGAAACTGAATTATTGGGGATACCTAATCAGGCTATTTTACGTTCAACCACCAAATATGCCATCAGCGACATTACCCTAGACTTTACTGAAGGGACTGATATCTATTGGGCCAGACAGCAAGTGAGCGAGCGACTTGCCGCAGTGTGGGACAGTTTTCCGGAGGGGGTATCGGGTGGTGTTGCACCTATGAGTACACCATTGAGTGAGATTTTTATGTTCACTTTGGAAAACCCTAATTTATCTCTAATGGAACGCAGGCAGCTACTGGAGTGGGAGGTTCGTCCACTCCTGCGCACCGTTGCTGGAGTGGCCGATGTTAATATTTTAGGCGGTTATGCTAAGAGTTTTAGCATTAATCCTAATCCGTCTGCGATGGCCGCTGCTGGGGTGAGTTTTGCCTCACTTCAACAAGCCATTATTGATAATAACCACAATGAAGGCGCCGGAAAACTCACTATCGGCACTGATACTATTATTGTCCGTGCTGAAGGTCGAATTGATAATATTGATGAGCTAAAGCAACTGGTTATTAAGGTTGATGATGCCAAGGTATACCGCCTTCGAGACTTAGCAGATATTCAGATTGGTCATTTAGCTCGTTATGGCGCAGTAACCAAAGACGGTGAAGAAGCTGCTGAAGCGTTAATTATTGCTCTTAAAAATGCTAACACGGCCAAAGTGGTCAGTAGTATTAAAGAAAAGCTTGATCAAATCAGCGCCACATTACCTGAAGGCAGTGTGATTAATACCTTCTATGATCGCGCAAACCTAATTAATACCGCCATCGATACCATTTCGAGTGCATTGTTTGAGGCTGTACTGTTAGTTATTGTGCTACTGGCACTGTTTCTAGGCAACGTCCGCGCCGCTTTGGTGGTGTCGCTGTCTTTGCCTCTCGCGGCATTAACGACCTTTTTAATGATGGACCTATTTGATCTTTCCGCCAACCTTATGAGCTTGGGTGGATTAGTGATCGCCATAGGTATGTTAGTCGACTCTTCCGTGGTGGTGGTTGAAAACATGGTCAACCTGATTGCGACTAAGCAACGGTTACCCCGTTTACACCTTATTTATCGCGCCACGAAAGATGTCGCGATTCCGGTGGTATCGGGCACTGTCATTGTAATGATAGTGTTTTCGCCATTACTGACACTTACAGGGCTGGAGGGCAAACTGTTTACTCCAGTCGCCGTGACGATTGTGTTCGCCATGTTGTCTGCATTGGTGTTATCACTCACCGTTATTCCTGTGGTGGCGTCTTATCTGGTGAATGAAAAGTCTGCCCAAGAACCTAAGGCTATCGAGAAGCTAAAAGCAGCGTATCTTCGCAGCCTTAAAAGTACTTTTAACCATAAAAAGCCTTTTATGATCATCGCGTTTGCCTTACTCATCGTCAGTTTAGGCTTGTTTAGCTTAGTGGGTAAAACCTTTATGCCAACCTTAGATGAAGGTGACATTATTTTACAGTTAGAAAAGTCGCCTTCTATTTCGCTTGCAGCCTCTATTGCGATAGATAAGCAAATTCAGCAGACCTTGCTTGCTGCGGTTCCTGAAATTAAACAGATGGTTGCTCGTACCGGAGCGGATGAAATTGGGTTAGATCCAATGGGCCTCAATGAGACCGATGTGTTTTTAGAACTGGCCCCACGCGATGAGTGGCGATTTGATTCTAAAGAGCAATTAATTGAGGCGATTCGCAGCGAGTTGCTTAAGTATCCTGGAGTTAATTTTAACTTTACCCAGCCGATCCAAATGCGCGTTTCGGAAATGCTCACCGGCAGTATTGGTGATGTAGCGATTAAGGTATTTGGTACCGATATCGATACTCTAGGGCAATTAACTGCGCAAATAGAACAGCTTGTTAGTGCAACAGCTGGCAGTATCGATGTCAAAATGTCGATGATTGAAGGCAGTCCTTTTATTAACTTAACCTTAGACAATGAAATGGCGCGTGGATTTGGCATGAGCACCATGGAGTTTGCTCGCTATTTAAAGAGTCAGCTTGAAGGGGTAATTGTTACCGAAGTGCTACAGGGTAAAAAGCGTACTCCAGTTCTGATAGCCAATAATCAAGGTGGCTTAAGCAGCATTCATGAACTGAAAAATCAGTTATTGGTGATGCCAGACCATTCCTTAAAGCGTTTAACAGATGTGGCTAAGTTAAGCTATAAAGAAGGACCTATCTTAATTGAACGTGAGCAAGGCGACCGTTTCTCGGTGATCACCACTAACGTTCAAGGGCGCGATATCGTCAGCTTTGTTGAAGAGCTCAACGCGAAAATCACGGCCGATATTAAGTTCCCTAGCGGATACAGTGTCAGCTTTGGTGGCGAGTTTGAAAACCAACAACGTGCGACTAATAATTTACTCTTGGTTATCCCCATTGCAATTGCGTTAATCACGCTGATTTTGTTCACTACCTTTGGATCATTAGCGAAAGCCGGTTTAATCCTCGCCAACGTGCCATTTGCCATGATGGGCGGTATTGTGAGCCTATATTTGTCTGGCGAATATTTGTCGGTACCAGCATCGGTCGGGTTTATCGCCCTGCTTGGCGTAGCGGTACTTAATGGTGTCGTGATGGTGAGTTATTACGAGCAAACCAAGCATCTATTCAGTGGTTTATTAGCACGAGTAGAACAGGGTGCCGCGAGGCGCTTACGACCCATTTTGATGACAGCCACGACAGCAATGTTTGGCTTAATGCCGTTGGTATTTGCTTCTGGTCCTGGGGCTGAAATCCAAAAACCGTTAGCCATTGTTGTGATTGGTGGTTTGTTAACATCAACCATTACAACACTTTATTTATTACCAATTCTTTATTACTGGCTGGAGAAACGTAAATGATCACTGAGCAATTGTTAGTGCTGATCGCTCAAAATGATATCAAGGATGATATCGTCGATACTTTAATCGAGCTGGATTTCTTATCAGGTTTTAGCCTAGGTGATATTTGTGGTTTTAGTCGCGAACATAGCCACTTTAATATTAAGGAACAGGTTGAAGGTTACCGAGAATTTTGTAAATTTGAAATTATGCATCCAGTTGATCAGCAGCAGGCATTATTGAGCGCCCTTGCGCTAGTGTGCAAACATAATCCGTGTCGTTACTGGATCACGCCAATCGTGCATACCGGCACCTTATGTTAGCCGAAATAATAGCAATCGGACTAAAGCATCTTGTGTCAAACAAGCGATAAACTTACACCGGTTTGCGGTCGCTATTGAGTAAATGGTAAGGCGTTGAGATGAAAATCTACCACGGTTTAGGATTATTCTTATCTACTGTGTTGGTCACAAATAGTGTTGTGGCCAACGAATTAACGTCCAATAATAGCGCTGTGGCGGTTGAGTTTATTATGGCACCAGCGAGAAAAATAAAGCTGTCATTTGATGAAATAGTGACATTAGATTCACTAACGCTTAACGACATGGACGGCTACGGGCTCAATTTAAACATTCAAGTGCCGAAAGGTGAAAGCAAGGTCTTTTCTGTTGAGATGCCCTCACTTATGCCGACTGATTATGTTGTTTTATGGCAGGTCCATAATCATGATAACGTCGCTAAAAAGGGAACGCTTAAGCTAACCATTGAAGATGACGATAGCTACCCTCGACCATCAACCAAAAAACATAAGTACGCTATCCTGCATAACAAATTACATCATTAAATAATTTGCCGATAGTTTGGCTCACAAGATTGCTAATTAGCGGCTAAAGCATTTACTTACTCGCAGATCATCACCAATACAGTTCGAGATGATCCGCGAGGCTAAAGCGATTTAACATATCAAATACGCCAACAGCATCCATTATGTGGCTTGTGAAAAGTCGGACAGTAAGCACTCAACATGAAATAAAAAGCGATAGCAATAAGCAAAATAGTATTGTGGCGAGTATTCTGCTAAGTTCAATTGTTATCAATTAGTTGTGTGTGCATTGATACTGATACTCAAGCTGAATGGGAATAATCAGTATTCGAACACTGTCATTATCATTGAAAGGAATACTTGTTTATGAAAGGATTCACACTCATTTTAGTCGCGCTATGTACATTTTCATGTGCAACCATTAAAACCATTGATCCCCCACAAAATCATCTTAATATCTCGCAGAATGGCAAAAAAAGTTATTGTGAAGAGATACCAAGAGTCTATAGCGGTGTTTCGTATAACTTCTGCCTTTTATATGGTGAGCCAAGTAAAACGGTCAATTTAGGTGGCTCAGTTAACAAGGTCCCTATTATTGTTTTTGATACGGTGTTTTCTGTGGTTTCTGATACCGTCGTTTTACCCTACACCATAAAAATGCAAGCTGACAAAGGCTCACTTAAGGTTAATTAACCAGCCTATTCTTTAGCATAAATCTAGGCAAATCGGATGGTTTATCGATGATAATTTTTAGCAGGTCATTAATGGCTATAAGGATCAATCACTATGGTTGTACCATTGTAGAATGAAAGTTCTGATCAATTGACTGTGTGAACAAGATAAGCCTGAATTAACCATAAAACAGACCGAACACCAGACAAGAAAGCGAAGAATAACAGCCATGAAAAGACTGTCAGGAATAGCATTAATTAGCTCAGTTATTTTATATAAATTACTGTCCACATATTTTGATTACCATTTATATTTCTATAGCTTTGAGAACTATAAAATATTTGATGCACATTAAATTTACTGCTGTTTTCGATACTGCTATGCGGTTCTTTATTGGCTGAACTCAAAGTGAAACTATTATTAATCATAGTAGGCTTTGTATTAGCTTCTTATCATGTATCAACATTTTTAAAATACGGCGAAAAATACAAATCTATATATGAAGTCAATAAAAATAGCACCTTAGTGTTAACCAGTTACGATTTCGGTGCACTAGGAAGTGGCTTGGTAAACGTTGAACTTTACCAAAAAAATAACTTACTGATGGAACCTATCACGCTAAGGTCATATGAGCACATAATGAATGGTGAAATAGTAAAATATGGTAATTGCTGTGTAAAAATAACCATGACTACTTATGACAGGAAAACCATCGAAGATATCATAAGCTTAAATGAAGTCCTTATTAGGCCAAGTATGACTCGGTAAACCTATTTCCAAGGCGTATTGACCTCTACGCGAGGTTCATACGCCAACGGACGACTGATAAAAATAATCGCGACTCATTATAATTGTTACCACCTGCACTAACGTTACAGGCCGACAAATGTTAAGCCGCTTGTGGTAACCACTGCCCCTGATAGTAACGTTCAATTACGCCTTCATCTGACCAGCGCAGTAAATACAACCATTGGTTATCGACAAGACAGCGCACATTGTCATGTTTAGCCGTGATCTGCTCAATGGGCTCTCTTGGTGCAGCGAGATACACAGCTAAACGTTGCGGTTGATGCATCCATTTTTGGCCATCATGCAGCGTTTGCATCGACAGGCCAATACGTAAATCGCCACCGTTACCTTCAAACACACCAATATGACCCGCGACAGCGTTATGCAGTAACTTATTACCACTACCGTATTTAACATTATCGCTCACCGATGCGTTATATTGCATATTAATCCAATTGGTTACCACCATAGGCGCGGTCATAATCAATTCTAAAACGCCAAAGTCAGCATCATTTTGCCATTGGTAATCATGTAAAAAGCTTCGACCTTGCAGATTGACATTTCTGGTCCAAGATCGAGGTGCCACAATAAAAGCGGCATTGTTTACCAAACCCCATTCTGGACGCACTTGAGACCAATCATTACTGCGCTGAATATAAAATCGATCTAATTCAGCTGCACTGCTACCAGCTAACTCTGGGGAGATGTGAACCAAACGCTCTCGCTGCGCCGTTTCTGTAGCCGCTGTTAGCCATGAGACTAGAACGGGATCGATGTCGGCATCAAAGCAAGCAATATGATCTGTGGTGGTGTTATGCAATGCGGCCACAAAATGGGTCGTGCTAGGAATTACAACCTCTAGATCTAACAATGCTTTACGTACATCTTGCTCATTTAATAATTGGGCTAAAACCCGCACGTTTACTTCACCAGTTTGACCGCCACAGGCACCACAATCCAAGCCCGCAGCATGTAAGTTATTGGTGGTGTGGCTTCCATGTCCGACCAATAATACCGTAGGTGAAAATTGGCTTAATCCCATGGCATTTAGGATACTTTTAGCCAGTTCAGCTTTATCGGTTAACGACAGTAGCTGATCATTTTTACGTAAGATCCAGCTTTTTTGATGAGTCAGTGCATTAACAGGATTGTGGGTTTGTTTGGCAAAAAATGATTTTTTGAGCATTTTAAAAGCATAGAGCCAGCCCATGGATTCCACCATAGAAAATGCTGACGGCGCAGCTTGTGACCAGGTTTGCCAACGAGCCTTGCTATTTAGCGTATCGGTTTGAGCCTGTGTATCACGCCATTCAGACACTCGGATGATCGGCTGTAACAATCCAGGTAACTGAGGGCGAGACAATTCACTGTCGTGCGGTTGATACTCGATAGGTAATCCGAAAAAGCCCGCAAACCCCATGGTTTGGATATCATCACTCTGATTTTCTAACGCCCGGCGTATGACCTCTGAACGAACGTCGATACAAAATGCGGCCTGTAACTTTGGCGCTGTTATAGGGTGCTTTTGAGCATTCACTAACTGAGTGTTCAGCTTGTGTTGATAACTCAGTTCAGCTGCCTTTGCCCACACCCAAAGGGGCTGTTGTGCTTGCTCATGCTGCGTGAGTAAATGCGGCAGTTGATCTTTTTCACGCATCCAAAGCGCGGCTAAGTGAATAAAACTGTCCGCTTGTTGTGCTTTTAAGTAACGCCAAATCACTAACTCCCAAGCCATACGAATTGCCAGTAATTGCAGCATTTCATCGCTCGGCGTTGCCTGCAAGTCGCCTTGCCAGCGCAAATAGGCGACCCAAGAAGCCCAGCCATTGATATCAAGTAACAATGCATGGGCATAAGACTCGATTACAGTGTCATCAATCCCCAACTCAGCAACAGCTTCTGCGAGCAAGGTCGGTGCATCTTGCGGTAATTGTTTGAAATAGTGCAGCAAGCCTGGCTCATCCATAATAATACTCAGGCCGCGATCCCGACCGGTAACCTCGAGCCAATGACAGTATAGATCTGGCTGTGCTGAACGATCACGACAAGGCAAAATGGGCCGCAACTGTTGATAATATGCTGCACAAAATTGACTGATTTGATGAATGATTTCATCCCGCCATGCCATTTTGTATCGGTCGCGTTGATTATCTAATAAATCGGCAATATTGTGAAAGTGAGTCAGATCATCGGCTTGATCAAGAAAGGCTTCAAGCTGATCCACTGACATTGCAACCTCCTGTTGCTCCGCCGCTAATAACAACGCATGCTGGCTAATGTCGCCTTGTGCATATAAATGCTGATAATAGACTTTGGGCATTAAACACTGAATACGATCGAGTGCCGATACTCGCGCCGACACTTGTTCAATCGGTTGCTCACGCATTTGCCAAAATGGATTAACAGCAATCATTTTATCGAGCGGCCATGTCGGGGCAATGTTGTTACCCGCGGAAGTTAATTTTGCCTGCTGGCTATCAGTCAGTTGCGCTATCAAAGGTGATTTAACTGCGATACTCATGGTCATACTTCCTCAACTTCGGTGGCTTTATCTAATACTTTATTATTGCTGGGTGCTGGCAACTGCACTGGCCACACTTGTAACGTCAATCGAGTGAGCCATTCATCTAAATATAAACCGGCGAATAAGGCGATATGTAAATGATGTATTGAGGGTCTATGTGGCTGATAACGCAACATCCAATTGAGCACAAACAAACTGACAAATAACAGTATTGCGACAATATCGACCGCACTTAACGCCTCAACATGCATGGCTGACGTGGCGGGAATAATGGCCCCAAACAACCACTTAAACCCGCTGTAACTGATCACTAATAATATGCTTAAGAGGAAAACGGGCATCATGCTGCTACGCAGTCGCTCACTGTGGCGCTGAGCCAATAACATGGTGAGCGCTAATACCAATAACAACCAAACACTCCATACTCCTTGATAGTCTATAACCATCACTGCCATCGAGACGATAATGCTTGAAAATACCCCTGCCACTATCCAATCTATCATCTTAGGATTGGCCGCTGGCGCAAGACGCCTTTGCATGTCTTCATAAACCGCACTGCTTGAATTCAAAAATGCATAGGCTTTGTAAACTGAGTGCGTTAATAAATGCAGCAAGGCTAATTCAAATAACCCTAATGCACATTCAACTAACATCAAGCCCATTTGCGCGCTGGTAGACCAAGCTAAACGCACTTTAATGCTAATTCGAGTGGTCATGATTAATGCCGCCATCACAGTGGTTAATCCTGCAACAATTAGCACTAGCCACTGCGCGACTGTAGATTGAATAAACAAGGGCGCAAATAAAATCAGCAAGAAACCACCGAGGTTAATGACCCCTGCGTGCAGTAAAGCACTAACCGGTGTCGGCGCTTCTACAACCTGTATCAACCAGCCGTGTACCGGTAATTGCGCACATTTAATTAAGGCCGTGAGTGCAATTAGCACGGCAGCAATATGATCGACTGTCGTTAGTTGTAAGTTGTCGTTTGTGGCCACCGCATTAAAGTGGCTAAGTAAATCACTTATCAATAAGCTGCCGTGCTGCTGATACAACAATATAATTGCAGCCAATAACGAGGTTTCTGCGGTGCGTGCTAAGAGGAATTTTTTATGTGCCGCCAGCGCAGCGCGAGGGCGTTCAGGATAGAAGGTTAAAAGCTTATGCAAGGCTAAGCTAATTGATACCCAACCGAGCCAGAATAATAATAAATGGTTACTAATCACCACCACAGACACTGCCGCGAGAATATTCAGTAGCCAGTGCCAATAAGTGCCGCTACGAGGTTCGCCCGCCATATAATTACGCGAAAATGCGATTAAGATAACACTCATAAAGACCACTAGCCCCATCATCAAGAGGCTGAGTCGTGATTGGCTAATATATTGCGCATCAGCGTGAAGACTCGGTAACGCAATACTTACTACCAAGGCTGTAATATAGAGCACAACAATAAGACCGCTGAGCTTAATTAACCATGTAGATTTATGATTAAACCTCGCACGGTCACTCAAACGCCCACTCAGGGCGCTAGCCAAAAGTAACGTAATGGGAATACATAATAAAAAAACGGACGATAACGCGATATTCATAAACTGCCTCTTCTTTTAGTCAACAGAGTATGTCAGAGCTGTATATTTAATAAAAATATATATAAACTAATAAAACGTTCTGTTTTGGTTAACTATAATGAGTCGTCTTAATTATCATCACCTTTATTATTTTTGGCGTGTCGCTGTTGTAGGCAACCTGACGCAAGTCGCTAAAGACCTGCATATTTCTCAGTCAGCATTGTCGGCACAAATTAAGCAATTTGAACACAATATGAATGTTGAGTTGTTTGAGCGCAGAGCACGACGCCTCAACCTAACGGTGCATGGTCATCGTGTATTGGCTTATGCCGATGATATATTCAGTAAAGGCGAAGAGTTGGAGTCTTTTTTACGCAAAGGCAGTATGAGTGAAAAGCAGCATTTATCTATTGGGGTCTTAACCACATTATCGCGTAACTTTGTGGAGAGTTTTATCAGCCCGTTGCTGGCCAATCCTAATGTGAGCTTTTCTTTATCGGCCAGAGGCATGAGTGATCTATTAAACGGACTGGCGGATCACGAACTGGATTTAGTGCTGACTAATCGACCTATCAGTGTCGATAAAAAAGATCCATTATGGCAAACCCAGTTGGTTTCCAGGCAACCTTTGGCGATTGTGGGCCCCAAAGCTAACCGGATAAACGCCAGTTTCCCGGAAGGTTATCAAGACATGCGCTGGGTTCTACCGGGTAAAAATACTGAAATTAGGGCTGCATTTAATTCCTTTTGCGCGACCTGGCAATATCAACCCGATGTGCAAGCAGAAGCCGATGACATGGCTATGTTGCGTCTTTTAGCCCGCGACAGTGGCGCACTGGTTGTGTTACCTCCAGTGGTTGTTAAAGACGAAATTGAACAGGGGATTTTAGATGTGTATCAGCACTTACCCAATGTTTATGAAAATTTCTATGCCATTACCACCCAACGAAAATTTGTACCTGAGGTGTTATTGGCACTATTGAAGCAGCAGCTTGATCCTGCATTTAGTGATTAATGTCTATCCATATTTGTTCGCCAATGATGTCGCTAAGCCCGCTGAAATGACTATGTCGACGCTTAATTGTCGAGCATAAAGCCTAATCCGTGGCTGTTCATTTCAGATCCCTTGCGGTGAATGCGTTTTGGCCTATGCGAGGGAAATTAGTTAGCTTAAAACATTGGTAAATATCACTTAACGACACACTGAATATATTGAGTAGATTATTTAAGCTTAGACCAAAGTCGATAGCCTACAATGACATATAGAGTGCTAATCTGAATAAAAATGGATTGGAGTCTTCATGCTAACTAAAATAATGTTGATTAATGGTTTAGTGATATTTACCTTAGCAATGCTGCTGAGTTTTTTATCTCTACCTTCATGGCTATATGCATTTTTAGTCGCGGTTGCCTCTGTTATCACCTTACTGCTTACCCAAAAAAAACCTATAGCTGCAGATAGCACGGACTCATCTCAACAAGATGAACACGTTGCCAATGGCATAAGTAAAGCCGCCACTAGAATAGCCATTGGCGGAGCAGAAGTATCATTTTTTATTGAAAAACTCGCACACGCAATGGGTTTACAAGTTAAGCATGTTCAAGAAATCTCACAACGCGCCAGCAATTTAGAACAAGGTGCTCAACAACTATTAGGCCAATCAGCCAATGTACGAGCGCTAGTTGAAGAAGCCAGTACACAAGCGTCTAGCTACGCCGAAGAAATAAAGCAAGTGGATGAACAACAACAAAAATTGTCGACTGAAATTGAATCCACCGCAGTATTACTCATCGAACTAAAAAATAAAGCCAGCGCGATCAGCAGCATCACAGATACGATTAATAAACTGTCTGATCAAACTAATATGCTGGCACTCAATGCTGCTATTGAGGCCGCCAGAGCTGGAGAGCAAGGCAGAGGGTTTGCAGTCGTTGCCGATGAAGTGCGCAATCTGGCCCATAAAACGGCCGAAGCAACCCAAGGTATTGAGTCATTGCTATCCGAAATTGGTCAAAACAGTATTCAATCAGTACAAGCCATGCAACAAGTCAGTGATATGGGCGGCAAACTGTCTAGTCGGATGAATGAAATTTATATACTCACCAAAGCCAGTCAAGAAAGCATGGCCAGTGCCGCGAGCGAAATGCTGCAAATGGATCAAACCGTTAATTTTACCGTTGATAATACCAATGGTATTGGGGCAAATATTGAAGGCATTGGCGCTTCGATTCTTAAAGTCGATACTGATTTAATTGAAGCTTCAGATAGGGTGCTCGTGCTCAGTGGCTTTGCAGAACAGATATTCCGTCATCTACAACATTTTGAATTATCCGATAAACATGCCGTCATCGCCAAAGTAGCTTTGAATGCTGCAGCCAATGTCGGCGCAATTTTTGAACAAGCCTTAACTAAAGGTTCGCTTACACAGGCGCAATTATTTGATTCAAATTACCAACCCATTCCTAATACCAACCCACAAAAGTTCACCACAGGTTTTGATCGTTTTACCGACTCAAATTTACCGAGTATTCAAGAAGCTATTTTAGATAATAATGCCGATATTATTTATGCTGGTGCGGTGGATGTTAGAGGATATTTCCCCACTCATAACCGCAAATTTACCCAAGCGTTAACCGGAAATCGCGAACGCGATCTTGCCGGTAATCGCACCAAGCGTATTTTTGATGATCCAACAGGTAAACGCTGCGGCAGTAACGTTGAAAGTTTCTTATTGCAAACATATAAACGCGATACCGGTGAAGTGATGCATGATCTCTCTGCCCCAATTTATGTTAACGGTAAACATTGGGGCGGATTTAGAATTGGCTACAAGGCAGAAAATTAATACCCTGCATTATTTCGATCGCAATCGTTTGGGGGATATAGCCAGCGGCGATATCCAAACTCAATACAAGTAAATAACGCCGTCACGGCTCATCTCGATTCCAAAAAAAGAGGCCCAAGTCATGTAACTTGGGCCCATTTACAGGCTATTTAACGCCCTGTTCAACTGAAATACACCTCAATGACTTAGCTAGACGACTTAGCCAAATTGCGTAATACATAATGCAAAATACCGCCATGTCGGTAATAACTGAACTCATTAGGCGTATCAATACGGATTTTAGCTTCAAACAAACGTTGCTTACCCGCTTTGTCGATCACTGACACATTGACGGTTTTCTGATCGGCGCTTACAGCAGGAATACTGAATTGCTCTTCACCGGTAAGATTTAGCGACTCCGCACTGTCATCAGGCATAAACTGCAACGGCAAAATACCCATGCCAACCAAATTAGAACGGTGAATACGTTCATAACTTTGTGCGATAACCGCTTTTACTCCCAAAAGTGCAGGCCCTTTCGCCGCCCAATCGCGTGAGCTGCCAGTACCGTACTCCTTACCCGCAAGCACAATACACGCTGTGTTATGTTGCTGATAATACATGGCAGCATCAAATACTGTCATCGACTCACCTGTCGGCATCAAGCGAGTCCAGCAACCTTCGGTCCCTGGCGCCAGCAAATTTCTTAGCCTTACATTGGCAAAGGTGCCGCGCATCATGACTTCATGGTTGCCGCGGCGTGAACCGTAAGAGTTAAAGTCCTTAATGGCAACCCCTGCTTGCTGTAAATAATCTCCGGCAGGGCTGTCTGGTGCAATAGAGCCCGCGGGTGAAATATGGTCGGTAGTCACCGAATCACCCAACTTAAGTAAACAACGGGCATTGTCGATACCCATAATTTGGGGAACCTCTGCACTGATCCCATCAAAGAATGGCGGTTGTTTAACATAAGTGGAATCAGGCCAGTTATATTTTTGGCTCTGCACTACCTCAAGTCCTTGCCAGTCTACATCACCGCTGTATACATCGGCATAACGGGAAACAAACATCTCGCTTTGCACCGCGCTGGCCATAACCTGTTGGATTTCCTGATTGTCTGGCCAGATATCTTTTAAATACACGGCTTTGCCATTAGCATCCTCACCCAGTGGTTCAGTAACCATATCGGCTTTCATATTACCGGCCAATGCATATGCCACCACCAGCGGCGGCGATGCTAAGTAATTGGCTTGTACTTCTGGATGGATGCGACCATCAAAGTTACGATTGCCCGATAACACCGAACACACCTTCAGCCTGCCCTGTTGTATCGCTTCACTGACGGGCTGAGGCAATGGGCCGGAATTACCAATACAGGTAGTGCAACCGTAGCCAACCAACTGAAAGCCTAGAGCATCTAAATCGACATTAAGACCTGATTTTATTAAATAATCCGTCACTACCTGCGAGCCAGGTGCAAAACTGGTTTTCACCCAAGGTTTAACCTGTAAACCTTTTTCACGGGCATTTCTGGCCAATAGTCCAGCGGCGATTAACACTGATGGATTAGAGGTATTAGTACAGCTGGTTATCGCAGCTATCACCACAGCGCCGGCTTCGAGCACAAAGTCTTTATCTCGATAACGACACGCAACACCTGCGCTACCATCGACGACGGGGACTTGCACCGATGGGCCACCCTCGCTTGCCAGCTCATCTTTACCTTCAGCGTCGATTTGGCTAACAGGGATTTGACTGTCTAACCACTGACGGAAACTGACTCCAGCTTGCTCAAGTGCAATTCTGTCCTGTGGCCTTTTAGGACCTGCGATAGAAGGCACAATACTGCCTAAATCCAGTTGTAAGCTGGCGTGATAACAGGCTTTGTTATCGGATGCACTGGCCCACATGCCCATCTTTTTAAGATATGTCTTGATCAGCTCGATATGCTCTGGATCACGACCAGTAAGCTTTAGGTAATCTAGCGTTTGTTGGTCGATCGGGAAAATGCCACAGGTGGCACCGTATTCTGGCGCCATATTGGCAATGGTCGCCCTATCGGCCAAGGTTAATTGATCAACCCCGGCACCAAAAAACTCGACGAACTTGCCGACCACGCCAAATGAGCGCAGTTGTTCAGTTACGGTTAACACCAGATCGGTAGCGGTAACCCCAGGAGGCAATTTGCCGACAAATTCAAAACCAACGATCTCGGGTAACAACATAGTCACTGGTTGGCCTAACATCGCAGCCTCAGCCTCAATACCGCCCACGCCCCACCCCAACACACCCAAGCCGTTGATCATGGTGGTATGGGAATCGGTTCCGACTAAGGTGTCTGGATACAATAAGTTATCTTCATCTTCTTTAACAAAAACCACTCTTGCCAGATATTCTAGATTGATTTGATGCACGATACCGCGCCCTGGCGGCACGACTTTAAAGTTATCGAAGGCTTGCTGACCCCAACGCAAAAACTGATATCGTTCGCGATTTCGTTGGATTTCAATGGCAGTATTTTGTTGCAACGCCCCTGTTTCGGCAAATACATCGACCATCACAGAGTGGTCAATAACCAGCTCTACCGGGTTCAGCGGATTAATCGCGGCAGCATTACCACCTAGCGTTATAATGGCATCACGCATGGCGGCTAAATCAACGACTGAAGGTACACCGGTAAAATCTTGTAAAATGACCCGGGATGGGACAAAGGCAATTTCGGTTTCAGACCAGTCATCTAAATCCCAGCGGGCCAAGGTTTCAATATCCTTTGGCTGGACAAACTCCGAATTTTCATAGCGCAGTAGATTTTCTAATAATATTTTTGCCGCAAAGGGTAAGCGGGATAAATCGAAGTGTTCGGCTAATCGGTCAAAGCTGTAATATCGGAAATTTTTTCCATTACTCTCAAGTTGTTTCAATAATTGCATAGAGTCTTTCATTAATGATCTCCCTATAAACGTTTATGAGTACTTCCTGCTAAGCTTAGTGAACACACTAACATATCCCAATCAAAAATCGAGTCGGAAATATTATGAGTAAGATACGTATAGAATATGACAGCATGGGTAAAGTTGAAGTGCCAAATGATGTTTATTATCAGGCACAAACCCAGCGAGCACAGGATAATTTTCAATTTTCAGAGCGGCGTTTTCCTACACCGGCAATCGTTGCCCTACTCGACATAAAATCAGCGGCAGCACACGCTAATAGTCAGTTAGGTTTGCTGGATAACGCCATGGCGGCGGCGATCCAACAAGCGATTACCGCTAGTAAACAGCTCGACTTTTCAACCCATTTCCCACTGGATCTGTTCCAAACCGGTTCAGGCACCAGTTCCAATATGAATGTTAACGAAGTGATTGCCAGCTTAGCCAGCGACATTTTGCAGGATAAAGTTCACCCCAACGATCATGTCAATATGGGCCAAAGCAGCAACGATGTGGTGCCTGCCGGTATTCACATTAGTACAGTGCGGCATTTAAAGGCTCTACTGTATCCGGCCATTAATAGCTTAAGTGACAAATTAGCGTTTTTGGCCGATGAGCATGCAAATTTGGTCAAAACTGGACGCACTCATTTAATGGACGCTATGCCCATTACCTTAGGGCAAGAACTACAATGTTGGCGACTACAGCTCAATGCTGCTCAAGCGAAGCTCCAACAAGCAGAGCTCAACTTACATCATTTACCTTTGGGCGGCACTGCGGTTGGCACTGGGGTTAATTGTGATCCGCGTTTTGCCAAACTCGCTTGTGATTATTTACAGCAGCAAGACCAGCATCCTTGGCAGGCGGCACCTGTTCCGGCCTTATACATGAGTAGCCAAGATCACACTCTTGCCGTGGCTTCGGCGCTCAAAGGATTGGCGATCACCTTAATGAAAATTGCCAATGATTTACGCTGGATGAACTCAGGCCCTATAGCCGGACTACAAGAAATTAGTGTAACCGCGCTGCAACCTGGTTCATCGATAATGCCCGGTAAGGTTAATCCGGTGATTCCGGAGGCGGTTGCCATGATTGCCGCTGAAGTGATCGGTAATGAAACGACCATAACCATCGCGGCGCAATCGGGTAATTTTCAATTAAATGTCATGCTGCCACTGATTGCAGACAAGTTACTCTCCAGCATCGATTTATTAACCCATGCCTGCCAATCCATGACGGATAAGGTATTTGCAGATTTTGCGCCCAATACCGACAACTTGACTCAAGTGTTGAAGAAAAATCCTATTCTTGCCACCGCACTCAATTCAGTGGTGGGTTACGATATGGCCGCGAAAATAGCCAAACGTGCACATAAAGAACATAAATCGGTATTAGACATTGCACTGGAAGAAACCGAGCTGAGCGAAGATGAACTCACTGCGATACTCGATCCCTTGCATCTCGCGAAGCCTCATCAATAACGCCACCAACAGCCAGCGCTAAGAGTGCAAAAGACTAACGCCAAACAGAGTTGGCGAGAGTAAAACCTATTTATATGAATAGGTAAAATCTCGCTAACTTGCCTTGCTGAACTCATCTCCAACCCAAGGTTGGGCCAATAGAATAAAACCAAACCTTAAATCTTAAAGTGTTTAATTATTGGACAAAGATCATCGGCACTCATTGGCTTACCGTATAGCCATCCTTGCCCGTTTAATATTCCTAAATTTTTAAGTGCTTGATGTTGCATGATGTTTTCAACACCTTCAGCAACAACGTCTATGTGTAGTTCGTTAGCCATTTGGACAATATAAGGTATTAATGATGAACGGATGGACCCTCCTTCCATGGCATTAATAAAGCTTCTATCGATTTTCAAAATATGACACGACAATTTTGACACTTGGTTTAAATTTGAATATCCAGTGCCAAAATCATCGATTGCAATCAGAAAACCATGTTGCACCAGGATCTCTAAGTGGTTTGCAAACTCTTTACCGGTCAACTGTTCATCTTCTACAATCTCAAGAACAATCTTAATGGGATGATCATTCACATACGGCAGATCAATTATCTTTAACACTTTTCCGCTAGAAACATCAGAAGGAAAAATATTAATATTGACTTTAAAACCCTTCAAATCAATACCGCTTTCACTTAGGCGCAGCAGCGATTTTTCAACAAGTTGCTCAGTAAACTCCCATGACAGGCCCAGCTGTCTAATTTTGGGAATAAATTCATCTGGAAATATTTTACCTTCGTTATCTTCAAATCGCGCCAGCACTTCACAGCCGACGATCTTACCGGTTTGAATATTGACTATCGGTTGAAATAAAGGAAAAAACTTGTTTGATTTAACGCCTCGTTTAACTCGAGCGCTTATTGACATAAAACCATTGATTTTAAATGATATAAAATAATATAAAAATAATGTCAGAAAAAATGATGACGTAATAATGATAGCAATCAACAGGCGGTTTTTTTCATAAAACTCGCCAGCACTAAGGCTCAGTGCAACGCAGTAAGATGATTCAGGATCACATTGTTGAAATTGATAGGCATGGGTTAAGTTCACTCTGCCAACGATACCTTTGACATATAGATTATTGCTGCCTGACACATGTTGATAATGATTTGCTCTATTGAATACAATTTCCCAATCGAATCCCATAGAACTGAATTTATTGATCTCCGCAGGCTCAATCACTACATTGAAAGCGTTATGCTTGATGACAACCGCGGTATGTAACCTATCAAAAAGCTCTAACGCTTTATTTACCCACACTTTTGCACCGTAGTTATTAATGTAGTCGGGCTCAGATTCCATACTCTTTGTAACAATTATCCCTAAACCTGCGGTACACAGCAATTTACCATTTTCATCTGAATAGCCTATATCTTTGATAAAGATAGACAGGAAGTTCTCACGGCGCATATGCAGCAACATTTCACTACTACACACTGGATCATCAAGCCTATCTAATCGCTCAAGAGTGTGTTGAATGTCTTTGCTAATAGTACTCATTAAGGCCAAATGGGTTGTTGCAGCTTGCTCTTGCTCAACGGCAATCTGTTTTTCTATCCATAAGAATAAAAATAGAAAAAACAAAGTGCCCAGAGACAAACTAACGATAAATGACACTAACTTATGTTTAAACGACATAATTTGCCGCCCCAAATAGTAATAACAAGGAATAGTAGCCAACCACATTAACGCGATATAACGACTATGATGACGTAAGTATAATATTTATTTTAAATGAGAATAATCGATAAAATTTATTCACAGCTTATTGTTAAAATGTTTAGCACTTCTCTAGAAGCTATTTTTATGATGCATCATTATCTAGGCTCATGGCCTCTTTTATTTCATCACTGGCAAAACCTTTACGAGATAGAAACGCATACGCTTTAGACTTGTCTTTATAATCAGATAAGTTATAGCGTTTTTTAGCCAGCTCATTTTTACAGCTTTGATAAAAATCGACATCTTCTGTTAAGGTTAACTGATACAAGGTTTCTTCAAAATCACTCACATCAATCAATCGCTGTTTGAGTTCCTGTAAAATGAGTGTTTTACCTTTACCTTTATTAAACAGCTTAATTATTTCAGTTGTTAAATCGACTTTTTCTGCTTTTATCGCCAATTTACTGCGCAATGTTTCACCTTGTGGATGTAACGATAATGCATGATCAATTTCAGATCGAGAAAATCCTTTTGCGGTCATTTGAGCATAGACTTTTTCTCTGCTGGTGCCGTAAAAATTCTCAAATCGGCCTAGTAGCCTTGAGGTAGCGAGCTTAAAAGTATTTATTTTTTGCTCGTGCATAACCTGTTCTAGCGCGGCATCAATCTCTGTTGCACTCACACCGCGAAGTTGTAACTTACGCCTTATGGCGCCAGTCCCCACTTCATTGCTAAAAGCAAGTTCGCAATAACGCACGGCAAAATCGAAGTCATTTTTTAAATAACCACTGTCGATTAGCTTGGCTAATACGGTATCAATCCATTGCTGGTTCTCGGTTTTACGCTCAAGCTTGGTACTAATTTCGCCAATAGTAAAATCTTGCTGACTAAGGTGCCAGTAAGCACTATTAAAAACGTTATCTATGGTTTTAGCTTGGCGTAGTTGTGGGCGCTGCATAAAAATTAATCTTACCTTAATATAATCAAAATGAGTGTAGCAGCTCAGTCGGTTATTGAGAAAGATCTAGATATTTCATTATTTAACTCATTTAAAAACCAGCTGTTTATGGTGAGTTAACTGCAGCGCTTTAAAAAAATTATAGTGTAATTTATCGATGGAGACTTGTTGTGCTAAAGCCGCATCATTATTCACTTAGCTGCATTACGCGCAACGGAACATCAGTGGAGAAGGGCTCTTTATACTCGAGTCATAAGTGATTATTACTTGATTATTTAACGCTGCTGAACCGGCGCAGACAGCCACTAATAACTTCAATAGATAATCTGCTGCCCGCAAGCGTTTATTGCGGTATCGATTTGTAACAATACAGAAGCCAGAAAATATTTTAGTTCGCAAAAAATATGATCCTCATCCACCCCCAAGGGCGTATCAATACGTGTTAGGATTGTTGAATTAAGGCGCTTATATCTGATCACATCCACCCATTTATATTAGGTGCTAGGGATCACAGATTTGTGACTTTTGAGCCATTGATAAGTAACAAAACAGTTAACAATGTAAATAAACAGTATAAATATTGTTCAAATTCAAGTTTATTTAATAATTCCGCTGTTTTACTACTCTGATTTACTTTCAATCAATAGCGCCTTCTTGTTATTCTCCTGCAAATGAAAATCGTCAGCTGGATCTATTGATTCAACTACCCACTCCTTTGAGCTCGGTTGGAAACGTTTCTTGAAACTAACCCTTTGCCAATACCTTGTTAAATCGCTTAATCGCATCACAAGGTTATCCAAGTTGAGTAAAGCACATTTAACACTGTGTTTCGGGTTACTGTTGCTGCAACCTTTAGCTGATGCCTTGTCTATTTCAATCGGACATTTTATTGATATTGGCGAGTTTATCGCTATTGCTGACGGTATATTAGCTGAATTTTTGGGTGCGGGTTTAATCAGTTTATTGCTAATTAATCCCTTAGTTATCCAGCACTTTTGGCGTTTATTCAATCTTAATTCTAAATTTAGCAACTTGCTCGAACTGAGCGATGCGCTAAGTGCTCTATCTCCTGTTATTCCTCAATCGCTAGAATATACGGCACATGGTTGTCGCGCCCCGCCTTTACAAGCTTAACTTTTTTATTTTAATACGCCATTCGCGAGATATATCTTTTTTGGGAAACTAAGCCAAAATCACATATTGTTGATTTAGTTTATCTTTTTCTACTATTCGCGTTTGATGATTATTGTGCAACTGCCAATCCCCCTGTTGGTAGCGTAGTAAGCTTTAAGGTTAGAGGAATCTTCCTTTGTTAATTCGAAATTTAAGTAAACCTATACTGGCTGCATTAGCATTTATGCTAGCCGGTTGTGAAGGCGGCGTGCTGGATCCCAAAGGTCAAATCGGCATCGATGAGAAGCATCTCATTATTGTGGCAACCTTGCTGATGTTGATTGTGGTTATTCCAGTAATTTTCATGACCTTGTATTTTGCATGGAAATTCCGCGACGGTCGCGATGAAGAAATTTATGCACCTAAATGGGCACACTCAACCGCCATTGAAATCGTGGTGTGGGTCGTACCGATTATTATCGTGATCATTCTTGGTGTTATCACTTGGAAATCGACTCACGATTTAGATCCCTACAAACCGCTAGTGCATGACGCTAAACCGGTGAAGGTTGAAGTGGTGTCATTAGATTGGAAATGGTTGTTCATTTATCCTGAATATGGCATCGCATCGGTTAACGAATTGGCCTTCCCTGCCAATGTTCCGGTTAACTTTAAAATCACTTCTGACACAGCAATGAATTCATTTTTCATTCCGCAGTTAGGTAGCCAAATCTACTCAATGGCAGGCATGGCGACTAAGTTACACCTTATCGCAAACGAGCCAGGCACTTTTGAGGGTATTTCAGCTAACTACAGTGGTGCTGGATTTGCTGGAATGAAGTTTAATGCGATTGCAACTGCAAACGCTGACGATTTTGATGCTTGGGTTGCCAAGGTAAAACAGCAAGGTAATACCTTGGATGTTGAGCAATATAAGCAACTGGCTGAAAAGAGCGAAAACAATCCGGTGCAATACTACGGGTCAGTACAAAAAGGCATGTTTAACTACATTGTCATGCAATACATGCATCCAGACTCGAATATGAAACCAATGGACAGCATGGAAGGTATGCACGACATGAGCAACATGGAATCAATGTCTGGTATGGATCATACCAAGCATATGCAAAACATGGAGCACATGGTCGACAAGGACGCGGAACATTCTGGGCTTTCATCACCTTCACATTCAACCACAGAGCATTCTTCGACTGCATCTGGGGAGGCGAAATAATCATGCCATTTCTAGGAAAATTAACTCTCGAGTCAATTCCGTATCATGAACCGATTATTATGGTGACCCTTGCTGCGGTTGCCATTATTGGATTCATTATCGCGGCATTAATGACTAAGTATCAAAAATGGGGCGTGCTCTGGCATGACTGGTTAACTTCGGTTGACCATAAAAAACTCGGTATTATGTATATCGTGTTAGCAATGGTAATGCTGATCCGTGGTTTCTCTGACGCGATTATGATGCGAACTCAGCAAGCACTTGCCACCAATGGCGCTGCGGGGTATTTACCACCTGAACATTACGACCAAATCTTCACTGCCCATGGCGTGATCATGATTATCTTTATGGCGATGCCATTTATGATTGGTCTAATGAACTTGGTCGTACCATTGCAAATTGGTGCTCGTGATGTCGCGTTCCCGTTCTTAAACAATTTAAGCTTTTGGCTAACGACCTCTGGGGCGATATTAATCAATATATCACTTGGATTAGGTGAATTTGCCAAAACGGGTTGGGTAGCTTATCCGCCATTGTCAGAACTCGCATACAGTCCGGGGGTGGGGGTTGATTATTACATCTGGGCCTTGCAAATATCCGGCATCGGGACAACCTTAACCGGGGTGAACTTTATCGCCACTGTGTTAAAAATGCGCGCTCCGGGCATGAAGCTAATGCAAATGCCAATTTTCACTTGGGCCTGTACTTGGGCAAACGTGTTAATCGTTGCATCGTTCCCAATTTTAACCGCTGTGTTAGGTTTATTAACCTTAGACCGTTATTTAGATTTCCATTTCTTTACCAATGACGGTGGCGGGAACGCCATGATGTACATCAACCTGTTTTGGGCTTGGGGTCATCCTGAAGTATACATTTTGGTATTACCGGCTTTCGGTATTTTCTCTGAAGTGTTTTCAACCTTTACTTCTAAGCGCTTATTTGGTTACACCTCAATGGTGTGGGCAACGGGTGCGATTTCTGTACTTGGCTTTATTGTGTGGTTGCACCATTTCTTTACCATGGGGTCGAGCGCTAACGTTAACGCCTTCTTCGGGGTGATGACCATGGTGATTGCGGTGCCGACTGGGGTAAAACTGTTTAACTGGTTATTTACCATTTATCGCGGCCGTTTACGTTTCACCGTACCAGTATTGTGGTCTTTAGGCTTTATGGTGACCTTCACCATCGGCGGCATGACCGGAGTATTGTTAGCATTACCTGGCGCAGATTATGTACTACATAACAGCTTGTTTTTAATCGCCCATTTCCATAACACCATTATTGGTGGTGCAGTATTTGGTTACATGGCTGGTTTTGCCTACTGGTTCCCTAAAGCGATGGGCTTCCACCTCAACGAACGTTTAGGTAAGGCATCATTTTGGTGTTGGCAGATAGGCTTCTATATCGCCTTTATGCCGTTATATGTGCTTGGTTTTATGGGCATGACTCGTCGTATTAACCACACAGATAACCCAGCGTGGAACTTCTGGCTTTACTTTGCCGTGGTCGGCGCGTTTATCATCCTTGTGGGTATTATTTTACAGTTTGTACAATTGTATGTCAGCTTCCGTGATCGTGAGCAAAACTTAGATACTACTGGTGATCCATGGAATGGCCATACGCTTGAGTGGTCAACCTCTTCACCACCACAGTTCTATAACTATGCCCAGTTAGATCCAGTAACAGACATTGATGCGTTCACCGACATGAAAGAGAAAGGCACTGCCTATCAACGTCGTGAAACATACCAGCCGATTCATATGCCTAAAAATACCGCCAGTGGGATATTTATGGCCGCTGCGATTACCGCTATGGGATTTGCCGCAATTTGGCATATTTGGTGGTTAGCCATTGTTGGATTTGCAGGTGCGTTTGTATTGTTCTTAATGCGTGCTTACGACAATGATGTTGACTACTACGTGCAACCAGACGAAATCGCGCGTATTGAAAATGCACATATAGATAACGTAGCAAGGGGCAGATAATGAGTATTGCTATTAAAGCAGATTTACACGACGCTCATTCTGCTGAGCACCATGATGAACACCACGATACCAGTGGTAACACCTTATTCGGTTTTTGGATTTATCTAATGACCGACTGTATTTTGTTCGCATCCGTTTTTGCGACTTATGCAGTGTTATTCATGAACACAGATGGTGGGGTGTCGGGCAAAGATATTTTCGAATTAGACTTCGTGCTTATCGAAACCGCCGCCTTACTAGTCAGTAGTATTACTTATGGCTTTGCCATGATTTGCGCTAGACACCAAAAGAAAGCGGCGACATTAGCGTGGTTGTTAATCACCTTCGCGTTAGGTTGTGTGTTTATCACGATGGAAGTGTACGAGTTCCATCATCTGATTGAACACGGCAATGGCCCAGATCGCAGCGCCTTTTTATCAGCATTTTTTGCCTTAGTCGGCATGCATGGTTTGCATGTTACCGCGGGCTTAATTTGGATGCTGATCATGATGGTCGAAGTTATCAAGTGCGGTTTAAATAATCGTAGTATCACTCGCCTAAGTTGCTTAAGTTTATTCTGGCATTTCTTAGACATCGTGTGGGTGTGTGTGTTTACCGTTGTTTATTTGTTAGGAGTCTTGTGATGAGCAATGCACATTCAAGCCACGGCGAGGGCGACTTTGGCGCCAGTGTTAAGTCATATATAGTCGGCTTTGTGTTATCGGTGATCTTAACCGGTATTCCATTTTGGTCGGTGATGACTCACAGCTTTGACCATACAACCACCTTATGGATTGTGGTTGCTGCGGCAATAGTACAAATCGTGGTGCACTTAAAGTACTTCCTTCATTTAGATTTTTCTAAAGAAGGCAGGATCAATACATTCTCTTTCTTATTCACTGCACTGATTATTGTCATGGTAGTGGGTTTATCTGTGTGGATTATCTACGCAGCTAACGAATTGATGATGTAATTAGACAGCTATCATGAATAATCAAGGTCAATCTATGTCAGCACAATTAACATCACGCTTACGAGGATATGTTCAGGTAACTAAACCTGGCATTATCATGGGCAATTTAATTTCCGTCGCCGGCGGGTTTTTACTCGCCGCACAAGGTAACGTAGATTGGACCTTGATGTTTGCAACCATGATAGGGCTCTCTTTAGTGGTGGCGTCTGGTTGCGCTGTCAATAATTGTATTGATCGCGATATCGACGCCAAAATGCAGCGTACTCGTAACCGAGTTACCGTTACCGGTGAAATATCGGTACAAGCTGTATTGAGCTTTGGCATTGGTCTGGGGATTATTGGCTTTACCATGCTAGTGATATTCACTAACAATTTAGCGGTATTATTTGCCGCTATCGGTTATGTGGTTTATGTCGGCGTGTACAGTCTATACATGAAGCGCAACTCGGTTTACGGCACCTTAGTGGGTAGTTTCTCAGGTGCTGTGCCACCAGTTGTAGGCTATTGTGCGGTCAGTGGACAAATGGACACAGGTGCAATTATTTTGCTACTGATGTTCAGTTTATGGCAAATGCCACACTCGTATGCAATTGCAATATTTCGCTTTGATGACTATGCCGCAGCCAACATTCCGGTGTTACCTGTTGCTGAAGGTATGGCCAAAGCAAAACTGCATATAGTGCTCTACATTGCCGTGTTTGCATTGGTTAGCGCACTATTACCGCTGGCGGGTTATACAGGTATTGCCTTTATGGCCGTGACCTTTGCCACCAGTTTATGGTGGTTAGCCATGGCGTTAAAAGGTTATCGTCGCGACATCAACTTACAGTCTTGGGCTAGGCAAGTATTTGGATTTTCCATTATTACCATTACCGCATTAAGCGTGACCATGGCATTGGACTTTCAAGTTGTAGCCCAACCTGCACTGCTAACATTAGCGCCTTAAGTCGCTCAGCAAAAATTAACCATTCTTAAGCCCATTGCATAATGCAATGGGCTTTTTTATTTGATTAATCAGAATATTTTACTAGGCTTAAACTCTAAAAATTAAGCCATCAATTAGGATTTAACACTAAGGTCTAAGCTTAGTACTCGCTAAGATTTGGGGCTAAAATACACTAGCTAGACCTCTCACGGTTCAATAAGAATCACACCGAACTGTAAAGGCAAACATAAAGGGATCTTATGTTTATCATGTCACGCCCAAGTCAGCATCCAGCGCTTGCACTTAATAGAGTCAAAAATATCGTTCCGCGATTGTTGTTGCTAGTGTGCGCTTTGATCACGGTCAACTCACTTTATGCGGCCCCACAATCGCCGCCTACAGCGACTATTTTTGGTAATTGGATCATTGATAGCCCAGAACAAATCACGCTGTTACAGTTAACTCATGACCAGAGTTACTTATACATACAATTAGACTTAATTGAGCCACAAAACAGCGTTGCAGAATGGGGTCGAATAGATATCCAGCAAGCAGATGTTCACTTTTTTCCAAGCTACAGTAGTAATCAACAACAGGGTCTAGTTGCCTACCAAATAGCTCATCCTAAATTGCACATAGCACTTACTGTCGAGTCAGCCCGGTTAGTCTTTAGTATCGACACTAATGGTGACAGCGTTGCCGATGAACAACATCACTATGACATCACTCCAAGCCAATCTTTCTATGGTGTCTGGCATCAGTTGTCGAGCCCGGCACTGAGTAGCTTGGTGCTGTTCGATAATGGCTATTACGCCATGGTGAAAATTAACCTCCACCAAGACCCACAAGCTAATGAGCACTTCACCCATCTACAATGGGGGCGATTTGTACTGCAACAAAAGCAGCTGATCATTGAGCCCATGTTTAATAGCCATCCACAACAAACATCAAGCTTATTAAGCGCCATTTCGAGCATTGTTTATCTGCCTAGCAAACAGCAATTGACGTTATCTTTTATGTTGGAAGCCAATCCTGATGACCTCGCGATTAATCAACGATATCGACGTTAGCTCAAACCGAATATGAAATTGCATAAAACGCGGTTAATAACAGGTAAACCACGTTAACGTTTAATAGGTAGTGTAACTATTTGCATTATCTAATTGAGCCAAAACCGATTTAACTAAGCTGTCTCTCGCCACCAAATTAGGATCCATTGCTGCAAACTGCTCTAACATGGGTTCCGGTAAGTTATCGAAAAAAATGATGTACTCCTGCGTAAAATCTAGCAGTGGAACAGCTTGCTTAAACGCTTTATTTGTCGTGCTAAAGCGACTGCTATCTTTAACCCATTGCTGCATCACCTCAATCCATAGCGGTTGATCGTTTAATCTGCTGAGGTAAGATTCTGCGTCTTGTTTACTCAGAAACTGCTGCGTCTTTACATCATAGAGATATAGCGCAGGAAACTGCGGCTTAGCCGTTTGGCTCGACACTTCAGAATAAAGAGCCCCCTTTAAGTGACTACCTAAAGGCGTTATGTCTGCTGCAGTCGCCAGACCACTGGTTATGGCCACAACACCGAACAGTAAAAAAGCGATACCGTTATTATGCATGATCGTGCCTCCAAGCATAGCGAAGGCCAATCAAATCTAGAGGACTATGAGGTGAAATACTAATCGATGAAAGTTGGGTCAACATAGCAAATCCTTTTGTAAGTATATAATAAATAAACCTTCTCGCTGTTAGAGCTTATAGGCTATTTTTTTTCTGTCAACCAAGAATTAGCTTAGTTTTTAAGCATGAAATTAAGTGCTTTATTCGCCTACCTGCGTTATCGTTAACGGATAAAAACAATATAAATGGAATTATAGAATGTTTGAAATCCCCAAGGACAAAAACCGTTTTGCGCATATAAAAACGATCTCGATTATTATTATCACATGCATTTCACTCAGTTTTATTGCATTGTTTTTCGGTAAAAATGCCCTTTCAAGTTCATCATCAAATTCACCTGGTTCACTCACTGAAGTCAATCAAGGGCAGATGCTCGTCACAGTTTCAGGTTATGGCAAGTTAGTCCCTAAAACCCAACGCGGCATCAATACCATGAGTAGCGGCCACATTATTGAAGTGTTACAGCAACCTGGAAATGTGGTTAATAAAGGCGATGTGATCATTCAGCTGAATAATCCTAAACTACAACGCACAATGGAAACCAGTGAATTAGCTTTACTTGAGCAGCAGTCTAACCTTATACAGATTATGGCCGAATCACGCCAAGCATTAGATGACCAACAAGGAAAAATGCGTTTAGCTAAAGTGCGCTTGGCCTTGGCTCAAGCAGAACTTAGTGCCCATGAAAAACTAAAACAAAGCCAGGTGATTTCAGTACTGGATCTTCATAAGGCACAAGTCGCTTGGGAGCAAGACAACGCCATTTTACAAATGGAAACAAGCCGATTAGACACGCTGCAGCAAACTCGTAAAGCCATCAATAACTCAACACAATATCGCTTAGAAAAAGCACAAAAACAGCGAGAACTACTAGTGTCGGAAGTCGAACAACTGTCGATTAGAGCCAGTATGGATGGCATGCTAACCGAACTGGCCAACGATCTAGACATTGGCAGGCATTTAGAAGAAGGTCAGATTGTGGGTATGATTGCCGACTTGTCGCAATACTATGCTCGGATCAACATTACCGCTAATGATGCTGAATTTGTTATCCCTGGTTTACCTGCAAAAGTAGCCATAAAAGGCATTGATATTGTCGGAAATGTTACCCGAGTAGAACCTACAGTTAATAATGGCAGCGTTGAAATAGACATTAGCTTTAACGGCAACTTACCTTCCTCTGTGAGACCCAATATTGATGTCAATGCCATCATTGAAATAGCAAACCACCAAAATACTTTACTGATTAAACGCCCTGTTGGAGTTATTCGTGGGCATCGTCAATATTCTTTCTTTATCCTAAATGATGAACTTGAACAATTTGAAAAGCGTGACATCAGCATAGGTGATATTGCTGGAGAGCAAGCACAAGTCACCGCAGGACTTCATCAAGGCGAACGTCTTTTATTGCAAGTACCAGGGCGCCTACAAGATAGAATTCAGTTTAGTGAAGGAGAACTATATGACTAATAACGTGATTAGCCTAACTGGATTGAATAAGTCGTTTCAGCATCATTCAGGTGACAACTCAGTATTAAAGCAAATTAGCTTACAGATAAAAACCGGTGAAATGATTGCGATTCTGGGGGCTTCTGGCAGTGGAAAATCTACCTTACTGTCTATTCTTGGATTACTCGATGTAGCTGATACGGGGAGTTACCATCTGTGCAATCAAGACGTAAGTGCATTATCAGCATATCAATTAAGCCAATTACGAAATCAACATATTGGCTGGGTATTTCAAAATTTCAATCTGATTGCCGATATGACAGTCGCTGAAAATCTCGCAGTACCGTTACGTTTTAACCCCGCCACCAAAGCAACTCAATACTCTGAACGCATAAATGATGTTCTGGCCAAAGTCGGTTTAAGTGATCGAGCCTCGTTTTATCCTGATCAGCTCTCTGGTGGACAACAACAGCGTGTTGCCATTGCTAGGGCACTGATCTGCCAACCTGATATTTTATTATGCGACGAACCTACAGGTAATTTGGATTCAAACAACGCCGCAAAAATTATGACTTTATTAGGAAATCTGCATAAAGAAGGCAAAACAGTATTGATTATAACCCACGACAACACTGTCGCTGCATGCTGTCAAAAAGCTTATAAAATGCATGATGGTGAGCTTTCTCCTCTTGAAGATGAGGAGTATAGACGTGTTGTTTGATGTCAAATATGGCTGGCGACAATGGCGTGGCCAGCGTGGTATATGGGCAGTATTAATCATCAGCCTATGCCTATTTTGCAGTTTAATTGGTTTTGTGACTAACCTAATGTGGTTATTAAGTAGTGATAGACCGCAATGGGTAAACCAAACTTCACCCTTGATAACCGTGGCGAATCAAGATTTTAATGGCAACCTTCAACCAACATCTGAATATGATATTGCCTTATTGCAGCAATTATCAGCAGTACAAACTGTCGCTAGCGTGGCGGTACAAACAGCAGTGGTCTCTGTCGGGATAAAAGAAATACCTGGTTTACGGATTGGCTTTTACACCGACACCTTATTGCCGTTACTTGGCTTACCAGAGCCTTTTTCGCAACAAGGATTTGAAGCCAAAAAGGCTATACTCTCGTCGCAGTTTTGGCACAAACATACCAATGCCAAAGCACTATCGCAGCTGGCACTGTATTATCAAAACCAAGTATTACCTATTGCGGGTGTGGCGCCTGCATCAATGGATAAATTGGGTAATATTCAAATTGACCTGTGGTTACCAGACAGCTATTTATTGTTAGATGTGCCACAAATGTTTACTGATAATCCAGCGCTTTATATCAATAGTAAGGGTAATAGATATGGTTTCGCTTTATTGAATGAAGCGATTCCTATTGCTCAGTTACAGCAAGCATATTCCACCCTAAGACAACAAACGCCGCGTCCGCAAGGTGGGTTTATTGATAGTCAATTTACATCATGGTTAATTGACGGTGTAGAGCTTAAGCCAATTGAACGTGACATGTTGCATAAACAGGCTTGGATATTAATGGTTTTATTAGTCTGTTTTGGATTTATTATTTTTAGCAGCATAGTGTCGGCCTACATGCAGCAAGGGATAGTGCGTCAATCTGAAATGCAGTTAAAGTTGGCATTAGGTGGCGATAAAAAACAACTAATAAGTCAGTTGTTTAAAGAAAATATTCCCGCATTCGCTGCTCTGATTATTATTGCGCCAATATTAGGTTATGGCATTTTGCAATATGTCAGTCATATTCCTGTTTACCGAAGCTATTTCGATACTGGTTTATCATTTAATCTCGGTTTATGGATTGCGGCAGTAACGATATCGGTTAGTTTATATTGGCTTTGTGCACAAATTCCGATGCTGGGTATTATGACCACGCAGTTTAGCCGAGGCCAACGCGGACAAATGACCAAAGCACAACAGCGTATGAGCCAATTAACCTTAGTGGCGCAACTCACTGTGATAGTAAGCGTTATCATCTTATCCTTGGTGCTGTCTTTTTCTGAATGGCAGAAATATCAGAAAGTCAGCTTTTTACCCGATCTATATAGTTACGAGCCCAAGGTAACCAGTCCATTATCGTTAGCACTTACTGCGCAGCAGTTAGAGGGTCAATGGCAAGTTGCAGGCAAAGCAGTGGCTTTGTCCTCGGCGAGGTTCACTGCCTTAGGTGATCAAGGATTACAATATAATACGTCGAATAATTCAGGGATCAGCAAGCCAATAAATGGCCTTTATGTCTCAAGTAATTTTTTTGACTTGCTGGGCATAAAATATCTTATCCCGGCAACACTATCGACTAATAGCGTGACAGTAAATCGAACGATGGCAAGCCAGCTAGCCGACGAACTCAACTTAAATCATTGGCAAGATATACAAGGGATAACACTCAATGTGACGGGGTTTTATTACCAAAAACAATTCACCATTACAGCCATTGTTGAAGATCAACTTCATTTTGGCCTTAATCAAAGTCCATCACCTGTCATGTATTTGCATTTAAGTGCGCAAAACCCGCTGTTCGCTCATCGCATTGCGCCAGTTTTTTATAGTCGTACAGCCAACCCTGAACTCGTTGGGTCGCGTATAAATGAATGGGCCTCTTTGCAATCGACTCATTTAAGCTATATATCCAATGGCACTTTGGCACAACAAATTATCAATACCGATCCTGCAGGCAAATTATTATTTATGACCTCGTTTGCAATGGCGATAATGATATTTCTTCTGGTTGTTTTCACCTTGTACTATCGTTTTCATTTTGCCGTTAAAGTACAGCAACTCAAGTTGGCAATTTTACTGGCTGTCGGTGGGCAAAAAAATACACTGATGTTGCACATCATTCGGCTCAACGTCAGTCTAATGGCGATTGCAGCTCTGTGTGCAGGCATACTGATGCTCGCAATAGATGACTACAGCATAAGCCTATTAGGGGTATCAATGTGGCAACCTATGTTATGGCTATATGGGATTGTGTTTTGCACTTTACTGATTATTGCGATTACATTTTTGGCCGCTAAACGCATCTTACGCCACAGTATTAGTCGGTTATTACAAGGATAATGATAAGTCGTTATCCATCACCTCATTAACCCTAAATAGTTTAATGAAAGACAACTTATGTAAATATCCAGTACTATTTATGCGATAAACAAACATTTACAGCTATTTAGTTACAATTTCTGCCACAATCAGCTATTCAAATTTAAGCGATTACACTTCATACTGAGTCATTGCTGGTATCAATTTAGTGTTTAAAGGATATGTCATGGGCCAAGAAACCTCGAAGATTCTCGTTGTCGATGACGACATGAGATTACGTTCATTATTAGAACGTTACTTGATAGAGCAAGGCTTCCAAGTTCGTAGTGCTGCGAATGCAGAACAAATGGATAGATTACTTGAGCGCGAAAACTTTCACCTTTTAGTACTTGATCTGATGCTACCCGGTGAAGATGGTTTATCGATTTGTCGCCGCTTGCGCCAACAAGAAAACCCTATTCCGATTGTGATGTTAACCGCCAAAGGCGATGAAGTAGATCGAATTATTGGCCTAGAACTGGGCGCCGATGACTACTTACCAAAACCCTTTAACCCGCGTGAATTGTTAGCGCGCATTAAAGCGGTAATGCGTCGTCAAATAATCGAAGTCCCTGGAGCACCAGCTCAACAAGAAGAAATGATTGAATTTGGTGAGTTTTCACTAAATCTTGCCACCCGTGAAATGTTTCATGGTGATGAAAGCATTGCCCTGACCAGCGGTGAATTTGCAGTACTTAAAGTGCTGGTTAACCACCCTAGAGAGCCATTATCGCGTGACAAGCTGATGAACCTTGCTCGAGGGCGTGATTATTCGGCACTTGAACGTTCTATTGATGTGCAGGTTTCACGCCTACGCCGTTTAATTGAGAAAGATGCTGCTAACCCACGCTATATCCAAACGGTTTGGGGCTTAGGTTATGTATTTGTCCCCGACGGCACCACACGTAAATAAGTCATGGAACTTAAGTTAAAATGGTGGCAACGCTTTTTACCCCGCAGCGCTTTTAGCCAGACCGTATTGTTGATTGGCAGTTTACTGCTGATCAATCAATTGGTGTCTTATTGGTCTGTCGCCGTTTATTTTATCAAACCCAGTTATGAACAAATTAACCAACTGATCGCCCGCCAAATCAATATTTTATTTGTCGATGGTGTTGATGTTGGCCGTGAACATCTCACCATGGTTGATGCCTTAAATGCCAAAGTGCGTGACGACGGCATGACAGTTTATAATCTTAAACAAGCTCAAGAAGCGGGACTGAACCAAGCCACTTATTACAGCTTTTTATCTGAGCAAATGTCGGTATATCTGGGCGGTGAAGCTGAAGTGCGTTTTTCGCAAGGTGAAAAACTCAATGTGTGGATTAAGCCACCACAAGCACCGACGTTATGGATTAAAGTGCCGCTGAGCAGTATTAACGAGTCAGATTTATCGCCATTAACCCTGTATTTATTAGTTATTGGTGGGCTCAGTGTCGCCGGAGGCTGGTTGTTTGCACGGCGACAAAACAGACCGTTAAAACGACTGCAAAAAGCTGCCGTCGCGGTATCTAAAGGTGATTTTCCGCCAACGTTACCATTAAGCGGCTCTACCGAGATTGTTGAAGTAACTCATGCATTTAACCAAATGGCCAACAGCATGAAGCAACTTGAGCAAGACCGTGCCCTACTGATGGCTGGAATTTCTCACGATTTACGCACTCCGTTAACCCGCATTCGCTTAGCATCTGAAATGATGGTAGAAGATGATCAGTATCTAAAAGAAGGCATAGTCACCGATATTGAAGACATGGATGCGATTATTAACCAATTTATTGCATACATTCGTAACGACCAAGAAGGCGTTCGTGAGCCTGACCAAATCAACCGCTTAATCCAAGAAATTAGCCAACAAGAGTCACATCGTGAAGAAACCCTCGAATTATCATTAGCCGATTGTCCTGACATCGCCATTAATAGTGTAGCGATCAAACGGGTGCTGAGTAATTTGGTTGAAAATGCTTTCCGTTATGGCAATGGCTGGATAAAAATAAGCTCTTATCATCAAGGTAATACAGTATGTTTTAGTGTTGAAGATAATGGCCCCGGCATTGATGAAACTAAAGTCGAGTCACTGTTTCAACCCTTTACCCAAGGCGACTCAGCTCGTGGCAGTGTGGGCTCAGGCTTAGGTTTAGCCATTATTAAGCGCATTGTTGATCGTCATCATGGCAATATTCAATTGTCTAATCGCCCCCAAGGTGGCCTGAAAGCACTCGTATCACTGCCGATAATCGATAAAAACTAATATCACTAAACTGATGTTATGACCTATTTTCGGCCTATCTTAAACAACCTTCACTGCGCAACACAAACTGTAACATTAGTGCCATAAAATACACATAATGGTCTTTCTGTTAAGTTTGGATAGCATGAAAATATCAACTTTATCCCTCGGTGCATCGGCATTATTATTAATACTTGCAGCCTTATTAGCGGCAACAGTGCTATGGAGTAACCAGCAACGACAAGTGAGCGAACAGCTCAATCAAAATTTACAGCAAATCCAACACACCTTTCAGTTCGATGTACGTAATAATATAAGTAACTACCTACAAACTGGGCAAAGCAACTACCTCGAACAAGCGCGTACCGATATTATAGGTATCACCAACAGCATTAACCAATTACATCAGGCACATCCGCAGCTAGATAGCACCTCGTTAACTGAGTTAATGACTCAGCTGATCAGCGACTTAGACACTAAATATCGTGCTGCTGGCAAACTAGCAGGTAATCCACGTCAATTGTTAGCATTTGCTGAATCAGAAATGCTCAACTACGCTCGCAGCCTAACCCGCTATGCTCAATCGGCCCCACAAGACAACAGCGATGCTCAGCAATATTTAGCGCTTACGCTGGAATTACCCAGCTTGGTTTATCAATTATCACAGCTAACCCAAACCTTACTAATAGACCAAGATACGGGCGTAATCAACAGTGTTAACTTCTCTATAAGTGCGCTTAATACTTGGCATGATGATTTGCAAAAACTGCCATTATTAGGCATTTACCGCACTGAAGAAGTCGATGAGTTTGCCTTAGGTGATGATGAGCCCGAGCGAGTTGAAATTGGCGAAACGCCTCGCTCAGAATTACTCAGCTTAACCCAGCGCTACAGTAAAGAGGTTGCCAACACCAAGCAAATGCAAACCGATATTCAAGCGGTACAAAAGGCGCTAATGAATGCGACTAGCCAAGTCGAGCAGCAATTAGTGTCTCTGGCCGATATACAGACAGCAACTGACCAACAATTAAAGCGCAACTTACAATGGTTGCTTTATGGCATGGTGACCTTGCTGGCACTGTTTTCGGTGATTTATTTAATCTTACAACAGCGCAGAGTTGTGGCGCCGTTAAAACACTTAAATCGTGCTTTTTCTATGTTAAGTGAGTCCAACCAACGTGAACCGCTACCCGTAACAAGCCAATGTGAGACAGGCCAAATTGCGGCGCATTTTAATCGACTACTGCAACGATTTGAGCAAGAGGATGAGCAGCAAAAACACAATATGACTCAAGTGTCGCACTCATTAAGCGAATTAGTTGCCAGAATAGGCTCATTATCAAATAGCACCCAGCAAACGCAAACCGTGGTGCAGCAAGCACAAGGGCAAACCGCTGATTTAATTGCGCTAGCCGAATTAGTAAACCGGTCGTCTAGCGAGTTAACGGACAGCGCCCAACAGACCATGAATGACATGCTAGCCAGCCAGCAAGAAGCGCAAGGTGTGTTGACGGCAACCGAAAATACTCTGACGACAGTCAACCAATGTAACCGTTCGCTAACCCAGCTAAGTACCTCTGTCGCTGATGCCGCTAAAATTGTTGATGTGATTGGTAATATTGCCGATCAAACTAACTTATTGGCACTCAATGCTGCTATTGAAGCCGCAAGAGCGGGCGAACAAGGCCGTGGATTTGCGGTCGTAGCCGATGAGGTGCGTAACTTATCTCATCGAACTCAGTTATCGCTTAAAGATATTATGGCGATATTGACCCAATTAACGACCTCTAATGCTGCGCTCAGTAGCAGCGTTAATGACATTAGCCAAGCATCTGAACAACAAAAAATACGCGCGCAAAGCTTGTTAACAGTGGCTAAGCAAGTACAGCAACAAGCCAGTACTATGGCAAAGAGTGCCAGCCAAGGCAGTGAACACGCTAACCAACAAGTGCATCATCTTGATGAGTTTGTAGCAGCCATGGACAATTTACTCCAGCGGGCAAAGCATGCCTTTGAACAAAGTGAGACCATTGCATTAGAAGTGAGCAACAGTGTCGATAATATCGAACAAAACTTGGGGATTGGTGCGAGTAAGGTTTAAACCTCTAACAGGCTTTTCAAATGTAAAAAGGGTGCCACATTCGGCACCCTTTTGTCATATCATCAAGCTGTTATTAACAGATTATAGTGCAGCCATTACCGCTTCTGCAGTGCTGACTTCAAATGACTTACCTTCTTCAACGTTCAGTAAAGTCACCACGCCATTGTCAATGACCATTGCATAACGTTGTGAACGAATGCCACCAAAACCTGCGGTATCCATTTCTAAGCCTAATGCTTTAGTAAAGCTGGCATCACCATCTGCAAGCATCATCAATTCAGATGCATTTTGCGCTTCGCCCCACGCTTTCATAACGAATGCATCGTTTACAGCAACACAAGCAATAAGATCAACACCTTTAGCTTTGAACTCGTCAGCTAATACAACAAAACCAGGCAAATGCGCTTCTGAACATGTTGGGGTAAATGCACCCGGCACGGCAAATAAGACCACTTTTTTACCGGCAAATAATTCTGTTACATCATGGTTAACCATACCGTCTTTAGTCAGTTGGCTTAGGGTAGCTTTTGGTAGAGATTGTCCTTTAGCGATCATAATATTTCCTTAACAGTTAAATAAGAAGGGTTATCTTGGCGCCAATACTTTACGGCAGCCCAAATATAGAACAGATAATACTGATTCACATAGAATCGAGATCAATAGTCCTAACAACATACCTACCGCAATGGCTTCTGGCTTTAACAAAATAACATGCGAATAGTTTTGCCATACTTCAGCCTGAATGTCTGTTTGCGGTGCGAGAAACACTTGCTGGTAAGGACTATAACTATGTTGACCAAAACGAGTTAATGCATCAGTTAGTAGTACATAACGCTGGTAGATAGACTCAATACTCTCACCACCAGCACTGAACACTGGGTCGTTATTCTGTCGATAATGACGGATCAGTTTATTGATATCACCACCAAAAAAACGGTCGGCGTCATGCTGAAACTCACCCAAACTCTGCTTCGCCTCTAACTGATGCGCTTCTAGGCGTTGGCCGTATTGGTCAACAAAGCCGGGAACTTGAATGCCAATCAATACGCCACAAACAAACAGCACTAAACGAAGGTAGTCCATTAAATGTTTTATCATGATGTCATCGGTTACGATAAAAATAAATTCACAAACACCACAATATCACCTCTCAGTTAACTAAGCATCTTGTATAAAGGGATGTTAATTTACAAGGTTAACCTTGGCTGAATAAACTCAATAAATGCCGAGATCCGTCTAGCCACTATTGACGACTTATAATACACAGCATTAATTTGTTCACGTTCTGTTGCGATGATTTTTTCATGCATGAGCATTGGCACTTATCGCCCTGCGGCGAGGTCATTTTTAAACAGAAACACCACCAACGGTCGATCGCTGTTAATAAATCCAATACCGCCATAAGATCTGCTGTTACGGCATAAAAAATACACCAATAATAATACTCAAGGAGCTAGCACTAAGTCCCTGGGTATCGTTAATCTAATTTAATCCCCAGTCAGCGTTAGGTAAATGCTCCACAAACCAGTCAAAAGCGCGACCTTGATGATCTTTATGCCAGGCAAGATACAAACTCTGATTTGGCCTTGGAATTGAACATTTTTTTTCAATTAATTCACCACTGTCAAAGTAGCATTGCACCATATGCTTAGGTAAAAAACCAATCCCGAGCCCTTGCAGTTGGGCAGCTATCTTGGTTTCCATGGTGTTCACTTTAATCACCTGCTTACTTTTAAACAGGCCACTGCTGCGTGTCGGCAAAACTTGTGCGGTATCAGCAACCACCACTGAAGCGTATTCAGTGAGCTTGTCAGCTTCTAACACGCCATCAACAAACGCCAATGGATGATGCGGTGCTACTGCAAATACAAATTCAATTTCACCGATTTTATGGGTTTGAAATACGCCTCGAGGTAACTCGCCAGATGCACCAATGACAATATCGGCACGGCGACTGTGTAATGCATCCCAGCCTCCGCCGACGGCTTCGACATCGATACTAATGTCGACTGAATGATCTAATTGGTTAAATTGCTCAATCAACTGAAACAGTGGCGCTTGAGGAATGACAGTATCGCGCGACAGCCGAATTTCGGTTTCCCAACCTGACTCTAACTGCTGCACTGAATCAATCAGCCGATTAGTGGCGAGTAAGATTTGCCGTCCTTGCTCCAGCACAATTTTGCCTGCGGGCGTCAGCTGGGCTTTTTGTTTTGTTCGGTCAAATAATGCCGTGCCCATATCATCTTCAAGTTTTTTGATGGTATAGGTCAATGCTGACGGAACCCGATACAGTGACGCGGCCGCAGCAGCAAAACTGCCTTTACGCTCTATGGCGTCTAGCGCCCGTAATGCATCAATCGTAATGGCATGGTGCATGGCTAACTCCATATTCAATTATTTTGAACTATGAGCTCAGTTTATTCCGATTTTTTATTCAATCAAGTCTCAATATACTCATTATCAATCGGTGAGACCTACTCACAACAGTATTTATATTATGTTTAAATTTATTGAGGATAACTATCATGAAAGCACTAATCAAAAATATCACTCGCTCTACCGCTGGTTTCAGTACCTTGGCATTACGTGTACCAGTTGGGATTATTTTTATGGCTCACGGTGCACAGAAATTGTTTGGTTGGTTTGGCGGTTATGGTTTAGAAGGCACAGGACAATGGATGGCATCGATAGGCATGGAACCTGGCGTATTAATGGCGTTTATGGCTGGCAGTGCAGAGCTTTTCGGTGGCTTGTTCATTCTATTAGGCTTACTGACTCGTCCAGCTGCGGTGGTGTTAGCGTTCACTATGGTCATCGCCATTGCTAGCGTACACATCAGTAACGGTTTATTTATGGCCAATAACGGTTATGAATTTGCGTTAGCACTGTTGGCTATCACAGTGTCACTGGCAATATCGGGTTCAGGCAGAGTTGGGATAGATAACGCCATTGCCACGAAATTAGCTAAGTAAGCCAAGCTTATATTCTGTATTTAGATCACGCTTTAGGAGCACATTATGATTACATTACGACTTGCAAGTGAACGCGGTAAAGCTAATTTTGGCTGGTTAGACAGTAAGCACAGCTTTTCATTTGGTAGCTATTACGATCCAGAGCACATGGGCTTTTCAGCGCTACGCGTCATCAATGATGACAGCGTCACTCCAGGTGCAGGATTTGCTACTCATGGTCACCGTGACATGGAAATTATCAGCTACGTACTTGAAGGCTCTATCGCCCATAAAGACAGCGAAGGCAATGTTGAAGTATTACCCGCTGGGGAATTTCAATTGATGTCAGCGGGTAGCGGTATTAGTCACAGTGAATACAATGCATCAAAAACTGAATCACTGAAGTTTTTGCAAATTTGGATCCAGCCAAATACCTTAGGTAACACGCCTGGATACCAACAAAAAAACTTTGGTCAAGCAGTAGGACTAACGACGATAGCTACGCCAACGGGTGACAAAGGTACCTTGCAAATCAAGCAAAATGCGACATTGTCACAACTGATTCTGGCACCTAACTCCGAAATAACCTATCAGGTTACTGTTGGACGCAAAGTATACGTGCATCAGGTGGCTGGACAGCTAAGTATTGATGAGCAAAATCTGAGTGCAGGAGACGGTGCTAAACTCACCGACATCACCACAGTGACCTTGGTTAATCCAGCGGACACTCAGTCAACAGCACTGATTTTTGATTTGCCCTAGATCAGCCTAGTTAATGATTAAGCCTGTGATAGTGTTGTTCACAGGTTTAATCTATTTATATCAATTCATTATCCATTGGTAGCTGTGATATTTTTAGCCATTGTTGGCAGCGAACAAGGTGATACTCTTAACTGACTAGCGGTCCATAAACACACTGCTGTTATCAGTATCATGCCGACTTGGATGCCGATGACGCCATGATAACCACCTTGCCATAATGCTAATATTTGCTCAGAAAACAACAACCAATCTGCCACAACAGTGATGACTAATATGCCACTGGTGAGTAACAGCAACTGACTGATATGACGTTTAATATCACTCACTTTTAGACTGTACAACATGACGGCCAACAGTGACGTTACAAAACAACCCACCAGCCATTCTCCTCGCCCTATTAAGGCTGTGGGTAATAGTCGTTCACACAAAAAACCAACTGCTGTCGCCACAATAATGCCACCACAGCCGCCAATCGTCATGGCAGTTACGATAGCAATACTGCTCGCAGAAGACTGGCGCTGAGCACTGCGTTTGTTAATCCATAGCATATTGCCTGTCACAATCATGGCACTGATAGCTAGCGCCAAAATAAAGTACAAAATACGGATATCTAAGCCTGCAAAGTTACTAAAATGCAATGTCACTAATACATCTCTACCTTGACGGAACACATTGTAATTATCGGCATTAACCTTATCCATCACAGTGCCGTCCTGCACCCGATAGGTCACTTCATCTCGTTGGGCGAAATTAACCGTGTCGGTTCCACGCACTTGTACCAGAGCATTATCGGCGCCGTAATGGTGGAAAATAATATTCCGTAATTCAAAATTCGCTTGCTGTGAAGTGTGTTCAATTAAGGTAAACGCATTGCTCATATCCAGTGGCATTTCACTGCGAGGTTCGCTGCTACGGTTAAAACCGGCATCATTAAACAAAGCTTGTCGATCGCCCTGATAAATAAACACCACAAAAGCCAGCTGAAACACTATGGCCAAGTTAAGGATCAAGCCACTCAACGCATACATCAAAGTAAAAGGTAGTGTCATCACCCCAACAACAGTATGAAGATCAAGTAATTTATCCCGGCGTTGTTTATCGACACGATACAAAAAGAAATGTTTCAGTAATTTACGCGCATGGATAAAAATACCCGAGACTAACGCAAATAGAAAAATCAGCGTCACCACACCAATTAAATAACTGCCGCCAGGCAGATCAAGGTTGTAATGCAGGCGGTAAATAAATTGTGATAAATAAAAGTCATCCTTATCAGCCACAGTTTCACCGCTTTTAGGATCAACCAGTATCGCCATTGACTGAGATGCTGATTGTGGATCGTCTCTCACTTTGTCAAAGTAAAAAATATAATAAGGTACTAGCTGGGTCGGCATATTAATCCGAAAACGGCCAGTTTGATCCATTGGGTATTCGGCCCTTTTTTGCTCGACAAGTTTTGCTAAAGGAATATCAACTTGAGTAGGATCAATTGGATGATGCGGGGTGACGGCCCATTGAGTGATCTCATCGTGAAATAAGGTTACGGCTCCAGCCCAAAAAACCAAAAATAATAACGGTGAAATAATTAGTCCAAGCCAGCTATGGGCTTCGATAAGATTTTTAATGACCTTGTGCTTAACGGGATAATCAGACTTCATTGAGGTATTCATGACTTAAGTTTGAGAAAAAAATAACAACGCATTGATAAGGCTGCTGGCCATAAGCCATTTTACACATACGACACTGGCCGCCTTTGCACTATTGCGGCTATAACAAAATGTCATCACCCCAACCCACATACAAAAACCCAGCATTAGCCCCACAAATAGTTTTACATCAACAGCAGCCGGCAATATCCGAAAGACGATGAGCATTAAACTGATGGCCAGTACTAATCCCCATAAAAATGCAGCAACAGATTTAGGCCACATGGTTATTTAACCCCAATAAGGAGGATACTGACAAACAATGCAAAGCCTAGCGAACTGACCCAGATGCTTCGACCTTTATAGTGCGAGGCCACCAGCACCAGCAATATCCACATGGTCATCATGCAAATCAGCACCACTAAACTGGCAACTAATACACTGTATGTATGACTAAATCCCCACACAGAAAATAACACCGCTAAACAGCACAAGCTCCAAGCTAATAATTTAGGGAAAGGCAAACTAATGAGCTGCTGTTTGTCAGATGCCAAATAGGCAAACAAACAACCAAGCCATAAAGAAGATACACTGACAAGTTCCATTTGATACAATCCCAAGCCGATTAACGCAAATGATAATGATTTGCATTAATTATCCTAAATGTACTCGGTTATTACAAGTAGAATGTCAATCAGGCTTAACAATAACTCTGGATCGGCAATCTAAAAGCGCTTTATCCACTTAGCGATACCACTGCCACAATGGTATCTCCAGGTGAAAGGCAGAGTTGCTAAGAGAATTACCGCCTTGAAACAAGCCACCTTAGAGGTAATCACATGGTTACGACCTTATATAACCATGGAACAAGTCAGTCATAGGCAAATGAAGGCCACTTAATATATAAAGGAGTCAGTCAGAAAATAGGGGGTTTTAAGACCGCACGTCCACTCGCTCATCAATCTTGTTGTACCTGTCACATTTGTCATAGAACGCTATGATTAACGCAACATAGAGTAAACCTAAAAAACGGTTAACTAACATAAAATTAACTATAATGTTTTTTTTACCGTACTCAATGTTACTTGTCAGCACAGTGCTGTATTATTTTATTCTAATACAATACAAGATCCGTCATTATCAATGCTGGACAAAGGGCTATCCCTTGCTTAGGATTAATATTTGACCAATCACAATAATAATACAAAGTCGAACAGGGAATGTTAAATGAGATATTCCCTTCTCTAATATCATTTTTTATTTAAAATAAGGCAATGTTATATGCTAAAGCGCATCGTTTACGGCGTATGTGGCGCAGCTATTGTTGGATTAGGTATATTCAGTATATATGCTTGGCACCCAGCAATTGATCCCGTCGAACCTACTCAAACAGATTACTCTCCACACGTTATCGAACAAGGTAAAGTCTTAGCCGCAGCAGGCTATTGCAGTACTTGTCATACTCCACCTGGTGGCACCGCCTATGCTGGTAACTATGAAATGCATACTGACTTTGGCACCATTTATTCAAGTAACATCACTCCTGATGTCGAAACAGGCATTGGTAGCTGGTCGCAGGCCGCTTTCGCTCGTGCCATGCGCACTGGTGTGAGCCGCGATGGACATCATTTATTGCCTGCGTTCCCTTATGAACACTTTAATAAAATGACCGACGATGACATAAACGCGATTTACGCTTACATCATGACGTCAGTTCCGGCAGTTAACCAAGCCAAAAAAGACAACGGTATTCCGTTTCCACTCAACATCCGCTGGTTTCAAGCGGGTTGGAAACTGCTGTTTGCTGACACCCAACCTTTTGAGATCAACAGCCAGCAATCTGCAGAATGGAACCGTGGGGCTTACTTAGCTGAAGGTATTGCTCACTGTGGTGCATGTCATACACCACGTAATGCGTTGGGCGGCGAAAAATATGCACAAATGTATCAAGGGGCTGCCATTGATGGTTGGATAGCACCATCATTAACATCAACGAGTACTTCACCTCTGCCATGGCGCGCGCAAGACTTTTACGAATACCTTACTACTGGTAACTCGCCTTACCATGGTAGTGCGGCAGGTCCAATGGCGCCGGTTATGCACAAAGGTCTGTCAGCTCTACCTGACAGTGACATAGAAGCCATTAGTGGATACTTTGCTGAGATTGCCGGTACCAATAATACCGACGAGCCTGACTCAAGTAGCACCTTACAGGCAGCAATAGCGGCACAAGATCAACAACCAGATCAGCGGATTGATCAAGGTGCACGTTTATATGCGACGGCTTGCCAAGCATGCCACTACAACAGCGACCAATTAGTGAAAGGGCGACCATTGATTACTATTGGCTCAGCAACACATCTTAATGATCCAAGCAACCTGATTAACGTAATACTGGATGGCGTACGCAGCGACCAAGGGATTAGCGGCGTTGTAATGCCAGGATTCCGCGATGCACTTAACGATGATGATATTACCGCTATAGCAGCCTATTTGCGTCAAGCAGCTGGGGAAAACACCTGGCCGAAACTACAACAAAAAGTGGGCGAGATCCGCAATCAACCCCGATTTGAGCACTAATTCACTGGAGAAGTGACAATGGCAAAATTTATTTTAAACGGCAAACCGATGACTGCCGACGTAGAGAGTGATACTCCTCTACTGTGGGTTATTCGTGATGAACTGGACATGACAGGCACTAAATTTGGCTGTGGTATTGGTACCTGTGGTGCCTGTACCGTCCATGTTGGCGGCCGAGCGACACGTTCGTGTATAACCCCGATATCGTCAGTTGAAGGAGCTGAAATCACCACGATTGAAGGGCTTTCTGAAAAGGGCGATCATCCATTGCAAATTTCTTGGCAAAAACTGCAAGTACCACAGTGTGGTTACTGCCAGTCGGGCCAAATTATGCAAGCTGCAGCACTACTAAAAGACATTCCAGAGCCTTCAGACAAAGACATTGACGCTGTGATGGGCGGAAACTTATGTCGTTGTATGACCTACGTTCGTATTCGTAGCGCCATTCATGAAGCAGCAAACGCAATCAAGGAGAGCAACGATGAGCAGACTGCCTAAACGTGGATCGGCTGGGATAACCCGCCGCGGTTTTTTAATTGCCATGACAGCGGTTGGTGTCAGCTTTGGTTTTCCTCGCCATTTAATGGCGGCAATGGATCCGGCTAGCCCTGACGGTAAAGTATTACCAAGTGAAGGCGACATTTACGAACCGTCTTTATGGTACTCAATCGATACCGCCGGCAAAATTAAAGTCAACATTATGCGCTCAGAAATGGGCCAACATGTCGGTACTGCTATTGCTCGTATTCTTGCTGATGAACTAGAAGCTTCATGGGATGATATTGAAATTATCCATGTCGACAGTGATCCACGCTGGGGTTACATGGTTACGGGTGGCAGCTGGTCTATTTCGCAAAGTTGGCCTGTGTACCGTCAAGCAGGTGCTGCTGGTCGTACAGCGTTAATTGAAGCTGCGGCTAAAAAATGGGGCATCGCTGCAAAAGACTGTAAAGCCAGTAACGGTAAAATTATCTCAACTAAAGGCGAGCTATCTTACGGTGAATTAGTCACCATGGGCTTAACGCGTCAGTTTACTGAAGAAGAACTGAAAACCCTGCCGCTGAAACCTAATGCCGATCTTAAACTTGTTGGTCAACAAGTAACGTCTCTTGATATCGCCAACAAAACCAATGGTAAAACCATCTTTGGTATCGATGCGAAAGTTGATGGCATGGTGTACGCCAACCCTATTCTGCCTCCTACACGTTATGGCTCCAAAGTGGTTAAGTTTGACGACTCTGCAGCAAAAGCAGTAAAGGGTTACCAACAAACTATCGTACTAGATGATGCCAGTGGCAGTGTGCCAGGATGGTTAATGGTTATCGCCAGCAGCTTCAATGCGGCCCAAAAAGCCTCGAAGCTGGTAAAGGTTACATGGGATGCGGGTAAAACGGCCAACGTGTCTGAAGCAGACATCATTGCTCATGGTCAAAAATTACTTGGCGATAAAACCAAAGGCAGTATTTTAGACACGGGCAATGCTGACACTGAGCCAGCATTTGCCAGTGCCAAAAGCACTATTGCAGAAGAATATATCACCAGTACGGTATTACATGCGCAAATGGAACCGCTTAATGCCTTGGTATTTAAAAACCAAGACGGTATATGGGAAGTGCATTCAGGTTGTCAGTGGCAATCACTTACCCTACCCGTATTAGCAACAGCATTAGGTGAAGAAGAAGCTAACATTGTTATTCGTAGCTACATGTTAGGCGGCGGCTTTGGCCGCAGACTTAACGGCGACTACACCATTCCAGCGGCGTTGACCTCTAAAGCATTAGGCGGTAAACCGGTTAAAATGGTGATGATGCGTCCACAAGACATGTTATTTGATAGCGCGCGCTCTGCATCAGTTCAACAGCTAAAAATGGCATTTGATGACAAAAAAGCGGTTACCGCAATGGAACATCACGCCACAGCAGGTTGGCCAACTCAAGTATTAGCCCCAGGATTTATGCCTAAAGGCACCAATGGTGAACCGTATGATCCGTTCTCGATTGCCGGCGCAGACCATTGGTACACTGTTGGTGCTCAAAAAGTACGTGCGGTATCCAATGATCTTGCGATTGCGACCTTCAGACCAGGTTGGTTACGTTCAGTTGGACCAGGTTGGACAGGTTGGGCTGTTGAAAGCTTTATGGATGAAGCGGCACATCACGCGGGTAAAGATCCATTGCAGTTCCGCCTAGACATGCTCATTGCCGAAGGCCGAAATGCTGGTAGCACACCCGTTGCTGAAGGTGGCGCGGCTCGCCAAGCCGCAGTACTTAAGAAAGCTGCTGAGATGATTGGTTGGGGTACTCCACAAGCCAAAGATACAGCGCTTGGAATTGCATCAACCTTTGGCCAAGAGCGTGACATGCCAACATGGGTATCGTGTGCAGTACAAGTTCATGTCGACAAAAGCAACGGTATTGTCAATGTTCAGAAACTGTATATCGCTATCGATGCTGGTATTATTGTTGACCCTAATGGTGCTGAAGCGCAGTGTCAGGGTGCGGCATTATGGGGATTATCGATGGCCTTGTATGAAGGTACTGAACTACTTAATGGTCAGTATAAAGACTCAAACTTCGATACTTATACCCCGCTGCGTTTAGGTCAAACTCCAGACGTTAAAATCGAGTTTATCCCGAGCAAAATGCCACCCTCTGGATTAGGTGAACCGGCGGTAACTCCTGTTGCGCCAGCGATTGCCAATGCAATCTACCAAGCAGTTGGTGTGCGTTTACGTAAAATTCCGATGAAGCCTAGCGACGTGAAAAGCGCGTTAACTAAAGCATAATTTATCTGCACTAATAGCCCAGTCTTTATCATAATGACTGGGCTTTTTTATACCCATTGCACCTCATCATTGCCATTGCTTGAATAGACAGTGAAGCCAATTTCAGTATAGAACTGATTAAAAAAGTACCTTGAAACGCTTGAAAAACGAAGAAAATAATCGGATTGCCTGCACAATTTCATGCTGCATACATGGCTCATTTGACGTTATTTAGACACAAAAAAACCGCACTATTTACTAATGCGGTTTTTTAGATAATGTAAGTAACAATGGCTAAACCTTAGTCTCCTGCCATTTTTTGCAAAAACTCAAGTCGCTGCATTTCTTGCTCATCGGGTTGCCATGGCTCATCAGATAACGACTCAACGGCAAAGTCACCTAGCTCATAGGCAGGTTCCTCACTATGGCCGTACTGAGTTAATTCACCGGGCACAGCTGGACGACGCTCCAATACAAATGTGCTTAGAACATAAGGGCCTTTATATTGTGCTAACACTTCTTTATAGGCTTTAAGATCCAACACTACTGAACCTTGTGTCAGCTTGTCTGAGCCAGTTAGCAAGGCAATCGGCTGCTTATCTGCTGTATATAAATTAGCACGTAAACGATAGTAGCCCGCTAGCTCGACATCCACTTTAACCGGGATCAACATATCACTGCCTTCAGCACGAATATCCCCTACTCCAGTTATGGTTGCAGTAGGATGACTATATTCTATACCGGTTTTTAGCGTTTGCTTTTTGCCCTTAGCACTAAAGGTTACACTGATCTCTATTGGGCCATCCCAATCCTCTTCGGCATCGAGAGTTATCGCCCATTCTCCATCACTCCCTAGCATGGTTTTAGCGACTAATACCTCTGTTCCACCTGCAAGCTCGCTGCGTAACGATACACTTGCACCATTAACCGCTAATCCCTTTACTTCAAGCTTTACCACCACAGGTTCTGGAAAACTAAAGCGGTATTGTGGTAACACGATACTGGCGCTGGCGCCATCTTGTAACAAAACCGCTTGTGGGATATAAGCATTAGGATTAAGCAAGGTACTGTCATTAGCTGACAGTGGTATCGAATAAGCGGGCAAAGTCAGGTCACTAGCATAAGCCTGAGCCATAAGCTGAAAGCTGTCGCTGATCGATTGAGGCAGCTTTTCAACTACGGTTATCTGCTTTGGCTTCATCGAGGGCACCTTGGACTGAACAGACACAAGATCAACCGGCGCTACAGCAACCGAAAGAGACGGCTTAAGTGTCGGCTCTGCGGTATAGCGGTATATCCCATACCCTACCGCTACAACAAGTAGGGTAATGGTTATAGCGAGTTTTTTATATTTCATATACGCTTAGTTAGCTGCTTGATATACCAGTGCTGACATACTGGTTTTATTCGAATTACTCACCAATCTATAACGCGAACTAAATATCCACCAGCCACGTTTTTCATCATAGGTGCTGAATTGTAAGTTATCGCCATTGAGATAATTGGCACGACTATTAGCAGAAGTCACTTCATCTTTAGCGCTATTTAAAATAGTATCGCCATGGCTATACCCTTTACTCATTAACATAGGATAGTGATAAGGCATAAATCCACTTGGGCCATTTGTTGAAGTGAGCTTGCCATCAAATGCCACGCTGCGTGAGCAACTGTTGTAACTGCCAACTGATGCAGCACCGCAACTCGAGTGACTGGCAACAACACCATCATCTTCGCCGGGTAAAAATGCCCCCGTGACACCGAGAAAGTCAGATCCTGCACCAGCAAAACGCAAACGTGGAACTCGACTGTCAGGAAACGCGGCCAATTGACGTGCAGTATTTACACGTAAGTCATTCAATACCCCAATATTGGATGACGACGGCAGTTCACCTAACCATAGTGATACTGCCAGTTTTAATGTGCTATCCAGTAAACCTGAGCCACTGGCAACATTCGCGGCTAAATCTGCCAGCTCAACACCACCGCCGGCACCAGAAAAATCAAATGTGGCGACAATATTAAGCGGTTTTAAACCGGCATTTTGTAACCATAGTGCTTGGTTATCAATAATATAGCGCATCACTAAATCACCAGTAGAATGGGTGACAAATACACAACCACTGTCACATGTCCCTGAACGCGATAATTGCTGTAGTTTAGGCCATACATATTGGCTGGTAATTTTATTGGCAATGCGCTCTTGCGAAGGCCAATCAATACGTTCGTCTGCGCGATCACGCCAATACTGTGCCCAATATTGGCCACCATTTTCGCTTACCTTCTCCCCAGTCGGTTTGCTTTGTAAGTTATCGGGTTGAAAGCCGTGCACTAACACCACAGGGTATCCCCCCACAGATGCTTGTGCTGCACCAGTTAATAAACCCGCTAATAATAAAAATAGAGATTTTTTCATCGCAATATCCTTATATTTTCCGCTACATCAGCCTGCGCCGTGTGCGTGTTTTTTTATATTTTTGTTACCGAATTGATGCATTTCACTCCAGCACCAACATCAACATAGAGCAGAAATAAAACAATGCAACTCTTAAAAATCAAGATTTTTACACCAAAAACACCCGAGTGTTTGAATCAAAACAATCGATAAGTGGTCGATATCGAGAGCAGATCTTACCAATAGGCGATAACAAGGATTTAACAATGGCAGTAAGCACTAACACATATGTTTTAAGCTTTTACTCCAATATTAGATAAAAACTTAGTTCACCTGTTTGAGATGCTCAAGAATCAAAGTATGTGCAAAAAATTTACTGATATTTACGCTGACTCAGATCAAAACATAATAGATAGCTGCACTCTTATCCCGAATGCTGGTTATCTATAAGCAGTGTTAGACATAAAAAAGCCCTATAGACTTGCATCCATAGGGCTTTACAGACTGTCTGCCAAAGACAAACCGCCAGATTATTTTGCTCACTTCATCTTATGAGATTGGTTACGCTTTTTTAGCCGCTATGGCGGCTTGTACTTGATTAATGGCAGTGCCGCCTAATACATCACGCTTTTCTAAACACGCTTCAATCGTAAGGTTTGGATACACATCATCGCTAATCACTTTAGCAAATTGTTGCAACTCTGCCACGCTTAAGTCTTCAATCGGCTTTTGCTCACCAATGGCAAATACCACCACCTCACCGACGACATGATGTGCTTCACGAAATGGCATGCCTTTAGCCACAAGGTAGTCGGCTAGTTCAGTGGCATTAGCGTAACCTTGCTGCGCCGCGACCAAAGCTTGCGGGCGGTTAACGGTTAAGCCCGACAACACTAATGCAGCCATGTCTAGGCAAATAGCCCAGCTGTCGACCACATCAAACAAGCCTTCTTTGTCTTCTTGCATGTCTTTGTTGTAAGCCAAAGGTAAGGCTTTCATGGTAGTGAGAATCCCCATCAAACTGCCATAAACACGGCCGGTTTTACCACGAATAAGCTCTAATGCATCTGGGTTTTTCTTTTGTGGCATTAATGATGAGCCAGAGGTAACTTGATCGCTTAACGAGATAAAATTAGCTTCACCAGAATTGAAGAAAATTAAGTCTTCGGCCATCCGGCTTAAATGCATCATGCTGATAGACGCCGTGCTACATAATTCAACCACGTGATCGCGATCTGACACACTGTCTAAACTGTTTAATGTCGGGCGGGCAAAGTTCAATGCTGCTGCGAGTGCGTGACGGTCAATAGGATACGCGGTACCAGCAAGTGCGCCTGAACCTAATGGACATGAATCGGCACGCCCCAATGCATCTTGCAGACGGCTAATATCACGCTCGAACATTTCGACATAGGCTAACGCCCAGTGACCAAAAGTGACCGGTTGTGCGCGCTGTAAATGGGTATAACCAGGCATTACTGCATCGACTTCACGCTCTGCAAGGGCAATTAATTCTGCGTGTAATGTGCCTAAACGCGCTAGCAGCGCTGCACCTTCTTTTTTACACCACAGTTTTAAATCGGTAGCGACTTGGTCATTACGTGAACGGCCTGTATGGAGTTTTTTACCTAAATCACCGACTTTGGCAATCAGCTTTTGTTCAACAAAACTGTGAATATCTTCTGCGCCATTGCTGATGATAGCTTGGGGATCATTACCCACTTCCACCAGCAATTCATTGAGGGCCGCTTTTAAATCAGTACATTCTTGAGCAGTAATAATGCCTACGCTGGCAATAGCATCAGCCCATGCGATTGATCCAACAACGTCTTGTTCAAATAAGCGATAATCAACCGGCAGTGAGTCATTAAATAACTTGAAAAGTGCACTGGTTTCACCTTGAAATCTTCCGCCCCATAACGCCATGTCGGTATCCTCTGTATTAAAAACTGTGTTAAGAACTGGGTGTTCAATAATATAGCTGTAAATCATATTCTCTTTCTTGTAATGACTCTGCCATTAGCCCAAAAGTCATTATAAGAAAGGCGCTTTGCAGCGCCTTTATATGGTTGCCGTATTGGTTATTTAGTATTGAGCGCGCGAATACGGCTAGCTAAAGAATACAAACGGATAAAGCCTTCAGCGTGTTTTTGATCGTATACGTCATCTTCACCAAAGGTAGCGAAAGCTTCTGAATACAAGCTGTTTGGTGAACGCTTTTTAACTGCTGTTGCTTGGCCTTTATACAGCTTAATCACTACATCACCGTTAACTGACTCCGCTAATGATTCAGATGCTGCGATAAGTGACTTACATAAAGGCGTAAACCAACGACCGTCGTACACTAGGTGCGACATTTGGGCTGCAATCTGCTCGCGCCACGTACGGCTGGTTTTATCTAATACCAATTCTTCAATGGCACGCAAACCAGCAAACATCACAGTACCACCAGGGGTTTCATAACAACCACGAGACTTCATGCCCACTAAACGGTTTTCAGTAATGTCGATACGACCAACACCGTGCTTAGCAGCAATATCATTTAACGTCATTAATGCTGCATATGGTGATAATGCCTCGTCATTGACATGGGTAACACGACCATTTTTAATCGCTAACGACACATATTCTGCTTCATTTGGTGCATCTTCTGGCGCGACTGTTAGCGTCCATACACCTTTTGATGGCTCGTTCCACGGATCTTCTAACTCACCGCCTTCATGTGAAATATGCCATGCGTTGGCATCACGGCTATAAATTTTGGTCGCTGATGCGCTGGTTTTAATGCCGCGCTCAGCAAGGTAAGCCAACAAGTCTTCACGGCTACGCATTTCCCACTCACGCCATGGCGCGATGACTTTTAAGTCTGGGGCTAATGCGGCAAAACAACCTTCAAAACGCACTTGGTCGTTACCTTTACCTGTGCAGCCGTGGCATACCGCATCGGCGCCGACTTTACGGGCCACTTCAACTTGCGCTTTAGCAATAATCGGACGCGCCATTGAAGTACCTAATAAGTAAGTGCCTTCGTAAATAGCGCCCGTGGCGATAGTTGGGTAAATATAATCGGCAACAAACTCTTCTTTTAGATCAACAATATGGCACTCAGAAGCACCAGAGGCTAATGCCTTTTCGGTTAAGCCAACGAGCTCTTCTTCGCCTTGGCCTACATCGGCACAGAATGCGATGATTTCGCAGTTATCATAGGTTTCTTTTAACCACGGGATAATGGCTGAAGTATCTAAACCACCTGAATATGCCAATACCACTTTTTTAACGCCGGTTTTTTTCACTGCACTAGACATGTTTAATTCCTAGAATCGATTACGTATATGTTCAATTTAAATAACGCCAGAGGCATTATTGTCTTAATCTTTTGAATAACTTAAATAAGGTGTCTAACTTAATAAGGTCACTAATACTGCATTTTGCGCATGCATGCGATTTTCTGCTTGATGTAAAATCAACGAGCCTTGACCATCCATTACCTCGTCGGTTACTTCTACGCCACGATGTGCTGGTAAGCAATGCATAAAGAATTTAGCACCAGCTTGAGCCATTAGCGCGCTATTAACTTGGTACGGTGCAAAACGGGCTTTTATGTCAGCAAGCGGAGTGTCATCGCCCATAGAAATCCACGTATCGGTATAAACAGCATCATGACCTTCTATAGCATTAATGTCAGCACTCAACGTTAACTTACCACCATTTTTTTGCGCTAACGCTTGTGCTTCGGTGACCACTAATGCATCAGGGAATGCACCTTCAGGGCATATCACTGTCATGGTCATACCTAAAATCGCCGCACCATAAATGAGTGAGTGGGTGACGTTATTACCATCGCCAACATAAGCTAATTTTGCTTGGCTTACATCATCAAACTGCTCGGATAAGGTTAAAAAATCGGCCAGAGCCTGGCAAGGATGATATAAGTCAGACAATGCATTAATCACTGGTACTGTGCCATGCAGCGCGAGCTGTTCGATAGTCGTATGCGAGTAAGTTCTCGCGACAATGGCATCAGCCCAACATGAAATATTAGTTGCAAAGTCTGCCACGGTTTCACGTTGACCTAAGGCGCCATTTTGTTGGTCTAAGTATAAGCAGTGACCACCTAATTTATTAATGCCAATGTCAAAGCTGACTCGGGTGCGCAGTGATGGCTTTTCAAATAACATCACCACACTTTTTCCATCTAAAGCACGACGGTACTCAGCTGGGTTGTGCTTAATTTTTTTAGCCAATTCAATGATGGCTAATAGCTGAGATTGAGTTAACTCTTTTATCGACAATAGGTGCTGCATATACGACTACTCCATTAAGGTTGTATTTGAGTCCCGACGGACCCACCTTTGACTAAGGTTTTTAATTGTTCCGCGTCGCGCCACGAAGCCACTTGCACAGGTTTCCCCATCCACTGAGCAACTTCTAGTGCCGCTTCCACTTTCACTTTCATGCCTTTTTCAATCACCCCTTGGGCGACTAAGTGTTCAATTTCGCTTTTATTTAAACTATGAATTAATTGCCCTTTACCGTCTAATACACCCGATACATCTGACAATAGCACTAGCGTGCCATTTACTAATTTAGCAAGTGCCGTTGCGGCTTGGTCAGCATTCACATTTAACATCTCGCCTTGGCTAGAAATGGCAATAGAACTGCAAATTGGCATCCAACCTTGGCTTAAAATAAAGTTTAAATAGGTAGCATCTTTTGGCTCAACTTCGCCCACCAGCCCTAAACGTTCATCTTTAATTTTAGCCGTAACGACATTGCCGTCTCCTAGGCTCATGCCGATACTGACAATGCCAGCTTTAGCGGCTGCGGCTTGTAGAATTTTATTAGACGAGCCAGCGAGTGCACCTACCACGATTGCAATTTGATCGGCAGGCGTAACGCGTAAACCGTCTAATTTAATAGTTTCTTTACCATTTGCAGTCAGTTGCTCATCAACTAAACACCCACCACCGTGTACCAATATCACTTGTTGGCCTGCGGCAATCATTTCAGCAGCGGCATCCATTAAGCGCGCCATACCCATTTCGCATTGCAGTAAAGCACCACCGACTTTAAGCACTAACACTGATTTTGTAGTCATTATTATTATTCCTTAATCCGCTTACACATCGAAATGGATTTTAATACACTGAAGCCCTTGGCTGGCAGCGCCTTTCATTAAATTATCAATCGCACTGGCGACCACTAAATAACCACTTTTAGCATCATATTTCCAACCTAAATGACAATTGGCTGTATTGACTACATCATCGACTTTAGGAAACTGGTTGTGCTTAACCGTTACGATTGGGGCGTTATCGTAGACGCTGTAAGCCTTGATCACATCCGCTTCGGTAGTGCCCGGCTTTAGCTGTACGGTTATCGTCGCTAAAATGCCGCGCTTAAAGTTACCTAAATGCGGCGTGAAGATCACTTCTTGACCCAAGTGTGTGGCAATTTCAGGCTGATGTCTGTGGCCTAACACACCGTATGGCGTTAAGCTGACTTCACAAAAATTAGTATGCAGTTGCGCTTTACGTCCCGCTCCCGTGACACCACTAACCGCATTAATCACTGGGTACATTTCAGTTAAAAATGGTTTAAGCGGTTTTAGTGCAGTAAGTGATGCCGTAGGATAACAACCAGGTACCGCAATCATTCTGGTTTGTTTAATTTGTTCGCTATTCCACTCAGCTAAGCCATACACTGCCTGAGCTAACACATCAGGATGAGTATGCTCAAAGCCATACCATTTAGGGTACTGCGCCACATCAGCAAAACGATAAGCACCACTTAAATCGAATACAGCCAAACCCTGCTGGTAAAACCATGCCGCAAGCTCTAGGCTCACTGAATGCTCAGTCGCTAATACTACTGCATCAGCTTCGGCTACAATTCGTTTTTTAGCATCATCAGATAATGGCGATAGTGTATAAGCCATGTGGCTATATACCGGGTATAGATCAGCTAATTTACGACCTTTATCTAAACTATTTTCTGATACATACAAACCTTGAACGCTTAGATTAGTGTCTGCATTAATTAACGAGGTGATTTGTGCACCTGTGTAGCCACTGGCGCCAATAATTGCGATGCTTTTCATAAGTTTGGTTTCTTTTTGATAATGAGAGAAAGTGTCAGCATAGCCTATTTAGACGGGAGCCGCCTAATTTAGAACTATCGTCGCAGGAAGTTAGCGATGATTATTGATATAGTGGATTTAGCAGCGAGAATGCACATATTTATTTTCATTTCTAATGTTCAATTTATGGTGTCGGTTAATGCTGTTTGCTAGACTACCACACAACATTAATTATGCAATATATGTGAATAAGTATTTTACATATTATTTTTAGGATAACCCATGAGCACACTCCCAAATCTAAAAAGTTGTTTTACACAGCTGATTGCAGCGCCATCAGTCAGTGCACTCGAAGCTGAACATGATATGAGTAACCATGCAGTTATCAACTTGTTGCAAAACTGGTTTAGCGAGCTTGGTTTTGAATGTGAAACCCCTACAGTAGAAGATTCGCGTAATAAGCAAAATCTTATTGCCCGAATAGGTTCAGGTAGCGGCGGACTATTATTAGCAGGCCATACCGATACCGTGCCATTTGATGAAGGCCGCTGGAGCCAAAGCCCATTTGAGATGGTTGAAAAAAATAATCGTTGGTACGGCTTAGGTACTTGCGACATGAAAGGCTTTTTTGCGCTAGTACTTGAAGCATTAAAAGACATGCCACTCGATCAATTTAAGCGACCTTTAACTATTTTTGCCAGCGCTGACGAAGAAACCACTATGAGTGGCGCCAAGGCATTTGCTGACTCTGCTGTTATCGCGCCAGATTATGCGGTTATCGGTGAGCCCACCAGCTTGAAACCTGTCTACATGCATAAGGGGCATTTAGCCCAAGGGATCCGCGTCATTGGTCGCAGTGGCCATTCATCTGATCCAGCACGCGGCCTCAATGCCATTGAAGTGATGCACAAAGTCATTGGCAAACTAATGCTACTCAAACAGCATTTAAGTGAAAATTACCGCGAAGATGCGTTTACCGTGCCTTATCCTACGATGAACTTTGGCCATATTCATGGTGGTGACGCTGCTAACCGCATTTGTGGTTGCTGCGACTTGCATTTAGATATTCGCCCATTACCGGGTATGGAGCTAGCTGATCTGGAATTAATGGTATTAAACTACTTATCTGACATCAGTAAAGAGTATCCTGGCAGTATTAGCGTCAGTACTTTGTATCCAGGGGCGGAATCGTTTGCAGGAAAAGCAGATAACCCGTGGACCAAATTAGTGGCACAATTATCAGGTAATGAAGCTGAAGTGGTCAACTATTCTACTGAGGCACCATACATCAATAAACTCGGTTGCCAAACCTTAGTATTGGGCCCAGGAAGTATTAACCAAGCCCACCAGCCAGACGAATTTATTGGCTTAGAATACCTCACACCTACGGTTGAATTGATCAAAAAAATGATTTATCACGCTTGTATCAAGTAATCGGCGCAGTTAGGTTTTTTAACGATATAAATGTAACATTTTTACGAAATAAAATTACGAAACACACTGCCCGTGTATTGACCGATATTGATACGCTGGGTATTGTGATGTAAGAGATATTGGAAAAATCGTTCATTTTTCGGGAGTAAGTATGACAGAGCAAACGGCAGATATGTATGCATCACTTCGATCAAATGTGGGGCATCTAGGCCAGATATTAGGCGAAACAATGCAAACCCACTTAGGTGATGCATTCTTAGAAAAAGTAGAACAAATTCGTATTTTAGCCAAAAAATCTCGCCAGGGTGACGAAGCCTCTCGTGAGCAAATGCTAGCATTATTAACCGCGTTACCAGACGAAGAGCTGGTGCCTTTCGCGAAAGCCTTCAACCAATTTTTAAACTTAGCCAATATCGCAGAACAATTCCATACCATTAGCCGCAATTGCGACGAGCTAGTGTGTGTTCCGGATCCTGTAGAGCAACTGCTCGGGCGAATGCTAGACACTGATTTAGATAAAAAAGATGTCATAAAGTGCTTAAAAAACTTAGACATTGATTTAGTATTAACGGCACATCCAACAGAAATATCTCGTCGCACCTTAATCCAAAAATACGCCGCCGTTGTAGATTGCTTAACCGAGCAAGAAAATTCTCAGCTTACCGATCGCGAACGTGAACAAAGCACACTGCGTCTTCGTCAGTTGATTGCTCAAATTTGGCATACCAACGAAATCCGCAGCGAACGCCCAACACCTGTTGATGAAGCACGCTGGGGCTTGAGCACGATTGAAACCTCATTGTGGCAAGCGATCCCTGACTTTTTACGTCAATTAAATGATCAAGTTGAGCATAAAACCGGCCAGCAGTTACCTATTGATGTATCTCCAGTGCGCTTTTCGAGCTGGATGGGTGGTGACCGCGACGGCAATCCATTTGTGACCTCTACCGTGACTCAAGAAGTGCTTGACCGTAATCGTCACGCGGCAGCCAGACTGTATCTAAAAGATATTGTGACCCTACTCGGCGAATTGTCGATGGAACACGCTAATGCTGAATTATCAGCGTTAACCGATAACAGTAAAGAACCGTACCGTGATGTGTTACGCAAGTTGCGCTGTCAGTTACGTAACACTATCGATTACCTTAACGCTCGCCTTGAAGGTAAAAAGCCTGACGTCGATACTCGCGAGCTTATTTGGCATAAAACAGATTTACTTGAACCGCTTCAGTTACTTTATAAAAGCTTGACCGATTGCGGCATGAAGTTAATTGCCAACGGCCTGTTACTCGACATCTTGCGTCGTTTAGCCTGCTTTGGTATTCACATGTTGCGCCTCGATATCCGTCAAGATGCATCACGCCACAGCGACGTAATCGCCGAACTGACCCGTTATTTAGGTATGGGCGATTACAACCACTGGGACGAAAATGAAAAACAAGCCTTTTTACTGCGTGAACTCACCAGTAAACGCCCGCTGATCCCTGCAAATTGGCAACCAAGTGATGATGTGGCAGAAGTTGTCAGAACCTGCAACTTAGTCGCCCAACAACCCGTGAATGCATTAGGGTCGTATGTGATATCTATGGCCAGTAAGCCATCTGATGTACTCACAGTGTTGTTACTGCTAAAAGAAGCTGGCTGCACTAACCCAATGCGAGTGGTACCGTTATTTGAAACATTAGCAGACCTTGAAAGTGCAGCTGATTGTATGACAGCGCTGCTCAACATTGATTGGTATCGTGGTTACACTAAAGGCATGCAAGAAGTCATGATTGGTTATTCTGACTCTGCAAAAGATGCTGGGGTTATGGCAGCCGCTTGGGCACAATATCGTGCTCAAGAGCAACTCGTTGCTGTCTGTAAAAAGGCTGACGTTAAGTTGATGCTGTTCCATGGTCGTGGTGGCTCAATTGGCCGTGGAGGTGGACCAGCTCACAAAGCCATTTTATCGCAACCACCAGGTTCAGTTGATGGTCGCATTCGTGTGACAGAGCAAGGCGAAATGATCCGCTTTAAATTTGGCTTACCCAAATTAGCAGTGCAAAGTTTAGCGCTGTACACTTCGGCCGTAATGGAAGCGACACTACTGCCGCCACCCGAGCCTAAAAAGGCATGGCGTGATTGTATGCAGCGCATCGCTGCAGAGTCAGTAGCGCATTACCGCGGTATTGTTCGTGAAGAACCAGACTTTGTTGCGTACTTTAGATCCGCTACGCCAGAGGTTGAACTCGGTAAACTGCCATTAGGCAGCCGCCCAGCGAAACGAAAAGTCGATGGTGGCATTGAAAGTCTCCGTGCTATTCCGTGGATTTTCGCTTGGTCACAAAACCGCTTAATGTTACCGGCTTGGTTGGGGGCTGGTGAAGCATTACAAGATGCTGCGGATCGCGGCGAGCTTGAACTATTACGCGAGATGGAAGACCAATGGCCTTTCTTTGAAACTCGTATTTCAATGCTAGAGATGGTTTACACCAAAGCAGAACCTAACTTAGCTAAGTATTACGAGCTATGTTTAGTTAAACCAGAACTGCATCATTTAGGCGAAAAGTTGCGTCAACGTCTGCAACTGGGTATTGATGCTGTATTGTCATTAACCCAAGCAACAGAGTTAATGGCACATACTCCTTGGAGCCGTGAATCTGTTAAACTGCGCAATCCTTATATCGACCCACTTAACTTTTTACAAACCGAGCTATTAGCCCGTACACGTAGAGAGGTAGAGCCATCGGCGCATGTTCAGTTAGCATTGATGCTGACTATTGCCGGCGTTGCTGCAGGAATGAGAAATACTGGATGATAACCTTGGTTAAAACCCTTGGACTTGGATTGTTATTACTACTGACTGGCTGTGCCAGTCAGTACAGCATCACTGAGTCTGAAATAGAACAATACCTTAATAAAGACATGCATTTTGAGGTCAAACAGGGCAATAAGTTAATTGGAGTGTCGCTTAAGCTAAATGACATGCAGGTAGTATTAGGCGCTAAGCCAAATACTATGGCAGTAACAGCAACAACTATGATCACTGTTAATAACCCATTACTGCCCATTCACGCTAAATTAAAAACGACATTTGAGGCAGTGCCTTGGTACGATACTGACACTAAGAGCGTGTATCTACGACAGTTAAACTTAGTCAAAGTTGAGTCTGAACCCGCTGATATTGAGCGTTACATCAGCCAAGCTACGCCACAATTAATGGGCTTTTTACGTAGTTATCTTGAAAATCAGCCAGTGTATACCTTAGACACTCGCGACAGTAATCAAGCGCTAATGGCGAAAATGACCAAAGAGATTGCCGTACAACAGGGCAAACTGGTGGTTAAGTTTTAGCACTATCATCATCGTAATAAAAAGCACCTGCGGGTGCTTTTTTATTGCTTCAAATCTCTGTACATCCACATAATCAATAAAGGTTCAACCTCTCAAATATCAAAAAACTGAGCATTTCCTATTCAATCATAACCACGTACAATAACTTGGCAATATTGGAGTGCATAATAATCATGGGATGAATGATGCCGTTAATGGATGACGTAGCCAAATTAAAAGCACAACTGGCGGAGCTAGTCTCACAGCAAGGTGCACAACAGGCCGATGTAAATCAACAATTGGCTCGGTTCGCTCAGCAACTTGATGCTTTAGCCCAGCAAGTACAGGCGCAAAGTAATAATCAACAACCGCTTAGCTTGTCTGCAGAAAACTTACATATCCCTGTTCACGAGAGTCGAGCAAACGATTCGAGCAGCAATATTGTTGCCGATAAGCCTCAATATTCATCTTCCGCTTGGGAGCGCCAACCGTCAGACACAAGTCATTCGGTGTCAGCAGCATCGATATCGGCACAACAAACTTCGGAAGTAACAAAGTCACCAGCCAGACAAAACGCCCTTAGTGCCATGATCACCCAGTTAGCTGAAGCTATTGGTGAGTTCAGTGCATCTGCACTTGCACCTTTGTCTGGGTTAACCGAACAAGCAAAAGGCTTTTATCAGCATTACCAAGCTAAAGGCTTAGGCCCTGTATTTTTGATGACAGTGGCGGGCATCATTACTCTGACACTAGGCTTTGGTTATTTACTGCAGTTTTCAATCAACAACTGGTTTTCAGAGTTGGGTAAAGCCTTACTAGGACTCGGGGTCGCAAATAGCATTATTGTCGGCGGTGTGTTTATTCGGCAAAAAAGCCCAGGGATGCAAGATTTTGGTTCCGGACTCGTCGGTCTTGGGCTTATTCTTAACTACTTGTGTTTGTATTTCCTAGGACCATATTTTAATCTTATTGCCGATGTTGCCTGCTTTGGTTTGCTATTTCTCAATACGATATTAGGTTATGGCCTTTCAAGTAAACTCGACACCAAAGTAGTGGCAATAATCGCCTTAGTTGGCGGCTCACTTGCGCCATTGATGTTACTTGACGGCGGTCAAACACCTTTATTATACCTACCCTATTTGATGCTTATCGGCATCAGCTCGATGATCCAAAGCCACAAATTAGCTTGGCCGATACTTATCGAAGTCACCGCATTACTCCACATTGCTTGCGTACAAATATTGGGCTTAGCTATTCAATTGCCTTTACCTGTTATCGATTGGCAAACCGGCTTAGCATTACTGATGATCAATGGGTTGTTCTACCTCTACAGTATTGCCAGTTTATTATTTGTCATAAAATCAGCTTTAACACCAAGACTGCTAGCGGTTCCAATCGCACTAATGGCCTTTATCCTTTACGCCCTGACGCAATGGAGCGTTTTTGCTGGAGAGATTTTTGTACTTAATACATTACTGTGTGGCTTGTTATATTGGGTGATTAAACGCGATAAAGATATTGCAGCCCTAGCTTTGGCTTTTGCAGGAAGCTTTGCTGGTTTTGCTGCACTGTTTTTACTTAGCGTAGAACTGCTAGGACTAGTGCTGCTGTTAGAAGGTTTGCTGTTACTGTGGATTGGCTGTAAACAGCTATTTAGCCCTATTAGAGCTGAAGCCTATGTCTTACTTATACTAGGCATAATCAGCAGCTTTGCTAACGTCTTTGATGTGCTAACACTGTCGAACTATGACAATGATGGTCTATTAGGATATCAAGCATTATTGAGTATATCGATGGCGCTAACCTGCGCGATGACTTTGGCGGCGCAAAAGCTGCTTAGCCGCCATCAAGCTGACTTAATGAAATTAGAACACTTAGCAGTGCGATTTATCCGCGAGTTACTTGGGGTGCTTTATACAATCACCTTATTGCTGGTGAGCTTCTTCATCACCGAGCAATATTGGCTTAATACATTGCCATTCATCAGCTTATTGCTGCTGTACATGAGCGCTAAACACACCTTACGCTTTAGCGAAGTATTAGCCTGGTTATTGCAACTGCCGTTATTAGGTTTAATTATTTTTGGCATGGTAGACGCTGATAGCCTTAGCTTTGCCGACCAAGCAATCAACGCTAAATTAGCCCGTATTGAGCTCTTTGTCGGATTATTACTGGCGTATTATTGGTACAAAAAATACTATGCTGATGCCAAATTAATCCGCTTTGCTTACTATGTTCAGTTAATTTGTTACCTAGTGCTACCGTTACTAATATTGCCCAAAATCATACGTAGCTATCCTGACTACATTGCTATCTCATTGTGGCTGAGCAGTTTGATGAGTCTAGGTTTGGCTTACTTTGTTAAGCACAAAAGTCTTCACTATGAGACGCAAATACTCACGATCCTAGCAACCATGATCACCGCAGCAATGTGTCTAGCAGAACAGTGGCAAGGACTTGCAGCATTGGTCCTAGGCTTGCTATTTCTCGGATTTATTAGCTTACGTTATGAACAACTACCCAAAAAATGGCAACACATTACCACGCTACAATGGCACATTGCGCCATACTATATTGCCTTAGTGATAGCCGTGTTAAGCCAAACCATCACCAACTTGTTCCATCCATCATGGGCAATTACAGCGTTAATCATCTGTGGATATTTTAGTGTTATTAGCGAAAGAAACACACGTATCGGTCAACATTTTAAGCAGGCTTTAGCACCAAGCTATAGCTTGGCATATTGTATGATTTTTGCTTGTGCAATTTTACCTATCCTATTTCACAGCGAAACACAGCTCACCTTTAATACTGATAATGTGCTGATTAATTTAGCAGAGCTTGGAGTGCTGATGTTATTAGGTCGTTATTTGTTAACGGCAAGATTAGGCATTAGAGCACACAGAAAAATTATCTCTTATGTCGCGCTTAAGTGGGCTTGGCATGCATTATTAGTAATAAGTTACTTGCTGTGGAGCTATCAATTCGACCAGAGTATTGCAGCACCAATGAGTGCAATACTGTTAGTTGTGCATGCCTGTATGGTGATGTTTATAAGCCTACGGCCTCAGCAAGCGAACCTGGTTAGGCTAGCTGCACTGCTATTTGCTTTGGCTTGTATCAAGGTGATTTTTGTTGATATGGCGTCATTTGAATTAATTCAAAAAATCGTCGCGTTTATTTTGATTGGCGTTATTTTGCTGACGGTTGCTTACTTTTATCAAAAAGCGAAAAACAATCAATTGCCTGATGACCTTACAGCCTAGTCATTACATCGAGCTTGCTTACACCAGAGGTAAGCAAGCTCGACATAAACTTACTTGGCAAACCGTGGAATTGACGGGTAATCGACAATAACAGCTTCTTCAAGCAATGCACGACGAAGCATATCGTAAGCAATTGCGGTACTCATACTTCTTACAAGCTGGCGTGAACGCTTTGGTAATTTCACCATTTGACTGTATACGCCATGTTTAGTTGCTAATGCTATCGCCACAGTCCCAACGGGCTTATCATCAGATCCACCATCTGGGCCAGCAATACCGCTAGTGGCTAATGCATAATCACTATCAAGAATAGCGCGTACGCCTTGCGCCATCGCCTCAACAGTAGCAATAGAGACAGCACCATGATCGTCCAATATTTGTGGGTTAACACCTAAAACTCTCACTTTAGATTCATTGCTATAGGTCACCAATCCATGGTGTAAGTATGATGAACTGCCAGCAAAGTCGATTAACTGACTGGTAATCATTCCACCAGTACAAGACTCTGCGACACTTAAACTCAGTCCAGACTGATACAAGCGATGATGAATTTCAGCTGCTAATGTTGGTCGATTCTCAGCGACAACTGCATACCCTAATAAGGCTTTAACCTGCTTTGTTACTTTGGGTAGCTGACGGATAGCTTTTTCACCACGAGCAAAAATTTTAATTTCAATGTGTGGCATTGATGAACGATAACCTAACTCGATACCTTCAGGTAAATTCAGCTCAGATAAGGTATCCGCTAAAGATGACTCGCCGTGACCAATTGTGAGTAACTTTTCTAAAGCTGACTTTTGTTGAGCACCAAACTCTTCGATAATAAATGGAATAAACTGTTCGGTGATCATGTGCTTTAATTCAAATGGCACACCAGGAGTAAAAAATAGCCATGCATTATTCAACTTCACACGAAAGCCACAAGCTGTACCGACAGGATTATCGATCATAATAGCCGAGGCAGGTAACCAAGCTTGTTTTAAGTTACTCTTCGCCATCACCCGGTTATTACGCGTAAACCAGTCTTCTAAATGCTCACGCCACTGCATATTTTCGACAAGCTCTTCGCCTTTAGCTTTAGCCATCGCTAATGCCGACATATCGTCACTAGTAGGTCCTAAACCACCATTCACAATAATCACATCTGCATGCTTACTACGTTCTTGGAATACGGCAATGAGATCTTCCATTCGATCGCCAACGGTTACCCTATGCTGCATCTCAATACCTATTTCCATCATAGTATTAGCAACCCAAGCAGCATTAGTATCGACTATCTGACCAGATAATACTTCTTCACCCGTGCAAATCATTTCTAGCTTCATCATTATTTCCTATACCCTTTCATTGGCACTAACTTAGGCGTCCAACATGTGAATGGCAAGAAAATAGATCGAAATAAGAGAAAATTAAATCATAAGTAGATGAATGGATTACAACAAATCAACAGAAATAGCTCAAAACAATTAAAGGAGATAAACAGACAATACCAATGAGGTTGGTACTATGTTGCCAAAGTAGGTTACAGCAACAGCCTTCAACTTATATTGCCGGAACGAACGGGAGCTTAATCCGTGAGTCTTTGCGACAAAGACAGGCCGTAGTCTGTTCATAAAGAGGCTAACATGCCATGGATGGGTCCATACACTATAATCTCGCAACCTTGTCACTTCAACGAACCGCCGCGGGGTTCTATGTTGCTATCTTTTTATCGCCCAACGAAAAAAGCCCTAACATTTCTGCTAGGGCTTTCATCTTAAGTTGGCGGAGCGGACGGGACTCGAACCCGCGACCCCCGGCGTGACAGGCCGGTATTCTAACCAACTGAACTACCGCTCCTTTAGCAAATTGCTTACGCA
>NZ_JACJFJ010000050.1:0-213 GCF_014164545.1 Shewanella sp. SG41-3
AGTATCGCCGATGGTAGTGTGGGGTCTCCCCATGCGAGAGTAGGTCATTTCCAGGCGCCAAATAAAACAGCAAGGCCACTCTAACCGAGTGGCCTTTTTGTTTTGTGCCTTAAACCTAAGCAATTGACCCGTGTGGATGATATGCCCATGCGAGAGTAGGTCATTTCCAGGCGCCAAATAAAACAGCAAGGCCACCTTAACCGAGTGGCCTTT
>NZ_JACJFJ010000051.1:0-209 GCF_014164545.1 Shewanella sp. SG41-3
GACTGGGGTGAAGTCGTAACAAGGTAGCCCTAGGGGAACCTGGGGCTGGATCACCTCCTTACCTATACGACTAACTCAATACCTAAAGTGCAGCGATGCATGTGAGTGTTCACACAGATTACTTGATAGAAGAAAGAGAAATTACGTTGGGTCTGTAGCTCAGCTGGTTAGAGCGCACCCCTGATAAGGGTGAGGTCGGTGGTTCAAGT
>NZ_JACJFJ010000052.1:0-206 GCF_014164545.1 Shewanella sp. SG41-3
AAATCTTAAGCTGCCTATAATGCGCATCCACTGACACGGCAGACAGCGAAAGCGGTTACCGAGTTGGGTTGAATTAAGTGCTTCAAAACACTGGATTCAAGGCGAAAAGAAAGTTTGAAAAAACACTTGACGCCGACACGGGAAAGCGTAGAATACGCACCCCAAGCCAACGACCTAGCGTCTTACGGCGATGTCTGAAAAATCGA
>NZ_JACJFJ010000005.1:0-444661 GCF_014164545.1 Shewanella sp. SG41-3
CCTTCTACCATCCATCATCTACCTTCTATTATCATAAATCTCAGTTTTGCTTACGTTTATTATATTATTTACTTATGCTTCGACCTGGTATCGCGTTAATCATTTCTCATTAGAGTTTGTTTAATCATCGATTACTCGCCGCTATGGGCTTGAGGCTTGTCATTTAATAGAGAATAACCTCGACTCGGGATAATAAACGATTATCAAACAGTAGGTTGTATCGCTGATTGGATTTCATTGTTTTGCAATGGGCAGGTTATTAAGGTGTTGATCTGTGTTGCTAACAAAACAAATGCGAGGTTAATGAAATAGGCCGAATGGGGTGGATTTAGCTTACTTACCCCATAGCTTAACCTGAGTAATTAAAAATTTGCTCAAACTGATCCGCTAGATGTAATGACAATAACTGGCTGATGTAAGTTGTGCGCTGTGTGATTAATTTACTCTTGGTTAATACAGTCTATGCCTGCTAGTCCAAGCGAGTGACTAAGGAGTGCGAGTTTAAGAGCTTTTTTGGTAATGGATAGTGTTTGAGCATTGTTAATATCAAGAGACGATCACGGAATTGAGAGGGGATGATGATGTGACATTTTTGCATCCCCTCGTTTATGAAAAAGTGCTAGTTAGTCATAAATAAGGGGACTACATACTATTGTAATAACGTGCAGTGAGTCGCTTTCTCATCACTAGCGAAGCTGATGAGCATAAGTCATATTCTGAATAATCTTTAAATATTAAGAGAATAAGGTTTCTTCTAAGGTTCGGCCTTTCAGCAAGGCTTTATATTGCCATTGATTCACCGTAAACAGTTCAAATAATTGTATTTCAATGGCGAAGCCAGATTGTTTTTGGTACTCAATAACATATTGATCATCACCGATGCGTCTAACTTGAATAATATCGTTTAGCCCCAATAGTTTTTGGTGGAGGCTATCCATGTCACACTGTTTCATTGTCAGGGTAATAAAGTCAGTTGCTTGACTGGCTTTTATCGATACAGATTGTTGTAGTTTGCCATGCTCAAGATAGACAACTTGGTCGCATAACTTTTCAAGTTCATCAAGATTATGCGAGCTGATCACAAAAGTTGTATTACCTGATAAATCTTTAACAATCTGGCGGATTTTTTTCGCATTGGCAGGATCAAGTCCAGCTGTTGGTTCATCGAGTAAGACAATTTTAGGTGAACCCATTAACGCTTGTGCTATTGAGACTCGTTTGCTCATCCCGTGACTTAAGCTTTTGGGCTTAGCTTCAGCAGAATCGGTTAAATCAACAAGCGCGAGTACTCGTAATGCTTCTCGCTTGGCGGCTTTTGTTGTCATGCCTTGTAATTGGGCAAAGAATTGCAGTTGTGACACGATACTAAAATTAGGATCTAATGCTGCATCTTGTGGTAATGCCGATAATAGTCCTTGCAGCGCTTTGCTACCTGGCTTGTGGCCTAAAATGCTAATGCTGCCATTGGTGGGTTGAATATACCCACATAATAAACTGAATAAGGTCGTTTTACCGGCCCCATTAGGACCAACTAATGCAATGGGTGCGCCCTGTGTCAACGTTAACGATACTGTGTCGAGCGCCAGTTTATTACCATATTGTTTAGAAAGGTTGTCACATTGAATGATACTCATAGTGCGCTCCGACTCATTAAGTGTTTACCAACAAATAAAATAACCGCAGTTTGCAGTAATGGGATGGGAGCAAGTGCGAAAGAGCTTAGCCCTTGAGTATTAATTAAATTAGAAATTTGCGAACCTGGCAACATCCAATTTAACCAGCTCAGTTGGGGGAAGTTCATATTGATCAAGGCAATAAAAATCGATACCACAGCCCACAAGATAACCGCAAAGATACTCGCTTGTCTGGCCGAGTTGGCATGTAATGACAGCACCGCCATGGCGGCAGTGTAGGGCAATAATACAATGACTAAGTTCACCATCACTAATAGGCTGGTGGTGATCGATGGCAGTAATAATGACATATCACGCGAAAGAGCCAATGCGATAGTGGCCAACAGTGTTAACACAATAAGCATTAATTGGATCAGCATTTGACCTAGAAAACGTCCAAAAAACAAACTGCTACGACTAACTCTTAAGGTTAAAAATCGCAAGCTACCACGTTGCTTATCTGAGCTAAATTGATCTGCGGCGATAAAAATACTGAACATGGGAAACAGATATAGTGCGGCTAGCCAGAACACTGCAAATTCTTCAACTGGCCATTCGAATAGATGGCGTAAACTCCCAGGTCCAAAGAGTGCTTCGGTAAAGTCTCTGAAGTTTGGCTGCATAATAAATTCAGATGCACTCTTAATCGGATACAGTAATAAAATTGCCCAAATTAACATAAAGGCAATTAATGAAATCATGCCGCTTTTATTGGTAAAGCGTTTGCTTAACTCATATTTGGCTAATAACCAAATATGAGTCAATGTTGATGGGGAGGCAGTACTTTCCATAATATTGTCCTTGCTTACCGTTTAACGGAAAGCATAAGTTAGTCTAATAGGGGTTCTAATTGTGCGAGCTTTTGTTCCAGCAATTCAACTCTGCGCTCTAATTCTGCAATCCGAGTATCTTGCTGTAATGTTTGCTGCGTGTGGCCTGAAACCACAATGGCATGACTACTGTTAACATCATAGTCGTCAACATTACCACTGAAGCACTCAAGAAAGCGGCAATCACGTTTATTCGGCTCTCGAGCAAGTTGTACTACTAAGGGTTTTTCACCTTGGCTTAATGCCAGTAATACGGATTCAACTTGAGATACATCAGTGAACTCGTGCAGTCTATTTGAGCGCGTTTTGAGTTCCCCTGGCGTTTGAGGACCACGTAATAACAACACACAAATTAATCCAACTTCAGCACTGGTTAACTGTAATTCGCTGAACTCAGTATTACAAAAGCGATGTTTATATTTTACGACGCGACTACCAAAACCGGATTGCTCACTGATTAAGCGTTTTTTAGAGAGGTCTTCTAGTATCGTTTGTACTTGAGATTCACTGAGTGACATAACCGGTTCACGGCTACTTTTTTGGTTACATGCTAGGGTAAGTGAGTTTAATGACAGGGGATATTGATCAGGAGTTGTAAGTTCTTTTTCGAGCAAGCACCCGATAACTCGAGCTTCTAGCGGGGTTAATTCCATAAACAGTATCCTTTTAATAAAAAGCATGATTCTATTACTTTTATAACAGAGCCATGCTTTTTCTCAAAGGATTGCACTAGTTTAGGGAGGTTAATCGATTATTGTTCACACAGTTAAGCGAATACCGTCACTTTCGATAGTGATTTCACCTGCTTTAAATAAACCACCAATAGATTTTTTAAAGGCTTTCTTACTCATAGCGAGTTTGTCATAAATAACATCGGCATCAGTTTTGTCATGTAAAGGTAAAAAGCCGTTTGCGCTGCGCAGTTTATTGATGATCAAGCGAGCATTTTTATCGAGCTCATCTTTGTCACCTTTTTGCAGCACAAGATCAATTTTGCCATCACTGCGCATCGTTTTAATAAAACCGGTGACTTTTTGGCCAAAGCGAAGTTTTTGAAACACTTCATTTTGGTATATCACTCCCCAGTGCTGGTGATTGATAATAGCTTTGTAGCCTAAATCTGTTGTGCCGCCAATGATCAAGTTAACTTGTTCGCCTTCGGTGTAATGAGCTTCTGTTTTATCAACAAACTTATCCAGTTTAGAGGAGGCCATGATGCGTTCATCGGCATGGTTAGCATGAACATACACTAAATATGAGTGGCCTTCTTCGGCAGGTTTGTGTTGCTCGCCGAAAGGCAGCAATAAATCTTTGTCTAATCCCCAATCTAAAAAGGCACCATATGGGCCTGTTGCAACCACTTTTAAGTAAGCATATTCACCTACTTGAGCAAGTGCTTTTTGGGTGGTAGCTATCACAATGTCTTCTGAGTCTAAGTAAAGAAATACATCGACCATATCACCGACATTACAACCGGTAGGGACAAATTTATTAGGAAGCAAGACTTGCCCAAGCTCTTGAGCATTTAGATAAACCCCAAAATTAACTTGTTTAACGACTTCTAATGAATAACGTTTACCGATTTGTATCATGAATGACTCTGCTCTACTTTAATGAAAGATAAAAATGAAAAGACGATCTTTGGAAATCCGCTTAATTATACACGTAAATTTAGCTGACGTTGTGCCAATTAAGCACGATTAAAAATCATTTATGGTTGAGGTACTGTTTATTGATGTTTAACTCATCGATTATAGACGTTTTTTTCTGGTAATTATTCGGTAATTAACTTGCATTACACGCCATTGCAGGTTTTAATTGCGCCGTTTTTATAAAGGCTGAAAATGTTACTGGTTTTGGGATTTAAAAGTGATCTAACCGTGCGCGAAATCAGTAAAAAACCTGTTACAGCAACTAGTCGATACTCTGTTAGTAAAATTTGCATGATTTGTGAATATCTGCGTAAGATGATTGTCATTAGATGTTGTGCAATAGATAAATAAAGATGAGATGACATTAGGGCACTTGGCAGTGCCTTTTTAGTCAAGAGTTTTGTAGCTTCAATCGGGCTGCACACTCTTTTACTGTTGAGATAACCTTGTTGTGTTATCTGGATTTTTAACAAGTAGATGCCCCTATTGCGGCACTGCTAACTTTGATACAAATACGGAAAATAATTATGTCTGATTGGTCTATCGAAGATGCTCGCTCGGGTTATAACGTGACTCACTGGAGCCAAGGTTTTTATGGTATTCGTGAAGATGGCGAAGTGACAGTGTCACCTAACCCACAAAATCCTGATCATAAAGTTGGCTTAAATGAATTAGCTAAAAGTATGGTTGAAGCAGGCGTTTCGTTACCGGTTTTAGTCCGTTTCCCGCAGATTTTGCACCACAGAGTGGAAAGTTTATGCGAAGCATTTAATGATGCAATTAAGAAGTACGATTATCAAAATGATTACTTGTTAGTTTACCCAATTAAAGTAAACCAACAGAAAACGGTAGTTGAAGAAATTTTAGCTAGCCAAAAATCGAAAGAAGTCCCTCAATTAGGGCTTGAAGCTGGTAGTAAGCCTGAATTAATGGCTGTATTGGCTATGGCACAAAAAGCCAGTTCAGTGATTGTATGTAATGGTTATAAAGATAAAGAATATATTCGTTTAGCACTTATCGGTGAAAAGCTTGGCCATAAGGTGTATATCGTTCTGGAAAAAATGTCAGAACTTAAAATGGTATTAATTGAAGCTGAAAAGCTCGGTATTACACCTCGTTTAGGTTTACGTGTACGTTTGGCTTTCCAAGGTAAAGGCAAATGGCAAGCCAGCGGTGGCGAAAAGTCCAAATTTGGTTTATCTGCAGCGCAGGTGTTGAAAGTTATAGCTGAATTGAAAAGTGCTAATATGCTTAATTCTCTTCAGTTATTACATTTCCATTTAGGGTCGCAAATTGCCAACATCCGTGACATTCGCCAAGGCGTAAGTGAAGCTGGTCGTTTTTATTGTGAATTACGCCAACTAGGTGCCAGTATTGATTGTTTCGATGTCGGCGGCGGGTTAGCGGTTGACTACGATGGTACTCGTAGCCAAAGCAACAACTCAATGAATTATGGTTTAAATGAGTATGCAAACAATATTGTCAATGTATTAACCGATTTATGTAATGAATACGAGCAACCAATGCCGCGTATTATTTCTGAATCAGGTCGCCATTTAACGGCGCATCATGCAGTGTTGATTACGGATGTTATAGGTACTGAAGCCTATCTTCCTGAAAATATTCAGGAACCAAGTGAAGATGCACCGCAATTGCTCCACAATATGTGGCAATCTTGGTTAGAAATCAGCGGTCGTTATGATCAACGTGCGATTATTGAAATTTATCATGATAGCCAAAGTGATATTTCTGAAGCACACTCATTGTTTGCTGTGGGTCAATTAAGTTTGGCTGACCGAGCTTGGGCAGAACAAGCTAATTTACGTGTTTGCCATGAAGTGAAGGGATTATTAAGTAACAATAACCGTTATCATCGTCCAGTGATTGATGAATTAAATGAAAAATTAGCCGATAAGTTTTTCGTTAACTTCTCATTATTCCAGTCATTACCTGATGCATGGGGTATTGATCAAGTGTTCCCTGTGTTGCCTTTATCGGGATTAGATAAAGCGCCAGAGCGCCGTGCGGTTATGTTAGATATTACCTGTGACTCAGACGGTATTGTGGATCAATATGTTGATGGTCAAGGTATTGAAACTACCTTACCTGTACCTGCGTGGAGTGCTGACAGCCCGTATTTGATTGGTTTCTTCATGGTGGGTGCGTACCAAGAAATCTTGGGCGATATGCATAACTTATTTGGTGATACTAACTCAGCAGTAGTGCGTATCGATGAGCGTGGATTAAGCCAGATTGAGTCTGTCTTACAAGGCGACACGGTAGCAGATGTATTACGCTATGTGAATCTAGATGCTGTTGACTTTATGCGCACCTATGAAGAGCTTGTGAATCAGCATATTGTTGAAGATGAGCGAGCTAGTATTCTAGAAGAATTGCAGTTAGGTCTTAAAGGCTACACTTACTTAGAAGATTTTTAATCTCTTCTATTAGGTTAACTTGTTATCCAAAAAGCCTAGCACCCTCAGGTGGCTAGGCTTTTAAGTTGCTAAGATGTTTTTTGAAGGTTCAGAGAAAAAGTTAGAGATTATTGTTGATGCAGCCGCGCCTAAATTACGGTCTTTAGATCGAACGTTTTGGCAGGGGCTTGTTGCTGCCTCAAATGCAGACATTTTATCTAGCATAAGCAATGATTTTTGTGATGCTTATTTATTGAGTGAATCAAGCTTATTTGTTTGGGATGATCGTATCGTTGTGCTCACATGCGGGGCTAGTACGTTAGTCGAATCAGCCTGTTACTTCATTGAGCATATAGGTGAACAAGCGATTTCCTATGTGTGTTATCAGCGTAAAAATGAATATTATGCTCATTTACAAGCCAGCTCTTTTGGCGATGATGTGCTTAGGTTAAGAGATTTTATTGGTGGGCAGGCCTATAGAATGGGTCATTTAGATAGCCATCACCATTATATTTTTACCACAGATAAGCATTATCAAGCCAGTCCACTTGATACCACCAATGAATTACTGATGTATCATATTTCTGGTACCGTAGCAGACTATTTACGTGGCGAGCATCAATCAACAGAACAAATTAGTCAGCTGTTACAATTGGAACAATTATTCAGCGGTTTTAGTGTTGATCAATATTTATTCAGTCCTTTAGGGTATTCCATTAATGGTATTCGAGGTGCTGAATATTTTACTATACACATTACGCCGCAGGAAAATAGCTCTTATGTGAGTGTTGAAACCAACATCGATATTAGCTCAAATCAGGTCGATATTTTTGCTGAGCTTATCGTATTATTACAGCCTAACAGCTGCGATATTATTGGCTTTAATAGTCATATGGCCAATAAGCCAATGTTAAATTATGTGTGTTTAAGCCATTGTTCGATGACTCTTGAGCAAGGTTACAACATACATTTTAGCCACTATCAGCAAGATTGCTTAGAAGTGCTGAAGCCTATTTTATTATAATTATCGGTGCTAGCTATCTTTTGCATAGCCTATGACTCCTTTCACCGACAAAGCTAATTATTGGCTTTATTCAAATGTATTTAGCTATTTACGCCAAGCGCTTAATTTTAAACCCATTGAGTCTAACACTGTCATTGTGATTACTTAGATGCTGCTTTTCATCCGCTACGGATACCTCAGAGTGTTGTGGCTTAACCTGTGATAAATCAATGGCAATGATGCGCGGTTTACGTGGTATGAGTCTTGTTGCGATAGATGTTGTTGCAGTCGCAGCATCATAAATTCTGCTGAAATTACCGCGCTTGCAGGTGCAACATTGGACCTTGAAATACTGTATGTTTGCACCCAAGGTAAAGGCTTAATTAAAAAGTAATTTTAACTTTACTATTAAACACCTAAGCCAACGTGTTGACGTTGGCTTTTTTGTGTCAGCTCAGCGTAGAATACAACTTGCAAGCTTTAATGAGGAGCCAGTATGAGTGATTTAAGTGATATTCGCCGTGAATATACCCAAGGTGGATTAAGACGGGCTAATTTACCTGCTAACCCAATGGATCTGTTTGAACAATGGATGCAGCAAGCTAAAGATGCTCAGCTTTCCGATCCAACTGCTATGTGCGTTGCTACGGTTGATGAAGATGGTCAGCCATTTCAACGTATTGTGTTACTGAAGAAATTTGATGACAACGGTTTTGTTTTTTTTACTAATTTAGAAAGCCGCAAAGCTAAACAAATAGCCGTTAATAGCAAAATCAGTTTATTGTTTCCATGGCATCCACTTGATCGCCAAGTCGCGGTATTAGGTCAAGCGGAGCCATTATCGATGTTAGATGTGGCAAAATACTTTATGTCTAGACCCAAAGACAGCCAAATTGCTGCTTGGGTATCTAAGCAATCAAGCAAAATTAGTGCGCGACAGGCCCTTGAAGGAAAATTTGCAGAAATGAAAGCAAAGTTTGCCCAAGGTGAAGTCCCTCTGCCGAAGTTTTGGGGCGGATATTTAGTTCGTCCTGCCAGCGTTGAGTTTTGGCAAGGTGGTGAACACAGATTACACGACCGATTTATTTACACCAAAACCGATGCTGATTGGAATATTGATCGTTTGGCACCTTAATGAGTGTTAATGAACAGGAGCTTTTAGCTGTGATAACGAATAAAATCTGGGTTGATGCTGATGCTTGCCCTAATCCGGTTAAAGAGATGTTATTTCGGGCATCTGAGCGGAAATCGATTCAACTTGTGCTGGTTGCTAATCAGATGATTAAAGTACCAATATCACCTTTAATTAGCATGATCCGAGTGAGCTCAGGTTTTGATGAGGCCGACAACTACATTGTCGAACAAGTGGCACAAGGGGATTTGGTGGTTACTGCTGATATTCCCCTTGCATCGGATGCGGTTGATAAAGGTGCGCTTGTATTAAATCCCAGAGGAACGGTTTATACCGTGGAAAATATCAAACAGATCCTGACTATGCGTGACTTTATGGAAGAAATGCGCAGCAGTGGTATTCATACTGGTGGCCCGAATAGTTTTTCACAAACGGATAAGCATGCGTTTGCACAAGCATTAGACAAATGGCTGGCTAAATTGATCCCCAGCAAAATATAAGCAAATATTACTCTATACTTAATCTGACTTTCTATACTAAGGACTTTATGATGAAAAAATGGTTACCATTATTAGCCGCTAGCTTGCTCAGCACATCTGTGATGGCAAGTGACTGGCAAGTCAATCAAGATCATTCTCGAGTAAGCTTTATTTCGATTAAGAAAACTGATATTGCTGAAGTGAATCATTTTAAACACGTTGCTGGTTCATTAACGGATGCGGGTGCATTTTCTTTATCGATTGATTTAACCAGTGTTGATACTGGAGTTGAAATTCGTGATCAGCGTTTGCAGTCAGTGTTATTTGAAGTCGCGCAGTTTCCAACATTAACGATAGATGCGGTGGTCAATCCTAAATTGCTTGCCGGATTAAAAGTCGGTGACACATTAACGACCCAAGTTGAAGCGACCATTATGTTACATGGTCAGAAACAACAGAAGAGCTTTGATGTGTTAGTGGCAAAATTATCTGATAAGAAAATGGTGGTTTCAAGCTTAGCGCCTGTGATTGTACAAGCAAATGAATTCGGTCTTGTGGCAGGTGTCGAAAAACTCAAAGAATTGGCCGGTTTACCGAGCATCAGCTTAGCAGTGCCTGTGTCATTTGTGCTAACCTTAGCGCAGTAGTTATCTGTGATTGAAAATGGCATTCGATCATCACGATTGAAAGCCATTTTCGGTTAAGTCGTTTCAAGAAAGGTAGGATAAAATGGTTACTGACAAAGAAGGGTACATACATTTAATTCAGTATTTAACTGAACATTTAGGGCTGTTTGAGTCATCTGAGAATAATGTAGCGGCAACTGAAACTGTCATGGAATTGTTTGAAGAGCAGTTATCTGCTCAGATTATTATGGTTTGCGGCCAGAACCCACAGCTATCGTTTGCTGAGCGCAATATGGTGATCCGTGAAATTGACGCAATTGTATACGATTTAGAAGAGATTTTAGCCTCTGTCGCTAATCATTTAGCCACCCCTGAACAGAGTATTTTTATTACTGAGTTTTCTGGTTTAATTAAAAATTTATTTGATCAAGAAGTTGATCATTTGTTGCGTTAAACGCAGCTAAACGCCCGCTATTAAAGCGATTTGTGGATTTTTGGAATTGATCATGTTTAAAAGAATTGTGATTGCCGCTGTATTGTGTTTCCTTTCTATATCCGTATTTGCAAGTGATAAAACCGTTTTAAGACAAGTCGAAACCATGACTGTTGCTAAGTCTGGACTTCATTATCGTGCCCGCATTGATACCGGTGCTGCCAATACCTCATTACACGCAGTCGATATAGATATTATTGGCGGTGCATCTAAGAAAATGAAAAACGATGTCGGTAAAATTGTTGAATTTACTACACAAAATGAGCGTGGTGAGAAAAAACGTATTCAAGCTGAAATAGTCAGTACATCTAGAGTCAAAAATTCTCAAGGTATTGAAACACGTTATATGGTGAAACTCGACGTCGGTTTTGCCAATGAGTTTCATAATATTCATGTTAATTTACGTGATCGTAGCCATATGAATCACAAATTACTCATAGGGCGTAACTTTTTAAAGCATGATTATATCGTAGATGTTTCAGATAAAAAAATGATTGGGCCTCTAGCTGAGTTGAGTATTAAGCAAACTGGCTTGCTGTATAATACCCGCATTGATACGGGGGCTGTTGAAAATTCATTACACGCGGTGAATATTCGCGTCGATAAAGAAGACACAGTTAATATCGAAAATAACATAGGTAAAATGATCACATTCACCACAGCTAACGAAAAAGGTCAGCAAGCTGAGGTTCGCACCAAAATTCGTGGTACCTCATTAATTCGTAATGCACAAGGTACAGAAAGACGATACATGGTGAGGTTAAATGTTGGTGAACCTCGTCATGAATATGTTGTTGACGTTAACCTTAAAGACCGCAGCAAAATGGGTTACAAATTATTAATTGGCCGCAATTGGCTGCAAGGTCATTATATGGTCGATGTGTCCAAAAAACATTAATCACAGTTAAACCAATTCATCTTATTAATACCGCTCATTATGAGCGGTATTTTTTTTATTGCTTTTATCTGATCCTGCAACATACCTGCAACCTAACTGTCATCGGTTACCGATATAGTAACAGCCGATTTACGCTATAAATCGATAAAAATATGTTTACGATATAAATCAGTTAACTAAAATTATGGATAATAATAAGGGTCTATTATGTTAAGCAATAAAACCTTGCTTGCGGCATCAATATCAACATTAATGGCTTTTCAAGTCAGCGCACAAGATTTACTTATTTCAGAATACGTGGAAGGTAGTAGCAATAATAAAGCTATCGAGTTATATAACCCAACAGGCACCAATATTGATTTAAGTGATTATGTATTATCATTTTATTTTAATGGTAATACTTCTGCGTCAACCAAGATTAATCTTTCAGGCAACATTGCGGCTAACTCTACTTTTGTGATTACTGATAATGATGCTTCAGCAGATATTTTAGCATTGGCCCAGTTGACTTCTAATGGTAGTTTTTTTAATGGTGATGATGCCATTGTGCTGACTCATAGCGACAATGTTATCGATTCTTTAGGCCAAGTAGGCGTCGATCCCGGTGCAGAATGGGGCAGTGGCGATATCTCTACCCAAAATAATACGTTGCGCCGTGATACAAATAATTTAACTGCAGATCAAGTGATTGACGATGCCGTAACATTTGTGGGCTGGCAAGGTTTTGCGCAAGATGACATTAGTGACTTAGGTCGATTTTCAGCCAATGGTTCAACGGATCCAGTTGATCCAGTTGATCCAGTTGAGTTTGTCTGTGGTCAATCAGCTGTCGCTATTCATGAAATACAAGGTAATGCACAAGCCAGCGCATTGATAGGGAATACAGTGGTTGTTGAAGCCATTGTCACCAGCGATCAGCAAGCGGGTTTAAAAGGCGTGTTCTTGCAAATGGCTGACCTTGAAGCTGATGCTGATATAGACACTTCGGAAGGTATATTTGTCTATACCGGCACTCAGGCGTTACAAGTTAATGCGGGCGATAGGATTCGATTAGCCGCAAATGTAGCAGAATATAACGGTGTGACTCAGTTATCGGGCGTTAGCCAATTTGCGCTTTGTGCTACTCAGCAAATGCTGCCAAGTGTCTCATCGGTTACCTTGCCAATAAATGACAATCAGCAGCTTGAGCGTGTTGAAGGTATGCGTGTGTATTTTGACCAGGATTTAGTGGTCAATGAGGTATACAGCTTAGGCCGCTATGGGGAAGTGTTATTAGGCAGTAGCCGCCACTTTATTGGAACTCAGGTCGCGACTCCAGGTGCTGATGCTGTTGCCGTTACAGCCGAAAATTCCCGTGACAGCATTATTTTAGATGATGGTTCAACTCGCCAAAATCCTGAAGTGATCCCGTATCCTGCGCCCGGGCTATCGGCTAATAATACCTTACGAGTGGGTGATAGTGTGACTAGGCTTGAAGGGGTAATGCATTATGGCTTTAATCAATTCCGCATTATGCCGACCAGTTTAGTAAATGTTATCCAAAGTAATCCACGTCAAATGGCACCAGAAGTGGTTGCCGATGCCGATTTAAGAGTCGCCAGTTTTAACGTGCTCAATTACTTCAATGGCGATGGTAACGGTAACGGTTTTCCAACTGATCGCGGTGCTGATTCAGCCGTTGAATTTGAGCGTCAACGCGCAAAAATTATCAATGCCATGCAAACGATCAATGCCGATGTCTTTGGTTTAATGGAAATTGAGAATGATGGCTATGACACTAGCTCGGCCATCAGTGATCTTGTTAGCGGTTTAAATGCGGCACTAGGCACAACAACTTATGCGTATGTAGTGCCTAGCGTGGCAAAAATCGGCACCGATGCAATTACTGTGGGAATGATTTATCGCACTGATAAACTGACGCTATCTGGTGAGGCTGGGATTTTATCATCAGCAAATTCACCCGCTGATGATAATGGCGTGCAATTGTTTGATGACAGTAAAAATCGTCCAATGCTCACTCAGCAATTTACGGTCAATGGCACAGACGAGAATATTGTGGTTGCCGTGAATCATCTAAAATCTAAAGGCAGCAGCTGTGATAGTCTTGGTGATCCTGACTTACAAGATGGTCAAGGTAATTGTAACCAAACTCGAACTCGAGCAAGTGATGCTATTGGCCAATGGTTAGCGGCGCAATACCCTGATAGCAAAGTACTGGTAATAGGCGATTTAAATGCCTACGCAAAAGAAGATCCGTTAACCATGCTAGCAAGTCATGGTTATAATGAATTAACCAGCTATGTCGGTGCCCAAAAGCCTTACTCTTATGTGTTTTCTGGTGAGTCAGGTCAGCTAGATCATGCTTTAGCCAATGATGAATTAGTCAGTAACTTAGTCGGCATTACTCAATGGCACATTAACGCCGATGAGCCTATCGTACTGGATTATAACGAAGAGTATAAATCGGCAACACAACTGCAAGAATTGTATCAAGCGGATGCATTTCGTTCATCCGATCATGATCCTGTGATTATCTCGTTTAAATTTGCTCCAGCAAATGCGTTACCTGTGGCCAGCTTTGAGCAACAATTAAATGGCAGTGTATTGCACGTTCAGTCAACTTCAACTGATAGTGACGGCCAAATTGTTCAGCATCAATGGGACTTTGGTGATGGCACTGTGGCATCTGGCGTGACGGCTTCGCATCAGTATTTGCAATCAGGCGATTACCAAGTGCAATTAACCGTTACCGATGACAAAGGTGATGTTGCGACGAGTGTTAGCAGCATAAGTATTGTCGAGCCTGTCAACATGGCCCCCATTGCGCAAATTCAGCGAGTAAATTTATGGTTTATGCAGTTATTTATTTCAACTAGCTATGACCAAGACGGTGTCATTAAGCGCCAGCAATGGGCCTTTAATAATGGCCGCAAAGCGCGCGGACCTGTGGCCTTTAGTTTCAGCCGTCGTGAACATACCGTTGAGTTAACTGTGGTTGATAATGACGGTGAAACAGGCTCAGCAACGATGCGCTTTAGATAATAAGATTTGACTGATTATCGATGAGTATCTATTTGAGTTAGTCTCAGTAAAAAGGCGCATAACGCGCCTTTTTTATTACGTAATTATGCCAAATGATTTGTGGCTGGCATGTAAAAATTCCCCTGCAGTTAATAAGAATGATAGGCAATAGGCAATCACTAGCAACATAGACGTCGAAATTGTAGTTAAATACAACTATTTGGCATTAAAAAGTCCAATAATGACTAGTAAAATGGTAGTCGCTAACGTAAAATTTCAGTCTTTATTTTTAACCTTAGTTTTAGCTCTTTGTGGCTTTTGACAAGAGTTAAACTACCGCGTCGTCACTATTGATTGTTAATAGTCGACCAGACGCCCAATCGCATTGATATGCACAAATGCAGTGGATGATAACATGCAGCAGTTAACCGAGATCGTAGAACAAGCCTTAGAGGTCATTGATAAGGCCAGTGATCTAAAGACATTGGATGATATCCGTGTCGATTACCTTGGTAAAAAAGGTAAAATCACTGACATGATGAAAATGATGGGGTCATTAAGCGCAGAAGAAAAACCTGCCTTTGGTGCCGCAGTCAATCAAGCAAAGCAAGCCGTTCAACAACAGTTGACTGAGCGTATCGACGGATTTAAAGCATCAGAATTAGAAGCTAAATTAATTGCTGAAAATATCGATGTCACTTTACCTGGTCGTACGTTAGATATTGGTGGCTTACATCCGGTTACGCGTACAATCGAACGTATCGAAACATTCTTTGGTGAACTTGGGTTTGTTGTCAAGCAAGGTCCCGAAATCGAAGATGATTTCCATAATTTCGATGCGTTAAATATTTCTGAGCATCATCCTGCTCGTGCCGATCATGACACGTTTTACTTTAATCCAAAAGTGATGTTGCGCACCCAAACTTCTGGCGTGCAAATTCGCACAATGGAACATGAAAAGCCACCGCTACGGATCATCTCTCCAGGCCGAGTTTATCGTAACGATTACGACCAAACACACACGCCAATGTTCCACCAAGTTGAAGGCTTAATGGTTGCAGAAAATGTTAACTTTGCTGAGCTTAAAGGTATCTTGCATGACTTTTTGCGTAACTTCTTTGAGCAAGATTTAGAAGTGCGTTTCCGCCCATCTTATTTCCCTTTCACAGAACCTTCTGCCGAAGTGGATGTGATGGGTAAAAACGGTAAGTGGTTAGAAGTATTAGGCTGTGGCATGGTACATCCAAACGTACTGCGCAGTGTGGGTATTGACCCTGAAAAATATTCTGGTTTTGCTTTTGGTATGGGCGTTGAGCGTTTAACCATGTTGCGCTACGGCGTAAATGATTTACGTGCCTTCTTCGAGAACGATTTACGTTTTCTTAAGCAATTCAAATAACGGAGCAAAAATTAGATGAAATTCAGTGAATCTTGGCTTCGTGAGTGGGTTAACCCATCAGTAAGTCGTGACGCATTATCACACCAAATTACCATGGCCGGCCTTGAAGTTGACGGTGTTGATGCTGTGGCTGGCGATTTTAGCGGCGTGATTATTGGTGAAGTGGTTGAATGTGGCCAGCATCCTGATGCCGATAAACTACGCGTTACCAAAATTAATGTTGGCGGCGATGAACTTATCGACATCGTTTGTGGCGCACCAAACTGCCGTTTAGGCTTAAAAGTTGCGGTAGCTATGGTAGGCGCAATATTGCCTGGCGATTTTAAAATCAAAAAAGCCAAATTACGTGGTCAACCATCAATGGGCATGTTGTGCTCGTATGGCGAGTTAGGTATGGACATCGAAAGTGATGGCATTATCGAATTACCACTAGATGCGCCTTTAGGCGTAAATGTGCGTGAATACTTGCAATTAGATGACGCCATTATTGATGTTGATTTAACGGCTAACCGTGCTGATTGTTTAGGCATGGCAGGGCTTGCGCGCGAAGTGGGCGTATTAAATCGCCAAGCAGTGACCGAGCCTTCTTGGCAAGCTGTTACAGCGACTATTGACGCACCGTTTAGCATTAATGTTGTGGCGCCAGATTTGTGCCCTCGTTACTTAGGCCGTGTGGTTAAGAACATTAATGTTAAAGCTGCTACGCCATTATGGATGCAAGAAAAGCTACGTCGCAGCGGTATTCGTTCAATTGATCCAATTGTTGATATCACCAACTATGTGTTGATCGAATTTGGTCAGCCAATGCATGCGTTTGATTTAGCTACCTTAAATGGCGGCATTACTGTGCGTTTGGCAGATGGTGTTGAAAAGTTAACTTTGCTAGATGGTAACGAAATTACTGTCCCCAACGACACCTTAGTGATTGCCGACGATAAACAAGCTGTTGCATTGGCAGGCGTGTTTGGTGGTGAGAGTACCGGTGTGAGTGAACACACCCAAAACATCCTTTTGGAATGTGCTTTCTTCTCACCACTAGCCATTATGGGTAAATCACGTCGTTTAGGCTTACACACAGACGCGTCACACCGTTTCGAACGTGGTGTTGACCCTGAGCTACAACATAAGGTGATGGATCGTGCTACTCGCCTAGTATTAGATATCTGTGGTGGTGAAGCAGGGCAAGTGATTGAAGCTTTGTCTGCGGAGCATTTACCAACAGCGGCTAATATTACTTTGCGGCGTAGCAAGTTAGATAAAACCTTAGGTCACTTTATTCCTGACTCTGACGTGGTTGAAATACTAGAACGTTTAGGTTTTAGCGTGCAAACCAACGCTGATGTATGGAATGTGACTACTGCGACTTATCGTTTTGATATGGCGATTGAAGAAGATTTGATCGAAGAAGTGGCGCGTATTTACGGCTACAACAACATTCCTAACGTTGCCCCTATGGCTGCGTTAAGCATGTCTGATCACCAAGAAGCTGATATCTCGCTTAAGCGTGTGCGCAGTGTGTTTGTTGCACGTGGTTTCCAAGAAGCGGTGACCTACAGCTTTGTTGATCCCAAAATGCAGAATATTGTGCACCCAGGCGAAGAAGCCATGGTGTTGCCAAACCCGATTTCAGTTGAAATGTCAGCCATGCGTTTGTCGATGTTTACTGGATTATTGACTGCTGTAGGTTATAACCAAAGCCGTCAGCAAAATAGAGTACGTTTATTTGAGACCGGTTTACGCTTTGTTCCTGATGCGCAAGCAGATTCTGGTGTTCGTCAACAAGCTATGCTGGGCGCGGTTATTTCTGGTGTTCAAAATGACGAACATTGGTCAATGGAATCGAAAACTGTCGACTTCTTTGATTTAAAAGGTGATTTAGAAGCAATAATCGGCTTGACAGTTGCCTCTACAGAATTTAGTTTTAAAGGGGCAACACATCCTGCGCTGCATCCAGGTCAATGTGCTGAAATATTGAGAAATAATCGAGTCATTGGTTACATCGGTGCTATCCATCCTAGTTTGGAAAAGCCGTTTGGCCTCAATGGTAAAACAATTGTTTTTGAGTTAGAACTGGATGCATTATTGCACGCCCGTTTGCCGCTAGCCCAAGCTGTATCTAAGTTTCCTGCCAATCGTCGCGACATCGCGGTAGTAGTAGATGAAACTGTTTCTGCAACTGATGTTATGAATTTGATAAGAAAAGTTGGCGAAAATCAGTTGGTTGGCTTAAACTTGTTCGATGTATACCAAGGTAAAGGTGTTGAGCCTGGCAAAAAGAGCCTAGCCATCGCACTTACGTTACAAGACACTACTCGCACACTTGAAGATAAAGATATTACTGAGGCTATGGAATCAGTGGTATTGGCTCTAAAGACCGAGTTCAACGCATCGTTGAGGGATTAAAGTATGGCACTTACCAAAGCCGAAATGGCAGAACATCTTTTTGAAACATTAGGCATTAACAAACGTGTGGCTAAAGAGATGGTCGAGTCTTTTTTTGAAGAAATTCGTGAAGCACTCGAAAGTGGTGAGCAGGTCAAGTTATCTGGCTTTGGCAACTTTGACCTTAGGGACAAGAATCAAAGACCGGGAAGGAACCCGAAAACTGGTGAAGATATTCCGATTTCCGCACGTCGTGTTGTTACCTTCCGTCCTGGACAGAAGCTAAAATCACGAGTTGAAGCGGCAAACTCGGGTAAAAAATAATTCACTAGTTAATACGCCAATCCGATCGGATCTGTATTACGAAGAGCCACTCTTAATTGAGTGGCTCTTTTGTTTTTGAGTTTGACGAATACCGTTTATCGTCTGTATTGATTATGGATATTATACCCATTCCAATATTTATCTGATCATTCAGTGGGAGTGTTGTGCCTTTTAGGCAAGTAATAGGATTGTAGGCATAGTTGTTCTTCGTCAAAATCATATTAAGCAGTGTAGATGGTGCAGAAACCCGCCCTTGGGAGTTACTTAAGCTTTCCATTTCTTGTGGCATTGTTTTATAAGGGGACAAGCATTATTTCAACAATGCGCCTGAAACTGAAAAAACTCAGTGACTCTGATTCAGCACGTAATTAATGGAATTGGTATTTCAAATTGTTATATCGGATAATCTTATTGACGCTGTCTTATGCGTCAGAGCGATGCTATAGGTGATACTGTCGTTTTGTTATTGTTGATTATAATGTTGGTTTGCACTCCTTAATCACGAGTATAATGACCTTGTTAGTATATTATTTTTTGCCGTGGCTCACGGTCAGTTTATTTGGAGATTCTTTTGGCACGACAAGCAAAATATTTTGACACTCGTTTTAAGCAATCATTACTGCATCCTCGTTACTGGGGAACATGGTTAGCCATCGCCGTGTTGTTTCTGTTTGGTGTTCTTCCCGCAACTGTAAGAGATCCTATTGCGAAATTATTGGCCCGCGTGGTGATGAAAGTTGCCAGCAAACCAATACGAATCGCAAAGGTTAATATTACCCATTGTTTCCCTGATAAGTCGCCTGATGAAGTCGATGAGTTAATTAAACAAAATGTTGAGACTTTTGTGATTACCTTATTGTCACAAGCTGAGTTGCTTATTCGGTCTAAAGCCTACTTAAAACGCCGTATTCAACTTAATGGCTTCGAAAATGTGCAAGCTGCTCGAGATGCTAAGCAACCGATCATTTTTATTATGCCGCATGTCTGGCCGATGGAATACGCGGGCCTGAGAATCAACTTAGAAATTCCGTTAGTGACTATGGTTAAAGCACATCGAAATGGATTATTTAATTGGTTTAGTAACCGAATGCGTAGCAGTCAAGGTGGACGTGTGTATATGCGTGAAGCAGGGATCAGAGCCTTGTTAGCCGAATTAAAAAACGATAATAGTTTTTTCTATTTGCCTGATGAAGATCTCGGACCTGATAAAAGTATATTTGCGCCTTTTATGGGCACAGTGAAAGCCACATTACCGGTCGTAGGGCGCTTAGCTCAAGCAGGTAATGCCCAAGTCATGCCAGTTAAGATTGGTTACGATCAACAAGCTAAGCAATTTATCATGACTGTGATGCCAGCGATAAATCCCCAAGAGATGGTTGGTAAAGAGAACGAAGCTATTGCATTAAATAAAGTGGTTGAGCAAGTGATTAATGCCTATCCAGAACAATACATGTGGTTTTTAAAACTACTGAAAACTCGCCCTCCGGGTGAAAAAGAGTTTTATTAATCATATACGATTTGAATGCATTATTATCGGTTATGATATTCTACTCATTCGTTGTAGTGTGTATCAGTTGTTTAACGACAACCATGACTTTGATAATATTAGTAAAAAGACGCCTCGGCGTCTTTTTTACTAATAAAATGGGCTAAAACGTTACTGACCGGTGGCAGACTTGCTGGCTTTGGTATGGCGCTCTAGTAAGTTTTGATTAATATCGGCCATCGACAAACCTTGATCTTCAAGCAACACGATTAAGTGATACATCAAATCCGATGCTTCATTAACAAGCTCTTCTTTGTCATGAGTGGCTGCGGCAAGGGCTGTTTCAAGGCCTTCTTCACCGACTTTTTGGGCAATGCGTTTAGTACCACGTTCAAATAGTGAGGCAGTATAGCTTGAATCAGCACTTTGGCCTTTACGGGAAATAATCAGTTTAGTCAGATTATCGATAAAAGGATGTGCGTTGCCATCTTTCCAGCAGCTTTCTGTCCCTGTGTGGCACGTAGGCCCATTAGGAATAACTTGCACTAGAAAGCTGTCGTTGTCGCAGTCTTTGTCGATAGCGATGAGGTCAAGCGTGTTGCCAGAGGTTTCGCCTTTGGTCCATAAACGTTGTTTAGAGCGACTAAAAAAGGTCACTTGCTTAGTGGCTAAGGTTTTCTCTAATGCCGCTTGATCCATATAACCTAGCATAAGCACTTTGCCCGTTAGGTGGTGCTGCACCACTGCTGGTATCAAGCCTTGTTGCTTGTCCCAATCTACGCCTGTGCTATCAAATTTGATGTCTGTCATTTGTAATCTCTTTTTGGGTGAGGCTATGTTTAGTCTCGTAAAAATCTAAGCTTATAAACGAATCGCGATGTTATTGGCGTGCAAGTATCGTTTTAACTCACCAATATCAATGATGCCTTTATGGAACACACTTGCTGCTAATGCGGCGTCAACTTTGGCAAGTTCAAACACTTGTTTAAAGTGCTCCATAGTGCCTGCACCACCAGAAGCAATTAACGGCACATCGCAAATAGCGCGTACCATGCTAAGTTGTTTGATGTCATAACCACCGCGCACGCCATCTTGGTTCATGACGTTCAATACAATCTCGCCACAACCGCGCTTTTGTACTTCTTCAACCCAATCCTGAGTATACCATTGAGTGTCTTTGGTCGCTGCTTCATCGCCGGTAAACTGTTTTACTTTGTAACTGTCAGTTGCAGCATCATAAAATGAGTCAATGCCGATAACGATACACTGGCGGCCAAACTCATCTTGTAGGCGTGATATCAAACTCGGGTCGCTTAATGCTGGCGAGTTAATTGATATTTTATCCGCACCAAAAGCGAGTTTTTCGCGTGCTTGCTCGATGGTTTTAATTCCACCGGCGACGCAAAACGGAATATCAATTTGTTCAGCAACGCGGCTTACCCAAGATTTATCGATAACCCGGTCGTGTGCACTGGCGGTAATGTCATAAAACACTAACTCATCAGCGCCTTCTTCGGCATAACGCGCGGCGAGGGGAACGATATCACCGACAATTTCGTGGTTGCGAAACTGTATACCTTTAACCACTTTACCTTCGCGAACGTCAAGACACGGAACTATGCGTTTGGCCAGCATTGTATTGCCTCCTCGACGGTAAATTGATTAATCAATAAAGCTTTGCCGATAATAATACCCGATGCTTTACTGTCGCGTACTGCGGCAACGTTATCGAGCGTAGCAATGCCACCAGAGGCTTGCCAAAGGATAGTAGGGTAAGTCGCGGCAAGTTCAGTGTAGAGCTGCGTATTGGCGCCAGTTAAGGTGCCATCACGACTGATATCAGTCACCAAAGCATGCTTAAGGCCGACGGTTTCAAATTCAGCCACTAACGACTCTAATGACTTACCACCACCCGATTGCCAACCCGATACCGCGACAATTTTTTCGCCGTTATCGTTGATGTTAACGTCCAGAGCCAAACAAATGGCTTCACTGCCGTATTTTACAAACCAGCTTTTTACCAGCTCAGGCTCTTTAACCGCAAGAGATCCAATGACTACACGCTTAACACCGATAGCTAATAATTCTGCGACTTGCGCTTCAGTTCGAATACCGCCGCCGACTTGAATATCAACATCAAGCCCTGCAGCAAGTTCAGCGATTAATTGGGTTTGGCGTTTATTAGGATCTTTTGCACCGGTTAAGTCGACGATATGCAGCAGTTTTGCCCCTTGGGCTTGATAAGACTGCAATTGTGCCAGAGGGCTTAAGTCAAAGGTGGTTTGCTTGTCATAGTCACCCTGGTACAAACGCACCACTTGGCCGTCAATTAGATCAATGGCAGGAATAATCACTGTGGTGTCCCCATGTTTAAGAAGTTCTGCAAAATTTGTGCGCCCACTTTGGCACTTTTTTCTGGGTGGAATTGCACCCCAAAAAAATTACCTTTGCCAATGGCGGCACTGAATGACTCACCATAAGTGCTACTGGCTAGGGTGTATTCACTGATTGGCGCACGGTAGCTGTGAACAAAATACACGTAGCTGCCATTTTCAATGCCGACAAATAATGGGTGATCGCTCACCTCAATTTGATTCCAGCCCATGTGCGGCAAGGGCAGACCTTTGCTGTCTAAGTCACCAATATCAGTCGGCACTAGGCCTAAACAGGTGATATTTTGTTCGCTACGACCACCATGTTCATTAGACAATGATGCCAGCATTTGCATGCCTAAACATACGCCCATAACGGGTTGCGTTAAGCTTTTAATCAGCTCAATTAGGTGTTTTTGTTTTAGGGCGTCCATAGCCGCACCAGCGGTGCCAACACCTGGCAATACCACTCTTGCTGCGCTGCGGATCACATCAAAGTCAGCGCTGACTAAGACATTGGCGTTAAGGCGCTCAAAAGCAAACCGTACAGAGCTTAAATTGGCACAGCCGGTATCAATAATCACGGTAAGATCATTGGTAGAGCTTGAAGCGTTCGATACTTGTGTCACATGAACTCCTTACAGCACACCTTTGCTTGATGGCAGTATGTCACCTTCCACTTTCACCGCTTGGCGAAGCGTACGGCCTAACACTTTAAACAGTGCTTCTACTTTGTGGTGATCGTTATCGCCTTGCGAACCAATGTGTAAGGTGCAACGTAGGCCATCAGCGAATGAGCGGAAAAAGTGTGGCACCATCTCGATAGCCATTTCACCGACCATTTCACGATCAAAGTCAGCATTGAACTTTATGAATGGGCGACCAGAAATGTCCATTAGGCACTCGCCGCTGGCTTCATCCATGGGTAAGCTGAACCCAAAACGAGCGATACCGCGCTTGTCGCCAAGGGCTTGACGAATCGCGTCGCCAATGGCCAGTGCGGTGTCTTCTACACTGTGGTGGTCGTCAATTTCTAGATCGCCGTCAACATGCACGTCCATTTTAAAGTTACCGTGGGTTTGAATTTGATCCAGCATGTGGTCAAAAAAGCCAATTCCGGTTTCAATCTTTCCCTTGCTTTGATTATCTAAGTCGATGGTCACTTTGATATCGGTTTCTTTGGTGGTACGCACTACTGTTGCCACGCGACCTTTACTTAATAAAGCACTGGTTATAGCGTCCCAGTCGAGTGTTTGACGATTATATTTAAAGCTTTTAATGCCCATTGCATTGGCAAGTTCAACGTCGGTTTCACGATCGCCAATCACTGCTGAAGTGGTAAAATCTACTTTGCCTTGGGTTAAGTAGTCTTTTACTAAGCCTAGTTTAGGTTTACGGCAGCTGCAGTTTTCATCATTAAAGTGTGGACAGATAACCACATCGTCAAATACCACACCTTGGCTTGCAAAAATTTGCATCATCATGTCGTGCGGGGCATCAAAGTCTTCTTTTGGAAACGAAGGAGTGCCCAAACCGTCTTGGTTGCTGACCATCACCAAGCGAAAACCGGCTTTTTGCAATTTAAGTAACGCTGGGATCACTTGTGGTTCAAACACTAATTTTGCCAAACTATCGAGCTGCTTGTCGATGGCAGGCTCTTCCACTAATGTACCATCGCGATCGATGAATAATATGTTCTGTTTCATGTTCAATGCCTTAAATAGGGTGTAATTTTATTTGTTTTAATCTGTTGGTTTTATCTATTCAATTTGATCTATGTGTTTTTCAATAGGCTAATTACTGTGCTTATTGAAACGGCTTTAACTTTTATGCTACTGACTCTGACACCGCTTTTTCAAACAAAGCGATAATCAAATTGGTTTGTTGTTCATTGGTAAAGCTAAAGCGAATTGCATCAGCGAGGCGTGGATCTTTGTATGCACGGGCAACCACGCCGGAATCACTTAATCGTTTGGCTGCAGCGCTAACATCGTCAAATTTTGCTAACACATAGTTACCATTAGCAGGCAGCACTGTAGCGCCATAGGCGGTTAACGCAACGCTTAAGCGTTGGCCTTGTTCAATTAAACTGGCGACTTGAGTTCGCATAGTATCGATGCCAGCAGGACTTAAGGCGCTTACCGCAAGTTCAGATACTGGCAAAGGTACTGGATATGGTGCGATAACTCGCATCACTAAATCGATAATGGCATCACTCGCAAGCATAAAGCCACAACGAGCACCAGCTAAGGCAAATGCTTTTGATAAGGTACGCAACACCACAAGATTAGGGTACTGATCAAGTAAATCAGCCACGCTGTAGTCTGGGCAAAATTCAATGTAGGCTTCGTCGACCACTACAATCGAGTTTGGCGCCGCTTGAATGGCTTGTTCAATCTTGTCTTTAGCAAGTACGGTGCCGGTTGGATTATTGGGATTACAAATAAACACTACTTTTGCATTGCCTATTTGGGTTGGCCACGCGTCCGGTAACTGATAGTTGTCGGTTAAACTTAGCGCTGTGACAGCCACATTAAAGGTTGCGGCACTAATTGAATACATGCCATAAGTCGGTCCAAAGCAAGCAATACTGTCGACGCCAGGGATACAAAAGGTGCGAATGAGTAATTCAATCGCTTCATCAGCGCCACGACTGGCAATTATGTTACTGGCTTTCACTCCTGAATAACTGCTGTAAGCATTGATGAGTTCAGGTGGCTGGCATTCTGGATAACGGTTCACTTTATCAAGGTCGCTATTATTAAATGGAGATTCATTGGCATTGATCCAAATATCACCTCTACCGCCAATACGTCTGGCACTTTGATAAGGTGTTAACGTGAGTAATTCGGGTCTGGCCAAGGTGTTTGGATCAAAAGTCGCTACTTGGGTCTGGCTCATGGCTATGCTCTCTACTTTCAACTCTAATAAGGTGTTAACTGAACACGACAGATTTTGCTCTAGGCTTAACAGTTACATACTGGCTAAACGGATTGCGATAGCATTTTTATGCGCATCTAAAAGCTCATTCTCTGCTAATACCATGACACTTTGGCCCAAGGTTTGTAATCCCTGCTGACTGAGTTCTTGCACTGTAAAGCGGCGACTAAAATCGGCTAATGACAAGCTAGATACCGAACGGCTGTAACCATAGGTCGGTAACACGTGGTTGGTGCCACTGGCATAATCGCCAACCGATTCAGGGGTGAATGCGCCTAAAAACACAGAACCCGCACCGCGAATGTGCTGTAGTACTTCCCGAGGTGCAGCCGTTTGAATAATCAAATGCTCCGGGCCATACAAGTTAGACACTTTAGCGGCCGCATCCATATCACTGACAATGATACTTCTGCTGCATTTAAGCGCTTCTGCGGCGATGTCTTTACGGCTCAATGGTGCTAATTGCTCAATTAATGCTTGGTTGACTTGCTCTGCCAGTGCTAATGAATCGGTCACTAGCATCACTTGCGAGTCAACACCATGTTCTGCTTGCGACAATAAATCTGATGCTACAAAAGCAGGATTAGCATCTTTGTCAGCAATCACGAGTACTTCAGAAGGACCCGCTGGCATATCAATTGATACGCTAATACGGCTGTCTTGTGACACTAAGCGTTTCGCCTCAGTCACGTAACGATTACCCGGACCAAATATTTTATCAACGTTTGGTACGGATTCTGTTCCAAAAGCCAGTGCTGCTATGGCTTGCGCGCCGCCGACTTGGAAAATATCGGTAATGCCGCAAACATTGGCTGCATAAATAATTGCATCATTAATTGGCGGAGGGCTGACTAATACGCGTTTGCCACAACCGGCTATTCTTGCCGGTAAGGCTAGCATCATGACCGTTGAGATTAATGGTGCCGTACCGCCTGGAATATATAAGCCAACACGCTCGATAGGCTCGCTTCTGAGTTCACAACGAATTCCTGCTTGAGTTTCAATATCTACACCCTGAAACACTTGCGCCTTATGAAAGGTTTCAATGTTGTTGACCGCTTGTGCAACTGCTTGCTTAACGTCGTCACCCACTCGTGCACATGCTGCAGCAATGGCGTCAGTTGATAACGCTAATTCTATTAGCTCAACACCGTCAAATTGTTTGTTATAAGCCAATAATGCGCTATCACCTTGAGCGTTAACTTGCTCAATAATGTTGCGAACACCTTGCTCAACACTTGCGTCACCCACTAATGGAGAACGCGCTAAGGTTTGTCGTTGCTGTTCGGTAGATAAAGAAGCCCAATCGAGAATTTGCATTTGTGTTACCCCATCATTTTTTCAATAGGCATGACCAGAATTGAGCTTGCACCTAGCGCAGTTAATTCTTCCATTGTGTCCCAGAATAAATCTTCAGTACTTACAACGTGAATTGCCACTCTATTAGTGTCGTCATTTAGTGGTAATACGGTTGGGTTTTCAGCTCCAGGGAGTAGGGCAACGATTTGATCTAAGGTTTCAATTGGCGCGTGCAATAAGATGTATTTACTTTCGCGAGCACGGATAACGCCATTAACACGCGATAGGATTTTATTGATTAGTGCTTGTTTTTCAGTTGATTGAGTTGTATTAGATTGGATGATGCACGCCATTGAACGGTAAATCACTTCAGTTTCATACAAGCCATTCGCTTCAAGGGTGGCACCTGTAGAGACTAAATCACAAATACCGTCTGACAATCCTGCTCGTGGCGCTACTTCAACCGAGCCCTTTAGCATACAATCGCTGTAGTTAATGCCTTTTTCTTGCATAAAACGGCGCAGCAAATTCGGGTAAGAGGTTGCAATGCGCAAGCCTTCAAGTGAGTTGGCATCTTTGTATTCAAACTCATTCGGTACAGCTAATGATAGACGGCATGAACCGAAATCTAACTCACGTAATTTAGTGCATTCAGCAGGCTTGTTTGCGAGTTGACGCTCAATTTGCTCTTCTTCAAGAACGTTCTCACCGATAATACCTAAGTCAACAACACCATCCATTACTAGGCCTGGAATATCATCATCACGAACGCGTAATAAATCGATTGGCATATTGTCTGCGTGTGCAATCAAGCGTTGCTCATTTACATTAAATTTAACCCCACAGCTTTTTAGTAACTGTTGAGACTCTTTTGATAAACGGCCTGATTTCTGGATGGCGATACGTAAACGTTTTGACTCACTCATGTGATACTTCCTTATGTATTAAATATAAAATTCTGTAAATTTAAAAGCTTAAATAAAATATAAATTTAGAAAAACAAAAAACCCCTGAAATTCCTTCCAGGGGTTTATGTGAAATTTTGTTCACCACCAGAAGGATAACATCCTTCGGCAGTAAGCATCCGAAGGCTACCGCATATGGTGATGATGGTGGAATGTAGTCACTTGGATGTTCATATTAATTACTCTTTAAGTATGCTTGCTGTAATGGTTGTTATTGACTATCTATTAACCATTACGTTTACATTAATTATTCGCTAAAAACTATACGATTAAACTTAACCGTATTTATAACAGTTTGCAATAGTCGATAAACATAAAATGCGATTTACAGGTCAAAATTTTTGCATAAGTTATAAGTTTAATGTCAAGTTACCTAAATAAGCCAATAACAAGAGATTTATTGGTTATTAATAAAGCGATATGAGTTTATTGGTTCACCGTTAGGACAGCAGTCAGCAAAATTTATAGAATGGTGTTATCTGTGAGTTAACTTTTTTGTAACCATTGAGTCGTTGATTATCTAATGATAGTAAATACTATGTTGTATTAATTTTACTCATTCAATACATCGGAAAGGTCATAAGCTGATGATAAAATAGGTCAAAATTGGAGTAAAAAGTGAATATTGTTAATGGTTTATTTGTTTTTTATTGAATCGATACACTATACTTTGTTGCTAATATGGCTTCAGACCTTACACTTCTTTAATGGATGTCATTAAAGGATGTTCATTAAAGTCATTGAGTATATTTAACTAAGCTCATAATATTATATATTGCTTTATTAGTGATAAAACAACGTTTTCGGGGTATGCATTGTATGAAGACCATTGACCTAGCTGCGCTTAGGGAAGTTATGGATTTAATGCTTGATGCTGTTTGTGTAGTGGATAAAAGTGGTTGTTTTGTATTTGTGAGTGCAGCGTTTGAAGATATATTTGGCTATGCACCAGCTGAAGTCATCAATAAACCAATGATTGATTTTGTTTATCCTGATGATGGACTAAAAACACTTAAAGTTGTTGAAACACTGATGAGCGGAGTGCATCAGCGGCGTTTTGAAAATCGTTGGGTCCGCAAAGATGGCAACATAGTTGATATTCTGTGGTCTGCAAGGTGGTCAGAAGATCACCAGTTGAGGATTGCGATTGCACATGACATCACTGAGCGCAAAAAAATGGAACAACAACTTCATTACATTGCAGGACACGATCCATTAACAGAATTGCCCAATAGAGCATTGTTATTTGAACGCTTGCAAACGTCATTAGGGTTAGCGCGTCGTGAAGGAACATCTTTGTCATTACTGTTTATTGATATTGATGGGTTTAAGCATGTCAATGACAGTTATGGCCATTTGGTTGGTGACAAACTGTTAAAGAGTATAGCTCAACGTTTACGCCATTGTGTTCGTAAATCTGATACGGTTGGGCGCTTTGGCGGCGATGAGTTTTTAGTTGTACTAAACTGTATTAATTCTCTAGAGAAAGTGCTTGTTATTGCTGAAAACATTCGTTCTGAACTCGATAAACCTTATCGGTTTGATGATCTCGTTTTGCAGCTGTCCCCTAGTATTGGTATGGCACGTTATCCTGATGATGGTGATGATGAACAGCAATTGATTCAACATGCTGATAAGGCTATGTATAGTGCTAAAAATGCGGGTGGAAATAGAGTCAATGTCAGTTGATATAGTGCTAACTCAGCTGGTTACTTAGCCTATATCGTCAGTTTAAATCATATCCTTTTTATTTAAGCAAAAAAACCGCATTTAACCCGCATCCTCTCTCAGCACACCTAGTGTTTAATCTGTTTTGTTTATCATGAATTGATAACAGCATACTGATATTGTTAAATTATCACATAGAGTCACTCAGCAAGTCATTGAGGCCATCTCATAATGGGCATTTATGGATAAATAATATTCGACGATGTCAGCTGTAATTGTATTTGAGTGCTGATTTCACCTTTTTGACTGGCCGTTAGTTGGCTTGAGTTATCAATGGCTGCCAGCGCCGATCGCTTATCAAATCCACTCCACACAGTAATAGTATTTATAATCGATTCTAGTCGTGTTGCGGGGTCATTAATGAGTTCGGCGACATTAAACGCTTGCTGAGGATCTGTTTGATTCAGCTGAGCTGAACGTTGATTTAATGCAATATCTTTGTTGTTATCAGACAATGGATTAATCAATTGTAAAAAATCGTTTTCAGAATATTCTACTAGGGCATAGCTAGCGTTAATAATAATATCGCGTTGCACTCTAGCCTCGTAGTTATCAAGTCTGGCTAACATCATGTTAGGTTCAACACTGGCGATTTCTGCTAGGGCGCTATTGAAATAGTCTTGGTTTAAATTGTAACTTTGTTTTTGATTATTTAAAAAAATCAACGCGGCCTCTGGATCGGTTTCTGCCATTTTGCGTGAAATAATGAAAACGCCACTGGCGCGTTGTTCAACTGCAATGCCGTCCAACCAATCAACAGCTTCTTGAATATTCTTTTCAACTAGCTGATATACCATCGAGGTAATCAGATAATTTGTCGACTCATTCAATGGTAACGATGCAATAAGATTTGCAGCCTCATTAGGTGATTGTTCAATGTAATAATACATAGTATTTAAGTACATTTTTAAGGTCGATTGCGTTTCAGGTTGTAACTTTAACCATTCAAATGCACCTATTGCATCTGAGCTTGCCCATGAATCGACAATCGACATCATTATCGATGACTTCATCGGCTCTACTGCTAATAAATCAATCTCGTTTAACGCCTGCTGTGGATTAACGGTCGCTAGACCGCGCAAATAACTGTCGAGTAATGATTCGTATAGCTCAGTGGATTTTTGGTGTTCTAACCATGAGATCACGTTCGAAAATTGCATTTTCCCAGCGATTTCTAAAATTAAACCGTATAAGTCTTCGTGTTGCGTTTCTTGGGCAACGAGCAATGCTTCAAGGGGATCTTGTTCAGCCAATTGCATGATACGAAAAATCGACATGTAAGGTGTTTCATCGCTGTTTAATGACGCCTTAAAAGCATCGCGGTCTAGAGAGTTTTGCGAAGGATAATTTACTGAATGCAAGGCTAGTTTCTCTGCCGATAGCGAATTTAGCGTGTTGGTTTGTGGAGTTTGAGTCAACTCCTCTGTGGTTTTAGTTGTGTCTATGACATCACTCGGCCAGATCAGTGGATAACTGATAAACCCGATACACCAACTTATTACCACCACGATTAACCATTTCATTACTGCTTTTCCTTAAGCTTACTGTGTTTGCTCGATTCACTGTTAATTATGTTACGTTATTATGATGCTGTTAATATTGCAATAAATTGTTCCGCCACTGATATGATAGAATGGCCGTTAACTGACTAACTTTTATATTGAATTAATCATTAGTATCTAGACTATATGACCCCAAGCGAGTATTTGTGCGTAAAAATGACAAAAAAAGAGACAATCAAATAAGGCTGGGGTTAACGGCCGTATGCGAACATGCATTAAATGCCTATCCTGGTTTTGCGTGGATTACCCATATTGTTGACTATGATTTGTATCCTAAAAGCCTTCAGATAGTGTGTATATTTGATACTGAAACACAACTAAGACAATGTAGCCAAAATGGTGATAAAGCCGCATTATTAGAGTTAATTAAGTGTACTTTAGCTAAAGATGGCATTGAGTTTAAAAATATTAATCAACATGTTAGCTTCGATACAGAAACCGCCTGTGAGCAGCAACATAAGGGAAACTGGGCATTGCGATTAAATGAAAGAAAGCATATTGCTAGCTTACACTAATTGATTGTGTCTGCTGCTTTTTATCTGTTAGCACACCTTATAAGATGATGTTGCATATCATTCATTGATTGAATTAAGATTTTCCATTTCAACATTTCCCGTATTAGCTTGTTTAAGTTTATTTCTACTATCCGCAAAAGCGAGATCTAGCGCTTATATCGCCTGAGTAAAAGCCGTTATCCTAATATCAAGTAAATTTGGGGTTACCGACTTATGTTTCAGGTCTTTTCAGATTTTGCCTCTTGGCTTGTTTACAGCGTATTGGGATTGTCTTCAGAGACAAAACTCGGCGATGCCCTGCATTTTTTTGCTGAAGATGTGACTAAAATTTTTGCTTTGTTATTGGTGATGATTTATCTCATTGCTTTAATGCGAGCATCGTTAAATGTTGAGCGAGTCAGAGATTATTTAGCCGGCAAGCACAGAGGGCTAGGGTACCTAATGGGATCGGGTTTTGGTGTGGTAACGCCATTTTGTTCTTGCTCGAGTATTCCGGTATTTTTAGGCTTTACCTCTGCGGGGATCCCATTGGGGATCACCATGAGCTTTTTGATTACCTCACCCTTAATCAACGAAGTGGCGATATTGCTGTTAATGAGCCTCTTAGGGCTTAAGTTTACCTTGTTATATATCGCCGTTGGCATGAGTGTCGGTATGCTGGGCGGCTTGTTTCTTGACAGCATTAAGGCTGAGCGTTGGTTACAATCATTTGCAGCAGAAGCGTTAAAACGTGGTCAGCAGAAGGCTGGCAATACAGTTGATGATAGTGCTAATGTGCAAGCCATGTCGTTAAGGCAAAGGCATCAATTTGCCAAAACTGAGATGCTAGATATATTTGGCCGAGTGTGGAAATGGGTCATTATTGGTGTGGGCTTGGGCGCCGCATTACACGGCTTTGTCCCAGACGGTTGGATTGCCGCGCATTTGGGTGACGGACAATGGTGGTCTGTTCCTGCCGCTGTGTTACTTGGTATTCCGTTATATTCGAATGCGACCGGAGTTATTCCGGTCATGGAAAGCCTGATTGTTAATGGTTTGCCAATAGGTACTACATTGGCATTTTGTATGAGCACGGTGGCTGCCAGTTTTCCTGAGTTTATTTTGCTAAAGCAAGTCATGCAATGGCGATTGCTCGTCATCCTATTTTGTTTACTGTTGGTTGCATTCACCTTAGTGGGGTGGATATTTAATGGGGTTGCACCGTTTCTATTGTCTGCTAATTAATTAGGCTAGTCGCAAGGAGTAAAAAATGAAAATCATTAAAGTCTTAGGTTCTGGTTGTAAAAAATGCCTTGAAACTGCGGAACTTGTTCAAGCGGTTGCGGATGAAAAAGGGGTCACGATAACAATCGAAAAAGTCAACGATATGGCACAAATTATGGCTTATGAGGTGATGAGTACACCAGCAGTGGTGATTGATGAAAAAGTGGTCCACAAAGGCAGTAAACCCACCAAGGAGCAAGTGGCAATGTGGATATAGAAGATATGTTTTACGGATGATTTTGTGATGCCTGATATATTGTCATTTGACTTATTCGGTCAAAATCGGCAGAAAAAGTCACGAGCATAAGTGTTAAACGCAATGTTACCAATGAAAAAGTGGTATTTGAATTCACCCCTGAACACCACATTCAAAACCAGTTCTCTGAATTACTAAAAAATAAACTTTTGATTATATTTTATACCAGTCAAGAAATGCTGAGTCACGCTGGTGGCCAGCATTTTTGTTTCTGGTCTAAATTTAGTCAAATCATCGATATTGTTTATACAACTGCCTTTACAACTTTTGGTGATAAACAGTTGGAACATGATGCCGTTATAAGCATAATAGCCCAAATCACACTACATCAGCATTAGCACGATAATTTGAGGATGCTTTGAGCTCTACATTGACCCAATCTGTAATCCATGAGTTTAGCGAGCGTGGTGCGTTAGCCAAACATGTACACAATTATCATAATCGCCAAACTCAAACTGATATGGCTGTTGCGGTAAGTGATGCTATTGCTAAAAAGCATAATCTCATTTTAGAAGCGGGCACCGGCGTTGGAAAAACCTTCGCGTATTTAATTCCAGCCTTGCTCAGTGGCAAACAAGTGGTGGTGAGTACCGGCAGTAAAAATCTACAAGAACAGTTATTCCTCAAAGATTTACCAGCATTGTTAACCATGCTCGATATCCATGTGCCTGTTGCATTACTTAAGGGGCGTAATAATTACTTATGCCATTTACGCCTTGAAAAACAGATGCAAATGGCCAGCCAATTAAGCGAATATTATATTGATGATTTGCTTAAGATTAACCAATGGGCACATTTAAGCAAAGATGGTGACATAGGCAATTTAACCTCGGTGGCAGAGCATTCTGACGTTATTCCTAGTGTTGTTAGCACCAAAGAAACCTGTACGGGTAAAAAATGTGACCATTATGATGTGTGCTTTACCCGTAAAGCGCGGATTAGGGCGATGGAGGCCAAAGTGGTGGTGGTCAATCATCATTTATTTTTTGCCGACCGATTACTCAAAGACACCGGATTTGCCGAGTTACTGCCAGACCCTGATGTGGTCATTTTTGATGAAGCCCATTTAGTGCCAGATATTTGTATTAACTATTTTGGTAGTCATATATCCAGCCGCGAAATTGATCTGTTATTAAATGGCATCATCAAAATTCACAAAGAGGTGATCCGCGACAGCATTCAACTAGAGCAATTGTCGCAACGTGGTTTGTTAGCGTTAAGTGATTGGCATAATGCCATGTACGACAGTCAAGTATCTGATTGGCGAAAAGTACTTGCCAATAAACACTTAGCGACAGTGTCGTGGGCATTACAGCAAGCGTTGACTGATCTGGCCAATTCTATGCGCCATCATCTTGGTCGCGATGATCAACTCGATTTAGCGTTCGAGCAATTGTATGAATTGTCTCAAAAGCTGCAAGATTATTTTGAATGTAAAGATATTCAAGCAGCTTACAGTGTTGAACTAGGTCCGCGTTTTATCATGTTAAGACTTAGTCCTATCAATGTCGCTAAACAATGCCAACAATTATTTGATGCCAATACTCGGTGGATTTTTACCTCGGCAACCTTGCAGGTGAACCGCAGTCTGGCTCATTTTGCGACTGAGCTAGGATTATCATCGGCACAACAGATTATTTTAGATAGCCCGTTTGATTATCCTAATCAGGCAGTATTTTGTGTGCCACGTCATTTAGGTAAAGTGGGGCAGTCGCAGCATACGGTTAAACAACTGGTTGATGTATGTGTTCAAGCAATCAATGCTGCGCAAGGCCGCACGTTTATCTTGTTTACTAGCCATCAAATGCTCGAGCAAGTTGCATCGGCATTGCAAGGTAAAGTGGCTTATCCTTTATTGGTACAAGGCCAAGCGAGTAAACAAAGTTTGTTAAATAAATTTAGACAGTTAGGTAATGCCGTTTTGCTCGGTACCAGCAGCTTTTGGGAAGGGGTCGATGTTCGAGGTAAATTATTAAGCTGCGTGATTATTGATAAGCTGCCGTTTGTGTCACCAGATGATGCCTTATACAAAGCCCGTGCCGCCAATGCCGAGCGTCAGGGACTTGACCCCTTTAGCCATATTTCTTTGCCGCAAGCAGTCATTAGTTTAAAGCAGGGCGTCGGGCGGCTTATTCGCGATGAAAAAGATCGCGGGGTACTTATCTTGTGCGATAACCGCATTGTTAATCGGGCTTACGGGCAAGCTTTTATTAATTCTCTGCCACCAATGCAGCGTACACGTGACTTAGACCGTGCATTGCAATTTTTAAAACAAATTCCTTAAGCTTTTTAAAACGGTGCGCATCAGTTATCATATTAAGTCTATTTGATGCTTTTTTACTGGGTAACCCATCATAATGCCAAAGCCGTTAACCATCCTCGCTCTTGATACTTGCACCGAAACTTGCTCTGCAGCGTTAACCACCAATGGTAAGGTGTTTGCACTTATTGCCGATGCACCTCGTGAACACAGCCAACGTTTATTGCCTATGGTTGATGATGTATTGGCCCAAGCCCAAGTGACATTGGCCGATGTGGACATGATTGCCTATGGCCGTGGCCCTGGTAGTTTTACCGGTATTCGTATTTGTACCAGTATGACGCAAGGTTTAGCGTTAGGCCTTGATTTACCCGTTATTGGTATTTCAACCTTAGCCGCAATGGCTCAGTTAGCAATATCACAACACAATGCCTGCCAAGTTCTATGTTGTATTGATGCCCGCATGAACGAAGTCTATTGGGGTCAATACATTGCCAAAGACGGCATAGCGACATTAGTGGGTGAAGAACACGTTAGCGTACCAGAGGCAATTGAATTAATACTCGATACCCAGCAAAGTATTAGTGTATGCGGTACCGGTTTTGAAGCTTATCCAGAGTTACTCAATATTGCGCCAAACATGACACCATGTGCAGAAGCGACTTATCCAGATGCGAAAGCCATGTTAATTCTGGCGCAGCACGGGTACCAACATGGATTACAGACCAGTGTTGATGAACTGGCACCAGTGTACCTTCGAGATACCGTTACATGGAAAAAACTTCCTGGTCGAGAATAGCCATTAAAGGTAATTTGACATAGAGTATATGATACAAGTATAGGTAAATGGTGTCGTTAATGGCGATAAATGCTGCATTATCAATGGCAAATAATCAATCAGGTCCAATAACCCTGAGTCAAGCTGTTGCTGGTAATCGGCCTATTACGGCGGCCATTGAGCCTATTGTTGTTAATGTCTCTGCTTCCGAGCAACAAATTCAAGGCATTGAAGCGCGCAATATGGCCATAGTTGATGATTCAACTTTGTCGGCTAAACAGCAAGCTCGGGTTGAATATGACCGTGATACTTACAGTCAACGGGGGGCTATCGCGCAATATTTATCAACACAGCATTCTGCTAAAAGAGATGAAATTCAACAAATGGTTGGTATTGATTTATATGCCTAATGTTCCGTTGTCTGCAACACCCAGTCGCAGCCGTTTTATGATTGAATTACTGCTAGCTTTCTTACTGACTCGATTTCCTTATATCTCTATCCCTTTTAAATGGTTTGAAAGCTACTTTCACGAGTTATCTCACGGTATCGCAACGTTATTGACTGGTGGCTCTGTGAGTCATATTCAATTATTTCCAAATGGCGCGGGCTTTTGTTTTAGTCAAGGTGGTAGCAGTATACTTATTGCCTACGCTGGTTATTTTGGTGCGGCGCTGTGGGGATACTCAATATTTCTGATGGCAACTCAAAAGCAAACGATTAGATTTACCTTAACCTTGTTAGCCCTCACTGTGGCTGCGTCATTGCTTTTCTGGGCGCGTGATGTATTAACGATCATTATTCTTAGCGTATTAATAATACTTTTTTTGTTACCACTTAAATTAAAAAATAGTAGTCTGCTAAACACCTTACTGCGTATATTAGGCCTAATGATTATCCTTAATGCCATGGCTAGTCCTATGGTGTTATTGGGGCTAAGTGGTCAAGGCGATGCGGTGATGTTAGCTAAAATGACTTGGCTACCCGCATGGTTATGGGTGATGACATGGCTTGCATTCAGTGGGTTTATGTTATGGCTCTGTTGGCGTAAAGTTGATCGAAAAAAGGGAGTGTCAAAATGAAACGTAACATGATGTTAGGGGCCTTAATTGGCTTATCAAGTTTAGGTATGTCAACGGTAATATACGCTGCGGATAGTGTTGACGAGAAATCCGTTACTGCGCCGCAGGTCAATGCTGCGCTCGCCAAAGCTGTGGCCAGTGAGTTTCGGTCGACTAAAAATAAACTGCGCGATCAATATCGTCATCCAGCAGAAACATTAGCATTTTTTGGTGTAAAACCCGATCAGACTGTGATTGAGTTATGGCCAGGTGGGGGGTGGTATGCTGAAATTCTTGCGCCTTATTTAGCCGCTGATGGCCAATATGTTGCCGCCAATTTCGAAACAAAACCCACTGAAGATAATCGCCAAACAGCGTATTATAAATCTGCGGGGGTGAAGTTTGAGCAATGGGTCAGTGAAAATAAAGCCAGTGTGGGCAATGTTCAGTTTGTTACTCTCGATCCACCGGCTAAATTGTCATTAGGTAAAGATAACTCGGCAGATTATGTATTAACGTTCCGTAATTTGCACAATTGGGCCATGAAAGGCGAGTTAGAAGGTGTGTTTAAAGCCGCCCATGATGTATTAAAGGTTGGTGGCACACTCGGCGTTGTTGAACACAGAGCCAATGTCGATATGGCTGCTGAAAGTGGTTATATGGAACAAAACCAAATGGTTGAACTTGCTAATAAATATGGTTTTAAATTAGCGGCTAGCTCTGAAATAAACGCTAATCCTAAAGATACAAAGGATTACGACAAAGGTGTGTGGACATTACCCCCAAGTTTGGCCAAGGGCGATCAAGATAAGCAAAAGTACCTTGATATTGGTGAAAGTGATCGCATGACACTTAAGTTTACCAAAACAGCAGCTCAATAATTTTTGCAAAGTGAGTCAACAATGTTGAATGTTAACGTAGAAGAAATTCAATTGCCGTTGGCTCATATTACGCTTGCTGCAAAACGTTATGGTCATGCTGACAAGCCAGTAATATTAGCTTTACATGGCTGGCTTGATAACGCTGACAGTTTTGTTCCGCTAGCGCATGCCTTTGCACAGCAAAAATTATTCGATAAATTTCAACTCGTATGTATTGATTGGCCTGGGCATGGATTATCAGATCATCGCCCGGGTCGTTATCCATTACATTGGGTTGATTATATTTATGACCTGCAAGCCGTCATCCATACACTTTCACAAGATACAGGTCCTATTATTTTATTGGGGCATTCTCTTGGCGGCATAATTGCGTCGGCTTATAATGCCTGTCTTGCTGAAAATATTCATAAACTCATATTAATTGAAGCGCTTGCCCCTTTATCTGAATCTGCTTCTAAAGCCAAAGATCGTCTGCGTAAAGGTTTGCTGCAACAACAACGTTTTAATCGCCAAGTAACCAGAGACTCTTCGACTTATTCTTCTATGGATTTGGCGGTACAAGCCCGCCATAAACTGACCGGATTAGCCATTCCATGGTGTGAGCTTATTACTAAGCGAAATATGGCAATAACAGATGGGCAGTATCATTGGCGAAGTGACCCTAGATTAAAATTAGACTCACTTAATCGATTTAGTTTTGAGCAGGTTGATGCACTGATGAGCACTAGTAATACGTCTACTTTACTCATGGTTGGTCACGATGGATACAAACACCTAACCGCCTCAACAGAACAGGCTAATAAATGGTTTTCTAATATTGAAATCATTCAGTTAAGTGGAGATCATCACCTCCATATGGGTAATGCTTATCGCGTCGCTGAATCGATTGGAGCATTTATTCTAAATAGGCAGTAGCACTGGCTGAAATCGCTGTTATTTTTGTTTTATTTATGTGACTATAGTCGAAAATTAAAACACTTGTATGATTTAGGTCACTACGAGCATCATAATAAAGCCTGCGATAACAATATTAATGATACGTGGGCAATAAAATATTTTACCACTGACGGGGAATGCACGTCTTAGCACAGTGGGTATTATTAGGAGACACCTGTGGACCAGCCTTGGATTAATAACTTACCTGAACATGTTCCGGCCGAAATCGACCCATCTCAATTCAGTTCTTTAGTCGATATGTTTGAAGATTCAGTAGCAAAATATGCTGATCAGCCTGCGTTTATTAATATGGGCGCGACCATTACGTACCGAAAACTCGAAGAACGAAGTCGAGCATTTGCAGCCTACTTACAAAATGAATTACATTTAAAAAAAGGCGACCGTGTCGCCCTTATGATGCCAAATTTACTGCAATATCCTATTGCTCTGTTTGGTATTTTGCGCGCTGGTATGGTGGTGGTTAATGTCAATCCACTTTATACCCCACGTGAATTAAAGCATCAATTGGTTGATTCTGGCTCTAAAGCTATCGTCGTGGTGTCAAACTTTGCTAACACCTTAGAAGAGATTGTTGATCAAACACCGATTGAGTCGGTGATTATTACCAATCTTGGCGATCAACTCAGTGCTCCGAAACGCACGCTAGTTAATTTTGTGGTTAAATACATCAAAAGATTGGTACCCAAATACCATTTACCACATGCATTATCGTTTCGTGATTCGCTCTCTAAAGGCCGACGCCTACAGTACATTAAGGCCGATATTGGTGGCGAGGATTTGGCTTTTTTACAGTATACCGGTGGCACGACTGGGGTCTCTAAAGGTGCCATGTTAAGCCATAAAAACGTGGTCAGTAACGTTTTGCAGGCCAGTGGTGCTTATTCTCCAGCCCTTGATGATGGTGCAGAGTTTGTCGTGACAGCATTACCTCTGTACCATATTTTTGCCCTAACAGTGAATTGTTTACTGTTTTTACATAAAGGCAGCAAAAATTTATTGATCACCAATCCTCGTGACATTCCTGCTTTTGTTGCTGAGATGAAAAAGTACCCGTTTACTGTCTTAACCGGTGTTAATACCTTATTCAATGCTTTGGTCAATAATGAAGAATTTACTCAACTTGATTTTTCTGGTTTAAAATTGTCTATTGGCGGTGGTATGGCGGTGCAGCGTGCGGTCGCGGATAAATGGCAAAACCTTACTAAGACACGCTTACTCGAAGGTTATGGTCTAACTGAAGCTTCACCATTAGTTACATGCTGCCCATATAACCTCAGTGGGTATAATGGTTCTATTGGTTTTCCTGCACCATCGACCACTATTCAAATTAGAGATGAAGATTCAAAAGTATTAGCTCAGGGTGAAACCGGCGAGTTATTTGCTAAAGGTCCGCAAGTCATGCAGGGATATTGGCAACGTCCGGAAGAAACTGCCACTGTGATTGATAAAGATGGTTGGTTAGCGACTGGCGATATTGGCTATATGGATGAAAAAGGTTTCTTTTTCATTGTCGATCGCAAAAAAGACATGATTTTAGTGTCTGGTTTTAACGTGTTCCCAAATGAAGTGGAAGAGGTTGTCGCGTTACATCCCAAGGTTATTGAAGTCGCTGCGGTTGGCGTTCCTAATGATGCTAGCGGTGAATTAGTGAAGATTTTTGTGGTCGCAAAAGACAAGTCACTTACAGAAGAAGAGTTGATTAAGCATTGTCGTCATCATTTAACGGGATATAAAATTCCTAAACTGGTAGAATTTAGGGACGAATTACCGAAAACCAATGTGGGTAAAATTTTACGCCGACAACTTCGAGATGAAGTTAACAAAGCATAAAATGATAGCCGGCAACTGAGCCGGCTTTTTTATACTTGGCAATTCGCAGTTTATGACCATTACTCACATCCCTTTTTAGCGGAGCCTATTTTGTTAACGTTTGAATATATCAGCGATGATGCCAGTTTGTTGTCATTAGTTGAACAATACCAACACAGCGCCTTATTGGTGCTTGATACTGAGTTTGTCCGCACTCGAACCTATTATGCTAAATTAGGCCTCATCCAAGCTTATGATGGTAAAACCCTAGCATTAATTGATCCGGTTGCGATTAAAGACTTAAGCCCATTTTGGCAGCTATTAACTGACCCCAATATTGTTAAGTTAGTGCATTCATGTAGCGAAGATCTTGAGGTATTTGCTCATTATGGCGAATGCCAACCGAGCCCATTATTTGACAGCCAAATTGCGGCTAGTTTTGCGGGCCTAGGTCATGGCTTAGGTTATGCCAAACTTGTAGATGCATGCTTGCAAGTTGAAATTGATAAGGGTGAATCACGAACCGATTGGATGAATCGTCCATTGTCTGATTCACAATTGCAGTATGCTGCCAATGATGTATTTTATTTGTATAAATTATATCCTCAGTTACAACAGAAGCTTGTAGCAGAAAATCGTCTCGAATGGCTGTTTGAAGAAGGTCAGCGTATGACAGAGGGACGTTTGTCACTGCCAGAAGGTGACAGTGTTTACCTTAAAGTTAAAAATGCCTTTCAGTTATCAAGTCAGCAGTTAGCCTACTTAAAGGTATTGGCTAAGTGGCGATTGACCAAAGCGGTGAGCCGTAATCTTGCGCTTGGCTTTGTGGTCAAGGACCATGCATTAATTGCATTGGCCAAAAAGCAGCCCACAACATTGTCTGAGCTCAACAGTTTAAATGATTTAACTGATCAAGAAAAACGCATACACGGTAAAGATTTATTAGCGGTAATGGCGACTGCAGATTTAACAGATTTACCTGAAGAGGTAGATGTTGTGGCACTAAAGTCTGGTTATAAATCGGCTTTCAAAGAAGTTAAAACGATATTAACTGAGCTATGTGAGCGTGAAAACGTTGCATTAGAATTTGTTGGTTCGAAGCGCCATATTCACGAGTTTTTACTCTGGTTGTATCACAATAAGCAAACACCAACACCATTACTCTTTGTGGGGTGGCGCGGACAATTGGTCGGTAATTTACTTGCGCAAGTTAAGTTTAATTAATTCAATAGCGTCATTAAACGAAAAAGGATACCGGCAGCAATGCCAGTATCCTTTTTGTTATATTAAGTCAGTCAATCTAAAAAGATGAGCGTTACTTAGTGTCCGGTAAGGTGACGTTAAGTTCTAGTACAGATAAGTTGTCATCATTTTGGTCTAACTGCACAGAGACTTGGTCATCTGATATTTGCACATATTTACGGATCACTTCGATGATTTCTTGTTTCATCTTTGGGAAGTAATCCGGTGCACCACGTTCTCCACGCTGATGAGCCACAATAATTTGTAATCGCTCTTTTGCCAATGACGCGGTATTGGGCTTTTTACTGCTTCTAAAATAATCAAGTATCGACATAATTAGCTCCCAAATATCCTTTTAAGGAATCCCTTTTTTTCTTCTGTAATAAATCGAATTGGTATATCGTCGCCTAATAAACGCGCAACGGTATCGCCGTAAGCCAAGCCTGCATCGCTTTCTTGGTCAATAATCACAGGTACACCTGAGTTTGACGCCTTCAATACCGACTGAGATTCAGGGATAACTCCCAGCAATTCAATAGCAAGAATATCCTGCACATCTTCAACACTGAGCATTTCACCTGTTTTAACTCTGGCCGGCGAGTAGCGAGTTAATAGTAAATATTCTTTGATAGGTTCCAAAGTCAATTCAGCTCGACGCGAGCGACTCTGCAGCATGCCCAAAATACGGTCTGAATCACGTACTGAGCTCACTTCTGGATTGGTGGTGACAATGGCAATATCGGCAAAGTAAAGTGCCATCATTGCACCTTGTTCAATACCCGCTGGTGAATCACACACAATAAAGTCGAAATCTTTGGCTAAATTTTCAAGGACTCGGCCGACGCCTTCTTTGGTCAGCGCGTCTTTATCGCGTGTTTGAGACGCGGGTAAGATAAATAATTTGTCGCAGCGTTTATCTTTAATTAACGCTTGATTCAAATTGGCTTCACCATTGATGACATTAACAAAATCGTATACGACCCTGCGCTCACAACCCATAATCAGATCAAGATTGCGTAAACCAATGTCAAAGTCGATAACGACTGTTTTGTGTCCTTTTAAAGCCAATCCGGTGGCAATTGCTGCACTGGATGTTGTTTTTCCCACACCACCTTTACCTGATGTGACAACAATAATTTGCGCCATTTATATTTATATCCTTGTGTTTGCCGATTATTGGGGCAATGTTTCAACAGTAAGGGATGCGCCCTCAAGGCGAATACAACCTCTTTGGCTTAAGTCGTATTGTTGCAAGTGTTCAGTCAACCAATACTGTCCAGCAATCGATACTAATTCTGCTTCTAACGAGTTAGCGATAATCACACTTTGATTATCTCCCGCGGCACCCGCCATGGCTTTACCACGAAGAGCACCATATATATGAATGCTACCATCAGCAATGACTTCAGCGCCATTACCAACTGCACCAAAAATGATTAAATCAGCGTTTTGTGCGTATATTTGTTGTCCAGAACGCACATTTTGCTTAACAATTTTAGTTGCTCGTTCAGGAAGTTCTGCTTTACGCGCTTGTTTGCCAGACTTTACCACTGCAATCCCCATGTATTTTGCTTGTTCAATTTGCTCTGGGGTGGCGTCGGTAATGCCGACAATAATAAGGTTACGGTCAATCAATAATTGTTTTAGGGCATTAAAATCAATTTGGATATGCTGAATGGCTGATAAATTTAATACCAATGGTGCGCCCAAAAAAAACTGCGGCGCTTGTGCCAGCTTGTTGTCTAATTCAGCAGCAATAATATCGAGATCGTGATGATTAATATGCAGCACTGATAATGTAAAAGACGTAGCCTTTAATTCGAGATTTTGTTTAGCCATCCCGGCGTGATTCTCCATACTTCAGCGATAAACTGATTTACAATTATTTTTTGTGTCACCATGTTATAGTGTGCTTAGTTGACTATCAAGTTTGAACCTTTGGAAATTTACACTAAAATGATATGTGCAGTATATAAAAGCGGTCGAAGAGCAGATACTTACCTTTTTGTCAAAAAACGTGATGTATTTGATGACGTTCCTGAGCCTTTAATGGCAATGTTTGGTACTCCGTCATTAATCATGATTGTCCCACTATCTAAACGAGATCACTTGGGCATCGCAGATATTAATAAAGTGAAGTCTGCATTAGTTGAACAGGGTTATTACTTACAAATACCACCACCGCCGGTTAATTTACTCGAACAGCATAAACAAGAATTAGCGCTTAATAAATAAGCATAATCTTAAAGGAGTAATCAACACGAATATGATCCCCAGAATCATTCTAAGCGTTTTTTTTTACTTCTTTTGCTCTCATGTTGTGATGGCTGAAGACAGCCATCACAATTTTGATGACTATCTATTATTGCTACAACAAAAAGCACTCGCTGCGGGCGTTAACCAAGCTACAGCAGAACGCAATATTGCAACGATTAAGATATTTAAGAAAGCCAATCTCAACCCCTCAGTAGATAAACCTAAGACATTAGAAGACTTCATCCCACAAGCTGTACCCGAAATCACCGTCAGTACTGCAAGAGCAATGTTATTGCAGCATGAATCAAAACTCGAGCAGTTGAGTAAAACGTATCAAGTGCAGTCGCGTTTTTTGATGGCATTATGGGGGATGAATTCTCGTTTTGGTGAGCAGCCAGGGCGTTTCCCTGGATTATCAGTTTTAGCCTCACTTGCCTACAAAGGCGATGAAGAAGCATTTTATATTGCTGAATTTATTGCTGCACTTAAGTTAATTGAGCAAAAAAATATCAGTGAAGATGCATTGCTGAGTTCTTCATCTGGGGCTATGGGGCAGATGCAAATGATGCCGAGCCAGTTGCTAAAGTATGCTGTTGATGCTGATAAAGACGGCAGGATTGATGTTTGGAACAGTATGGATGATGCTTTTGTATCGCTGGCGAATATGTTGCATCAACAAGGTTGGCAGTCCGGTTCTACATGGGGAAGGCAGGTGAAACCCATTATGGCACTCGATCCTGGTTTGCTTGGTTTAAGAGTCAATCACACATTTGTACAGTGGCAGGCTTATGGGATTAGGCGTTTTAATGGCGCAGACTTACCACAACGCAGTGATATGAAGGCGTCCTTAATTGCACCTGATGGATCGAAAGGGCGTTTTTATTTAGTCTACGATAACTTCCTTTTATTACATCAATTTAACCTGACTTTGCATGATACTTTGGCGATAACTTATTTGTCTGAAAAAATTAAGCAGTAAATTGCGGCCCATTGGGTGTAAAATGCAGGCAAATTTCGATAAAAGCTACATTAGATAACCAATGATGACTCAGTTTTGGACTACCACCCCCTTAGAAGACATGACCACCGAACAATGGGAATCGCTGTGTGACGGCTGCGGTAAGTGTTGTTTAAATAAAATCATCGACGATGAAACTGACGAGCTTTATTATACTAATGCTGCATGCCATCTACTGGATGACAGCAGTTGTGGTTGTCGTCGTTATCCTGAACGCTTCACCTATGTACCTGAATGTACAGCAATTACACCCGTTAATATCGCTGAGTTGACTTGGTTGCCTGATAGTTGTGCTTATCGGCGCGTATATGCTGGCAAAGGATTACCGAGTTGGCATCCGTTACTGACAGGAAATAAAGATGCCATGCATGCGGCGGGGATTTCGGTACAAGGGAAAACAGTTAACGAAACGAAAGTGAAATACTTAGAAGACTGTATTGTTTTGTGGCCTATGTTAGATGTTGAATAGTCAGCGTTGCTGTATAAGTGATTAATAATCAATGTATTAAGATATTGCATTATCGGTTAATGGAAAAGTAATGTGGTTCATATCCAATCTATAATGAATCAATTTATGGTTATGTTTTGCCACAATCTTATACAGTTTAAGCGTGTAAGATGGTTAACCCTGCTTGGCTTGATACATTGGACAAATGAGGCCATGTAACCATACTTGTCCTTATTGGTATCAGATTTGCCCTTTTCGGCTAATAAAAGCGGATTCTCGTATTACAAACAGGGTCATGTGAGTCCATTACAGGTTAATTCAATAAGGTTAGCCAGACAAAAAATGATTTGATAATCACTTCTATCCCCAACTGAGCTTATTTCTCTTTGGGTAAATAAAACTCGGCCATGATGAGTTAATCATGAGTGATTAAGTTACCCTCGTCGCTAGGTGCTTGTGTTGCTATGTGACTATGATTAACTTAACTCATGTTGCGGAGCATGCTCAGCGGAGCAATACGTAATACCCAGTGTAAAATGGCCCAAGGATAACTAGGGACAAATGCATTGGCTTTTTCTTTCTGAATAGCCTTCACCATGGCTTTACAGCCCGTTTCAGTATCAACAATAAACGGTACCGTTTTTACCTTTTGGTTAATTTCACTGCGAATAAATCCTGGATGTACACAAGTAACCTTAATCGGTGTGTTTAGTACATCGATGCGGATACCTTCAGACAATGAAGTCACGGCGGCTTTTGTGGCAGCATAAACAGTCATTGCACGTCTAAATCCACGAACAGCACTGATAGACGAAATAGTCACTAGATGCCCACTGTTTTGTTCTCGAAAAATTGTCATCGCCGCTTCACATTGGGCGATAGTGGCAATAAAGTTAGTTTGCGCAGTCTGCAAATTAGCAGCAAAAAAGCCAGTGCCTATAGATGCGCCTTTACCCATGCCTGCGTTTACAATGACTCGGTCCAGCTGTCCAAACTCTTGCTTAAATTGATTAAATACCTCAAAAACTTGTGGGTGATCATTTACATCAAGTGACTTAATTATCACCTTGATATTAGGATTAATGACGAGTAATTCTTGTTTTAATGTTTCAAGGCGGTCCATACGTCTGGCGCATAGTGCAAGGTTATGATGTTGTTTAGCAAACTCAATTGCCATGCCGCGCCCTAAACCTGAACTTGCCCCTGTTATGAGAATGTTTGTTCGTTTCATAATGTGCTCTTTTATTAATACGTTGTTTATAATAGAGATAAACAATGATCACTTACGCTGGCATCAAGCCTACATTAAGCGACGTAAATGTTTTAGCGAACCATCAAAAAGCCATGTTCATTAATGCTAAGTAAGCTTAAGCACTGTTACTTTCGCTGTAACTGAGTCAGGCAGAAACTGACTAATGATTTATTAAGACTAAATATTGGTTGATCATTTATTGATTATATTTGTATATATAGTAGGAGTTATTTTCCCGCAAGAGACGAATACCAATAGCGAGTCATGTGTTTGGTTTGAGCGATAAATTGTGCTAAGCCAGTCGTCATTCGATGGCTAAAATACTACCCAAATGCACTCTAAGTATCTGCGTTCGTAAAGTGAGAGTTTCGCCAGTGTTTATTTATCATTGTTTACCACTAAGCATTTATTTTTTTGCGATTTTTAAGTGAAAATATTGACAACTGTCCAGTAAGGCACAACAGTTACAAAACAGTAGCTTAATTCAATTGATTTTATACTATACATATTATTGCTGAGTCTGAGTTAATAATCATTTCAAACCATTTTAATTATAATGTCATGGTGCCCGTATGAACCCAACAAATATGTTTTTTCGTAAAACCACTATTTCTAACCGTTTACTCGGCATGTTGGCACTAGCCATTATCGCTACTGTGATTGTTTTCTGGTTTTCATTAACGCGAGTTGAAAGTGTGTTAATTAATGAAAAAGAAGCCAAGTTAAATGCGTTAGTCGATGTTGCAATCGCAATAACTGATAAATATTATCAAGGTGTTCAGTCTGGAAGTATGGCTGAAGATGAGGCTAAAACTTTAGCATTAGCTGCAATAGATAAACTGCGCTATTCAGGTAACGAGTATTATTTCACTATTGATATTCAAGGCACCATGATCCAGCATGCTTTTGCAAAACAGTTAGTTAATACCAAGGTATTAGCAATGCAAGATCCAAATGGGGTAAAACTGTTTCAAAAAATGATCCAAGGTACGGAACAAAAAGATGTTGCTCGGGTTGATTACATGTGGAATAAACCCCAGCAGGAAAACCCAAGTCCGAAAATGTCTGTAGTTAAGCGATTTAAACCCTGGGGCTGGATCATCGGTACAGGTATTTATGTTGATGATATTCAAGCTGATAGAAACCAATTTATAACCCAATACCTATTATTACTGACACTGGTGTGGCTGCCGGTCATCTTATTATTATTTTTTATCATTCGCAGTATTTCAGGTCCTATGGTTGAGACCATTGCAGCGTTTAAGAATATTGCTAAGGGTGAGGGGGATCTAACCCTACGGTTGTCCGAAGAGGGTAATGATGAGCTCAAACAAATTGCTCATCATTTCAATACTTTTATTGAAAAAGTCCAAAAAGTGATTATCTCTGTCAGCGACTCAGTCGATGAATCAAGCCGCTTGGCGAAGAATATGTCAACGATTACACAGCAGGCTAATCAAATTTCATCCAACGTACAAGCCGAAACAACTAATGTTGCCACTGCCATTAACCAAATGTCGGTAACGGCATCTGAAGTGGCCTCTAACGCACAGTTGGCAGCCGAAAGTACCCATAATGCAGACACTGAAGCAGATAAATCCGCTGCCGTTGTCGATAATGCGATGCAAAAAATATCAGAGCTATCGACAGAATTAGCCGCGACAGAAGAGGTTGCTAAAAGCTTACAAGTGAGTTCGAGTAAAATCGGGCAAATTCTTGATGTTATTGTTGGGATTGCCGATCAAACTAATTTACTCGCATTGAATGCGGCGATTGAAGCTGCCAGAGCCGGTGAGGCTGGCCGTGGCTTTGCCGTCGTGGCTGATGAGGTTAGAACGCTAGCGAGTCGTACCCAAGCATCAACAAGTGAGATTAATCTTATTATCGATGCCATCAGAAGTGCCATCGATAGCGTTAATTCCTCTGTTGAAAGAGCTAAAACTAAATCATCAGAAACCGTTAATGAAACTCAGCAAGTCGTTGGAGCACTTAATAACATTAAATCGTCCATTGATCAGATTTCGCAAATGAATATTCAAATTGCGGCGGCAACAGAGGAGCAAAGTACCGTTATTACAGAGCTTAATATGAATATTACCCGTATCAATGACATGTCATTAGATAACAGAACTCAAAATGAATTGATCAATAAAGGCAGTATGGATATTGAAAAAGGTGCGATCAAGTTGCATCAGCTTGTGGAGCAATTTAGAGTAAAATAATACATTGTCAATCGGGCTAATGTTTTTTAGTCCGATTGAACGTTTATATTTTACAACCAAATTAACGTGGCAATTGCACCATAATATCGATGACATCTTGATATGAGATATTATATTTTCGAGATAGATTGATGATTTTTGTTTTATAGGTTTGGATATGTTCTTGTTTAAGCAGGTCTAATTTTTTTTGTTCAACAATTGAATTGACCGTGTCTTGCAATATTAATAAACGACGCAAACTAAAATCCAACGAATCAATATACGCTGTCATTTGTTGTTTATTACGTGCATTTTCAAGGTTTGTTGTTGTGCGTTGTTCGAAGTCTAGCTCGTCAAACGCATCCATCATTTTCTGTAAATTTAAATCGTCACTCATAAGTATGATTGTTTACGTTATTTTTCGGAAATTATATGCATTTTTATTGTATAAGTCACTCTTTAACTTGGTTTGTACAGCCCTTGATAGTCCGGACTAGCAGTACTTTTTAAAGTGAATAATATATCGTTAACAAAACTTGTTGAATTGCCTAATAATTAGTAATCTAAGATTCTGATTTTCAAGGAGGACTTATGCTAGATTTATTACCTGATCTATTCGATCATTACCCTGAGCAATTAGTTTTATTGCCTAATCCATGGCAGTCCTTTGGTGCTAAGCCGATATTTTACGGTGAAGTAGTGACGGTAAAATGCTTCGAAGATAATTCCAAAGTTAAATCTGAATTAGCCAAAAATGGTCAAGGAAAAGTATTGGTTGTGGACGGCGGCGGTTCGACTAGACGTGCGCTATTAGGTGACATGATAGCTCTCAATGCATATGACAATGGTTGGGAAGGTATCATTATTAATGGCTGTATTCGTGATGCAGGTGCCATTAATACTATGCAGATCGGTGTGCAAGCATTAGGTACAAATCCGATTAAAACGGATAAAAAAGATGTTGGTGATGTCAATGTAGCTATTGAGATTGCGGGTGTCAGCATCTTTCCTGGAATGATGATCTATGCTGATTTAAATGGTGTTGCCGTCAGTAAGCAGGCATTAGATCTTACTATTTTAGCGTAAACAATCAACAGACAAGGAAGCAACAATGAAAGTAGTAAAATGGTTATTAGCAATTGTGCTAACTCTAGTAGTAGGTGTGACCGTCTACTTAACAATGTTTTTCGACCTTAATAACTTTAAACCGCAAATAGTTGATGCCGTTAAAAAACAAACCGGTCGTGATTTACAAATTACCCAAGACTTAAGCTGGAGTGTGTTTCCCTCTTTAGGCATTAAGCTCGGTGGTATAACTCTTACTAATCCAGATGGCTTTACTCCTGCATCCATGCTCAATGTGAATGAGGCTGTTGCGAATGTGGCGCTAATGCCATTATTTAGCCAACAGATTGAAGTAGATTTATTAAAGCTTGATGGTTTAACGCTGAATCTGGTTACGCAAAAAGACGGTACAACCAGTTTTGATGGATTAGTGTCAAAAAGTACGGCGGATAAACCACAAACTGCAGCAACCAATGATGCCAAACCTATGTCATTAGAGACATTAGATATAGGTGGTATTGAACTGACGAATACCAATATTAACCTCATTGATATGGCCAGCAATACGACGCAGACCTTTAATTTAAAAAGCTTTACCTTAGGTCAGTTTAGCCTGGGTCAGTTTGCTGATTTTGCTTATGAGTTTTCTGCGACATTGCCAGATATGCAGCTTGCATCATCTGGACAAGGTAAAGTCAAAATTGATCAAGCATTGAATCATGTCACTATTAATGATTTTGCTATGGTACATAACGCCAAAGGTGACAGCTTGCCGAATAAATCGGTTACCGCTGAGCTCACGACACAAATGACAATGGCACTGGATGCCAAAACTATCGATCTGCAATTGACTAGAATGTCTGCTATGGACTTGGCTGCCACCGGGGACATTAAGGTTAACTATGCTAATAGCGTTCCTAAAATTGCGATGAGTTTAGACGTGGGTGATATTGATCTTGATGCGCTGTTCCCAAAGCAAGAAGGTAATACTGAAGAGTCTGCCACAAAGACCGACACAGTATCGACTCAAGAGCCTGATCTGTCAGCACTTAAATCAGTAGATCTCACCCTAAATTTAACGGCTAAATCGATTAAAGTCAGCAATATGCTCACGCAAAACTGGCAAATGAAAATGGCTATCAATAAAGGTATCTTGAACTTGTCGTCGCTTACCGCTGACTTATACCAAGGCAAGTTAGCACTAAGTGCAAAATTGGATGCTCGCAAGGCAGTGCCAACATATCAATTTGATAAGAAATTGATTGGTGTGCAAATTCGTCCACTTTTAACCGATGCGGCTGAAGTGGATTTAATTTCAGGTACTGCAAGCTTTGAAGTTAAAGGCAGCGGCTCGAGTTTAATTGCTGATAATCTGAAAAAGAACCTTGATGCCGTTGGTAAATTTGAAGTCGCTGATGGTTCGCTTTATGGGGTTAACATTCCACAGATGATCCGTAGTGCTCAGCAAAAATTAAAAGGCGACTTGTCTGAATCCAGTAAAGAAGAGTTAAAAACTGACTTTACCAGCCTGACTGGCAGTTTCACCATGAGAGATGCCGTTGTGACTAATCCTGATTTGGCCATGGCTGCCCCCTTAATTCGTTTAGCGGGTAAAGGGACGGCAAACATCGCGTCAGAAGCCTTAGATTATGCATTAACAACGAGTGTCGTTGGGTCGTTGTCAGGACAGGGTGACGCTAATGATGAGTCGCTTAAAGGTGTCGATATTCCTCTAACCATAAAAGGCACATTCCAAGAGCCTAAGTTTGGCATTGATACGAAGGCATTATTGGAAGGCAAGCTTAAAGGTGAAACCGATAAAGCTAAAGAAAAGCTAAAAGAGGGGTTATTTAAGAAGTTAGGGATTTAAATTCATTCTCGTTGAGAATAAAGGCTGTCGTCGCTTATTGTGACTACAGCCTTTATTGATAACGTTAGCTACAAGGTACTTAGGTGGTGAAGTTTGCCTAGAATATCTGTTGCCACACAGATATAAGCACCTAATAAGTTAGCATGGCTATTAATCTTAAAACATAAAAAAAGGACAAGTGCATACTTGTCCTTTTTTATAATCCAAAATCAGTACTAAGGTGAAAACTGTTATAGGATAATCATCTTAGAAGTAATGTTAGTTAGCTATTGGTCATAATCAATTTTAATATTTGACCAGGTTGAATTAGCTTGCTGTTTTGCAAACTATTCCATTCAATTAACTCTGCCACCGTCACTTTATATTTTACTGCTATACGCGCTAACGAATCACCTGATTGAACACGGTAGTTAACCGTTTTTTCATTATTACTGGTGCTTGCTGTCATTTCATTTGGATAAATAACTAAGTTTTTACCTATTGATAACGTTGACTGTTTTGTCAGGTTATTCCACTTCATTAATTGTGCCACAGTCACTTGTTGTGACTGAGATATTTTCCATAATGAATCACCAGACTTTACCGTATAGCTTTGCTTGTTGGGGCTAGATTTCACAACTGCTTTACGAGCGAGAACTTGGTCTGCTGTCATAGTCGCTAAATCTGGGTCTTTCGCAGCAACCGGAATAATTAAAAATCGTCCAGCAATAATGTTATTGCCTTTAATACCGTTACTGCTTCTAATTAAAGATGCTGTTGTTTCAAATTGGTCAGCAATTCGACTGATGCTGTCACCAAACTTAATTTTATAGCGAACCCAGTTAATACGAGAGTCTGGTTCTATAGTGGCTAATGCAAGTTTAAAGTTTGTTGCTTTATCACTAGGCAATATTAATTGATGCGGTCCTTGTGGTGCAGTTGCCCAACGCTTTAAACCCGGATTGAGTGCCTTTAAGTCAACTATATCAATTTGAGCTAAATCGGCTGCTAGGTTGATATCAAGTTGGCTCTCAATAGGAACAACTTCTATTTGCGGCACATTGTCGATAGGCGTTAACGTTATGCCATATTTATCGGCATGCTTAATGACATCAGCCAATGCTAATAATTGTGGGACGTAATGTGCCGTTTCTTTGGGTAACGATAACGACCAAAAATCTGTTGATTTGCCGCGAGCTTGGTTGTGCTTAATCGCATTTAAAATTCGACCTTCACCTGAATTGTATGCGCCAAGTGTATAAAGCCAATTTTGATCCATTTTAGGATAAAGGTACTGAATTAAGTCTAATGCACCTTTAGTTGACGAGGCCACATCGCGGCGACCGTCGTACCACCAGTTAGTTTTTACCCCAAAAGACGTGGCAGTTGGTGCGGTTAATTGCCAAAGGCCTGAGGCATGACCACTGGAATAGGCTAGTGGATCAAAACCACTTTCAACTATCGGTAATAAGGCCAGTTCAATAGGCAAATGACGCTTTTCGAGTTGATCGACAATATAATACAAAAATGGGCTAGCGCGTTGAGTGATAATTTCTAAATGTTTGGGATTATCGATGTACCACTGTCGATAGCGAGCAACTAATTCGTTGTCTGTTATCGGTAGCGTCATTTCATTACCGATCCGCAGCCATAGATTATTGACTTCGGAAACTTGTACTTCTATTTCATCTAGTGTTACTGCCGACGACTTTTTGCTTTTAGCGTTTATGGCGACAGTCTGTTGATCTATATCTGTTTGCGGGCTAGTACTTTGAAGGGGCTGACACCCTGTTATTGCCAGTATGCTACCAGCAATAATAAATAAGTTTGCTTTCATTTGAAGATACACTTCCTCAAGTTCTCAGGGCGTTAAAATAAAGGCTCGAACATACCAAGTGCCTATGAGACTCTGTTGGTCATGCTTTAGTTCAGTTTGGCATTGTAGATTAAATTATTTAGCTTGTCTTATTAAAGTGTTTTCATGTTACTTTAGAATTGGTTCTTCCATTCTCTTATTAAAGTAAATGATTGAATCTCATTAATATTGTCGATCCTGCCCTTAGCGGATATTGCGACTTGGGTCTCATTTAAATGGCAGCGAAGGAACGGGTTTATGGCTTTTTCTGTCGCGATAGAACTCGGAATGGTTGGTTTATTTTGTGAGCGTAATTGATCCACTTTATTGGCATAATCAATTAATTGTAAATTTTTTGGCGTGACATGTAAGGCAAAATCCAGATTGGACCGGGTATATTCATGAGCACAAAAAACCAGAGTTTTATCAGGTAAATTGGCTAACATAGTTAATGAATGCAACATTTGCTCAGGCGTTCCTTCGAATAAACGTCCACACCCGCCACTGAATAGGGTGTCGCCACAAAATAATTTATCGTCAATATAATAAGCAATGTGACCTAAAGTATGCCCTGGAACGGCCATGACTTGAGTTAGTCCTAAATGTGGAATATCGATACTCATCGTTGACTCTAGGGTCAACGGCTGGGTTAATCCATCAATGCGCTCGTTACTGGGTCCATAAACAGTCAAGTTATCATTGAAGTGTTGTTGCAGTTTTTCGATACCGCCAGTGTGATCACTATGATGATGAGTAATCAATATGCCAATGAGGTTTAGATCGGTAGTGGCTAAATAATCGATAACAGTTTGACCACAACCTGGATCAACCACATAAGCATTAAGGCTGTTTGTTTGATGGATTAACCAAATGTAGTTGTCATTAAAAGCTGCAATGGTATGAACGTTAAGCATAATCTGACTCGTGTGATGATTGACTATCTGTTAGGGTAACGGATATCGTTTAATAACTTCAAGTAAAGACAGATCGAAGTTTCAATTATGCTTAGCTGAAAATTAAATACCTTATGGTAGAGTGAATCTAATCAATACAACATTTTTGCACAATAAACCTTGGCGGGCTTCATGTTAAAACCCCTTATTTGGCAAGATTTACCTTTTGGTGAGTTATTGCAAACCGAGATAGAAGCTAAATTGGCTCCTTGGTGGCCCCGTATATTTGGTTATCATTTACTCAAGGTTGGGGCGTTAAGTGGTCAGCTAAATAGTTTATCTTGCAGTATTACTCGGCATTTTTCTGTTTATGACGCTACAAATGCCAGTATTCAGGCTGACCCACACCATTTACCCATACAGCAAAGTGCTATTGACACAGTATTAAGTTGTTTTTTACTCGAGTTCGAGTCAGATCCCTACCAAATTTTACGTGAGTTTGACCGGGTTCTCATTAGCAGTGGTTATATATTCATTGTCGGTTTTAACCCTATCAGTCCAGCTTTTATTGGTAAGATTTTACCAAAGTATCAAACTCAATTACCTTGGAGTGGGCAGTTTTTTATGCCATCTAGAGTGAAAGATTGGCTTGGGTTATTGGGCTATCAAGTCTTAGCGGATGAGCGTTTAATGTATCATTCGTTGTTAGGACAAGGTGCGGATAACCGTGGCCATCAAGCTAAAAAAAGCCCGCAAACTCCATTGTGGCAAAAAAGTATTGCTAACTGGTTACCTAGCACGGGCAGTGTCTATTTAATCGTAGCTCGAAAAATGACCACTCCGCTAACACCCATTAAAGATAAATCCAAAATAAAAGCGCCTACCTGGTCTCCGGCGCCAACGGCAGGTCGTTCAGGATTAACAAATACCCAAGGTGTTGAAAAAGCGTTGATAAAGCCCAAAAATTCCTAAGTATATGCAAATAATGAGCTTGACTCTTATTCGGGCTGATATCCAACATCAGTTTGTTGAGGTTTAGCTTCTGCGGCTTTTCGGGCTAACACGTCACAACGTTCATTTTCAATATGGCCCGCATGGCCTTTTACCCAGCGCCAGTCAATTTTGTGTAATTGACTTACTGCGTCTAAACGTTTCCATAAATCTACATTTTTAACTGGTTGCTTAGTTGAAGTCATCCAGCCCTTTTTTTTCCAGCCATGGATCCACGTCATAATACCCTGGCGCATGTACTGACTGTCACTGGTTAAAATGATATTACAGGGCTCATGTAAGGCTTCTAATGCGATAATTGGAGCCAAAAGCTCCATCCGATTATTGGTCGTTAATGAAAATCCGTCAGCCATTTCGTGCTGCTGATGTTTATATTTCATTACCACGCCATAACCACCCGGTCCTGGGTTTCCTAAGCAAGAACCATCAGTAAAGATATACAGCTGTTTGAGTTCGGCCATCAAGTTGTTACCATAGCTAAATATTCGCGCCAGTATACTCAATTTATACAAAGGCGAGGGCTGAATGAGTAAAAAATATGAACATTATTTCTAGTGCAAGTCGTCAAGTTATTCTCGATACCGAAACCACAGGTATGAACCAAGCTGGTGGCCCTATTTATGTGGGACATCGCATTATTGAAATTGGTTGTGTTGAGGTGATTAATCGCCGTTTAACCGGCAGGACTTATCATCAATATATTAATCCTGGTCAAGCCATTGATGAAGAAGCGATTCAAGTGCATGGCATTACCAATGATCGTGTTGCCAATGAGCCACGGTTTCACCAAATCGCCAAAGATTTTATTGATTTTATTGATGGTGCTGAAATTGTCGCTCATAACGCTAACTTCGATGTTAGCTTTATGGATCATGAGTTTTCCAAACTCAATCCAGTTGGTCCCAAAACCAAAGATATTTGCAGTATTTTAGACAGTTTAGCCATTGCCAAAAGGTTACATCCTGGCCAAAAAAATAACCTAGATGCACTGTGTCGACGTTATGGCATCGACAATGGACGTCGCACCTATCATGGGGCGTTACTTGATGCTGAAATTCTCGCTGACGTTTATTTAATCATGACCGGTGGACAAATTAAGTTTAATTTGTCTAATGAAAAAGCGGGCCAAGAGGGCGGCGGGATAAAAAATATCGATCCTGCAGCGTTTAATCTTAAAGTCGTTGGCGCGTCAGCCGATGAATTACTATTACACGAACAACGACTTGATCTCATTGAGAAGTCAGGTAAATGTCTCTGGAGAGGGTAAACCAACTTTTATGAGTGCCATTCGTGCCGGTTATCTAGCGATTTCTTATTTATTTTTGCTAAGTATCATCTTAGTTTGGCAATCTACTGCCCAAGCTTCAGTGGTAGCTGCATCGCAAGCTGCAGAATTAAAAAATCGTTTTCGCATTGATCATATGGTTGATCATCTCACATTAGTGATCCAACGGAGCTATGGTTCAGCCCCCGTTGTGGTGATTTTACCCGATGGCAGTAAATGGTATTCAAATCGTCATCCACAAACCGTCAAGTGGGTTGACGGTATTGCTGCCGACATGATTTATATTGAGAAGCCGATGCCTGGTCCTTGGCAGTTATTAGGCAGTGTGGTGGAAGGATCGACCATTCAAAAAATTTCTGCACTCGATATTGCAGTGGAACCTTTACCTCAGCCTCTTTATCAGGGCGAACGCTTGAAGGTGACGGCAAGGCTGTTAGGTGATGATTTAACCATGAGAATGCCGGGTTTAGACTATATGGTGGAATGGACCGCTCGTTTCACCAGTCAACACCTTGCTACTGACGATAATTTTGCTACTGGTACTGTTATTGTTGGCGAATATAAAGACAATGGTGAATTGTTTGATGAAGTTCCAGACGATGGCATCTTTACTGGCAGCCAAAATTTGCAACAACCCGCGGGTCATTATGTGCTTAATGTCACTGCGCGAAATAATGTGTTTGAGCGCGAATATACAATGCCTTTTGAGCTTTCAGCACAACCAATACAGGTTAAAATGGTGCCTAATAGCGACCCATTAAAAGAGATATGGCAGATCCAATTAGCGGTTGATGAATCAGTGGTGATACTGGCACAAACACATTTTGAATTTGAGTTAGTTGGTCCTGCCGGTTTATCGCTGCCTTTAACCGTTCAAACCGTGACCAGTGCAAATCAAATTCTCTTTTTACCTAAAGTGACCGAATATGGCAGTTATCGTGTTCAAGGGCATGCGTTCTCCACGACTGTCGATGGTCGTGAAATTGTCCTGAATTTACCTGAAATGTTTTTTAATTTGATTGAGCCTCCAGCTCCGGCTCCATCGGTTGAAGAACTGGCTGAAAAAGCGGCTATTCAAGCTGAATTTGAAGAGCAAGAGGCTAAAGATAATGCAATGTTCTGGATTATTACCATCAACGGAATACTGTTTTTGTTCGGTGTTGTGGGCTTAGTGATATGGCGTAAAAAGCAGACTCTTGCCAAAGCGATGGCTGCAGCAGAAGAAAGGCTAAAGCAAAATCCTGAAAGTAATCAAAATTCCCAAGAGGGTCTGCTTGAAAGTGTTGATTTAGACGATATTGACCTGACTATGCCTGATGATAAAAACTAATATTTTGAGTGTTTTTTAGTCACAAAATGCGCAATTGAGCAAATTTTGACTAATTGAGCTAAAACAATTAAAAAACAGTTGACGATTAATTATCACAACTTTATTATTCATCGCACTTGTGTGGAGCGGTAGTTCAGTTGGTTAGAATACCGGCCTGTCACGCCGGGGGTCGCGGGTTCGAGTCCCGTCCGCTCCGCCATTCAAGTACCTGTTTGCACTTAATAAAATAAACAGTAAATCGTTTAATATTGTTAGTTTTATTAAGTGTATACAAACCGTTTTGGAGCGGTAGTTCAGTTGGTTAGAATACCGGCCTGTCACGCCGGGGGTCGCGGGTTCGAGTCCCGTCCGCTCCGCCAAATAAATAAAAAAGCCTCTACAGCAATGTAGAGGCTTTTTTATTTTAAGACGGAGCTGAATGCTTAAGCCAATCGAGATAACCACAGAGTGATTTCAGCATCAGATTGAGTAAATAGCCATTACGGCGCAAAGCAAAACATTATCCTTAGGGTAGGTGACATCTAAATCCTACCCATCAAGTAAGCCGCTTTATCGAGCTTGTTTTGCATACAATTAACCGCAGTATGAATTGTAGCGTCTTGGCTGACGACTCCGTCTAAAAGCTAACTTTTATTTATTTAAACATAATTCATTCGAGGCTATATCGCATCTTGGCTGTTGCCATTATTGATAACTATCACCGCTGCTCAGCAGCACCCACTCAGTTCCGGTCATAGTGGGTGCTTTTAATACTGAAAATATATAGCTAAGCAATGTGATCTCGACGGCTTAAGGTAATTGTAATCGATACTTTTTTCGCTAGTATCTACCCAGCACTAGAATGCGTAATTAATATTCAATTCAAGCGATCGTCCAGCTCCGGCTATTTGTTCAAAGCCGTTACTGTTGTCTGTTTTGTATTGTGCAATACTGACCCCGCCTAAAGGCAGTTGATAATATTCGTCGAGTAAGTTTTTCACGGCGACAGTCATTGTTGCACCTTGCCATTGGATACTGCTGCTTAAGTTAAGCAGAGAGTAACTGTTGGTTGTATTTTCTAAGCGCTGACTATCAACGCGATCTTTGCTCGCGACCCATTGCCAGCTAAGGCTATTTTTCCAATCACCAAGTTCTTGGTGAAGAGCAAGTTCAGTTTGTAATGGCTTTATTTGATACAGAGGCTCGTCACCGTTATCTCTTTCGCCGTGAGTGGCAGTGGCATTAGCAACCATGAGCCATTTGCCACTGCGGTTTTCTGCTAGTTGGTATTCAGCATCAATACGTGCCCCAAACAGAGTCGCGTTAACATTGGTAAACTGTAAAATATTGCGGCGAGTATTAGTCATAGGTGTTTTGTTAAAACTATCAACCTCATCGGCATCAATATAATCATTTATTCTGCTGTACCAAGCGGTAGCGCTGAAGGCTAAGTCATCTTGTACCAATTTATAGGCTGTACTTAAGGTATGTGCTGTTTCGGCATTGAGGTTTGGGTTACCTATATAGCCATTTCCATCACCAAACCAACCGATCATGGTTGTTGCCATGGTGCTTTGACCCCAACTGTAACGTTCATATAAATTTGGCGCTCGGCTTTTTCTCGCTAAACCAACCTCTATGACTTCAGTGTCACTCAATTGATATCGAGCCAGAAGAGTAGCGTCGATAATATTGTCATTACGCTTACGATAAAGGCTGTTAAATTCATCTGCGGCTATGGCATTGACATTGGTGATGCCCATCATCGCCATAGTGTTATAGGGTTGTACTTCAGCAGCGTTTGTTGACACGTATTCATATCGGACGCCAGCTGATAACCACCAACGACTATTTAGAGTGTGTTGCCATTCACCATAAAGAGCAGCACGTTGACGCTTGCCGTCATTAATATTGACATAATCATTAGGTCCCATCATAGATGAACCTTCGATAGCGGGCCAAGTATCGTCAAGTTGATAAACATAATATTCTTGTCCAATCAACAAGGTACTGTCTGAACTTATGGGTAATTGCCAATGCAACTGGTAGCTATAATCTTTTCCTTTGGTTTCCATCGGCATCTTGCCGGTTTTTTCGTCAGTAAAGAATCCCATTTCATGTTCGACGCTGTGCCAATTGGCTTGTGCTGTAAACTCGGCATCATTTTCTAGTGAACGCTGATAACGCACTAACGCTCCATAGCTGTCATTGTTAGTCATATCCATATATTGGTTAGCGAAACCCTGATAAGGAATATGTTGATGAGTGAGCTTAATGGCTACTTGTTGGGTCTCATCTTGCCAAGCTGCCGTTAGCGCATGGTTTTGAGATTGATATAGGGTGTCGAGTACTTTATCGCCATGACCATCGGTATAACTGTTGGCATCTTCAAATGACCCTTGATAGCTAAAACTTAACGTTTTACTGGCAACGGTGGCATTGACGCCAGCAAGAAAAGCATCATCGGTACTGCGATAACCACTAGAAACATTACCACTGTGCCATGTTACAGCGTCGCTATCAGTGAACAGTGGGTTTAAACTGCTGATTTTTATCACACCAGCAATATTATCACCGCCAGCACTTACCGGAGAGACTCCCGCGACGACTTGCGTTGAACTGATTTGATTTGCAGATACATATGAGAGCGGCGGGTTCATCTGGTTTGCACATGATGAAGTGATGTCACTACCATCAATAAGGATTTTGATCCGATCGCCCATCATGCCGTTTAAGATGGGTAAGGCTGACACACCGCCAGCCTCAGAGAAATCGACGCCTTGCTTTTTTAAGAGGTTTTCAGCCGAACCTAGTAGGTCTTTATGTGTTGTTTGCTGTCCTTGTACTTTGACATGTTCAACACCTTGGCTGTTTTGTATGTCATAAGATTCAGCTCTTACTTGCGGCGTTATGGCCAGTGTTACTGCCAATGCAATTGATGAGTAAGCCCATGGGGCGTTATTCGTTAATTTAATGGTTTGCATTACTTTGTGCGTCAAAGCTATCACCTTTATTGTTTTTTTATAAACCTTTGATGAGTTAATTTCAAAGGAGATTGTTCACCTTAATAAATTATAACCTGCTAATAAATATGAAGAGTGCGACATGATGTCGCACCTTTATAAATATATGCATCAAGTGTTGAGTGAATACGATAGATAAGGGATAAAGCTAAACTAATGCCGGCATGTTAACTCATAGATGTCATAGCAATAGATGATAGTTAGGGCTTGATATTTTGTTTAAAGCTTGCCTATACTGATGCACATCTTGTCGGAGTGCCATTATGGCTGAGACCGTTTATTCGGGATCCGTTGAACCTGATCAGGCTAGAACCTGCGAAGGAAACAAGCGTAATAATCATTATTATTGGGAAGATAATAACGTTTTAACAAGACAGTAAATGGACGTTTACCTCCGAGTTTTTTATCGGTTTATATGTCCAGTTAAGTTATTACTTTAGTATTTTTCTATGTGGTTATTGACGTAAGCGATAGTATTTTTATTGTTTACTGCTGCTATCAACACCTCTCCAGACAAGCAACTCTACTCTTAATAATGAGGTTGCTAATGTCAAATCCAAACCGTCGTCAAACTCGAGCTAATGCTCAACAATTTATTGATACCCTTAAACCGTTACAACATCCTAATTCTGAAAAAGTCTATTTAACGGGTAGTCGTGCAGATATCAACGTTGCTATGCGTCAGGTTAATCAAACTGAAACCGTCATTGGCGGCACCGATGCAAAGCCCATTAAACAAGCCAATCCACCTATCATGGTCTATGACTGTGCTGGCGCTTATTCTGATCCCCTTGCCGAGATTAATGTGCGTCAAGGTTTAGCTAAAATCCGTCAAGCATGGATTGATGAGCGACAAGATACCGAGCAATTAACCGGTGCAAGTTCAGGTTTTACTCAACAGCGACTTGCTGATGATGGCTTAGATCACTTGCGTTTTGATGCCCTAGTTGCGCCGAAGCGAGCCAAGCCGGGCAAATGCGTGACCCAAATGCATTATGCTCGCCAAGGTATTGTTACCCCTGAAATGGAATACATTGCCATTCGTGAAAACATGGCTCGTGCTGAAGTAACTGACACCGTATTGACTCAAAAGGCACCAGGAGAGGCTTTTGGTGCGCATATTGGTCAGCTGATCACTCCTGAGTTTGTCCGCGATGAAGTCGCTCGAGGTCGAGCGATTATCCCACTCAATATTAACCATCCTGAAACCGAACCTATGATTATTGGGCGTAATTTTTTGGTGAAGGTGAATGCCAATATTGGTAATTCGGCGGTGACATCGTCAATTGAAGAAGAAGTGGAAAAACTGGTGTGGTCAACTCGTTGGGGCGCCGATACCGTCATGGACTTATCGACCGGACGTTATATCCATGAAACCCGTGAGTGGCTTATCCGTAATTCGCCTGTGCCAATTGGTACTGTGCCGATTTATCAAGCATTAGAAAAGGTTAATGGCGTTGCCGAAGATCTCAGTTGGGCGGTATTTAGAGATACGCTAATAGAACAAGCCGAGCAGGGAGTAGATTATTTTACCATCCATGCTGGGGTGTTATTGCGTTATGTACCCATGACCGCCAAACGCCTTACCGGTATTGTGTCGCGTGGCGGTTCAATTATGGCTAAGTGGTGTTTAAGCCACCATCAAGAAAGTTTCTTATATGAGCATTTTCGCGATATTTGCCAGATTTGCGCCCAATACGATGTGTCCTTGTCGTTAGGCGATGGTATGCGCCCCGGTTCAATTGCCGATGCCAATGATGAAGCGCAATTTGCAGAATTAGAAACCTTAGGCGAATTGGTTAAAATTGCATGGGAATATGATGTGCAAACCATCATCGAAGGCCCTGGTCATGTGCCAATGCAGTTGATTAAAGTCAATATGGAAAAGCAATTGGCCCTTTGTGACGAAGCGCCTTTTTATACCTTAGGCCCACAAACTACCGATATCGCGCCGGGTTATGATCACTTCACCTCAGGGATTGGCGCTGCCATGATGGCTTGGTATGGCGTGGCGATGTTGTGTTACGTCACCCCCAAAGAACACTTAGGCTTACCTAACAAAGAAGATGTAAAACAAGGCTTAATTGCCTACAAGATTGCAGCTCATGCTGCTGATGTCGCTAAAGGTCATCCAGGTGCACAAGTGCGTGATAATGCGTTATCCAAAGCCCGCTTTGAATTCCGTTGGGAAGATCAATACAACCTAGGCCTTGATCCTGATACCGCTCGTGCTTACCACGACGAATCGTTACCACAAGAATCAGCAAAAGTGGCTCATTTTTGTTCAATGTGTGGGCCTAAATTTTGCTCGATGAAAATAACCCACGAAGTGCGTGAATATGCCGCGAATCTTCAACAAGCAGAAGCACTTAAGATTGAAGTCTCTGCCGCCAGTGCTTATCAAACTCAACCTATGGCTCAAGCCATAAATCCGTCCGAGGCTATGGCGCAAAAGTCGGCTGAGTTTAAAGCGTCGGGATCGGCACTGTATCACGCCGTCAAACCAGCAGCACAAGTTGATACCGACTTAGCGGTAGAGGTTGAATAACTATCATGAATTCATCGACATTTGTCAGTGAATCCATAACGCAAACCCCACCCATTGTCTGGACCATAGCCGGTTCAGACAGTGGTGGTGGTGCGGGGATTCAAGCTGATTTACTCACCATGCAAGACTTGTCATGTCACGGGTGTAGCGTAATAACCACATTAACTGCGCAAAACTCAGTCAGTGTAAGTCTTGTTGAAACCGTTTCTGAATCCATGTTACTGGCTCAGTTGACCAGCTTATGTGCAGATCTGCCGCCGGTAGCGATTAAAATTGGCCTGTTGGCATCCCAAGCACAGGTAAATATATTGGCAGATTGGTTAACTCAGATACGATCTAGACTAATTATGGCTCCTTTTGTGGTGCTTGATCCTGTGATGGTCGCCAGCAGTGGTGCCAGCTTTAATCCTATGGATCTCGATTTTAGTCCTCTCATTGGCTTAATTGACTTATTAACCCCTAATCAGCATGAGTTAGGTCGCTTATGTCATCATTGCGTTTTAGCGCAACATCGAAGTGATAACCTCAATCTCGAATCATCGATTGAGATCGACCCCATGAGTACTCTGCAACTGCAGATGATTAACGACGCTAAGTGGTTATCAAATATATTTAAATGCCATGTACTCGCCAAAGGTGGTGATGCTCATTGGCAGCACGATGCGACAGATATTTATGTCAGTACAAGCGTACCAGGTGCCAGTGTTGCACACAGTAATGCCGTGTTTATGTTAAGCAGTCAGCGGATAGTCACTAATAACAATCATGGCAGTGGTTGCACTTTATCATCTGCAATAGCATGTTTTATTGCCCATGACTTAGTGATCCATGATGCTATTGTGTTGGCAAAAGCTTATGTCAATAAGGGCTTAGCATTAGGTTTCAGTCTAGGGCAAGGTCCTGGGGTTTTAGCCCGTACCGGTTGGCCCGATGATTTACAGGCTATGCCGTTAATCAAGTTGATTACATCAGACAATCTCGCTCAAGCTTCGTTTAAACACACAGCCCATAATGACTTTAAATCGCTGCTAAAACCACTCGGTATTTATCCAGTGGTTGATGACCTAAATATACTCAAACAGCTGCTATCAGCTGGCTGCAAAACCATTCAATATCGCACTAAACTCGATAGCGACACTTGTTCGGACAGTCTGCAGCGATTAACACTCGAAACTAATATTATTGAAGTGATTAAACTGGGTCGAGAGTTTCATGCTCAGTTATTTATCAATGATCATTGGCAACTGGCGGTTAAACACGGTGCGTTTGGGGTTCACTTAGGCCAAGAAGATTTGGCGACTGCAGATTTAACCGCGATAGCTGCAGCTGGAATGGCATTAGGGTTATCGAGCCACAGTTATTTTGAAGCCTTGTTAGCTCACCAATACTCACCTTCCTATATTGCCCTAGGGCATATTTTTGCTACCACCACGAAACAAATGCCATCAGCCCCCCAAGGGATCACTAAGCTTACACGTTATGTCAGCTTATTTTCGCGTCATTATCCAACGGTAGCGATTGGCGGAATCAATCTCAGTAATCTTGAGGTCATTGCCATGACTGGGGTGGGTGATGTTGCGGTTGTCAGGGCCGTGAGCGCTGCTGCAGATCCCGCTAAAGCTTATCAAGCGTTAAATCATAAGTGGTTACAGTTGACGCGATCATTATCGAAACCGAGTGTCTATGCGGAGGTGAGATGAATATACTATCGGATCAGCAGTATATCCAGTACTCACGCACCATGTTACTCAGTGATATTGGCGAGACTGGCCAACTCGCCATTATGAATAGCTCGGTCGTCATTATTGGCATGGGCGGATTAGGGCATCTAGTCGCTCATTACCTCGCGGCGGCAGGTGTTCAGCATATGTTATTGATTGACCATGATGCTATTGAACTATCTAACTTGCCACGGCAGCTATTATTCACTGCCGCAGATATTGGCCAAACCAAAGTTGCTGTTACTAAAAGAGTGCTTAATCGTGCTTACCCTGAAATCAACATCAATACTATCGCGGAAAAAGTTACTGCCCAGCATTTTTATCAGCTTATCAAGCGAAAAGTAACCAAGCCTTTAGTATTTGACTGCACTGATAATTTCAAGACACGGCAGCTTATTAATCAACTCTGCGTTGAACAGAAATTGACGTTGGTTAGTGGCGCAATCAGTGGCTATCAAGGACAACTATTTTGTATTGATTTTTCAGACTCAGGCTCTAATTCACACCCAAATAGCGGCTGTTATCGTTGCTTATATCCACTTGATATGACGATTACGCAAAATTGTACTCGAGCAGGAGTTCTTGGGCCTGCTGCGGGCATTATTGCCAGTATGCAAGCGCTGGTGGGCATACAACATCTCAGTAATACCTTCACTCAATACGGTATTTTACATTGCTTTAATGCTAAAAACTTACATTGGCAGCATGCCCATATGAGCCAAGATCCAGAGTGTGCAGTGTGTCATCAACAGTCAGTCACTCAGCTTTCGGAGCAGCCCAATGACGCATATTAATTGCCACTCTCAGATTGCCTTGCAACTCAATGGGGTCGAACAAATCGTTAGGGCTAATTTGAATTTGGCCGAATTACTGATTTTAAGTGATCTACCCACTCAAGCGGTCGCCATAGTCGTCAACGATAGTGTTGTACCACGAAGCCGATGGGTGCACGTATTGTGTCAAGCGAACGATAATATTACGGTTTTTTCTGCCGTTGCTGGAGGTTAATAATGTTAACGATAGCCGATCATCAATTTTCGTCTCGATTATTCACTGGGACGGGAAAATTTTCAGATCACAACACTATGTTACAAGCTATAAACAGTTCGGGATCGCAGTTAGTTACCTTGGCGATGAAGCGGATTGATTTAACCCGCGGCCATGACAATTTACTCGGGCCGCTGCAAAGTATGGGGGTAAAGTTATTACCTAATACCGCGGGTGCGCGTAATGCCAAAGAAGCTATTTTTGCTGCCGAACTGGCTTATGAAATGCTTGGCACTAAATGGATTAAACTTGAAATTCATCCAGATCCTAAATATCTCATGCCAGATCCTATTGAAACATTAATCGCGGCTCAACAATTATGCGAACAAGGCTATATTGTCATGCCTTATGTGCATGCCGATCCTGTGTTATGTCGCCGATTAGAAGAAGTCGGCTGCGCCGCAGTGATGCCTCTTGGTAGCCCCATTGGCAGTAACCAAGGCCTGGCCACGGAAACCTTTTTACGCATTATCATCGAACAGGCCTGCATACCTGTGATCATTGATGCTGGAATTGGTGCACCCTCGCAAGCCTGCAGAGCAATGGAAATGGGGGCTGCAGCCGTATTGGTTAATACCGCGATTGCAAGTAGTGCTTATCCTCAGCAAATGGCGAAATGCTTTGCTGATGCGGTCGCGACAGGAAGACAAGCCTACCTTGCAGGATTAGGGGCTGTGAATCATCACGCCGATGCAACCAGTCCATTAACCGGATTTCTGACAGAAGCATCAATCAATTCACTGACGCAGTCAGTGAACATCAAGGAGGGTTAGCATGTCATATTCAAGCGTATTTACGCAATTAGCCCCCGATGCATTATCGATGAAATTGTATTCGACTACCGCCAAAGACGTTGAATTGGCTTTGCAAAATCCAAACGGCAATCTTGATAGCTTGTTGGCACTATTATCTCCTGCCGCAATGCCATATATTGAACCGATGGCGCAGCAAGCAGTTCTGCTGACTCGAAAGCGATTCGGTGCCAATATCGGTCTTTTCTTACCCTTGTATTTATCAAATCTGTGCGCCAATGAATGTGATTATTGTGGCTTTAGCATGAGCAATAAGGTTAAGCGTAAAACCCTTAACAGTGATGAACTCACAGCAGAAATGGCTATTATCAAACAACGTGGCTTCGATTCGATATTACTGGTGTCTGGTGAACACGAAACCAAAGTTGGAATGGGGTATTTTGAGTCGGTATTACCGTTAGTTAGCAAGGCTTTTAATTACGTGGCAATGGAAGTTCAACCATTGGAAACAGAACAATATCAGCGTCTTGGTAAGTTAGGTGTTGATGCCGTTATGGTATACCAAGAAACTTACCGGCCTCAAACTTATGCAAAACATCATACTCGCGGTAAAAAACAAGATTTCGTTTATCGCTTAGATACCCCAGATCGAGTCGCAAAAGCAGGGATCGATAAAATAGGTTTAGGGGTATTACTTGGCTTAGATGACTGGCGACTCGATGCATTGTTAATGGGACACCATCTTGATTATTTAGAAAAAACCTACTGGCGCACTCGTTACAGTATTTCATTACCTCGGTTACGTCCATGCACTGGTGGTATTTCACCTAAGGTTGAATTAACCGATGCCGGATTAGTGCAATTGATCTGTGCATTTAGGTTGTTTAATCCGCAACTTGAAATCAGTTTATCAACACGTGAACTGCCGTCGTTAAGGGATAATTTACTGCCATTAGGGATTACCCACATGAGTGCCGGAAGCTCAACTCAACCTGGTGGTTACATGGCACCTGACAGCCAACTTGATCAATTTGAGATCAGTGATAATCGCTCTGCAGAGCAAGTGATAATCCAAATGAGGCGACGAGGATTGAATCCCGTATGGAAAGATTGGGAGATGGGCTGGAATAATGATTAAAGTTTAAGATTGGTTTGCTTATAAACTGTACATATTAGTCGGTTTAGATCATACTAAATGAAAGTTTTTATGATCAGGAGTCGTCATTATGCAAGTTCAATCAGCGTATTCGTCTGGTTTACAAGGTTTACAAAGTGCTCAGCAAGGTTTAGCGCAAGCAACAACATCTGTAGCAACGCCAGATCAGCAAAAGCCAGCAGTCGCTAATGCATCAACTCAAGATACTGTGACACTTAGTTCACGTGCAGTTGATCAAACTGACACCACAGCAGCTTTAGTCTCTGCAACTCAATCATCGAATCAAGCTCAAGCTTCAACACGAGTGATTGAAGAGGCTTCTGAAACAGTGGGTAGTTTGATTGATATAGAAGTGTAAACATGAGTGCGCCAATGGTTTCTGCTAACATTGGTTCATTCATTAATGCTGCCCATCACAATACAATATCCGCAGAAGCTATTCACACCAGTAGCGTTGCAAACAACAGTCTTAAAATCTCTGCTATTGAAACTACTAGTCATATTAAACCCACTAGTATTAATCCAATCAGTACCAAGTCTATCAATACTGATACTGGTGTCGGTCAAAATTCCACTTCTCAACAACACGCTTATCAGCCACAAACGGCTCAAGCTACAGCGAGTCAAACTGCTGCAGCAGACAAAACTCAATCTTATAAAATTGTCGGTTCTGATCCACTTAATAGTTATAACCTAAAGAGCGGTCCTGCGAATCTGGCTGGCGTATTGAATAATTCGTCCGTGCCAGCACAGGCAAGCGTCACACTTGCTGAAAAATCAGTCAGTGCAGATGTTACAACTAATATTTCAAGTGATGCGGCAAATACGCAACCGCCAGTAGTTAGAGCTATTGCGGCAACAAATGACACAGTAGCGGATCCCTTTGCTGCTGAGTCTGATTCACAATCAGCTCCTCAGGTATCAAATAATCAAGATGAAACAGCTACACAGCAAGTTGAGCAACAGATTGTAAAAAAGCAACAGCAAATAGAACAAGCTCAAACAAAGCAGATTGAACAACTTGTACAACGAGATACCGAAGTTAAAACTCACGAACAAGCTCATGCAGCAGTGGGTGGTAGTTTAACTCAGAGCCCTAGTTATCAATATGAAAAAGGGCCAGACGGCCGGCGTTATGCCGTAGAAGGTGAGGTGAGTATTGATGTGTCGCCTGTTTCAGGCGATCCTAAAGCAACATTAAGTAAAATGCAGAAGGTATATGCGGCAGCGATGGCGCCAGTGCAACCATCAATGGCAGATATTCGTGTGGCTGCGCAAGCGCTACAAAACATGAATGAAGCAAATAAACAGTTGATACAAGACCGCCAGCAAGATACTGGTTCAACACTGAATAATCAAACCTCAGCTGAGAGCGGCAATATTTTTACTCGCGCACAGAATCAACAGCCATTGACTCCAGCAACTAACTCAAACAACTCTATCGCGCCAAATAGTAGTGTTTTGAAAATAGACACAACACATGGTATTGATAACGCAAATATCAATTCATTGTCGTCTAAGCGTCCTGTATCTGCAGCACAGGGTAATGAGGCACTGGTTAATAATGGTCTTGCTAATAATACAGCTACAAATAATGCGGTGACAAATAATAACAGTAATGCCGAACGAGACTCTAATCGTCAAATACAAACGTCTTTATCTTCATCAGAACGCGAACAATATCAATCGATTGAAATTTATGTGTAGTACTTCAGCACCTCGTGCTGATTTAATCCATTCAACCTGTTCACGATCAACTCAAACATTGGCTCATCTGTTAATCGGAATGTGAAATTCGTATTATAAATTGTATTGTGAGTATCTTCAGTGACTTAACAAATAGCCTTTGCTGCTCAGCATTAGCCATTAAAGGGTAAATCATGTTGTTTCAAAATGAGGCTTTCTAATAATTTACACGCGGGTCCTTGTTGATCTCGATTGGGAATGACCAAGTTAAGCATTATTTTGCGCTGATAACTGCCACGTAAATGTAAGCGGATAAGCTGTTTATTGGCAATTTCTTGTTCAACTAAAAAGCTAGGTATCCAACAAAAGCCAATATTACGGGCCAGAATACTCTTTGCTTCATGAAAGTTAGAGACGGTCCAACGTTGTTCTGCTTTTAACCACCCAATATCATTACTGGCATTAATTCCGGTATCTTTAATGACAATTTGAAGGTGCTGGGCTAATTGCTTGTCATCTTCAATTAAAGTCAGTGTTGCCAGAGGATGATCCGGATGGCAAACCAGTTCAAAACTTAATTCACATAATGGTTCAGATATATGGCCTTTAGGTGCGGTGGCACAAATAGCAATATCAGCTTGATTATTATTGATAAGTTCGTGGGTACCGGAAATAACAGAATCAATAATGGTTACCCGAGTACCACGGCTGTCCGGTAAAAATTCTCTCAATGATTCCACAAGATTGTCCATTGGGTAAACAATTTCTCTGGCAATAGTGAGGTTAGGTTCCCAACCTTGGCCTAAATTTGAGGCCAGTTGTTCAAGTTCTTCAACAGATTGAGTTAGGTGGCGAGAGCGACGCAATAACACTTCACCTTGCTCAGTTAAATATGCTTTTCGACCTTTGACTTCGAGTAGATTGATCCCCAATTGATGTTGTAACTTGGCCACGGCATGATTTAACGATGATTGGCTTTTGTTGAGTTTTTCTGCCGCTTGAGCATAGCCGCCAAAATCAACAACAGCTTGGACTATTCGCCATTGTTCTAAGGTTGATTTTGCTCTGCTCATTAAGTGCTCTCTTTATTGTTGGCTGAAAATGAAGGAAACTAGCGTATTTTTTATCATAAAAAAGGCAAATGCACTGCAGCATTTGCCTCAAATATATCTTGGCTAGTATTGAGTGTTATTTAGCATTGTTCAGAGAAGCTTTAGGCTTCACTAATTTTGGTAAGTACTTTTTAGTACTCGCAATATTATTTAAATACGGACCTTTGTGTAATGTTTCAGGCCAATTTAATAACATCATTGCTAGCACGTTTCTGTGTTCACCAGAAGATAATTCAGCTTTGCCATGTGGTGACGGGATCATCATGATTTTTGGATTATAAGCCGCAATCACGTGTTGTTTCACTTTATCCACAACTGGGTTATCGCCGTTACCCGTAATTAAGAAACTAATCCCAACTTCAGTAATAATATCTTCAGTCGTATCGGTCAGAATACGATCAATATTTTTCTCAAAGTAATCTAAAATCCACTGATATTCTTTTGGATCGACAGGGTGTTGATAATACTCGCTGGCAGAAAAAATAAAGTGAGTCATACCATAGACTTTGTTTTTATATTGGCCTTTTTTGAGTTTATCATCATTGCTATCTGGATAGGTTTTAATAAAAGCTTGTTTGTAAGCTTGGTAATAGTCGCCAACGCCGATTTGTTTGGCCCAATATACATAGTTAATTAACTGCGCGGCCCAAGCCTTAATCATTTTTGTATCAGTGAAAGCAGGCTCTAAATTAGCATTTTTTAAGGTTTTTATCATTAAATCATGACAAGGTCCGGTAAAACCAAACTCATCCACTCGACTGGCATAGCGCAATAGCACGTCGGTATATAACATAAAATTAGGGTAGGGAGCGATGGCTTCTTTACGGGCAATAGCCCGTGGGCCTGAACCTAATTTATCTGCCTCAATTTTTGATTCACTTTTAATAAAACCGGGCTTATCCAGATTACATGAATAGTAAGCTTGACGTTCAGCAATAGTGAGGAGATCAATTAATGAGCCGTTAGCGTATTTGGGTTCCCCAGTCATACGGAATTGGCGTATAGCATAGTGGCCTTGAACTCGTGGGGGTAAGGAGTAAAGGTTGGTTTCTAAATTGGATTTTATGCCTTGATAAACTTGTTCAGCTGTTAAAGTATGGGCGGTTTTTTCTGCCGATTCTTTTGCGAAAGCCACACTACTAAACAACGTAGCTGACAATAGTAAATACGAGAGTGTTTTACTCTTGCGTAGTTCCAGCATGTTTAAATCTCCTGATAAGTGAATGTGGGTCAATCGGTAAGCCTATAAGCTGCTCGAGTTGATCGTTTAAGGTTAAATGTGTTTCATTGACTACCAGTAAATTAAATATCTCTCCAGTCGATATATAGGCTGGTGTTTGATTCATAATTAGCTGAGTCAATGCGCTTTGCCATAGCGGAAGATAATAATTAACTCCTTCATTAGCAATAGCTTGATAGCTGTATATTGCATCTGTTGCTTGCGGCCATTGTTGACCAAAACTTTGTTCAAAGTACGCTGATAGCTGCTGGTTATGACTTAACCATGTGTCCTGTTCTGTGTTGTTGAAGTCGCCATCATATTGATAAAAATCCAGTGCAACCTTGGCTCTAAATACCCATAACTGTTGCTGATATTGAGCGACTAACTGATATCGTTCAGAGATACTTTCTAATTTAAGCTGCTGTTTAATATAGTTAACTAGCCACAATGTTGCAATGGCGTGAGCATCCGTATTCTGGGCTTTATGGTTGAGAAAATAAAACTCTCCACCTTGTGCTAAGGATACTATTGCTTGGCTTAATTGGTTAATTAATTTTTGTTGTTGTGTTGCACGGGTTAATTGTGGTGGAAAGCTGAGTGCATATTGGCCAAATTGATGACCAACGACGGTTTGTTTTATCAATTGACCATTAACGTCTTGACGAGATTGTTGATCCGCTTGTGGATAAGTAAAAATTTCACCGAGTAAGCGTTGTTGATGCCATACCCGAATAATCTGGGTTTCATTTAAGCTGTTTTGTTGACCATCATCAGATGACGTTTCTCCCTCTACTCTCGGCTTTTCGATTGTGATGAGTTCAAATTTAAGGTTAAGAGGCTTAAGACTGGTGAATATTTGCTGTAGAAATACATTTGTTGTCATCATTTCCATACTAGATGATTTACTTATGTCACTTAACGTCTGGGCAATATTCCAGGGCGCAATATTGATATTGGCCGTTTGGCTATCTAAAAATTGTTGTAATAACTGCGGCGTTAAGCGATGAGAGGCCAGCTGAGCTTGAGCTGTATTGGCATATCCTTGACGATGGGCTTGCTGCTGTTGCAGAAAATGGATTGATTCAACCGCTGCTGCCTGTTGTTCTTTAGCGCGAGTTTGATAGGCGAGCCAGGCTTGTTTTCTGCAGTATTCTTTGGGTTGTTTAATTAAGTATTTGGCAATACTGATATCAATATTCGTATTTTGGGTAGGCTCAGTATCTTGATGCTTGTTTGTGGTTTCTGTTCGTTGTGGTAACACACAATCTTGTTGATTAAATTGCAGGGTAAAGTGTTGCTGCGATAACGCTTGATCTATGCTGGCTTGGGCACCATGCAATTTTGATTTTTCGATGACTGGCCATTTTGCACGTTTTATGGTCTCTAAACGTTGTCCTAATTGGTTATAAGGCGGAGCAAGGTAGGGCAATTGGTCAATGAGATATAAGGTTTGTGGTGCGCTAACGACAGCATTAAGTTCATCAGCAAGGTGAAGTTGGCACCATAATAAGCCTTGTCTATTGATGCTGTTATTGGCAAAAGGGCGATAGTATTGAATTCTGTCGTTAATATTATTTAACGCTAGTGTATTTTTTTCAAATGCAACTGCTCGTTGCTCAACAGACTGAAAAGAAACAAGCGTCTGTTGTGCTAAATCTGGTTGATATTGTAAGCACTGTTCGATGAACAGTGCTAAAGGATTAGCCACAGCATGTGTTGTGGCTAAAAGATTAAAAAATAGGGTTGCTACAAAAATGCTTTTTAGCATAAGCCACACGTTCCTCAACTGACATTGCTGAGCTATTCATCGCTTCAACATGCTTAAGTCGAGGTAAGATCCCTCTTCCATTGGCAATTTGAATTGTTAAACCGGGTCGGGCATTCAATTCGAGTAACAATGGGCCTTTGTTTTTATCTAGCACCATGTCAGTGCCTAAATAGCCTAATTCACACATTTCATAAGCACTAGATGCCGTGTGAAGTAAGGTTTCCCAATGAGGAACGACTATGTTCGACAGCGGGAAGTGGGTATCTGGGTGTTTATCAACGGGCACGTCAAATTGCACCGCGTGTAAACTGTTACCGGTAGCAATGTCTAAACCAACACCGACAGCGCCTTGGTGCAAGTTTGCTTTACCGTCAGACGCCGCCGTCGATAATCGTAACATTCCCATGACAGGAAAACCTTTAAAGACAATTAAGCGGATGTCAGGGACACCCTCATAACTTAACCCTTCAAAGACCGGATCAAATTCAATTAATCCTTCGACAATCGCCACATCAGGCTTACCACCAAGTGAAAATAAACCACTTAAAATATTAGATACATGGCGGTAAATTTCATTCTGAGTCACTTCATGGCCATTAGGTTTATAATAACAACCATTGCTCACCCTAGTGATCACCATAATACCTTTGCCACCAGAACCTTTGGCAGGTTTTATCACAAAACCACTGCGGTCAAGGACCATTGCTGGTATTTCTTGGATTTTATGTTGCTGATGAACAACCCCAATTAAATCGGGAACAGCAATGCCATTAGCAAGCGCAAGTTGTTTAGTTATTAGCTTGTCATCAACGCGTTTATAAAACTTACGCTGATTATAACGACCAATATAGCTAATATTGCGCCTGTTCATGTTGAGTACACCGCTACGGCTCAATTCCCAGGGCCAGGCGTACTTCATTATTGTTCTCCAACTAATGGTCTAAAGCGTTTTAACTCAGTTAAACGGTAACCTGTGTACTGTCCCATTACTAATACCAACGCTAAGATCACTAAATGGATCCCTAAGAAGTTGAATACCCAATGCTGAACTAATTGGTTGTCCATAGCTAAGTAAGCCAATGTCGCCACAAATAAGCTACCACCACCAGATACAAAGACTTTTTTAGGGCCTTCTTCTTCCCAAAGAATCGACATACGTTCAATGGTCCAAGCCAGAATGATCATCGGGAAGAACGTAATGGTTAAGCCTTCACTTAAGCCTAATTTGAATGAGATTAAGGTAAATAAGCCGATAATAAAAATAACCACAATAATAACCGCCGATATTCGGGATATGAGCAGTAAGTTAAGTGTCGACAGATAGGAGCGGATCATTAAACCAAAGGCAACAATCAGTAAAAAACCAATTAAGCCAGTGAGTAGGGTGGTTTGAATAAATGCCAAGGCGATCAATACCGGCATAAATGTACCCGATGTTTTGATGCCTACAATCACTCGCAAGAACACGACAACTAATACTCCAATGGGTATTAATAAAATGCCTTTAAATGTGCTTTGTTCTTCAAGTGGTAACTGATACAGGGAGAAATCCATGGCATCGTCATTCATCATCATGTCGATAGATGTCGCTAATGCTGAACGAGTATCTTGTAGCATGGAGAAGTTAACTAATGAATTAGTACCTCCCATAACATCAAGAACTGGGTGACCTGCGTATTCCCATAATACTAAGGTATTATCACGGCCTTTCTTGTTGTTAGGTACATCAAAAAGCTCCCATTGACCGTCATTATACACTTGAACATATGATGTCAGTTGTTGGCGACGGCGCTGATCTTCAAGTTGTAAACCGTTCACTATGCGTGCCGGTACACCTTTAGAGTGCAACATGTGGACAAACAAATTGGTTGAAGTGTTAGCCGATAGTAGCAAGGCCATATTTTGGCTTTGGTTATTATCATTAATCAAATTCATTAATTGCTGAGCAAAAGACAAATTCGTTGCACTACGAGCCCATACTTCTTCAATTATTTGGTCGGCTGCTGATTTCTCAGTAGCAGGCCATAAATAGGGTTCAGGTGTTACAGGTTCCTGGTCTGCTTCGATAGTGAGTTTACCGGTTGGAACCAAAGTTACGCGATAATATAGTGCTTGTGAGCCTGTCGCTTCACGAATCGACCATATTGCCCGACGATTATTGGCATCGGCTGAAATGTTTAAGCCATAACCTGGCGATGATGCGTTTTCAACTAAAATATCAAATGCAGGATCGTCAGGTAATGAAAAATTGACTTCAGCAGGTTCATTGTTGCCATTGAAACTAATTTTAGCGTCCACGGCCCAACTTTGAACCTGTTCACCAGGTAAAAAAGGCACATTGTGTTCAATACCACGGTATATGCTGGTACTGATCCCGATGATAAATAGCAGCGCAACGAATATGTAAAACGGTTTACGAGAATGCATTACGGATCCTACTTAATTAACGTGGTAATTTGGTTTTTGTCTTTACCATGAATGTAGATTTGACCTACATCAACAATGGCAATATCTTTCATAAACTTGCGACCGAGTAACAAAGGATAATCAAGATGGCTTCGATCCGTTAAATTTAAATCAGTTTCGGCGGCATATTTACCTATTTTCAAATGGGCATGAATAACCGGACGACGATCATCATCTGAATCTGCATCTTGTTTAATACGAACAAAGCGCTCTACTTTAAATTCAAAAGTATTTTCTGGTTGATCTGCATTATTAGTGACGACGCCGAAACGAACCCATTGTACGCCTTCGCGTTCAAATAACACGATATTGCGCGCATCCAAAGATGATGACTCGGCACCGGTATCAATACGGGTGGCAAACTTTGCTTTTAACTCATCAATAAAAACACTTTCGACTTCGCCAAGGAGAAATTTCTCACCAATAAGACTTTCAGGGCATTGTAGTGGCACTGAAACCGGTTTGGAGACTGGAGGTTGAACTATTACCGTTTTTGGTTTCTGACTCATTGCAGTGCTGACTTGCGTCTTTAACTTTCTGACTTCATCAGAAAGCGCACTAATATCGGCAATGTGCTGACTGCTTTGTGAATGTATAGCATCAATAATGACGGTTTGCGAAACTTGCAAACTGCTATTCAAATCAGCATTGGTTAGCGGAGGTGTTATTGGTTTTTGAGTAGTTGTACAACCCGATATGAGGGCCGCTACAACGGATAGAGCAATTACCTGCTTTAACATGTCAATTCCTGTTGAATAGTATTATTTACACTAAATCGTGATTCGGTTGGTTCTTTGTTGCAATGATGATGGCTCTCTTGGGAGCGGGATAACCTTCTACAGTTAAACTGACATCATTTGGATCGAGATAATCAACTAGAGATTCATTTTTCATCCATTGGGTACTACGTTGTTCCGCAAGCGAGGTAATATCGATGTCAACGCATCTAATATCAATAAACTCGCATTTTTTTAACCATAGCATTAAGGCTGCAACAGATGGGATAAACCAAACGTTGTTCATTTTGCCGTATCTATCTTGTGGAACCAATACCGCGTTTTCGTCGCCATCTATTACCAGTGTTTCAAGTACCAGTTCACCACCAATTCTTAATTGGTCTCGTAATTGTAGTAAATGATCGATTGGTGAGCGACGATGATAAAGCACTCCCATTGAAAATACGGTATCAAAGGCATCTAAAGCTGGTAACTCTTCGATACCAAGAGGCAATAAGTGCACTGGGTGTTGATTACCCGCAATGCGTTTTATTGCTTCAAACTGGCATAAAAATAACGGTGACGGATCAATGCCCACAACACGCGTTGCCCCAGCCCCTAACATGCGCCACATGTGATAACCACTGCCACAACCGACATCTAATACAGTGCGATTTTTTAAAGGCGAAATATAATCTTTAACCCGATCCCATTTCCAATCGCTGCGCCATTCGGTATCAATTTGAATACCATGAACGGAAAATGGACCTTTACGCCATGGTTGAAAAACGGCCAACAAATTAGTTAGTTTTTCGGCTTGTCCCGAGCTGAGTTGCTCTCCGGTTCCAATGGTCACACTACTGCTAAAATCTATACTATCGGGTTGCGGATAATGTAATTTATTGAGCACTTTTTCCCATTTGGGTAAGTTACCGTGTTTATGATCTCTCTGCCATTTACCTAAAATTGCCGGTAACGTTTCTAACCAGTGTTGTAGGTTAGAATCGGCAATGTCTTTATAAAAAGAGCTGAAATTGATCATTTAATCGCTACCATAGATGCAAAGTTAAAACATTGAAACCAAACTGAGAAGTGACTAAAGCCGTTTTCGGTTAAGCGTTGTTGATGAACATTTAAGCTGTCTGGACGCATCACGTTTTCTAATGCACTGCGTTTCTGACTGATTTCGAGCTCACTATACCCATTTGCGCGCTTAAAATCTAAATGCTGTTCATCTAATAACTGTTGTATATGATTATCTTCAAAGAATAGCTTTTCCGAAATGACTAATATTCCGCCCGGAAGCATGCCATCGTAAATACGTTTTATTAAAGCATCGCGATCATGAATAGGCAAAAATTGTAGGGTAAAGTTTAGCACCACCATCGACGCATTTTGAATGTCAATTTCTCTGATATCGGCACACAGTAAATTTACTTTGATGTCGCTGACATATGCCGCAAGGTTTTCATTACAACGGTCAATCATCGACTGACTGTTATCGACCGCGTATATCTGGCATTGACGGCCTTCAATTTGACGACGAATACTTAAGGTTGCTGAGCCTAACGAACTGCCGAGATCATATATATTGCTGCTAGGTGTGACAAATCGATGAGCAAAATCACCAATAGTATTGATTATTTGGGCATAACCAGGAACAGAGCGGCGTATCATGTCATTAAATACACCTGCAACACGTTGATCAAATTGAAAATCAGTGATTTTATCTGTCACATGAGCGTATATCTTATCTTGTTGGGAGTTCATGAGTTGCAATGTGAAAAAATGATAGCAGTATTTTAACTAATCATGATGAACGGCAGCAAGTATTCTACGGCTAATTTGTACGTTTTTTTTGATATATTTAACGATATAATAGGTAGCGAAGGTTCTGAATGCTTATTAATGCTGATAATATGTACAAAGAGCTAAAAAATTAATTTCTATTCATAAATTTAGCACGACACAAGATAGATTAATGATATTATTTAACCTTGTTACAAAACAGCAACAAAAATATACGCCATATCGTTTTTGTGTATTTGTGTATTTGTAACCAACATTAGCAATATTTTTCATTTGCGACATGTATTGATAATGATATTAACAAGGTCTTTTGGTCGCCTCATATCGGGATCGTCATCGGTTAAAATGCCATCTTCACCTTGGTCTTGTGTGTTGATGCACAGCACACTGCTATGGATGTTAATCAAGCTTGTTAATCAATTGGCAACATGGACAAGTAATGCCTGAAAAGTCTCATATTGACTCCATTTTGGATTTATTGCATGAGTTGTTGGTTGTTATAACAAGTGAAAGTATTAGGGAAAAAACTTGAAATTTATACCTTGGATATTCGCAATAGTATTTGCGTTAGCATTATCACCTGCGCAAGCAATGCATTCAGATAAAGTCGATACTTCAGTACCATTGGTGATAGTGATGGGTGAAGATACTTATCCATTTGAATATTTAAATGAAAACGGTACTCCTTCAGGTATTTTGGTTGATTTATGGCGTGAGTGGTCTGTCATTACTGATACCAAGGTGCAATTTGTATCGCGACACTGGCAGCAGTCCCTTGATCAACTTGAACAGCGACAGGCCGATATTCACATCGGCATGTCTAAAAATAGTGCGCGTCTCAAAAAATTTGATTTTGCCAAGCCATTCACCTCAGTAAATTCCTACTTATTCGTTCATAAATCTCTCAATAGTAAAAAACAAATTAGTGACTTAGTGCCTTATCAAATAGGTGTTGTGACAGGATCATCCCATGAGGCAACATTATCAGCGCTAGAGCCAAAGCTGAGCTTTAAGCACTATCAAAATCGTGAACAATTATTACAAGCTGCCGTGAATGGAGAGTTGTTTGTTTTTGCTGGTATGGAAGGCTATCAACGTAATTTGACCTTAGAGCAAGATATCGCGGCGAATTTTTATAGTTCGTCACGTATTCCTATTGAAAAAATCAATATATCACCTGCAGTAGCCAAAGGTGATCAAGACCTTATTAATAAAATTAATCATGGTTTTGAATTAATACCACCTAACGTTATCCAACAAATAGAGCGTCGTTGGTTAGGCTATCATCGACAAACATCGGGTGTCATTATTGCGATGCAAAATGGCGTTGAACCTTATGTCGATATTGGTACCGACGGTTTGCCACATGGCATGTTGGTCGATTTATGGAAATTATGGTCAGAAAAAACCGGTATTAATGTTGATTTTGTGGCTGGTGACATGAACAGCAGCATTGATGATGTTAAACGTGGTGTTGCTGATGTCCATATTGGTTATCCTGAAAGCAAAGATATGCGTACAGGTTTGAAACAAGCTTGGCATATTATTTCAGTCAAAAGTCGTTTTTTTAGTGCTAACTTAAGCATCAATAACATTGAAGATATTGCGATGCGAATCGGTGTATTTCCAACGGCACCTTATATTAGTGAGATGAAAAAAGCGTTTCCCAAAGCTCAGTTACGTTTTTATGATTCATTAGACAGCATGGTAAAAGCGGCTCAGAATAAAGAGATCAGTGGTTTTGTGTCTTCTGCAGCGATGGCATCGCATTACTTGCTGGCAAATAAACTGTGGGCAGAATTTCGTCAATATACGGATATCGAATTTTCCACCGATATGTATGTCTTAACCCGGATTGATGACAGCGGTCTAGCGGACCGAATTCAAGCCGGTTTTAATTTAATCTCTGTTGAAGAACAAATGCAAATAGAGCGTAAGTGGTTAATTAATCCCGATGATCGTTTTTTTGCCAATTCAGCCCATAACATTAAATTGACGACCCAGCAAAAGCAATATATCAGTAGCTTAGGAGCCATTAAAATGGGTTACCTAAAAAACTGGGCGCCGATGGAATTTCAAGGGAGAAATGGTGAATTTTTAGGGATTAATGCAGACATTAAAAATTTATTAGTCAAACAACTTAATTTAACGATTATCCCTGTGCCTTACGATGATTTTCGCCAAATGATAGATGATCTTATTAAAGGCGATATTCATCTTGTTGCCAGTATGGCCAAAACCCCTGAACGCGCAAGTAAACTGGCATTTTCATTAGTCTATTGGCCATCTCCTTGGGCAATAATCACTTCTTTAACTCAACCTCCCATTTTTAATATTTCACAAGTAACCGGAAAACGCTTAGCGGTTGTCGAGGGGTATCAGATTGTCGATCAGTTGCGTCAGCAATATCCGGGAATAACATTAGTGTTTGTTGCAGATACTAAACAGGGAATGGCAGCCGTGCTTAATGGGTCGGCGGATATGTTTATAGAGCAGGTGGCATCATTAGCGACAACCTTAAAAAGCGGCCAATATCCCAGTTTGAAAATGTCGTTATTAGCTGAGCTTACCGAGCAACATAGCCACATTGGTTTATTTCCAGGGGTTAAAAATTTGGTGCCTTTAATTGATAGGGTTCTTGCCACTATTGATGAAACTGAACAACAAAATATGTACCAAAAATGGGTATCATTAGATCTCAACAGTGACACAGTACAGTATCAACCTTGGTTTAAATATTTGGTGATTGTTCTGTCTATTATCACCCTCGTTGCCATTGTTATACTCGTGTCAAGTAGACGCTTAAATATTGAAATTCAAAAGCGCGCTAAAGTAGAAGAAGACCTAAGGTTTATGGCCAGTCATGACAACATAACGGCTTTGCCTAACCGATATATTTTCGAAGATAAATTAGCGCAAACAAGCCTAGTTCATCAGCGAGATAAATTAAAATTTGCATTGTTGTCTATCAATTTGGATGGCTTTAAAGTCATAAATGATAAACATGGCTATCATGTTGGTGACAAGTTACTGCAACGTATTGCGGTGCTACTGACTCGCCATTTGAAAGATTCTGATACTGTAACGCGGTTTGTAGCAGATGAATTTGTGATGCTATTAAATCAGATTGAAACCAAAGAAGATGCCCGCCAAGTTGCGGAAAACATACTCAGCACGTTAAAAAAACCGCTGCTAATCGGTGATGTCAGTATTACTATTTCTGCCAGTATCGGTATCGCCATATTTCCAGATGATTCTGATAACGCTGCCTCATTATCGAAAAAATCAGATCAGCTCATGTATCAGGCTAAAAAAGTAGGTGGCCATCAATATAAAATGAGCTAGTTTTGATTGATGGTTTTTCAGTCAGTCAATCCAGTTTATTCGCTATAGGTCTGGTTAATTGCCTTAATCTGATTGATACTTCAATGCATAAGTTTGAGTCACGGTATATAATGCCGTTTTTATCATTTTCGATTTCCAAAATACCGCTTTGTGGATAAAGGATAGAGTTCAATGCGCAGTCATTATTGTGGAGACATTAATCCGTCTCATCTAGGTCAAGAAGTTACTTTAGTCGGTTGGGTAAACCGTAGTCGCGATTTAGGCGGAGTTGTGTTTTTAGACTTACGCGATAGAGAAGGGCTAGTTCAAGTTGTTTTTGACCCAGATCTAAAAGACGTTTTTGATATAGCCAGCACATTGCGCAGTGAGTTTTGTGTTCAAATTAAAGGTGTTGTGCGCGCTCGTCCAGAAAGCCAAGTCAATTCACAAATGAAAACCGGTGCGATTGAGATTTTAGGTACGCAACTGACAGTGATTAATGCATCAGCTCCGTTACCTTTAAGCATGGATAATTATCAAAATAACAGTGAAGAACAACGCTTAAAATACCGTTATTTAGATTTACGTCGTCCAGAAATGGCCGAGCGTCTTATCTTCCGCGCTAAGGTCACCAGTTCTGTTCGTCGCTTCTTAGACACCAATGGTTTCTTAGACATCGAAACGCCGATTTTAACCAAAGCGACCCCAGAAGGTGCACGTGACTATCTGGTCCCAAGCCGAACGTATAAAGGTCAATTTTTTGCGTTACCTCAATCCCCACAGCTGTTCAAACAGTTGTTAATGATGTCAGGTTTTGACCGTTATTATCAAATCGTTAAATGTTTCCGCGATGAAGATTTACGTGCCGATCGCCAACCTGAATTTACCCAAATCGATATCGAAACATCTTTCATGTCTGCTGAACAAGTCATGGAAAAAACTGAGCAAATGATGCGCGGTTTATTTCACGATTTATTGAATGTTGATTTAGGCGATTTTCCGCGTATGACTTACGCCGAAGCCATGAAGCGTTATGGTTCTGATAAACCCGATTTACGTAATCCACTTGAATTAGTTGATATTGCTGATTTAGTTAAAGACGTCGAGTTTGCGGTATTTAATGGCCCAGCAAACGATGTTGAAGGCCGCGTAGCCGCATTACGTATTCCGACAGGCGCATCATTATCACGCAAGCAAATTGACGATTATACCAAGTATGCGGCAATTTATGGCGCGAAAGGCTTAGCGTGGATGAAGATAAATGACTTAGCTGCAGGTATTGAAGGTATCCAATCTCCTGTACTTAAGTTCTTAACTGAATCGATAGTTAACGATATTATCAGTCGTACTAATGCACAAACAGGCGATATCATTCTGTTTGGTGCCGATAAAGCCAATGTTGTTGCCGAGGCTATGGGAGCATTGCGCTTAAAAGCAGGTGAAGACTTTAAGCTGCTTGAAGGTCAATGGCGTCCAATGTGGGTTGTTGACTTCCCTATGTTTGAAAAAATTAACGGCGGTTTCCACGCTGTTCATCATCCTTTTACCGCTCCTCGTGGTATGAGTGCTGAACAGTTGGCTGCAGATCCTGCTGCAGCAATTTCAGATGCCTATGATATGGTGTTAAATGGCTGTGAGTTAGGTGGTGGTTCAGTTCGTATTCACAATGCTGAAATGCAAAGCACAGTATTTAATATTTTAGGTATTGAAGCTGAAGAAGCCAAAGAAAAGTTTGGTTTCTTACTTGAAGCATTGCGTTATGGTACTCCGCCACATGCTGGTTTAGCATTCGGTTTAGACCGTATTATTATGTTAATGACCGGCGCCAGCTCCATTCGCGACGTGATGGCTTTCCCGAAAACGACTACCGCTGCATGTCCGTTAACCAATGCTCCAGGATTTGCTAACCCAGTACAACTCGCTGAGTTAGGCATCGCCGTGGTTGAAAAGGTTAAAACAGAAGAGTAAAGCGCTAACGTTAGCCATTTGCTCGCCCTTAACAGGGGACTACATACCGAGGCTTTTGCCTCGGTACGTTTTTTACAAGTAAACGAGTTTACTTGGTACGTCCTATTGAATAGTAAGGAGATACAATGGCTGGACACAGTAAATGGGCCAATATTAAACACCGCAAAGCAGCACAAGATGCTAAACGCGGCAAGTTATTCACCAAATTCATTCGTGAACTGACCGTCGCGGCCCGCGAAGGCGGTTCAGATGTTGATGCCAATCCTAGATTACGTGCTGCAGTTGATAAAGCCTTATCCAATAATATGACTCGCGATACCGTTGAACGCGCCATAAAACGCGGTGCAGGTGAGATAGATGGTCAGCAACTAGAAACTATTATTTATGAAGGCTATGGACCTGGTGGAACGGCGGTGATGGTCGAAACCATGACAGATAATCGCAATCGTACTGTTTCAGGCGTGCGCAATGCCTTTAATAAATCGGGCGGTAATTTAGGCACCGATGGTTCTGTTGCCTATTTGTTCACGCAATCAGGTATTATTTCTTACGACAGTGATATCGATGAAGACAGCTTAATTGACAGTGCCTTAGAAGCGGGTGCAGAAGATGTTATCACCCATGAAGATGGCTCTATCGACGTTTTTACTACGCCAGAGGCCTTTGGCAAAGTCAAAGATGCACTTGATAGTGCGGCTTTTGGGGCGGTTCATGCTGAAGTGACCATGGTAGCGTCATTAAAAGCAGAGCTCGATGCCGATACGGCTGAAAAGTTTTTACGTTTAATTGATAACTTAGAAGATCATGATGATGTACAAGAGGTATATCATAATGCTGAGATTTCAGATGACGTTATGCAAGCGTTAGATAACGCATGAGGCATCAATGGCCATTATTTTAGGTGTTGACCCGGGTTCACGTATTACCGGTTATGGGGTGATCCAATGCCAAGGCCGTCAACAGATTTATCTTGGTAGTGGCTGTATTCGAACATCCGCCGATGAGTTACCGCAACGCTTACAGCAAATTTATGCTGGCTTATGTGAAATCATTACCCAATATCAGCCCGACGAGTTTGCTATCGAGCGGGTGTTTATGGCCAAGAATGCGGATTCTGCCCTTAAACTGGGCCAAGCGAGAGGTGCGGCGATTGTTGCTGCAACCTGTGCTGGTTTACCGGTTGCAGAATACAGTGCAACACAAATAAAAAGTGCCGTAGTTGGCACTGGCAGAGCTCAAAAAACGCAAGTACAACATATGGTGAAACAATTACTTAAGCTACCAGCTTCACCACAAGCTGATGCGGCCGATGCATTAGGAGTAGCAATATGTCATTTTCATACTTATCAAAGTCTTATCGCTATGGGCGGTAAAGCCAGCAGCAGAACATATGGAAGATACAAATGATAGGTCGATTAAGCGGTATTTTAGTTGAAAAGCAAGCGCCTGAAGTGGTGCTAGACGTTAATGGTGTAGGCTATGAATTACAAGTGCCGATGACCAGTTTTTATGAATTACCTGCGTTAAATCAAGCTACCATGTTATTTACCCATTTTGTGGTGCGCGAAGACGCTCAGTTGCTTTATGGTTTTATCACCAAACAAGAACGGGCGTTATTTCGTTTACTGATTAAAACTAATGGTGTCGGCCCTAAGTTGGCGTTAACGATTTTATCAGGTATGACTGCATCTGAGTTTGTATCATGTGTTGAACGCGATGATATTGCCACCTTAGTGAAATTACCTGGAGTGGGTAAGAAAACGGCTGAACGTTTAGTGATTGAAATGCGCGATAAGCTTAAAAGTTTGCTTGAAGCTTCTGCCGGTTCTGAGCGCGAGTTTATGCTACAGAGTAATTACACCCCCGCGCCAGCAGCTGAAAGCGCTGAAGAAGATGCTATTTCTGCCTTATTATCTTTAGGCTACAAGCCCGCTCAGGCCAGTAAGTCGGTTTCTGCGGCTTTTAAGCAAGGTATGAGTTCTGAAACGTTAATTAAAGCTGCTTTAAAATCAATGTTATAAGTATGATATGCATAAACAGGGTACGTAAAAATGATTGAAGCTGATCGCCTGATCCAGCCGCAAGTACAAGGTCAAGATGAACTGATTGATCGTGCTATGCGCCCTAAAATGTTGGATGAGTATACTGGTCAAGATGACACTCGTGCCCAGCTTAAGGTTTTTATACAAGCTGCGATAAATCGCCGCGAGGCCCTTGATCACATGCTGATTTTTGGCCCTCCAGGTTTAGGTAAAACAACCTTAGCAATGATTGTCGCCAATGAGATGGGGGTGAACATCAAATCCACTTCTGGCCCCGTGCTCGAAAAAGCCGGCGATTTAGCGGCCTTGTTAACGAATCTTGAAGAGGGTGATGTACTGTTTATCGATGAAATACATCGGTTAAGCCCTGTGGTTGAAGAAATTCTTTATCCGGCGATGGAAGACTACCAACTGGATATTATGATTGGTGAAGGCCCCGCAGCACGTTCGATTAAATTAGATTTACCGCCATTCACGCTTATTGGGGCGACCACTCGAGCTGGAGCACTAACATCACCACTGCGGGCGCGTTTTGGTATTCCACTGCGTTTAGAGTTTTATAATGTTAAAGATCTTACCACTATCGTGACACGCTCAGCGAATGTGATGGAGCTTGAGATTGATCAGCAAGGTGCGATTGAAATTGCCAAACGTTCACGAGGCACCCCGCGAATTGCTAACCGTTTATTACGCCGTGTTCGCGACTATGCGGAAGTTAAACATGATGGCAAAGTCACCCAAAAAGTGGCCGAATATGCACTTGATTTGCTTGATGTTGATGAGCAAGGTTTCGATTACTTAGACCGTAAACTCTTGCTAGCAATTATTGATAAATTTATGGGTGGTCCAGTAGGATTAGATAACCTTGCTGCCGCGATAGGTGAAGATAGAGAAACGATTGAAGATGTATTGGAGCCTTTTTTAATTCAACAAGGCTTTATTCAGCGCACTCCTAGAGGACGAATAGCCTCCCAGCGTGCCTACGATCACTTTAGTTTGCTAAAGCCAGAATAGTCAGTCTCAACGGGTTAACGTTGAATCATTAATTTTGCTTTGTGTTTTGGGTATAAGATTAGCCCCAAATTTTTTAATCAATTGTTTATCAGCATATTATCCGCTGCATGCTTATTGCAGCTAACAAAAAAGCCAGCAATTCGCTGGCTTTTGTTATTTTTACTTATCACCAATACTAAGACGTACCGTATTAACCTAAAGCTGCAGTTGCTGACTTTTTCTGAATTAATTCAATTTTATATCCATCAGGATCTTCAACAAAAGCGATTTCAGTGCTTCCGCCTGCAACCGGCCCTGGTGCTCGGGTGACTTTACCTCCTGCTGCAGTTATTGCATCGCAGCGGGCATAGATATCTTCTTCGCCAATGGCTAAGTGACCAAAAGCATTACCTAAATCGTAACTGTCGACACCCCAGTTATAGGTTAATTCAATCACAGCTTGGCCTGTGGTTTCTTCGCCAAAACCGACAAAGGCAAGCGTGTACTTGTATTCTGGGTTTTCTGATTTACGCAGTAATTTCATCCCCATTACATCAGTATAAAAAGTGATGCTGCGATCTAAATTGCCTACGCGGATCATCGTATGAAGTAGTTGTGACATGATATACTCTCTTATTAAAAATTTATCTGACTGTATCAAGCTCAGATGCTAATGAAAAGTCTGGCGGTTAATACCCATAAAATTTTGCTTTAGCTCACATTTGTGAGGATATTTTTTGGGTTAACTCATAAAAAGCGTTATTCTTGCAGTATACACATTTGGAGGCAAGACAATGACTACAGAATTAAAAATGGCTTTAGGCACAACAGTTGTAATCGCAATTTGTTTCAGCGCATTTTTTGTGTCGATGTTTTAAGCACCCGCAAAAAATAGATAGCTCCATTTGACCCAATGCCAAATGAACGTACAGCATGTTAATTGAGAAGTTAATATGCTGTACGTTTTTTTATAAACTCTCAAAGTGCTTTTGGTGCTTTGAGAGTTTATTTTTTACAAATCTTGTTTTGCAGACAATTCCCACAAGGCTTCAAAAATACAAACGCCACCGAGAGGTTTTGTCGCTAAGCACAGTTCACTGGTCCTGAAGTGTTCGATGGTTGCAGATCCAACGTGACATTTCATCGGCTCTGATCACGCTAATTTCTGGACGCCTAATTCAGTTTTAACTGCAATATAACGACGAGAAAGGTGCTAACCAAACTTGTTTTCATGATGTTTTAAGGTTAATTCTACCCGTTCCAATGCTGTCATGATCATCGCCGCAATTGATGGCGATTGGTTTTTAATAAACAATGTTGACGAATGAGCCGCACATAACACTTCAGCACCGCTCCATTGCTCCGCTAGATCCGCGACCCAATGCCGAAAATCATCAGCAGCGCCTTTGCGTCGTTCCAATGTTTTCGACAGTGTCATATGAAAAGCCAATTCTGGACTTTTTAAAAAACGGAGTAAACCGGGTAATTGAAAGTACATTAACGTGTCGTCAACGTGAATGGTTTTTGACTCTTTGTGGTAAGCAAGCACCGATGAAAAATGTAGGTGCTCGTTTTTGGAAATAAAATCGACCCCGCGGGGCACTGAAAATTCAAAATCCTCTGAAAACAAAGCAGCAAACTCGTTTGAATTGGTTAACTCTGTTTGCCATGTTAGGTTGGGTAATTTATCGATATGGCGCTGCGTGCCATAGAGTTTTGCGTGTGGATAATCGCCATGTATTTTTTCAATATGCACTGTATGGAATGGATGCAAGTTAATAATCGCTTCAATGTTGACTCCATTGTTGGTCAGTGAATCGACTTGCTGTTTAATGTCGTCTTGCATTTCATAAGCGTCGAGCAAAACAAACTTGCCGTTACCGCGCTTTACTAAAGAAGCGTGTGTTCCAATATTTAGTAAACCGAAAATATTAAACTCACCACGAATATTCCAAAACTCATCTGAAATTTTTAATATTTTGTCAGTCATAATTAATACTCATTGTTTGCTTCTCCTCAGGATAATTCACCAGGAATGATAAACAGAGTGAAGTAAATTGTTATTTACTTCACTCCGACGGCTTATTCTCTAGTTGCTAGGCTCTTATGTTTTATCTGCTATCTAAAATAGCGACACAGAGACCGAAGAGCAAAAAGGATTTGCAGAGAAATGACAACATAAGCACTCAGGCAAGGGATACTTCTGATCTAGCTTTTTTCCTCTGGCCCGACAATCCGTTTGAGTCCGCATGCTAAAAATCGCTCTCTTGTGCTGGCTTACAATGTAACTGGTTCAACAGCAGACCTAAGCTGCTGTGATTTTTATCATGCCAGTTTGCATCTTGCTCCTGTCTAATAGAGTGGCTTTGCGCTTACAGTGGCTGCCTAGTGGGACGAATGATAATCTCGTTGACATCAACATCTGCCGGCTGCTCGATGGCATAAGCAATTGCTCGTGCAATTGCATCAGGGTCAATGGCCATCTCGTACATTTCATCAACACCTTTGGCAGTATCGGGGTCGCTGATTTTACTGGTCAGCTCGGTCGCTACGGCACCAGGCGAAATATTGGTGGAGCGGATTTCCCCATTGCCTTCTTGACGAATGCCTTCTGATAGCGCCTTGACGGCAAACTTGGTAGCGGAATAAACGGCGGACGCGGGAAATACCTTATGCCCGGCTACCGACGAGAGATTAATAATGTGGCCAACATGCTGCTCGCGCATGGTCGGCAGCACCGCGGCAATGCCGTAGAGCACGCCTTTGATATTGACATCAATCATTTTCTCCCATTCGTCGACCTTGAGTTCATCGAGGGGCGATAGCGGCATCAAACCAGCGTTGTTGACCAGCACGTCGATGCGGCCGTAAGCTTCCTTCGCCGCCTTGGCCAGCGACTCGACTTGAGCGCGGTCAGTGACGTCGGTAACCTGATAAATAGCTTCACCCCCCTGATCCTTGATCGTGTCACGCAGCTCCACAAGGCGTTCCTCGCGGCGGGCAGCAAGCACCAGTTTAGCGCCACCCTTTGCCAGGCGTAGTGCTGTGGCTTTACCCAGACCACTGCTGGCACCGGTAATGATAACGACTTTGCTATTGATCTCTGACATGGATTTTCTCCTGTTGAAATGAATGATTGAATTTTATACGTTAACTGTTCCAAGCTTAATGTTACGCCAGCGACATTAGGGTTAGGCTGACTGCATATTCTGCGTCATACCGTCGTAACGGCCTGTAGTGGCGGCTTCCATCAGTACATGGGCCACATCTGCTCGAGACGCCTTGGCCGATTTGTCGACATTGTCACCCAGGATCACATCCGTGCTGCGGCCCTTGTTGGTCAGTGCTACAGGGCGCAGGATCGAGTAAGTTACTCCGGAAGCCTTGAGGTATTCGTCCGCTTCGTGTTTGGCATTCAGGTAAGGGGCCATGTCGCCGGTAGGGTTGGATTGATCTGCGCCGATCGAGCTGAGCATCACGAAACGCTTTACGCCTGATTCTTTCGCTTGATCAATCAGTCGCTTCGCGCCGTCCCGATCCACTTTTTTGGTCATTTCAGGGCCGGTGCTTCCTCCTGAACCTGCGGCAAAGATCACCACGTCCATGCAGTCGCACAGGCCGGTTTCCAAGTCGGTCAGGTCACCATGGCGTAGGTCTACGCCTTGGGGCAAAGAACTGGTATCCGAACTTTCGCGAACCAGCGCTATCGGCTTATGGCCCTGATCTATCAGGTACTGGGCCAGAAGCTGGCCCGTTTTGCCGGTGGCACCGGCGACAAGAATGTTCATGCTCATAGAGAAATCCTTAATGTTGAATGAAATGGGCAAAATTGTGGGTGTAAAGCCAGGTCAGGGCAGGAAAATCGACTTTACGTTGACGAACTCCTTGATGCCAAAACCACCGTGTTCACGTCCGTATCCGGAATTCTTTACCCCGCCAAAAGGCATATTCGGATCAGCAGCCCCAAACGAATTAATGCGGATCATGCCTGTGTCAAAGTCATCGCGTGCCAGTTTGAGGGCTCGTTCCTCATCCTTTGAAAAGATCCCTCCGCCAAGTCCATAGCGGCTTTCATTAGCCAGTCGCATGGCGTCCTCATCATCAATAGCGCGGATGATCGACGCGACCGGCCCGAAGATTTCATCGTCATAAGCGGGCATTCCGGGCGTAAGATTTGCCAGCACAGTGGCGGGATAATAGGCACCCGTGCGTTTTGGCACTTCGCCACCGCAGAGGATTTTTGCACCCTTGGCGACGCTGGCGTCCACTTGCTTCTTAACGGTGTCAAACTGCTCCTGGCTGGAAAGCGGCCCAAGCTGGGTATTCTTATCCATGGGGTCACCCATGTTGATTTTTTGCATTTGAGCGACGAAAGCCTCGACAAAGGCGTCATAGATCTTATCGGTCACGATGAACCGCTTGGCAGAAACGCAGGTCTCTCCGTTGTTGTAAAGTCGGCCCATAACCGAAAATTTTACGGCGGTTTCAATATCGGCATCCTCAAGCACCAGATAAGCGTCATTCGACCCCAGTTCTAGCACTGTCTTCTTTAACTCTTTGGCGGCCACAGCCCCGATGTGTCGCCCAGCGCCATCGCTACCGGTCATCGTGACACCACGGACCATTGGATGGGCTATCAGCTTGTCGCTGGTGTCGTGATCGATCACCAAAACCTGGAACAGGTCATCGGGCAAGCCGGCCTCAATACACAATTCACGCAAACGAAGTCCGGAGCCAGTGCAGATGCTGGCGTGCTTCAGAACACAGCCATTACCTGCCATCAGATTGGCTGCCAGTACACGGATCGGCTGGTAAAGGGGAAAGTTCCAAGGCTGGATTGAATAGATGACGCCGATTGGCTGATAACTGATGACGCCGCGTTTGCCGTTGAGTCCTTGCAGACGCTCTTCATCAGCCAGCGCTTCTGGTCCATTTTCAGCGGTGTAATCTAAGATCGCAGCACAGAGTTGAACCTCAACAAGACCATCTTTCAGGAGTTTGCCGGTTTCGTTGGTCATCAAGGCGGCCAATTCATCGGCATTGTTACGTAGTTTTTGACCGATGTTATTAAGATAGGTGGCCCGTTCCAGATGGGGTAGTTTACGCCATTGCAGAAATGCCCCATGGCAGGACTCAAGCCGAGCCGTCGCCTGCTTTTCGGTCATTATGTCGTAGGAATGGATTGCTTTTTCAGTCGTGGGATTAATGGTGGTGATTGTCGTCATGGTTGCTCCTTCCGAGTCTGATGGGCAAACGCCGTTGGCGCTAGCTTTGGTGTATTATCAGTCCGTTGGCGGGATCTGTCTGTTCGCTTGCCAACACTACCGTGTTGTAAACAGCGCCGAGTTCCTGCTGGTAGTGGAAAATGGCCCAAAGAAAAAAGCACATACTTGATCTATTCAGCATGGTCTGGTGTGTTGGTTTGAGGGTCATTGAACCCTATATTGGAGCAAGTCAATCGATTAGGCAGTTAGGATTTGCTAGTGCTAGGTATCAATTTTATCTGGTCAATCGACTAAAGAGCGCTAGGCCGGTATGTTGGCTTTTCCCCTTTTCTGTAAGAATGCGGCGGCCAGAGAACAAATTTGATGGTGCAATTCCCCTGGCGATATCTTGTTGTGAGGGGACTCGCATAGGCGGCAGTAAATTGCTTGGCGCTGAAATGAGCGGTGACGTTGGCATTGACCCAATTGCTGTAATGCCAGCAAAATAGTTTATCTTTGACCGCTTGATATGTTTTTCCTGTGTGGCAGGAAAAGATTAAGTGAACCACTGGACTCTCGAAAGTATTCAGTCCAATAATTATGTTATTTGTCGGATCAGTTATGCTATGTGTCGGATCATTAATGGCAAATGTGCGCATTCAATGAGTCAATATAAGCCTATTCGAGCGCTGATTATGCGCTTATATATACATACCAAAGAAAACTTGAACGTCGGCTATCTGAGTGTTACCGGCCTTCAAGCCGCCTGGAACCATAAGTGTACTCGTAGCAAAAGCCGATGGTCGGCTCTTTTTCCAGAACGCCAGGAGCGATCAGCCGACCTTCAACATTTTTGGCAGTCTAATTAAATTAGACCGATGCGACAAAGCTGACGTTTAGTTAATGAAAGTGTCTCTAATCCCTGAGATTACTTTTCATTTTCAGACGATGATGACTTCTGTGAGTCTGCTGATTTTTCTTCTGCCTTTTCTTCTGACGTTTCTTCTGACTTTGTTTTCGACAACATAGTATTGAGCTTTTCACCGCCCTTGGCGCCAAAATCCAATGTTCTGATCGGAAAGGGAATTAAGATATCAGCTTTTTCTAGTGCTTTTTTAATTTCTACCACCGCAGTATGTCGAGCTTTCATAAAGCCAGTGGTGCCTGGGTAATCGATCCAGAACCAGACCACTAAGTTTATACTGCTGTCTGCAAACCCCTTAGCAAACACGGCAGTTTGTTCTTTTTTGATAACAAAATCACAGGCGTTTATCGCTTCTTCTATAGCTTCAGCGGCCTTTTCTGGGTCGTCAGTGTAAGAAATACCAACGGGTACTTCGATTCGCCTGACCCCTGTAACCGTATAATTAGTGAGTACGTTTCGAAATAAGATTTTATTTGGAATCACTTCTATTTGGCCAAAAAACGTTTCGACTAATGTGTTACGCAAATTAATGGTTTTTACTGTGCCGAATACATCTCCTGCCTCAACCACATCGCCAATTTGAAATGGCTTACGAATACCCATAGCAATACCAGCAATAAGATTCTCTGCCATGTCTTGAAAAGCAAAACCAAGCGCTAGGCCAATAATACCTGCGCCTGCTAAGAGTGACGTTACGGTGCCGGTTAACCCCAAAAACTCTAGAGCAATAAATAGCCCTGTCAACAACACCAGCATCTTGATAATTGATGAAAGTAGATCGGCAATTTGTTCAGACTCTAAGGCTTTATGAAGCACTTTTCGAACGACTCTACCAACATATTTAGCCAGTAAGCCAAAAAACATGGCTAAGAGAAAGGCGACTATAAAATTTGGCAAGTGTTTAATGCCAGCTTCTAGCCAGCCTTGTAATTTTTCGTTAATTAGCTGCCAGAATTTGTCTAATACAGAGAGGTCCATTAATATTATTCCCACTATTATTTATCATCGTTCTTTAATGCAGATACAGCCCATGTATTGAGCTTTTCGAGTGTCGAGGAGAGGTAAAATAAAACGACATTTTTGACAAAATGAAAATCCATGTAGCCTCATATTTTCCATACTAACATCTCTTTACTATCCTCGAGGGAGTGAAAGTCAGCGCACTGTCTTCTATGACTTAAAAAAGCTCAGCATATGCTGTGGACAACAGAGCTTTTTACGCCGTCATCACCCGATGTTATTCGCCCAACGTTAAAGATGTCACAAGCTGAGTTTGCGCGGCGACTGGCGTAATTATGAGCACGTTGATGTTTCTCTATTTCCGAGGGGGAGTTTGGTATGATTTGTTAAGCTAAAAATATGTGTCAATAGCAATCGTGGGCTAGCCAAATATGGGAATATCGCTATTGATAAAACCAATTTTATCATTGCAAAAGAGTAGGTGAGTGCAAGAAGCACACATTGTTAAGTTAAGTTAAACCTAGCCTTTTTGGTTCTTTTTCTTTAAGCCTTTGCTTCTTGAGGCAGTCCAGTTTCGCGCAATGCTTTTGTATCTTTTAATGGAGACTCACCAAAAAAACGGCGGTATTCTCGACTGAATTGAGAGGGGCTTTCGTAGCCAACTTTGTATGTTGTCGTCGTCGCATCTAAGTTTTCGGTTAACATTAAACGACGAGCTTCATTCAAACGTAAACTTTTCTGAAATTGTAGAGGCGTCATAGCCGTTACTGAACGAAAATGACTGTAAAATGCAGATTGACTCATTCCACTGTAATCGGCTAGATCACTTACGCTTAATGGTTTAAAAAAGTTATTTCTAAGCCAATCAATTGCTTTAGATATTTGGTAGCTGTGGCTCTGAGTTGTGACGATTTGATTAAGCAGGATACCTTGCTCTGTCGTCAAAAGACGAAAAAAGATTTCTCTTTGAATTATGGGTGCTAAAGCTCCTATATTATCGCTCTCATCCAACAGATCTATTAGTCGAGTGAATGCGTTTAATAGCGACTCAGAAAGTTGTCCAACGGCAATCCCTTTTATGGTCTTTTTATCGTAGGAAAACAAATTCTTATTTTCAGCAATCAGCTCTGAAATAATTTGTAGATCCAGCTCCATAACCAGCCCGAGATAAGGATGCTCATCGCTTGCTTGCATAATATTAGCAATGACCGGCAAGCCAACAGATGAAACAAGAAAATGATTGGCGTCATAAATATAACTTTCATCACCTAATAGAACACGCTTCTTACCTTGAGCAATTAAACAAACACTCGGGTGATGAATATAACTCGTTGGCGCGGTAGTAGATGGCCATCGGGTTAATTTCAATCCTGGAATTTTAGTCTCGACCTGGTTAACGCCTTTTTCCATCCATTTATCAATTTGTCTCGCCAGCTTTTCAGTATTGGCAACTCTACTTTGTGAACCGTTCATCATCATCCTAGTGGCAATATATATCGTAATGTTTAGTTTTAACATTTGGAATTTGCATAAGCTAATCGCGCTGATTAAAGCACTAGGCTATTAGTACAAATCAAATCCATCAACCGGTTTATATTTTTGTTCATTTTACAGAGACTAACTACCATTAAGTGCTATTGACTCCGACTGATGGCGTTTTTAAATAAAATGATTAGGCAACTTTAGCTATTGCTAGGCTAGTAGCGCTGATTTTATAAACCTTAGCAAAAATAGATGTTCACACTTAAGGCATTGTACTTCTGCCAGGACCAAAACAGCCAATGACATTAATGACCACCACAAACCACCGACATTACCACTTATTCAATGCCAAAACTGAAAACAAAGCTAACTCATAGAGGCAAAAGTTGCCATATTATTTTATATGCAGGAATAGGCAATGATAAAAAAACTATAGGCAATAGTTCAGCAAATATAAATGATAAGTTAATCACATCAAAATTGAGCAGCTAACTTAGATGATTTATTTGATTATTTTTCAGAAAAGTCTCTTTCCTTACCATCAATTTAACAGCGATTTTATTTATGAATATAGCGTCAGTAACAGACTCGCTTGAACCTTCAGAGCAAGCCATTATTCCAATCGCGGCATTTACTGCAAGCGGTGATATAGAAAAGTTACAAGTCAGTTTACATGAAGGTTTGGATGCCGGCTTAACGATCAACGAAATTAAAGCAATCCTGGTTCAGATGTATGCCTATGCAGGCTTCCCCCGCAGTTTAAATGGACTTTCTGCGTTTATGAGTGTTGTGGATGACCGGAAAAAAACTGGCATGACTGACATTGTCGGCTCTGAGCCTAAGCCTTTACCTACAGACCGAACCAGCCTCGAGTTCGGTACTGAGAACCAGACCAAGCTAATTGGTGCTGAAGTTAAAGGGCCATTATTTGAATTCTCGCCTGAAATTGATACTTACCTGAAAGCTCACCTGTTCGGCGATATTTTCGAACGAGATTCCTTAAGCTGGAAGCAGCGAGAAATTGCCACAATAGCAGCTTTGGCTAATTTAAATGGTGTAAATAACCAGTTAAGTGCTCACTACACCTTTAGTATGAATAACCATGTATCTGTCAGTCAGCTCAACGAATTTATTCACATTATTGAAAAATATTGCGGCCCTCAGATTGCCGCAAATGCACTGCAAGTACTTAACTCTGTGCTTGACACTCAATAAGGTATAACAGACTCGACAAAGATTTATTTAACCCTAATTCTATCGTTTAATCAGGAGGCCATTTCATGAAAAAAATATTTCGTCGACTGTAAAAGCTAAATTACTCAATAGTTTGGAAGTGATATCGACCGCCAATGCTGAAGCCGATACTAATACAGAACAGACAGCTAATCATTCAAAAGACCATCAATCGTTTCAAGGCCCAGACCTCCTTTTTAGCGGCCAAGTTAACGTCGATATGTTATTCCCAGAAAATGACGTCACGAATTACAGTGGCATGGGGCTACAGCTGATGCTGCGATAAAACACCTTGTTATTACATCCTCAAAAAGAGGGTGGAAATGTTATCTGGAAAGAAAAAAGTAGTTAATGAGCAATACGCGACAGCTAGCTAATAAAATTGTACTGGTATCGTTAAATTCAGCTATCGCGTTAGAAATGCTAATACACAACAGCAGGTTACTTATGGTCATGAGGTCGTTGGCTATTACTGTTGAGAACCAAGTTTACATTAACAACAACCCTAATTTTTAAACTGCAAATGTTAAGGATTTAAAATGAGCAATAACGTAGAGAACAAAGTCATCGTAATTACTGGAGCATCAAGCGGTATGGGCGAAGCTGCAGCGCGTCACCTTGCTTCTATGGGAGCCAAAGTCGTTCTCGGTGCTCGCCGCGCTGATCGCATAGAACAATTGGTTTCAGAGATTAAAGCAAAAGGTGGTGAAGCACTCGCTCTGGCAACTGACGTAACCAACAAAAACGATGTTAAAAACTTAGTTGATGCGGCAATTAACACATTCGGACGCATTGATGTTCTTATCAACAACGCTGGAGTTATGCCTCTTTCGATGTTTGAAAGTGTCAAAGTGGATGAATGGGATCAGATGATTGATGTTAATATAAAAGGTGTTCTATACGGTATCGCTGCTGCACTGCCGCATATGATAGAACAGAAAGCTGGACACATAATTAACACAGCATCGGTCGCAGCTCATCTCATTTTCCCTGCATCATCGGTCTATTCTGCAACCAAATTTGCTGTTCGCGCATTAACCGATGGTTTAAGACAAGAAGTCACGCCACACAATATCCGTACGACTTTAATTAGCCCTGGCGCCGTCAAAACTGAGTTACTTGAGCATATTAGTGATAAAGAAGTGCAAAGTGCCAACCAAGATTATGTCGGCCAAGTAGGGATCCCAGCTTCTAGCTTTGCAGATATGGTTACGTTTGCAATTAGCCAACCAGAGTATGTTGATGTAAATGAAATTATTTTTAGACCGACGGCTCAATCTTTGTAACTCTGCCAATTAATCGCCAATATTTTAAGTTTAATTATTGGCGATTTTTATTAGCCAATATCGAGTAACCCTATCGCAACGATTACATACCGTAATTTGTTAACCTACTCTGAGAGAGACTAGTTCAAGATAATTGGCTGCATAAAATACATTTTCATCAAAATACAACCAACACAACGGAGGCGTTCTACTATGGAATATACGACACTAAATAATGGCTCTAAAATGCCCATGTTGGGCTTTGGTGTTTTTAAAGTCACCGATAAAGAAGAATGCAAAAATTCAATCCTCAATGCAATCCGTGTTGGCTACCGTCTTATTGATACCGCAGCCGTTTATGGCAATGAAGATGCCGTAGGTGACGCTGTACGTGAAGCAATTAAACACGGCCTCTGCACTCGTGAGGAGTTATTTATTACTTCAAAATTATGGGTACAAGACATGGCCAGCTTCGATACAGCGAAAGTTGGCATTGAGGCATCACTTAAAAAATCAGGCTTAGAATATTTCGATTTATATCTACTTCATCAGGCTATGAGCGATTATTTTAGCGCTTGGCGTGCAATGGAAGATGCGTACGAACAAGGTAAATTAAAATCTATTGGTGTATCTAATTTCTATGCTCACGTATTAACCAACTTTTGTGAAACGGTCAAAGTTCTCCCAGTGGTGAATCAGGTAGAAATGCATCCTTACTTTTCACAAGCTGCGGCCATTGAAACAATGAAGTATTACAATGTGCAGCCAGAAGCATGGGCGCCCTTAGGTGGCGGTCGCCATAAACCGTTTGAAGATGAAAAGCTTCAAGGCATTGCAGTAAAACACGGTAAAACTATTGCTCAAGTCATTTTACGTTGGAACGTACAACGTGGCGTCACTGTAATCCCTAAATCGATTAAACCAGAGAGAATTCAAGAGAATTTTAATGTCTGGGATTTCACGCTATCTGCTGATGAGATGGACAAAATCAATAGTCTAGATTTGGGTTACGTTGGTGAAGCTATCAAGCACTTCGACCCAGAATTTGTTCGCGCTTGTCTCGGTGTCAAAATTCACGATTAATCATGCCTCCATTATGACTGATTGAATCCAATATTGGGGCGGTTCATTTAACATTGAAAATATGACTAAACTGTTTGGGATTTCAATTGTTCGAGGATGAAAAGCCCAATAGTCTCACTTTTACAAATTAACCTGTGTTTTGCATTTGTTCCTTGGGATCTATTCTCTTGTTATCAAAATAGTGACTCATGCGCCACTTACTCGATGAGTTTCTGCTCGACATTGTTTGAGGGTAATTTTTAAATTCATGTGGATACGTCAGGCTTTGTCCGTTGTCGCTTTGTTGATTGAGCCAATGAGTGCACAACAACGAGATCTCTAGCTTCAACAGTATTAAGGATAAAGTCGAATTGTCATTTATCGACGATACAAGATAATTTTTTGATTCGCCCAGTGCAATCTACCTCGAAAACGTTTTTGTTCGGTAACCTTGCTTTGATCAGTCGGTGTACAACCGAGCTCTCTGTTTATACCTTTTGTCCAGTGGTCACTTATTGAGCCGTTATTAAAGCTTTGCGAATGTTGATTTTTCAATAGTCGCTTGAGTCAGTGCTTATATTAAGTGAAATGCTAGTTTTTTGGAGTATCAAGCAATTAATTAGCAGGATCTTACTAACAAAACATACGCAAAAACTGCAAAACTAAACCCTCGAAAGACTCTCAATCTAAGCGCTATTAATCAAGGCTGGGTAAATCAGATACAGCCTATGAACAATTACTTAAAGGTGATGTTAACTACCGTTTTGTGAGCGTGAGCTCAACAGTCTCAGCCAAAATTTTAACTTGTCCGGAGAATAACCATGGATATACATACTGAAACGACCAAGATTACTACTGAACAAGATATGCCTAATGAAGGACGTCGCAATATGATGAAGATGACTGGTGCAGGTATTGTTGCGCTAGGGGTTGCCTCGCTAACCACTGGCCAAGCTTTTGCTCAATCATCAATTGCACTAACCGATGAGTGGGACAAAAAATTTGCTAAAAGTGACAAGGTCGATCATAAAAAAGTCACTTTCAAAAACCGCTATGGCATAACCCTTGCCGCTGATCTTTATCAGCCGAAAAACAGCACTGGCAAGCTGCCTGCTATCGTCGTAGGTGGCCCTTTTGGTGCGGTGAAAGAGCAATCATCGGGTCTGTATGCGCAAATAATGGCAAAACAAGGCTTTGTCACCCTTGCTTTTGACCCCTCATACACAGGTGAAAGTGGCGGCGAACCTCGCAATATTGCCTCGCCAGACATCAATACGGAAGACTTTAGCGCTGCGGTAGATTGTATTGGTATGCAAGCCAATGTGGATCGTGAACGCATCGGGATGATCGGCATTTGTGGTTGGGGCGGTATGGCATTAAATGCCGTCGCGGTCGATAAACGTGTTAAAGCCGTTGTAGCAAGCACTATGTATGATATGACGCGTGTTATGTCAAAAGGCTATAACGACAGTGTTACCCTAGAACAACGCACACAAACTCTAGAGCAACTGAGTCAGCAACGTTGGCAAGATGCAGAGAAAGGCACACCAGCCTATCAGCCGTCTTACAACGTGTTAAAAGGCGGCGAAGCGCAATTTATGCTCGACTATCATGATTATTACATGACACCACGAGGCTACCATCCACGTGCGGTCAACTCAGGTAACGCTTGGTCACAGACGACGCCATTGTCGTTCATGAACATGCCTTTATTGACCTATATTTCTGAGATTTCTCCTCGTCCGGTGTTGTTTATCCATGGTGAAAAAGCCCACTCGCTCTACATGGCTAAAACAGCCTATGAGAATGCGTCTGAACCAAAAGAGTTGATGGTTATTCCAGGCGCAAGCCATGTTGATTTATATGATCAAGTGGATGTCATTCCGTTCGAGAAGCTCACAAGCTTCTTCAAGCAACACCTCGCTTAATAAATAGTGGGGTATTTGAAGTGAGATGAGAAGGGCACAAGGTAAACCTTTTGCCCTATTAACTAATGAAGTCAATCCGCATCATGTTTAATGCCCACACTTACGATTTAGTTAACTAAGCAGTATTTCCTAAACCATGTGGGCTATTTGAGCACGCATAGCACTTTTGTAAAACCGAGGCGTAACTAAAAAATCTATGAAATCCACTACATCTGATACCTATGATGGAACACCCTCTGATACGGCAAATACTACCGCTCACTGGAGTGGCGTTTTTGCAATGTCTTTATGCGTATTCACGCTTATCGCCTTCGAATTTATGCCAGTTAGCCTGCTAACTCCCATTGCCAGCGACTTACAGATCACTGAAGGAATGGCTGGCCAAGGTATTGCAATATCCGGCGCCTTTGCCGTGCTAACCAGCTTATTACTTCCTACGCTGATCGGCACCATGGACCGCAAAAAGTTAATGTTAATATTAACTGTTTTGATGGGGATCTCTGGAACCATTGTAGCGCTGGCTCCAAACTACCTAACTTATATGCTTGGTCGCGGAGTCCTAGGCGTAGTCATTGGCGGATTCTGGTCAATGTCAGCTGCGATGGCTATTCGATTAGTGCCGCCTAATAAAGTCCCTAAAGCATTGGCTGTTTTCAATGGAGGTAATGCGTTAGCAACGGTTATCGCTGCGCCATTGGGCAGTTATTTAGGCTCTTTTATAGGCTGGCGTGGTACCTTTTTAGTGCTTATTCCTATCGCGCTCATTACCTTGATATGGCAATGGCAGGCATTACCTGCAATGAAAACTGAGGTGAGCTCTTCAGGTTCCAAGAATATTCTTAAGGCACTTAACAATCGTGCTGTTGCCTATGGCATGGCTGGATGCGGTGCTTTCTTTATGGGGCAGTTTGCATTATTTACTTACCTGAGACCCTTCCTTGAAACTGTCACCCATACCAGCGTATCTACATTATCTCTGCTGTTGCTTACCATTGGATTTTCAGGGCTTATCGGCACGTTAATCATTAGTACAATCTTAAAACGCACTTTATATGGTTTGCTTGTCGGCATTCCTGCTTTTATGGCGATGATTGCCGTCGCACTGATCCCCTTCGGCAACAATGTACTCATTGTCGCAATACTACTTGCACTGTGGGGACTGGTTGCAACCGCGGCACCTGTTGCGTGGTGGACTTGGCTTGCGCAAGCGATGCCAAATAATGCTGAAGCCGGTGGCGGTTTGATGGTGGCAGTAGCGCAATTATCTATTGCCCTAGGCTCTACTGTCGGAGGAATACTTTTCGATGCAGATGGCTACCAAAGCACTTTTATTGCAAGCGCAGCAGTATTACTCATTGGCGCTTTTCTGGCGTTTCAAGCCTATCGCACACGAGTACACTAAAATATATCCGTCTATTCAAACAATAAAATTTACGAGGCCGCTATTATGAATAACCCTGTTGCTGTCAACATACATAAGGTCAACACCTTATTCATAATAGCGCCTCATCAGCGCTTAGCATTCATCAAACCAATTGGGCTATTAGTACTGTTTTTTTTAACACTCGGTAGCAGCTATGCAACTGAGTTAACGGCAAGTCCTATCGCAACTAAACACACAGCCATTAAACTGGAGAGTTCGCATATGTGGATAACCATAGGAGATCATCGTTTCAAAGCAACCTTAGCCAACACCAGCGCAGCACGTGAATTTGCTGCCATGCTACCACTGACTCTCGACATGGACGATCTTAACAGTAACGAAAAGCATGCCGAGTTACCAAAATCATTATCAACTGATCCGTATCAACCTGTGACGATCAACAATGGCGATCTGATGCTGTGGGGCTCTCGCACTATGGTTGTATTCTACAAGAAGGTTAATACCTCATACTCATACACGCGTATTGGGCATATCGATGATACTTCAGGCTTGTCGCAACAATTAGGACAAGGTGATGTCACGCTGATATTTACAAAATCGGCCAACTAGTTTCAATGCTTTTCTGTCGGTTTTATCTTTCAATACACACAACATTTCGTTAATACAAGAATCGCAACCGGTTTTTTGGCGAAACAAGTGTAACGTCTGTAAATAATAAACCAATGATGAACATCCACTTTAAACTCACTCGGCACCAGTTTAAGCATATTCAGTTCAACTTGATCGACATTTTACCTGAGGCGAATTTGTTAAGCCGCCTAGTTGGGTGGTGTGGAATGACGACAAAAGATAGTTTGAGTTTGAGCCTCACAATAAAACCATGATTTTTGAAAATTGAGCTGTTTAAAAAGGCTATGGTGTAAAAATCGCTGAGTTAATTAATGGTTAGTTTGGTGCTGGGACTGTTCACTATAATTGGGTGCATGTTTATAAAGCAGTAAAGCGCCGAGTACTGATTGGTAAGCTCAATGCCAAAGTAGGGGCGGGATTACGTTCTTGAAGACAACTACCCGCCATTGATGAATAAAGCTGAGGTTAATTATTTAGTTGCTGACGGGTCTAAGCGCGGCGCCACTAAAGACTCACAAAAGTTTGTTGGCATATTATCTGGTATTGATGTGTTTAAGTGTCGCAGTTACGGTAAGTCGCTAGGCTCTCATAGTATTTAACGTAATAAATGTATTGATAAAGTGAAACGTAGTCATTGAGGCTTTATATATTGCTAAGTCACCACCAAAATCAGCATTGCCTATATTAGAGCGTGTATTCTTATGAGCTGCCCAACCAAACATGAGAGTTTACGTCGGCGGGCTAGCAGTCCTACCTGCATAAAAATTCACCTTCTTGCGCAGGGTATTGGCCAGAGAACCATGTATTTTCACTTTTTGCTCAATATTTTACATCTGGTTTATTATCGTTTTGGTCGGAATAAATAATTGCTTGTCCATTTTCAAATCTTACCCAATCAGGTACTTCAAAGTTAAGTGGTTTATTAGCCGTATATAGGGCAATTACTGCATCTGCGTCATACCGACTTGTTAACAATATTCAATAGTTATTAGTTTGTTTATTGAAAAATACTCCAGGATCATGAAAACAAAGTCGCTATAAGATCCTGTACCAATCAAGGGGTAGTCAATATCAATCACTCGAACAAAACTGAGCATTTATAGCCAAACAGACACAGACTATTTATGTGTTACTAAACGGCGCCATGGCGATTTATTGCCGGTTAAGGGTAAGCATTACTATAATTTAGGTTATTCCACAAACGTCTATAACACTGTTTTTGCTCTATATTACTTCTTATTGGCGCTTGGTTATCAACTTTGTCTTAATAAATCACCACAGCAAGGGATTGATTTTGCATGTGCGGTTGGGGCTATGTGAGCTCAATGTCACGGAGCAACTTCAACGTTATCTCATCAGCAGATTAATGAGTTTATCGAACCGCACAGATTGACTATCTTGGTAATAAAATAAATAGAATTATACATAAAGTTTGCAATATATGTTGAAACTTAGTTTCTTTGATGTTAAAAAGACAACGTTGTTTAAATCAGCAAAAGCTACTTCGAATTTGAATAAATATTCTAATATGTAGACTTTGATAACTAGCCTAAAAACAAAAAAAGACAACGTTGTTAATTTGTAGTGAGTAATATCAACATTAATTAATTTGATCAATTGGGGACACACATAATGCAAAGGTTTCGTAAAAAGCCACTTACTGCGAGCGTAAGTGCTGTATTAATAGGCTTGCTCTTGCCATACAGTTCTTTAGCAGCTCAACAAGAACAAGTACAAGAGCCTCCTGAGGATGACGATATAGAAGTTATCGAAGTGTCTTATGGATATGGCAGTGTTAAAAAAAAGGACCTAACAGGTGCTGTAAGTTCTGTTAAGTTAGACGATGTAGTTGATATGCCTTCGGGTAATATAATGCAAAACTTGCAGGGGAGAGTACCTGGCTTACAAATTTCAACTAATGGTTCACCGGAGTCTACTGCAACGGTAAGGATACGTGGCCAAGGTTTAGGGCCATTAGGCAATAATGACCCTCTATATGTTATTGATGGTATTCCTACTAAGTCAGGAATGCATGAACTTAATAGCCATGATATTGCTGATATTCAGGTTTTACGAGACGCAGCCGCTGCTAGTATATTTGGTGCACGTTCTGGTAATGGCGTGATAGTCATTACAACGAAAAAAGGTCATGAGGGACTTGATTTTAATTTCTCTGCTAACCAATCTCAAGATGACTATAGCTATGATCTAAATCCGCTTAATACCCAACAACGTGGACAAGCTGTATGGCAAGCTGCTGTTAATGATGGTTCAAATCCAAATTCAGCCAGTTCGCTATATCGTTATGATTGGAATGGTGACTTCAGTAACCCCCAATTAAACGCGGTGATCTTACCTACTTATACCGATCCTCAACAAGTGCAGCGTCCTGCAGACACTAATTGGTTTGATGAGGTAACCCGTACAGCTAAAGTTAGTGACCTTAACATTTCTTTATCAGGAGGTTCAGAAAATGCCTCTATTTATACTTCTTTAGGCTATTTCAATTCTGAAGGTGTTGTTGATGGTTCGGAATTTGAACGAATTAGTTTTCGAGTTAATTCTGATTACCAATTAACCGACAAATTAAAAATAGGCGAAAACTTCACTGTTACTAATCAAGAGTCAAATCTCATCAATGCGAGAGCTAGTGAAATTCTAGGGCTGGCAATAGAGCAACAATCTATTGTGCCCGTTTACAATGATGAAGGCGGCTGGGGTGGCCCTGTTCCTGGTGTCACGGACCGCGATAATCCAGTTAGAATAATCGAAATGAACCGCGATAATGTCAGTCGGTTTAATAAACTAATGGGTAATATCTTTTTTGAATATGAATTAATTGATGGGTTAACGCTAAAAAGTACTGTTGGACTTGATTACGGACAATACTACTTCAGAAACTATACTCGTGCTTTTCAAGCTGGCTCATTAAACTACGGAGATCAACTTTCAGTTACTGAAAACTGGAATAGTAGTTTTAGTTGGACAAACACTGCAGAGTATAAATTAGATGTTGGTGATAATCACAGTTTTACCTTTTTAGCCGGTACAGAACAAATCGATTATGAGTATGAAGGCTCTGTTGGTTTTGGTTCAGGTTTTGCCTCTGATGATCGTGATTATGCTCATTTATCACAAGCAACTGGAGACGTACGTGTTGAAGGTGATGGCGATAAGTGGACACTCGATTCTTACTTTGCTCGTATGGATTATAACTTTGATGATCGCTACCTCGCTGGGCTCACTATTCGTCGCGATGGTTCATCTCGGTTTGGTAGTAATAATAGTTACGGTAATTTTCCAGCTGCTTCAGCGGGATGGGTCATTAGCAACGAATCATTTTATGACTTCGAGTTTTTAAGCACCTTAAAAGTACGAGCTAGTTGGGGTAAAACGGGTAACCAAGAAATTCCTACAGATGCAACATATACAACGTATTTAAGTCGTTATGCAACACAGTCTTTATTCACTGATCAGCAAGATGAAGGCACCGCTTATGATATCGGCGGCGCTAATGGCGGCACCTTACCTTCAGGTTTTGTCAAAGCTCAAACAGGTAATGATGATCTAAAGTGGGAAACTTCAACGCAAAAAAATATCGGCATTGATTTTGGTATGCATTACGACACGATTTACGGCAGCATTGATTGGTTTGAAAAAACCACTGAAGATATCTTAACTCTTACCAACCCTATTGCGACGCTAGGTGAAGGCGCTCAGCAGTGGGTTAATGGTGGCACAATAGAAAACTCAGGTTTCGAATTTATAATTGGCTACGCAGATTACCTTTCATTCGATAGCCTAGATGATGATATTGATGTTGATATAAGCTTCAATGTTTCTTCCGCTAAAAATAAAGTTGTTTCCCTTCCAAAAGATGTTGTTAACTCCTTTGGCGGCAATGGCGCTGATAAGACAATTGTTGGCCATTCTATTAATTCAGTTTATGGCTACGTTGCCGACGGTTTATTTCAAAATCAAGGTGAAATCGATGCTCACGCTGTTCAATCAGGTGCTGGCTTAGGAAGAGTTCGTTGGCAGGATCTTGATGGCAATGGTGTTATTAATGAAAACGACCAAACATTTTTTGCCGATACCGATCCTGATTTTATCTATGGCATGAATATGAACTTTAAATACAAAAGCTGGGATTTCACTATGTTCTGGCAAGGTGTTAAAGGCGGTCAAATTCGAAATGGTTGGCGTGGATTCACAGACTTTACATCACTCAACATAGGTTCTAACTATGGGGATCGTGTTCTTAATGCTTGGTCAAGCAGCAATACTGATACCGATGTTCCTGCGTTAACTGCAATTGATAACAATGGTGAAGGTCGTCAATCAAGCTTATTTTGGGAAGAGGGTACCTATCTTAAATTGCGCAATTTATCTATAGGGTATACCCCCGATGAACAGTGGTTAAGTCACTACGGTATAAGTTCTGCACGAATTTATTTTCAGGGAAGTAACTTATTGACCATTACGCCATCAGGGACGTTAACTCAGGATCCTGAAACTCCAAACGGAACCTTCCCAAATCCTAAACGTTTCACGTTAGGCGTGAACCTCACTTTTTGATTTATTAAAACAAAAACGATACGAGCACTTATTATGAATAAAATAAAAACGCTATTTTCAGCAACTACATTTGCTCTTTTTTTAACTTCGTGTGGTGGTTCTGATCTTGATGTTGCACCTTCAGGGGTATTGACCGAAGAACAAGTTTCTAACAGTAAAAATGTAGATGCGTTGATCATCGCAGCCTACTCATATCTCGGTAACGATCATTATACCGCGCCTAACTTTTTATGGCCGACGGGGAATTTACGCGCAGGAGACGCCCATAAAGGCGGTAATGGACCTGGTGATATTTTTGCTTATCATGCTTTGTCTTTATATCAGCCAGTAGTGCCTGATATGGAGTCATTCCCGCCAGATTTGATTGATTTGAACAACAAAAAATGGGTACGTAATTACACCGGTATTTCAAGAGTCAACTCAGCATTAGCAGTAATCGCAAATGCGCCAGATGCAATTGAAGACAGTGCTGCAAAACAATCCGAACTGCGGTTTATTCGCAGTATTTTCTACTTTGATTTAAAAATACATCATAAACATATCCCGTGGATTGATGAAACAATGACACAAGATCAGATACTTCTCACGACTAATAGTGATCTGAGCGATCAGGAGTTATGGGATAAAATTGCTGCTGATTTTGAGTTTGCTGCCAATCATTTACCACAAACTCAAAAAGATGTCGGGCGAGCTTCAGCGTTATCTGCTAAGGCATATTTAGCTAAAACATTGCTCTACCAGGCTTATGAGCAGAATGAGTTACATCAAGTTATCAATATTAATAAAGATAAACTTGTAAAAGTGGTCGCTCTTGTTAATGAAATTGAACAGGCGGGCGTATATGGCTTATTTGATGATTACGCGAATAACTTTTTGTTTGAAAGTGAAAATGGCAAAGAATCAGTATTCGCTATTCAGCGTTCTTTAAATGACGGTTCGCCAGATGGACGTGGAAGCTGGCCTAGTGCATTAAATGCCCCATTGGCTGGAGGCTTTGGTTGCTGTGGTTTCCATGTGCCAACAGAAAATTTTGTCAATGCGTTTAAAACAGATCAACAAGGCTTACCGTTATTTGACACTTTTAACGATTTCAATTACGACAAGGTGACCGATGCAGTTGATCCTCGCCTAGATCATACTGTGGCGATGGAAGGTAAACCATTTAAATATGACGAGAATTTGATCCATGGCGGTGATAGTTGGGCTCGTGCTCCGGGGATATATGGCAACTTTACAGCGATGAAGGATCTTGAACACCCAGACTGTAGTTGTCGTGGTCAGAATGGACCATTTCCTATCTTTTCATTAAATACACCGCTCATTCGTTACGCTGATGTATTACTTTGGAAAGCAGAAGCGTTAATTGAGTTAGATCGGTATGACGAAGCATTGCCAATCATTAATCGCATTCGTGAGCGCGCTAAAAATAGCACCGGTAAATTACACAACGCCAGTATTTATAATATTGGCTCATATACAAGTTTTGTTTCTAAAGAGCAAGCAAGAGAGGCGTTGCGCTTTGAGCGACGTTTAGAATTAGGGCTTGAAGGACATCGCTTTTTTGACTTAGTGCGTTGGGGAATAGCGAAAGAAACGATTGATAGTTATTTAGCAATTGAAGCGTTGCGCAAACCTTATTTGGCCGATGCTGTTTTCACTAAAGGTCGTGATGAGTATTTACCTATTCCGAATCAGCAAATGATTTTAAGTGGTGGGTTGTATACACAAAACCCAGGTTATTAATAGCGGTGGCTTGTATACACAAACTCAGGTGATTAATTGGGGTGGGTTTTATACACAAAACCCAGGTGATTAATAGCGGTGGCTTGTATACACAAGACTCAGGTGATTAATAGCGAGTTTTATACACAAACTCAGGTTACTAATTAATGGTGGGTTTCGGCCCACCTTTTAAATTTAACGTGTTAAGAGTGATTATGAAAAAAATTATTTACTGGTCAGCGACTGTTGCAGTTGCTGGATTTTTATTCGGTTTTGATACCGCGGTTATATCCGGTGCTGATAAACCTATTCAAGCATTATGGAATACGAGTTCGTTATTTCATGGTCTTTTTATTATGTCTTCGGCTTTATGGGGAACACTACTTGGTGCCTTAACCGGTAATTACCCATGCGATAAGTGGGGGAGAAAACCCACATTGATTTTAGTCGGAGTGTTATTTTTTATTTCGGCACTTGGCTCTGCCATGGCTCCTGAAGTTTACAGCTTTGCTTTATTGCGATTTATTGGCGGTGTGGGAGTGGGGATTTCTTCAATTGTTGTACCTGCCTATATTTCTGAGATTGCTCCAGCTAAGTTCCGTGGCCGTTTGGTTGCGCTTTATCAGTTCCAAATTGTATTTGGTATCTTAGTCGCGTTTGTTTCTAATTTTTTAATTGCAGGTACATCCTCAATTGATTGGCGTTTAATGTTAGGTGTGGAGGCAATACCTGCCTTAGCTTATTTGTTAATGATCATTAAGGCACCTGAAAGCCCACGTTGGTTAGTGCAAAAGAAAAATCAGAGAACCAAAGCGCGTTCCATTTTAGTTACCTTAGGTGAAGAAGATCCAGACCAAGTATTAAATGAAATTGAGCGCGACAAGTTACACAACAGTCAATCAAAGCTATTTGGTGGTAGTTACAATAAGGCCATATTATTTGCATTTTTATTTGCCGCATTTAATCAATTATCTGGGATTAACTTTATTATTTATTATGCCCCGCGTGTATTTGAACTTGCTGGTTTGGATGTAAATCAATCATTACTTTCAGGCGCTGGGATCGGTGTGGTTAACTTATGTTTTACCATGCTAGGTTTATCTTTGATTGATAAGTATGGTCGCCGTGCGCTGATGTATATAGGCTCAATTGGCTATGTTATTTCTCTTTCGGTGGTGGCATGGGCGTTTAGTACGGATTCTGGCGGCTTAACGGTTGTAGCGTTTGTATTTGTGTTTATTGCCGCTCATGCCATTGGCCAAGGTACCGTTATTTGGGTCTTCATTGCAGAAATATTTCCTAATAATGTACGTTCAAAAGGTCAGTCTTTGGGCTCCGGTACGCATTGGTTTTTTGCCGCAGCAATCACTTTACTTATGCCATTTTTCTTAGAGCGCTTTAGTGCCACTGAAGTGTTCACTTTCTTTACGTTAATGATGTTAGGGCAGTTAATTTTTGTTGCGTGGTTTATGCCAGAAACAAAAGGACGGTCTTTAGAAGCAATTTCATTAGATACCAATAATAAGCATGGAGCATTAGATGCGAACCGTTAATTTAGTGTTAATTTCATCATTTTTGGCAGCATGTAGCATGACAAATCAAACTGAAAAAACTGCCCTTGAGGGTGTAGATAAACCTAGCAAAGAGGTGTTTCGTCCCGCTTTTCATTTTACCCCTAAAAAGCATTGGATGAATGATCCTAACGGTATGGTTTATTACCAAGGTGAATATCATCTGTTTTACCAGCATAATCCTGATTCATCTGTATGGGGGCCAATGCATTGGGGACATGCAATTAGTAAAGATATGGTTCATTGGCAGCATCAAGACATTAAGCTGTTTCCTGATGAGCACGGTACTATCTTCTCCGGTAGTGCGGTGGTTGATTGGCAAAATAGTAGCGGCTTTGGCACTAAAGAAAATCCACCATTAGTGGCTATATTTACTTATCACGATGATAAAAAGGCTGCACTGGGGGCGATTGATTTTCAAACCCAAGGCGTAGCATATAGCACCGATAAAGGTCGTACATGGAAAAAATACGCTAATAATCCGGTATTAAAAAACCCTGGGATCCGTGATTTTCGTGATCCTAAAGTAAGTTGGCATGAGGATACCCAGCAGTGGGTCATGGTATTGGCCCAAGATGATCATATTGGCTTTTACAGCTCAAAAGATTTAAAAACATGGCAATTTGAAAGTAACTTTGGCGCCGATTGGGGCAGTCACGCAGGTGTATGGGAGTGTCCAGACCTTATTCGCGTGCGTATTGAAGGCACAGATGAATATAAATATGTTTTATTAGTGAGCATCAACCCAGGCGCGCCAAATGGCGGCTCTGGTACACAATACTTTGTCGGCGATTTCGACGGTGAAAAATTTGTACTTGATAGTGATTATCAAAAAATGCTTACTGCAACGCCAGCCGTTTTCCCCCAAGGACTTGATTTTTCTAATTTCAAGAGTGGTTTAAAAAATTGGCAAGTATCTGGTGATGCATTCCATATAGTTAATGATCAACCAGCAAATACGATTGCCAGTTCTTTTAAAGGTTCTGATAAGGCAATTGGCACATTAACCTCAACATCATTTGCGATCGATCATGATTTCATTAACTTTAAGATTGCAGGCGGAAAGCATCACAATAGTACCGCAATACAGTTGTTAGTTAATGGCGAGATTGTTAAAACCGCAAGCGGAAATAATACCGGTACTATGACAGAGCGTTCATGGAACGTGAGTCAATTAAAAGGCCAGCAAGCTTATATTAAAGTGGTCGATAATGAACGAGGTGATTGGGGGCATATAAAAATCGCTGATATCGTATTTTCTGATAATGCAGCAAATGAAAGATATGAACCTTCAATATGGTTAGACTACGGCACAGATAATTATGCAGGTGTCACTTTTTCTGATGTCAAAGACGGTAGACACTTATTTATGGGGTGGATGAGTAACTGGCAATACGCAAACCAAGTACCCACTGAAGTATGGCGCAGTGCAATGACGATTCCCAGAGAATTAACCTTATTGCAAACAGCAAGTGGCGTGCGTTTAGCATCTCAGCCTATTAAAGAACTCGATAGTTTATTGAGTAACACACAACAAAAGGCAAGCCTAACTGGTGCAAATAGCTATCAGTTAGATGAGCTTTTTACTGTTGAACCTGGGCAATTTAAGGTGAGCTTTAGTTTATCAAACGCTGAGCAAGTTACTGATATCGTGCTTAGCTCTGATACGGGTGAATACACTAAGCTGCAGCTAAACCCAGCTCAAGGGCAACTTGTACTTGATCGCAGACAATCAGGTTTAAAAGACTTTGAAGATGGTTTTGCATCTTTACAAACAGCCCCATTACAAAAGGGCCTTGAGTATTACGATGTTGAGATATGGGTAGATAAAGCGTCGGTAGAAGTGTTTGTAAATAAAGGGGTTAGCTCTATGACCTCGATTGTTTTTCCAACCTCTCCTTACAATAAAATACAAGTAAGTGCAGAGCAGCCTTTGTCGCTTAGTGACGTTAAGTTAAATAATATAGCAATAGAAAAATAACTTCCAAAATGACTCTATATTATTATAGAGTCATTAATCTTTCTCCAAGGCTATGCGATATATGAGTAGCAACTATCGACTCTTAAGTGTCATTTTGTTTGTTTATTTTATGGCATGGTCTTTTTCTTTTTCATTATTTCCTATTTGGCTTAGTCAAGAAGTAGGCCTCAATAGTGCTAAAGTCGGGATTATCTTTAGTATTAATTCCATCATGGCTTTACTCGTGATGCCTTGCTACGGTATTTTGCAAGATAAACTCGGTTTACAAAAAACACTACTTTACTTCATTGCATTTTTCATCATGTTGATTGGCCCGTTTGTTAGTTATGTATACGCGCCACTACTACAAACGCAGTTTTATCTGGCTGCTATTTTAGGCGGTGCCGTTTTTTCATGTGCATTTTTAGCTGGAGTAGGGACGCTTGAAAGTTATATTGATAAACAAAGTCGCTCGACGAACTTTGAATTTGGTAAAGCTCGAATGTGGGGGTCACTGGGTTGGGCCATGGCAAGCTACTTTGCAGGTCTTTCGTTTAATTTATCCCCTAGTTTAAATTATTGGTTATCAAGCATTGCGGCGGTTTGCTTAATAGGTTTTTTAGCCTTTGTTAAGGTCGCACAAAATCAGCGTGAAATAGCGCCTTCTCGAACTTTTACTCCTGTAAAACAGCTTAAAGCCTTTTTTAAAATCGCAGGACTGTGGCGGTTAAGTGTGTTTGTGATCGGTGTTAGTTGTATTTATGCGGTATTTGATCAGCAATTTGCTATTTATTACACCTCTTTTTTTGACACCCCAGAGCAAGGTCGAGAAATTTTTGGCTATTTAACTTCAGCGCAAGTTATCCTTGAAGCGGTTATTTTGTATTTAGCTGTAAAATGGGTGAATTATTTGGGCGTTAAAAATTCGTTGCTGTTAAGTGGTGTATTGATGGCGATACGAATATATTGCTCGGGGGTTGTTAGTGATCCTATCAGCATTAGTTTATTGAAATTGTTACACGCAATTGAATTACCGCTGATGCTGATTGCGTTATTTAAATATATCAATATGCATTTTGATGCTCGCTATTCAGCGATGATCTATATCATTGGTTTTCAATTTACTACGCAATTGGTGGCGTCAATGTTAGCCGTCGGGGTAGGCGTTGTATATGATCATGTAGGCTTTGCGTTAGCCTACCAGTATTTGGGTTTGGTTATCTGTGTGTTTATCGTATTATCTTTTTTTGCATTAAAAACAGATGTTATTAAAACGAATTGCGAGCAATCAATTTAAACGGTAAGTGGTGGTGAACAATATCAGTGCGCTGCTCTATAAGATACTCCATTGCCCAACGTCCCATCGCATGATGTGGTAGTGCCATCGTAGTTAAATTCGGTTGTAATAATTCTGGAATACTGCCCCAATCATCAAAACTTGCAATACCAATGTCCTTACCAACGATCATTCCTTTATCATGCACAACAAAATAAATTTCCAGCGCCATGGGATCTTGCCCGCAAATAATAGCATCAGGTTTAAACTCGTCTATCACTCGCGCCGCAGATTCTCTCGAGGTAGAAATATCACTACCATCGGCTTGACAAAAAATAACCGATTCAATGAGTAAATCATCGAGCGGTAAGCCGTGCTTTTTAAATGAATTTATAACGCCTTGTTTGCGACCTTTGGCAGCAATTATATGCTCATTTAAGTTTAAGAAAGCAATTCTGCGATAGCCTTTACGTATTAATGCATCGGTAATATCTTCACCGGCTTGTTGTTCATCAGGTACTACGCAAGGAAAGTTATTTGAAGCAGGGAAGCAGTTAGCTAAAATAGTTGGGATTTTTTTTAGTTCATCAGCGATTACAACTTGGCGATGATACATTGCTGAATAGATAACACCCTCTACGCGATACTCTAAAAGGCTTTCGATAGCTCTGTCTATACTCGCTTGGGTTTCGTTAACATTGAGGATCAACAGTTCTTTATTTTTCTGCCAAGCAATTTCTTGGGCACCACGAATAATATCGAAAGTATAAGGAACACTAAGCAGTTCATCAGCAATAATTGCGTAAATGTTTGATTTTTTACGTCGCGTTAAGCTTGCCGCACGATTAGGGCGATAATCTAATTCTTTTATTGCTTTAAGAACCTTCTCGCGGTTAATCTTTTTGACTGTTGGATCATTATTGACCACTCGCGATACTGTCTTGAATGAAACACCTGCGTGGACAGCCACTTGCTTAATTGTAACCATACTAGAATAAGACCCTCTCTGAGTCATTAGAGTATAACAGCTGATTAGATTTTATTTATGTGTTTTTATAATAGTTTTATTACAAATATAAGCAGTAACTATAAATCTTGGCTTACTGTAGCCAAATTTTTATTTGCTAAACCAGATGATTTTTGACCACAAACATCTGGAGAATATACAGCGTTATTGAGTAAGCAAAAAGGTAAACTTACTCAACAGATAAGCTTTAAATTGAAACCTTGGGAATATAGAGTGTATGTTCAGTGATATTAATAAGCTAAGCGAAAATTTTATACATTAAATAGTCACATAATGGTGCTCAAGCGAGTGCTAATTATTATAGTTACTCGTTTGAGTGCCAATGTAATGAAGAAAATAAAGGAAAAGAGGCTTGAATTTATCTATTACCGAAAATCTATACCTTAATTTTAGGGCAACAAAAACTTAAAAGCCGGCAGAAAAAGAATCCAAGGATCTCACTACTCTGTTTTATCCTTAAATTCACACAGGTCTTCGATAATACAGGAACCGCAACGGGGTTTTCTGGCTAAGCAAGTGTACCGTCCGTGAAGAATAAACCAATGATGAACATCCACTTTAAACTCATTAGGCACCACTTTAAGCATATTCAGTTCAACTTGATCGACATTTTTGCCTGGGGCAAATTTAGTCCGGTTTGCTAACCTAAAAATATGCGTGTCAACGGTAATGGTTGGCCAACCAAAAGGTAATTATGCTAGACAGGCGCAAAGGTTTGCATTCGTATTCATGTTAATGGACTGTTTAAAATAATGTCGCTACATCGTATATTCTTTGAACTTAATCGTTTAAGGTGTTCCACAAATGAAAAAACTTACGCTCATATTACTGCTTTTAGGGCTGTGTGCTTGTACTAATATAAGTAAAAAAACTAAGACAACGAATATTTCCTCAAATTATGTTCCGCAAGAATATGTGAAGTTAACGCATCCTCAGTGGAGTAAGAATGCAAGTTTTTATCAAATTAATACGCGACAGTTCACGCCTGAAGGAACATTTGCAGCCGCTGAGCATCAACTACCACGATTAAAAGAACTTGGCGTCGATATTCTTTGGTTAATGCCGATTCATCCGATTGGCGAAGAAAACAGAAAAGGGTCGCTGGGTAGCCCTTATTCAGTAAAAGATTACTACGGTGTTAACCCTGAGTTTGGTACTTTAGATGACTTAAAAAGCTTTGTTAATGCTGCTCACGAATTAGGTATGTACGTTATTTTAGATTGGGTCGCGAATCATAGTGCCTGGGATAATGAATTAAGGCATAAGCACCCAAATTGGTATACAAAAAATTCGCAAGGCAATTTTCAACCTACGCCTTGGTGGGATTGGTCAGACATAATAGACTTTGATTATAACGTACCAGAAATGCGTGAATACATGACTGATGCAATGAAGTATTGGGTCAAAGAAGCGAACATTGATGGTTATCGATGTGATGTAGCAGGTTTTGTTCCTCTAGATTTTTGGGAAAACGTTAGGTCAGAGCTAGACGCGATCAAGCCTGTTTTTATGTTAGCTGAATGGGAGATGCGGGATTTACATGCTAAAGCTTTTGATGCTACTTATGCATGGTCTTGGCAGGAAGCTATTCATGATATTTTAAGTGGTCACGCTGATCTAAATAGGTTGTTTGTATACTATTCATGGAATGAGGGAGCTTACCCAAAAAATAGCTACCGGATGACGTATGTTTCAAATCACGATGCTAATTCGTGGGAAGGTACCGTATTTGAACGTTATGGTAGTGAAGAAAAAGTAGCGACAGCTATTGTATTGTCTATTGTCGGTGAAGGTATGCCATTAATTTATAATGGACTTGAAGCTGGGAATAATAAGCGGCTTGAGTTTTTCGAAAAAGATCCTATTAAATGGAAAGAGCATGAGTTTAAGCCATTGATTCAGAAGCTCTTAGCTTTACAGAAACAAAATAGTGCGTTATGGCATGGCAAGTATGGCGCGAGAATGGAACGTATTTATAATACTAACCCGACTGAAGTGTTTAGTTTTATACGCGAAAATACCAAAGATAAAGTGTTTGTTGTGATTAATTTTTCTGATAAAGAGCAAGATATTCAATTTATGGGGCCACAAACAGCTGGAGTATATACAGAGCTATTTAGCAAACAAAAGGCAACGCTTACTGAAGACACAAGCCTTAAGTTGGCGCCTTGGGAGTATAGAGTTTATGTTCAGTAATAATTAAAGGTTAAGCGGCTATTTAAGGTTTTCAAATTAAGATAATCATGCGAGTAGCACATATTTAAGTTATTCGCATGATCATCAATATATTTCAATTAAAAATTAGCTTACTCAGTCTTATCTTTAAACTCACACAAGTCTTCGATAATACAGGAGCCGCAACGGGGTTTTCTGGCTAAGCAAGTGTACCGTCCGTGAAGAATAAACCAATGATGTACGTCTACTTTAAACTCATTCGGCACCACTTTAAGCATATTCAGTTCAACTTGATCGACATTTTTGCCTGGGGCAAATTTAGTCCGGTTTGCTAACCTAAAAATATGCGTGTCAATGGCAATGGTTGGCCAGCCAAATGCCGTATTGAGTACTACATTGGCCGTTTTTCGTCCCACTCCAGGTAAAGCTTCTAATGCTTCTCGATTTTCGGGTACTTCACCAGCATGTAAATCAATCAGCATTTTACAGGCGTTAATCACATTAATGGCTTTGTTATTGTATAAGCCAATGGTTTTAATATATTGCTTGAGCCCGTCAACGCCTAAGTCGTAGATTGCTTGAGGCGTATTGGCAATTGGAAACAATTTATCAGTGGCTTTATTGACACTGACGTCAGTTGCTTGTGCTGATAATGTGACCGCAACTAAGAGCTCAAATGGACTGGAAAAATTAAGTTCGGTCTCAGGTTTAGGGTTATTGTCCCTTAATCGGCAGAGAATTTGATGGCGTTTATCTTTATTCATAATAATCGGTCAATTTATCGTTAAGTTAACGGCCGCTGTCGGTTAACAGCGGTTGAGTATTAGTTGACTTTAGTGATCCGAGCCCGCGTAACACCAACTACTTCAGCTTTAGGTTGCATGGCTTTTACTCGGCTGTCGATGACATTTTTAAGGGCGATTAGTAATCCCATGCCAATGAATGCTCCTGGCGGTAACATGGCCAATAAAAATGGCGTGTCTACCTGCCATACATGAATGGTCAAGACACTGGCCCAATCACCTAATAATAGATCTGCACCGTCAAAAAGAGTCCCTTGACCAATGAGTTCACGGCTTGCACCTAACACTACCAATACTGCGGTAAATCCCAAGCCCATCATCAATCCATCGAACGTCGAGTGGGCTAATGAATTACGCGATGCAAATGCTTCAGCGCGACCTATGATGACGCAGTTAGTGACGATCAAGGGTAAGAAAATACCTAATGATAAATATAAATTATAGGCATAAGCGTTAATCAGTAATTGCACACAAGTCACCAGTGCAGCAATGATCATCACAAATACCGGGATTCGAATTTCTTTAGGAACAAAATCGCGCACTAAAGAGACTAAAATATTTGATCCAACTAATACCAACAAAGTGGCCACACCTAAACCTAACGCGTTAGTAATGGTGGCAGTAACGGCAAGTAGTGGACATAGGCCTAAGAGTTGCACTAACCCTGGATTGTTTTTCCATAGCCCTTGAGCGGCTATTTCACGATAATTACTCATGGCTGGCCTCACAGGCATAATGACTTTGGTACAGTGTTTGACGATGTTGTTCAATAAACGTCATCGCTTTAGTAATGGCTTTAACATAAGCGCGCGGAGTAATGGTTGCACCGGTAAATTGATCAAACTGGCCACCGTCTTTTTTTACTTTCCACATGCTGGTGTTGTCTTTAAATAATTTGCCACTGAAATGGGTCACCCAATCAGATTTACGAAGATCGATTTTATCACCTAACCCAGGAGTCTCTTGATGGGAAAGGGTTCGCACACCTAATATTTCCCCTTGGTTATCAACGCCGATAATCAGTTTTATCTCGCCATTATAGCCATCTGGTGCAATTGCTTCTATTGCGATAGCGACAGGTTGATCACCCTGATAAGCAAGATATGCCGGTAAATCGGCTTCTGTGCCTAATAGTTCTGGCGAGTTAACCAAAATACATTGCTCACTGAGTACATTATCGTGTAACTGGGGCGGAATGATTTGGTTGAGAATCAAGGTTAATTGTTTTTGCTGTTGCAATGAAATCGTGTCGCTGGTTAACGCATGCACTAAGGCTACAAGACCTGTGCAACACAAGGCAAATAGGCCCAGTAAAAGACCATTTTTAATCATCGGGTTAGTGGTTAAAATAGACATAATTAATTTCCTGCTCGATGACCATAACTGCGAGGGCGAACATAATAATCGATAAATGGTGCGCACATATTCGCCAGTAACACTGCAAATGCGACAGCATCAGGATAGCCGCCAAACGTCCTTATTAAGTAAATAAGTAAGCCTATCATGGCGCCAAATATTAGACGACCACGAGTACTCGTTGCCGCAGTCACAGGGTCCGTGGCAATAAAAAATGCCGCCAGCATGGTTCCCCCAGAAAATAAATGCATCGTAGGGCTCACGAAGGTATCAGGGCTGATTAAAAAGCCAATACTGGCACAAACAAATAAGCTCAAAAGAATTGATCCGCTTATGTGCCAGCGGATCACCTTGAGCTTCAGCATGACTATGCCGCCAATGAGATAGGCGATATTGACCCAAAACCAACCTTCGCCAACAGTGCCAGAAAAGATAGTCTTAGTCATACTTTCTGTTGTAGTCAGGCCCATCGACAGGTCGGTTTTTAGGGTATCTAGTGGCGTGGCCATCGTTGTGCCATCAATCGCAAGATGGAAATAGTCTGCAGCGTAGCCAGTGTTTAATTGAAAGATACTGTTGAACGTATGCAACATATCGGCGCTGTTGAGGGCTAATGTTTGCGGGGCAACCCATGATGTCATTTGCACTGGAAATGAGATCAACAGCAGTACGTATGCAGCCATAGCAGGGTTAAAGACATTATTGCCCAATCCACCATAGAGCTGCTTGACAATCACAATCGCAAATAATGTCCCGATAACGATCATCCACCAGGGTGCTAAAGGCGGAATTGCAACCGCCAGTAAGCTTGCCGTCACCAATGCGCTATTATCCGCTAAGATTGCCGTTATATTTTTGTGACGTAACTTTATTACTGCAGCTTCAGCGAGATAAGCTACTGTGATGGCGAGTAATAATTGAACTAAGGTACCATAGCCAAAATAATAGCTTTGTACAGCAATCCCGGGGATCAAGCATAGCGCAACGCGCTTCATCACTGTATTGGTTTGCGATGTTGAACTGACATGTGGTGATGAGGCAATTTTAAATGCCATAGTGGTTATTCCTCTTGCTTAGCACTGTTAGCGAGTTTCTTGGCTTTCGCTTTGGCGACAGCGGCGGCAATTTTGGCTTTTTTGTCATCAATAGGAGCTTCGCTATTGGTCATATCAACATCACTAGCGGTCTTAATCGCCTGATTGACGACGGTAGATGATACGGCTGACTCATCTGTTTGCGTCAACTCATTAGCTAATGCTGCTTTTTTAGCTTTTGCTTTAGCCACTGCGGCAGCGATTTTAGCTTTTTTGTCATCGACAGGAGCGGCGTTAATACTGCTATCTGTTGCACTGGGGCTATTTATCGCCTCAGCCGCAACAGCACTATCAGGCTCAGCTGGGTTATCGGTTGCAGCCGATTCATTCGCTAACGCGGCTTTTTTGGCTTTTGCTTTAGCCACCGCAGCAGCGATTTTAGCTTTTTTGTCATCAACATGAGCGACGTTAATACTGCTATCTGTTGCACTCGGGGTATTTATCGCCTCAGCCGTAACAGCACTATCAGACTCAGCAGGGTTATCGGTTGCAGCCGATTCATTAGCTAACGCGGCTTTTTTGGCTTTTGCTTTAGCCACCGCAGCAGCGATTTTAGCTTTTTTGTCATCGACAGGAGCGGCGTTAATACTGCTATCTGTTGCACTCGGGTTATTTATCGCCTCAGCCGTAACAGCACTACTCGATGTAGCTGAGTTATCGGTTGCAGCCGATTCATTAGCTAACCCTGCTTTTTTGGCTTTTGCTCGAGCTACCGCAGCGGCAATTTTTGCTTTCTTGTCGTCGATATTATCAGCGGAATGATCAGCAGTTGCCTCTGTGACATCAGCTTGCTTATCAGCTAAAGACTGAGCTGCAATAGCGGCTTTTTTAGCTTTAGCCCGCTCAATTGCTGCACTAACCGCGGTTTTCTTAGCGTCCGGACTGTCTACAGCTACACTTGGTGCATCGGTAATGTTTGTTTGTGTTGTGACTGAGTCCTTTGTCGCATCTGCTGTTTGAGCCTTTTTAGCAGCAATACGTGCCATTGCAGCGGCAACGGCATCTTTGTCGCTCGATTTCATATTCGCTTGGCGTTTAGCCGCTGCTTGCTTAGATTTTTCTTCTCGAGCCGTTTTTTCATCTTCAAGTCGTTGTAGGCGCACTTCAAAACGTTGTTTTGCTCTTTCAGCTTGTAGTTTTTCTTCTGCAGTATTTTTCAGCGCAGATTTAGCCACGCGATAGTATTCTACTAATGGAATATCACTTGGGCATACGTAACTGCAACAACCACATTCTATGCAGTCTTTTAAGTTAAAGCTGGCAGCCTTATCGTATTCTTCGGCCTTTGCATGCCAAAATAATTGCTGAGGTAGCAATAATGCCGGGCAGGCAACTGCACACTCACCACATCGAATACAGGCTTTCTCATCTGCGTCTGGTGCGATTTCTGCTTGGCTGGGGGTCAGTAAGCAGTTAGTACCTTTTAATATTGGCACATCGAGATCTGCTAGTGCGTATCCCATCATTGGGCCACCCACAATGACTTTTTGGCTATTATCTGGGGCAAAGCTGACTTGATTTAGAGCATCGGCCACCGTTGTTCCTATGCGAAGCCAATAGTTTCCTGGTTTTCCGACCCGTTCTCCAGTGAAAGTGACAACGCGTTCAATAAGTGGCTTACCTTGTAAAACGGCTTCTTGAATCGCATAGGCGGTACCGACGTTATGCATCACAATACCAAGTTGGGCTGGAATGGCTCCACTGGGTACTTCTTTGCCGGTAATAATTTGAATCAGTTGTTTTTCACCGCCAGAAGGATACTTGGTCGGAATAACCGTGACGCGAATAATATCATTAGGCAATGTACTGCGAGTAATTGCCGCTTGCATTGCTTTTGCTGCTTCAGGTTTATTATCTTCAATAGCGATAACAATGCGCTGAGGATTGAGTAAGTGATGAATAATGCTGATCCCAGTTAAGATCTCATCACTGTAATCACGCATTAATCTGTCATCGGCGCTGATGTAGGGTTCACACTCGACACCATTAATGATCACTAAATCTATTTCACTGGCAGGGTTAAGTTTTACGTGGCTGGGAAACGCTGCGCCGCCCATACCCGCGATACCCGCTTGTTTAATTTTGTCTAAAATAGCCGACTTTGACAGTTGTTCAAGCTGGTTTGGTATTAATTCACACCAAGTATCTTGACCATCAGCTTCGATGATGCAGCTTAATACTGGCAATGTAGAAGCATGATTACTGTTATGTTGCTCTATGGCGACAACCACACCAGAGGTAGGCGCGTGAACAGGCAAATAAGTAAAGCCTGCTCCTTCAGTGAGAGCTTGACCTTTGAGTACGTGGTCACCCACCTTGACACTCATGGTCGCAAGTTGCCCGACGAGGGGAACCGGTACGACAAATCGCGATGGCAAGGGTAACGACGATATTACGCTTTGATTGGATAATGTTTTCAGTTCAGGTGGATGGATCCCGCCAGGAGAGCGCCACAAATGACCTTTATCTAATTGCTCTAATAACGTTAACACCGTTTATCCTCTTGCTGTTGATCGATTACGCTTATTGGAATTGCGCGTAATTTCCAATCCCAATTTTGTATAGTGGTTTCAACGGGGATCATGTCAATACAATCGACGGGACAAGGTTCAACGCATAAATCGCAGCCAGTACAATCTTTGGCAATCACGGTATGCATTAATTTTCCAGCCCCTAAAATAGCGTCGACTGGGCATGCTTGAATACATTTAGTACAGCCAATACATTCATCTTCGCGGATATAAGCCACTTTTTTCACATTGGCTTGGGCTGCTTCACCTAATGGTTCCGGTTCTACGCCCATGAGTTCGGCAATCTTTTCCATGGTAGCAGTACCACCAGGAGGGCATTTATTGATTTTATCGCCATTGGCAATGGCTTCGGCGTAGGGCCGGCAACCCGGATAACCACATTGTCCACACTGAGTCTGTGGCAGCAGGGTGTCAACTTGATCAACAATAGGATTGCCTTCGACTTTAAATTTTTTCGATGCAAAGCCTAAAATGACTCCAAATGCTAACGCTAAAACGGTCAATATCGCTACAGCAATGAATATACTCGACAACATTAGTTAACCAGCCCCGCAAACCCCATAAAGGCTAATGACATTAAACCTGCAGTGATCATCGCAATCGCACCACCTTGAAAAGGTAAGGGCACGTCTGCAGCAGCCAAGCGCTCACGCATGGCTGAAAATAAAATTAACACTAGAGAAAAACCAACAGCAGCACCAAAACCATAAATAGCCGATTCAATAAAGTTATGGTCTTCATTAACGTTAAGCAATGCCACGCCTAATACCGCGCAATTGGTGGTAATAAGCGGTAGATAAATTCCCAAAGCACGATGTAAAGACGCGCTGGTTTTTTGCACCACCATTTCAGTGAACTGTACGACAACAGCAATAACTAAAATAAAGCTCATGGTGCGTAAATAGCTTAAGTCAAAAGGTTGCAGTAAAAATTCGTTGGTTAAATAACTCAGAATAGAAGCAAGGGTCAACACAAACGTGGTGGCCATTGACATGCCGATCGCCGACGCTAATTTACTCGACACCCCCATAAAAGGGCATAGACCTAAGAATTTTACCAGAACGAAGTTATTTACCAGCACTGTGCCGATCAACAGGAGAAGATACTCTGTCATTGCTACAATTTTTTTGACCAATAGATACGAGTATTATCTTAGGTTTGGCGCCGATAAACAACGGATAAAAAATAAGGTTAAACATAAAATGTTTAACCTTAGAATAAAAGCGATATATTTACCGTATATTAACGTTGTTTTTACTGTTTATTTAACAATAACTCAGGTTTAGCAATATAATAACCTTGCATACCATCAACTAACAGTTTTTCTAACGTCAGCTTTTCGTCTTGTTTTTCAACCCCAGTAGCGATAACACGGATACTGATGCGTTTAGCAATATCGACAATCATCCGGACAAAGAACTTATTATTATTGTCCTGTTCGATATTGTCACTGTAACTACTGTCTAACTTGATAAAATCAGGACGAACCTCTCGGAAAAATTTAAATGATGTAAAGCCTAAACCAAAGCGCTCGATAGCCACTTTTGCTCCAGCTTTGTGTATCTCGTTTACAAAATTATGGCTAGATTCTAAATTAGTTTGCATGCCTGATTCATTCAGTTCAAACACCAATCGAGCCGCTGTGCCTCGATTTTTAGTTAATATGTCTTTAAGCCACATGGTAAAACCGTCTTGATGTGCTGAAGAAGCACTGATATTAACTCCCATGTGGCCTGAAATGCTTGGGTTCTCACTCAACACCTTAATGGTTTGTGTCACGATCATTTTATCTAATTCAACACTCATCCCATATCGTTCAGCCATTGCAATGACTGTGGTAGTGGGTAAATGTTTACCTTCGACATTATAAAAGCGTGCTAATAATTCACGGTAAACTTCAGTCGCATTATTACAAGGTTGGATAGGTTGTTGATAAAACTTAATACTTCTTCGATTAATTAAGTCATCGATAGTGATTTTCCAATGTTCCGTGCTTATTTGCTCACTACCCGATAGTTTCTCTAATTGATAGTAACGATTTGGTCCCATTGTTTGCGCCACGCTGACGGCCGTATCGGCTAATGCCATCAATGCCAATGGCTCGTTACCTTGCTGATAGGGCACCATACCAGCATGTGCAATGGAATCACTTTTAGTTGTTTGAGCATATTCATCTAAGTGCCGTTTAAGGTGTTCTAAAAATCGTTCGCCTTCTTTAAGTGAAATGCTGTCAATAAAAATAGCAAAATCACCACTTGAGATTCTAAAGCACTCACTCATTCCAAGATTAGCTAGCGATTTTCGAATACAAGTTGCTAATTTTGCTAAATAATCATCTCCAGCAGCACGTCCATGCAACTGATTGATGCTTGCCAGTTCAGCAGCCTTAACGACTATGAGTACACCATACTGTTGCTTATCCGTTTTACTAATTGCTTCAATATGTTGTGTAAAACGTTGTCGAGTTGAAAATCCACTGACGGGATCTTGATATGCGGCTTTAGTTAATTGTTCATTCTCTTTTCTGACACGATCTAAGTTGAGCTTTAATTGGCTGCGACAAATTTCCAGTGTATTACCGAGTGGTCTTAAAACACCTGGAAAGCGCGATTTCTCAATGGCGAGGAAGGATAAATCAGGAATATGAGAGATGTATTCGGCAGCATAGTTGATTCTTCGGCGGTGTAGTTGCATCAGCAATGCAAATAACAACATCAATGACACATAAGCGATAATCAATAAGGTTGCTGTCTGTTGTAAATCATCAAAACTGGCTGATAATACGCTCGCGGTATCTAATCTAACTTGTAAGCGACCGTCAGGAAAATTTTGTACATGGCCTAATTCAATATTGAAGATTTCACTGGCGAAATCTCCCGCTGGACGAAGTAAGCTGCCATGAGTAAAATTGTTATTATTATCAGTTTTATCAATATACTGAAAAAACTGAAAGGAGAAGTCTTTAGACATAAGCTGGTATAGTGCTTCGCCACTCCCTTGCCACTGATCAATAGTTTGCACGTATTGCTGATAATTAACCCGTGCAATTTCACCTTGTTGTTGAACTTCATTATTTTCCACCGTAAAAATTCGGAAAATTAATAAACCGAAAACGATAAAAAGAACAAGCTGAAAGGATTTCGATAAGCCCATAAAACATCTATTCCTTGAGTGTGTTTGGCTAAACTTGCTCGATCTGGCACAAACCTTGTGCTGCAGTGGTTCGAATGTCGTTTTTTAACCAAAAGTAAAATGCGCTATATAGTTTGTATAATAACCAATAATATCATAGCAGAAATGAGATTAAATAATGATTAATCTAAGGTTATATTTCCGATAGAAAATTTAACGATTGTAATCACAAAAATTTTAACATAAATGACCAATGATAAAGGATCATCAATGACTAATAAGATATTGAATTACATGGGAGGTTCGTAGGAGGGGAGTTTTAGCTGTGCGATGAAGTTAATAATAATGGCTCCCCAGACTGGACTCGAACCAGTGACATACGGATTAACAGTCCGCCGTTCTACCAACTGAACTACTGGGGAATTATTATTACTTATTTTAATCTTTGAAATGGCTCCCCAAACTGGACTTGAACCAGTGACATACGGATTAACAGTCCGCCGTTCTACCAACTGAACTATTGGGGAAGCGTATTATTTCAAATATGTTATCTCGATGGCTCCCCAAACTGGACTTGAACCAGTGACATACGGATTAACAGTCCGCCGTTCTACCAACTGAACTATTGGGGAATCGTTTCGATAACGGTAAATATTGGCTCCCCAAACTGGACTCGAACCAGTGACATACGGATTAACAGTCCGCCGTTCTACCAACTGAACTATTGGGGAATTATATTTACATCTCAACTTACTTTTACTAAATGGCTCCCCAGACTGGACTCGAACCAGTGACATACGGATTAACAGTCCGCCGTTCTACCAACTGAACTACTGGGGAAGCGTTTTTAGCAATGTATTGCTGAGAACGGAGCGCATAGTAAAACGCTCTGGTAACTGAGTCAACTCGAGTTATAAAAAAAAACGCATTTATGTGACTAATTGGTTACCAAACACACATCGTGAACGACTTTTGCTCGTTTGTGGTGATATTTTGACAATGAAAACAAAATTAATCACTTACTCATAAAATGGATTGTCGAACACTAACGATGCTGTTTATGTCAATTTCTTTGGGGAGGAGGTAGTTTGTGGTTGAAATTTGTTCGACTGACTTGATTTATCTCTTTGTAAAAGAATGTGGCACAAGTTTTAGCGACAAAGTCTCTCAATAAGCATATATCGAGCAATAAATTGTTCGTTGATACATTAGACTACTTAGCTAATCTCTTGAGATCACGTTAGTGTTCACTTTTACTGTAGCACCGCTGACTCATGACGCTTAACTTCATCTCATGATTTCCATCTTGATGCCTCATCATAATAAAGTGATTATTCAAGTGCTGATATTTCGGCTAAGTGCGAGCTCAGTTTAACTAATGTATTTAAGCGAATGAACATTAACATTAATGAAATGGGTATCGAAAGTAGATGACTCAGAGATGGGATCGCAAGCTTGATCGATATTCAATCGATTGCTAAAGTAATTGTAGATTATCTAATTTAGCTATTCTTGACCCAATAGGTGAACTATTGTCGCTATCTTTCGTATTAATCTGCAAATGTAATTAAATTTCATCACAAATTTCTTACGCTTTTATGAAACTCACTTGGTCGCTACCCCGCAGCAGTATTGAACTTTATTGACTTATCCACTAAATCTGTGGATAAACTTGTGGACTTCTTATGTAAATGAGCGGCAACCCCTTATTGCGCTTGAGTCGGACTTAAATTGGTACAATTATTTAGCGATAAGTTAAGTTGTATTTAATCAACTAGATACAAAAATCAATAACTTTCTTTTGTCACTGTTCTCTCAGTTGCAAAATTGTAATCTCTTTGGACAGTAGATTGTGTATTAAATTATGATTTAAGTTAGTTTTTCGGCGTATTACAGTGATTTAATCATGACCTTATCCATTTGTTTATAACTTTCACTTTAGGATCTTTATTTTGTCACATTACAGTGCTAAGTCGCTGATATTGATCTGAATAAAACATGCCCCAATTAATGGCTATAATCCGCTTTTAGGATTCATTTGGGCATAGCTTTAAATGATAAGAGAAGCTGTGCAATGATATTTTATATCGCCATTTGCTTGTTTTTGGGTATATCATAAACAGTTAATTAAAATAGGAAGCCGTGTTGTGTCAGAGTCCGTTTTTTCCCTAGAGTCCAAATTTGAACCCGCCGGCGATCAACCTACAGCGATAAAAAAATTAGTTGATGGTTTAGAATCCGGTGTGGCTAGCCAAACGCTACTCGGCGTTACTGGATCAGGTAAAACATACACAATCGCCAATGTCATTAAGCAAATGGGGCGGCCAACTATTATCATGGCGCCTAACAAAACCCTTGCAGCTCAGCTCTATGGTGAGATGAAAGAGTTTTTTCCACATAATGCGGTTGAATATTTTGTATCCTACTACGATTACTATCAACCTGAAGCCTATGTTCCTGCGTCTAATACCTTTATAGAAAAAGATGCATCTGTGAATGCTCACATAGAGCAAATGCGTCTATCAGCCACTAAAGCGCTTTTAGAGCGTAAAGATGTGGTGCTCATCGCCTCGGTATCAGCTATATACGGTTTAGGTGATCCCGACTCTTATATGAAGATGCTATTACATTTGCGCCAAGGTGATTTTATGGGGCAACGGGACATCCTCATCCGACTCAGTGAATTGCAATACAAACGCAATGATATTGAATTACAACGCGGCACATATCGAGTTCGTGGTGAAGTGATTGATATTTTTCCGGCAGAATCTGAACGTGAAGCGATTCGAATTGAATTGTTTGACGATGAAATAGAACGCTTAAGCGAATTTGATCCTTTGACTGGACAGATTAACAAGCGCATCGCACGCACCACTATTTATCCTAAGACCCACTATGTTACCCCGCGAGAAAAAATTCTTGCCGCCACGGAAGAGATAAAGGAAGAGCTACGAGAACGCCGTCAGTATTTACTTGATAACAATAAATTGATTGAAGCTCAGCGGATCACTGAACGGGTTCAATATGACATTGAAATGATGGTCGAGCTGGGTTACTGCTCTGGAATTGAAAATTACTCGCGATATTTATCCGGTCGATCATCTGGAGATGGTCCACCAACATTACTTGATTACCTTCCTGCAGATGGTTTACTGATCATTGATGAATCACATGTCACAGTGCCGCAAATCGGCGCTATGTACAAAGGTGACCGAAGCCGAAAAATGAACTTAGTAGAGTATGGCTTTCGATTACCATCTGCATTGGACAATCGGCCATTAATGTTCGAAGAGTTTGAGCGATTAATGCCGCAAACTATTTTTGTTTCTGCGACACCTAGTTTATATGAACTTGAAAAAAGTACCGGAGAGATAGCAGAGCAGGTGGTAAGGCCTACGGGGTTGCTCGACCCTGTTTTAGAAGTGCGTCCAGTGGGTATTCAAGTTGATGATTTATTGTCTGAGATCCACAAACGTGTGGCGGTGAATGAAAGGGTGCTGGTTACCACATTGACCAAACGGATGTCAGAAGATCTGAGTGAATACCTTGATGAACATGGCATAAAAGTGCGCTATCTGCATTCTGACATTGATACCGTTGAGCGGGTTGAGATTATCCGAGATTTGCGTTTAGGGCGTTTTGACGTACTGATTGGGATTAACTTATTACGTGAGGGCTTAGATTTACCAGAAGTATCATTAGTCTGTATTTTAGATGCCGATAAAGAGGGTTTTTTACGTTCCGAACGCTCACTTATCCAAACCATTGGTCGTGCGGCCCGTAATGTTAACGGCAAAGTTATTTTATATGCAGATCGCATAACCAACTCAATGGCTAAAGCCATGGGGGAAACGGAGCGTCGACGCGAAAAACAACATCTACACAATGTGGCCAATGGGATTGTGCCGCGAGGTGTGGTGAAAAGTATTACAGATGTGATGGATGTTGGTGATAGCAACTTCAGTAAAGGTACACGTAAAAATCACTCTAAATTTGCTGAAGTCGCAGAAGAGCGCGCTAAATACACCAGTATTGCTGATTTGAGTCATCAAATTGATAAACTTGAAAAACAAATGCATGAACATGCTAAAAATTTAGAGTTTGAGCAAGCAGCAGCTGTGCGTGACGACGTTAAACATTTACGAGATCTGATCATTGTTAATAGCTAACAAGTTCAAAATATAATCCCTGTCTGCTGCCAGACGGGGAAGAGTCTCATGTGATCACAAACAACTGCATCGATAAATTATTCTAAAACTGCTCATAAAAAAACGCGCCAATTGGCGCGTTTCTGTTGTTGCATATTATTGAGATAATTAGAAACTGGCTGAGCGTGGGGCACGTGGGAAAGGGATAACATCACGAATGTTGTTAACGCCAGTAACGTACGATACCAAACGTTCAAAACCTAGACCAAAGCCTGCATGAGGTACTGTGCCATAGCGACGTAAGTCGCGATACCACCAGTAATCTTCTTGGCTTAAATCCATTTCAGCTAAACGCTTATCAAGCACGTCTAAACGCTCTTCACGTTGCGCACCACCGATGATCTCACCAATGCCTGGTGCTAACACGTCCATAGCGGCAACTGTCTTACCGTCATCATTTAAGCGCATGTAGAAAGCTTTAATGTCTTTCGGGTAGTTTTTTACTACCACAGGTGCTTTAAAGTGTTCTTCAGCTAAGTAGCGTTCGTGCTCAGACTGTAGATCGATACCCCATTCGACTGCGAATTCAAACTTCTTACCGCAGTTTTTAAGGATTTCAACCGCATCAGTGTAATCCACTTGGGCGAAATCACTGCTCACAAAGGCTTGTAAACGTTCAATAACGGTTTTATCAATACGCTCATTAAAGAAGGTTAAGTCATCCATACGCTCTTCAAGTACCGCACTGAAAGCGAACTTAAGCATTTTTTCCGCTAACTCAGCCGCATCGTCTAATGTAGCAAACGCCACTTCAGGCTCAACCATCCAGAATTCTGCAAGATGGCGAGTTGTGTTGGAGTTTTCAGCACGGAAAGTCGGACCAAAGGTATACACTTTGGATAATGCACAAGCATAGGTTTCTGCGTTCAACTGACCCGATACGGTTAAGAATGCTTCTTTACCGAAAAAATCTTTATCGTAATCAACTTTACCTGCGTCAGTACGTGGAAGATTTTCCATGTCTAATGTCGACACGCGGAACATTTCACCTGCGCCTTCACAATCAGAAGCGGTAATAAGCGGGGTAGATACCCAGATAAAACCTTCTTGATGATAGAAACGATGGATTGCTTGCGATAAACAGTTACGAACTCGAGCTACAGCACCAATAATATTGGTACGTGGGCGTAAATGGGCGAGTTCACGAAGATGCTCAATAGAATGACGTTTAGCCGACATTGGATAAGTATCTGGATCATCAACAAATCCAGTCACTACGATTTCAGATACTTGTAATTCAAATGCTTGGCCGGCACCTGGAGAGGCTACCACTTCACCTGTCATCACAACAGAGCAGCCTGCAGTCAATTTCAATACATCGTCATTGTAATTGGCTAGGCTATTTGGCACGACACCTTGAATAGGGTCGAAACATGAACCGTCATAAACGGCCAAGAAAGAGATACCCGCTTTTGAATCACGACGAGTTCTTACCCAGCCACGTATAGTGACATGTGAACCAACGGCGTGTTCAGCTTTAAATACAGAAGCGACAGATGCAATGCTCATTGTTGCTTTATTCTCCAACGTATAGAATATAAATATAAAATTTGGGTTTATCTTACCTTGCTGGTGGCTTTTCTCAAGCTGAAAACGCTATTCTATAAAGATTATTGTGATACTTTTGAGTAAGTCGATTAAATATTTGGCGAATTAGCCTCGTATTCTCTCGTTAACCAAGGAAAAGGCCATGTCTCGTTTAGGTATTATACAAGTGGTGTTGACTATTTTGTCATTATTAGGCTGGAGCTTAGCCATTTATGCATTGATTATCTTTGGCGAAGCCAGACCCGATAGAGCCGTAGGGTACTTTTTGAGCAAGGGCGCCACGGTCCGCTTAAACTGGGATCCACAGTTAACCATTAAATTAGAATACCTAATTTGGTGGTGTGCCGGTGTTAGTTTTCTCAACCTGCTGGTAAATTTTTATGCTAAGGCCACTACGCGCATAGGGTTTTGGGTTAATATTCCGTTGTTGTTTTTGGTGTCAGTGTCTGCGGGTTTGTACATTCGTTACGTGGTGTAGATGTGTTGATTAATGCTCACGCAGAAGCCAATAAAAGTGGTTGCCGTTTGGGCGTTGAATTGGATTTTTATTTAAATCGCCAATGTTATAGGCTTAATTGATATCGATATGACGACACAATAAGTCGATAATGGCGGCGGTAACCCCCCAAATAAACTTGTCTTCAAAAGGCATAAAGTGAACTTGATACCTTGCCCCATGTCGATAATGAAACATGTTATGGCGGTTGCTGCGCTCAATAAAAAAATTGAGTGGTACCAAAAAGCAATCTTCAACCTCACCAGGATCTAGCACCAATTCAAAAGGCTGCTTTACCATCGCTACCACAGGGGTAATTTCAAAACCAGTAAAGGTTTTGTGCGCAGGAAAAATCCCTAGAATATCGACATTTTCAGGCTGTAATCCTATTTCTTCGTGCGCTTCGCGCAGTGCCGTATGAATAATATCCCTATCATTTGGCTCAACTTTACCGCCAGGAAAGCTGATTTGACCAGGATGGTGACGTAAATGCATAGGACGCCGAGTTAACATAATATGCAGTTGCTGATCGACTTCCATTACTGCAATTAACACCGCGGCTTGACGACCAAGATATGATTTGGGCGCAGAAGTGATGGTTGAGCGCAGCCGATGTAAGTTATAGCGTAAAGTGAATTCGTGTTTATTCATTGGTAACGTCTGGATCCTATTCATTATATCAGGCTGTTTTAGTCGTAAATAGTCACAATCATTCGATGGTATCTACCAAAGCTTAACCAGCATAACGGAGCCATTTAATGGTGGCATTTTACCACAATGATCGATATGAGTGCGCTTAGATATCTTATAGAAAAACAACACCTGTTATAAATTTAATACCATACAATACCCCGTCTACAGTAAATCAATATTTCGTTCCTATTTTATTAATCTTTCATCAATAGCAGGCAAATGCTATTGGTGGCTAATCAGTGGTCTACTGATGATCATTAATTCATCTGGAAGTCTCTTCTATTTAGCTGCGCTATTTTATGGCAATAGCAAAGCAAACTTTATGATGTTATGCACTTTTTTTGTATCTTCTGCACTATTTCTGTGCGATAACTAATCGCAGATGAGCGTCACAAGTAACAATATTTGTTAAATTGAATTTAATTAACCATCTGATTTATAAGTAATATGTTTTGTCATTTTACTGCCATTAATCTGTAGTCAATTTGTTATGATTAACTGGCATGGTAACTGCTGTATTTTCAGTAGTTAATTCACGCGAGGAGGACAAATATGGAGCTAGAAAAGTTACTGTATTTGCAAGGCGTAGGGGCAGAGTTTATCGATTGTTTCGGTAATCTTGTTCATATACCCGCTAAGGACAGGCAGGGTATTTTAACCACAATGTTGTTACCATCTTCAGGTCATCAACATGCTTTTAGCCGTCATAGCGAAGCGTTATGTCATCTCAATGAGTCTTATCATCAACCATTATCAGAGTCACAGGTTGCAGCTAAGATCAGCCAGCTCGATATCCAACCTTGGTTAAAGCCACTGCATAACTTTCAATGGTGTTTAATTGATAAGCCTCATGTTGATATTTACTTACCAGAGCGTGACTCAGGTGCTTTTAGCATCAAGATCCACAGTGAAAATACACAATCTATCTCGATCTCTGCACAGGTCAATGACTGTATTGTTGTCGGTGAATACCATATTAACGGTCAGCGTTATTGTCAGTATCGCTTGTTTTTCGTTCATCCCAGCCTGCAGTTAGGATACTACTCATTGAGTTTATCCTTTATCAATGATCCAGCTCATCCTGATGTGTTGCATGGGCAATTAATGGTCTCTCCATCTATGGCCTATCAAGGTCGTTTAGCACAAACAGATAAACAGTTTTGGGGACTGAATGCGCAGCTTTATGCATTACGTAATGATGCGCAATGGGGCATAGGCGATTTTGGCAATTTAGCCGAACTGATTGATTACGCGGCTCATGCTGGTGCTGATTTTATTCTGCTTAATCCACTTCATGCTTTAGACATCAGCCAGCCAGATAATCCCAGTCCATATAGCCCAACGGATCGTCGTCGTTTAAATCCCTTATACATACAAATTGAAGCCGTTGGTGAATATAACGCCCTTGATGGGGAGTTATTATCACAAAAATGGCAACAAAAAAGACAGATCCTCAATCAAGCGCATTTGATTAACTATGATGAAGTTCAGCAGTTAAAATATGCTGCATTTGAAAAACTGTATCAAATATTTTGCTTGGACCATGTTAAGTATGAAACCCCAAGATTTAAAGAGTATTTGGCATTCATAGAACAAGATAACGTTGCATTAATGCAATTTGTCGCCATGGAATTGAAATTGGCATCTAAAAATTTCACTCATGATGCTGGGTTTTATTTATATTTACAGTTCATTGCCAATGAGCAATTACAAGCTTGTCAGCTTAATGCGAAGCAGTGCGGCATGAGTATTGGACTGATCCGTGATTTAGCTGTTGGTGCCATTAGCCATGGGGCGGAGGTGAGTGCAAATGTTGATTTTTTTTGCGATAACGCCAGTATTGGCGCGCCGCCAGATCCGTTTGCCGAGCAAGGCCAAAATTGGGGCTTAACTCCATTTGATCCTGTCAAACTAAAACAACATGACTTTAGCCACTTTATCCAACTGGTTCGCAGTAATATGCAAAGTTGCGGAGCCTTGAGGATCGACCATGTCATGGGGTTGCTGCGTCTATGGTGGTGGCCGTTACAGGACGATTTAGGCAATGGCAGCTATGTCTATTACCCGCTTGAAACCTTATTAGCTATTGTGTGTTTAGAAAGCCAACGAGCGCGTTGTGTCGTTATTGGTGAGGACTTAGGCATAGTTCCGCCAGAAATAGTGGCTTGTTTGCGTGACGCGGGTATTTTTTCGAACGAATTATTCTATTTCTGTAAAGATTATCACGGCTTCAAGTCTCCACAAGAACACAAGCGCCAGAGCTTGATGATGCTAGCTAATCATGATGTTCCTACATTATTTGCCTGGTGGTCTGGCGACGATTTACGTCTACGACGTCAGCTTAATTTGATCGAAACCGATGATAAATTACAGCAGCTTTTAGCGCAGCGTCAGCAAGAAAAAATTCAATTAGTCGATTTACTTATCCGCGAACATGGGTTTGAGTTACCACTGCCCACATCTTCAGTGGATGAATTAGAGTTTGACAGTGTGTTACTGGCTTGGATAAGTGTTGCCGCCAAAGGCAATGCACAATTGTTTAGTGTGCAATTAAGTGACTTAGTCGCTGATAAGCATGGGGTTAATATTCCTGGTACTTGGAAAGAGTTCCCTAACTGGCAGCGCAGGTTACCTTTGTCTATTAAGCAAATGTCCCAAAGTCCTAAAGTACAACAACGTCTTGAAGCGATAGCTTGTGCACGACAACCTCGCAGTAACGCCCGAAGCAGCGTTAGTGCTGTAAACATTCCCTCATCCGATACACTCGGCCATTAATGGATCACTGATTATGACTGTAGCGACCCCGTATTTTCAGCAAGATAGTGAAATAGCCTTATTAAATGGTGAGTACACTGACGTGTTTTCATTACTTGGTATGCACAGTAGTAGTGATAATAAAGGATTAATTGTTCGTTGCTTACTTCCCGGTGCACTGAGTATCGATGTGTTAAACGCAAAAGATCTCCGTAAAGTGGCCAGTCTTGAACAGGTTAATCAACAAGGTTTGTTTGCCGGTAAAATGGGCCGCAGAGTGAAACCTTTTGGTTACTTATTGCGAGTGCAATACCCACTGTGTGAGCAGCTCATCAATGATCCTTATCAGTTTGACAGTTTACTCAATCCTGATGATGTGTATTTATTCGGTGAAGGTAGTCAGTTACAAACTTATCATTTTCAAGGGGCTAACTGGCGCGAGCATCATGATGTTAAAGGTGTGCATTTTTGTGTGTGGGCGCCAAATGCCAAGCAAGTGGCTGTGGTGGGCGATTTTAACTTATGGGACAAAAAACGCCATGTGTTGCGCCACCATCCTGCGAGTGGGTTGTGGGATATTTTTATTGCAGATGTTGAACCTGATCAACACTATAAGTTCGCTATTTGCGATGTTCATGGCAATGAGATTATTAAATCTGATCCCTATGCCGTTGCCATGCAACCGTCGCCGCACAATGCGTCAAAAATCCCTAATTTTGATCATTATGACTGGCAAGATGGCGAATGGTTAACTGAACGAGCTAGCCGTGAGCCTCATGCTCAACCTATGTCTATTTATGAAGTGCAATTAGCCTCATGGCGTCGTAGTGGTGATGACGGTCAAGATTACACCGATTATTCACAGCTCATTGCCGAACTGGTGCCGTATGTCAAAGAAATGGGCTTTACCCATTTGCAATTAATGCCGATCAGTGAGTATCCATTTGACGGTTCTTGGGGTTATCAACCTGTCGGGTTATTTGCGCCTACCTATCGCTTTGGGGACGCTAATGGTCTTAAAGCCTTTATCGATGAATGCCATTTACAAGGTATTGCAGTATTGCTTGATTGGGTACCCGCACACTTTCCTCGAGATCCACACGGGCTGGTGAGATTTGATGGTAGCTGCTTATATGAACATGAAGATCCGCGCCGAGGTGAGCATCCTGATTGGGATACGCTAATTTATAATTATGGTCGCGCCGAAGTACGCAGTTTCTTATACAGCAACGCCTATTACTGGCTAAACGAATTCCATTTTGATGGTTTACGCCTTGATGCTGTGTCGTCGATGTTATATCTCGATTACAGCCGCACAGCCGACCAATGGATCCCCAATGAACTGGGTGGCCGAGAAAACCTTCAAGCTATCTGCTTTCTACAAGAGCTTAATGCGCGCATGTACCAATGTTTTCCTGGCATTAATATGATCGCTGAGGAATCAACTGCGTGGCCAGGCGTGACTCAAGCGACCAGTAATAACGGCTTAGGTTTTGGTTTTAAATGGAACATGGGCTGGATGAACGACACACTGCGTTACATCAGCAGCGATCCTTTGTTCAGACGTTATCACCATGGTGAGCTGACATTTAGCTTAGTGTATGCCTTTACCGAACAATTTATTTTGTCGCTTAGTCATGATGAAGTGGTCCACGGCAAGGGGTCGTTATTACATAAAATCCCCGGCGACGATTGGCAGAAATTTGCTACGTTACGCGCTTATTACGGTTTCATGTGGGCACATCCGGGCAAAAAGTTATTGTTTATGGGCAATGAGTTTGCCCAGCGCAATGAGTGGAACCATAACCAGAGCCTTGACTGGCATTTATTAAACTATACGCCGCATCAAGGCGTGCAAGATTGGGTACGCGATCTCAATCAGTGTTATCAGCAATATCCTGCGTTATATCAACGCGATCACTATAGTGATGGTTTTCAATGGCTCGACTGCAATAATGCCGACGATAACATTTTAGTATTTTGTCGTTTTGGTATTGATAAACAACAACCTGTGGTGATTGTGGTCAACATGTCGCCACAGGTTTTTCACCACTTTAGAATTGGGGTGCCAACCGACCAGTCCTATAACGAAATACTTAACAGTGACCACCGTCATTATGGCGGCAGTCATGTTGTCAATGATGCAACGTATGAAATACAAGCAACAGAATGGCAAGGCATGCCTTACAGCTTAGTGATTACAGTGCCACCACTGGCATGCAGTATTTGGGCACCGGAACCGCATGAGTTGCCATAATAGTGCAACATGTTAAAACAGCAGGGTTTGACTTCAAAAGGGCATGTTATGGGTATAAGCAGCGGTTATCCTTATCCACTGGGGGCGACGGTTGATAATAGCGGAGTGAATTTTTCGTTATTTTCAGCACATGCCACCAAAGTGGTGTTGTGTATCTTTGATGCCACGGGGGAAATTGAGGTTGCTCAGTACATTATGACTGAGAAAACACGGCAAATTTGGCACTGTCATCTAGCCAATGCTCAAGCTGGGCTTTTGTATGGTTACCGCGTTTTTGGGCCCTATCAACCGCAGCTTGGCCATCGTTTTAATCACCATAAATTGCTCCTTGACCCATATGCAAAAAAGCTGGTGGGAGAGCTAAAATACCATCCGGCGGTCTATGGTTATGACATTAATGCCCTTGATGAAGATTTGTCATTTGATACTCAAGACAGCGCGCCTTATTTACCCAAAGCACAAGTGATCGATTATGAGTTTGTTAAAGACATTCCAATCGTACCGCTCAATATTAGTCTGGCTCGAAGCATTATCTATGAGACCCATGTAAAGGGGTTTACTCAACAACATCCACAGGTCGATGCAACAAAAAAAGGCACCTTTGCGGGCCTAGCGAGCAAGCCGATAGTCGATTACTTACAAAATGTTGGTATTACCAGCGTAGAGTTATTGCCCGTTCATGGCTTTTTCGATGAGCCTTTTTTGATTGAAAAAGGCCTCAATAACTATTGGGGCTATAACAGTATTGTCTTTATGGCGCCTCATTCTGCTTATTTATCTGATGAGGGTGATATTGCTGAGTTTAGGCAAATGGTCTCAACACTTCACGCAGCAGGGATTGAAGTGATCCTCGATGTGGTATTTAACCATACCGCTGAAGGAAACCATTTAGGGCCGACGTACAGTTTTCGCGGTATCGATAATGCCAGTTATTACCGTTTATTGCCTAATGATAAGCGCTTTAATATTAACGATACTGGTTGTGGTAACACCTTTAATCTCAATCATCCGCAAGTATTAATGTTAGTCATGGACTCTTTGCGTTATTGGGTCGAAATTATGGGCGTCGATGGGTTTAGATTTGATCTCGCCAGTTGTCTTGGCCGTGAGGCTTATGGTTTTGATCCCGGAAGTGGATTCTTTGATGCTATTACCCAAGACCCAGTACTGTGCAAGGTTAAGCTGATTGCCGAGCCTTGGGATATTGGCCCCGGTGGTTATCAGCTCGGTAATTATCCCGTAGCATTCAGTGAATGGAATGATCGCTACCGTGATGCAATGCGCCGTTTTTGGCGTGGGGATAGTGGTTTATTACCTGAATTTGCCAAGCGATTTCATGGCTCGAGTGATTTCTTTGAACATAACGGCCGAGGCCCAGCGGCGAGTATTAATTTTATCACCAGTCACGATGGCTTTAGTCTTCATGATTTGGTGAGCTACAACGATCGCCATAACTTGGCTAACGGTGAGGATAACCGTGATGGTCATCAAGAAAACTGCAGTTACAACTATGGTATTGAAGGTGAATCTGCCGATGAAGCGATTAATGCCATTCGATCGCGACAAAAACGAAATTTATTAACCTGTTTATTGTTGTCTCAGGGCGTACCCATGTTGTTGGCGGGTGATGAATCAAGTCAAACACAACAAGGCAATAATAACGCCTATTGCCAAGATAATCCTATCGGCTGGTTTGACTGGGAGCAAATAGATTGGTCGTTAGTGAATTTTACTGCGCAGTTGATCAGCTTGCGCAAACGCTTTCCTATGCTGTGTCACCAAGCTTTTATTCATAAACCAGAAGCCTTATTTGATAACGGTTTAGCTTGGTTTAACCGCCAAGGTGAGGTGATGAATAAATCAAATTGGTGTGAACATCATACCCGTACCTTAAGCGTGATTTTAACCGGTAATCTAGCGGATGCCGACATTGGTGCGGTGGCGGAAAGTACCGAAGCGTTATTATTGATGATTAATGTCGATGAGTTGCCCCACCAATTTACTCTGCCGCAGCTACCCCATTTTCGCCATTGGCATTGCTTACTGCATACCCAAGAAAGTGAACCTGAAGTCGATGCTAATAAGCAAGTGAATGTAATCAGTCGTAGTTTAATGCTATTTCATACCGAATTTACTAGGAGTCATTGATGACCACAGCAAAAGATAACGCCAGTGTAAAAAAAACCACAGTGCGTGCCAGTCGCAGTAAAGCTAGCACTAAGGCGACGAGTAAAGAAAATGTCGTGGCGGCCTCGCAAGCTGACAAGGTGGTTAGTGCTCATCATGATCCTTGTGAACCCTGTGACAGTTTATCGGCATCACTTGCCCGACATATCCGCTACGGGTTATGTCGTGACGAACATGAACAACATGAGCTTTTTAATGCCGTGGCGCAAAGCGTTAAAGAACAAATGCTCGATAACTGGCGTCAAACACGGATTAAAGACAATCAATATCAACAAAAACAGGTCGCGTACTTATCACTTGAATTTCTAATGGGCCGAGCCCTAGGTAATGCATTGTTGAGTTTGGACATTACTGCTGATGCCCAACAGGTGTTAACCGATTACGCCACCAGCTTAGAAGATATTGAGCAAGTTGAACAAGATGCTGGTCTTGGTAATGGTGGACTTGGGCGCTTAGCGGCATGCTTTTTAGACAGTTGTGCGAGTTTAGACTTATCGGTTACTGGTTATGGGATTCGTTACCAATATGGCATGTTTGCGCAAAAGATTGTCGATGGTTATCAAGTAGAACGTCCCGATCGTTGGTTACGTCATGGTAACCCATGGGAAGTTCGCCTCTCTAACCGTATTGTTAGCGTGCCTTTTTTTGGTCATACCGAAACTTATGTTGATAAGCATGGACATCGACATCATGTGTGGGCAGATACGCAAAACGTGTTAGCTGTCCCTTATGATATGCCAATCCCAGGGTTTAAGAATGGTCGTATCAATACGCTGCGTTTATGGAAAGCCGAAGCGAATGACGAATTTGATTTAGCCGAGTTTAACGAGGGCGATTATGCTGAAGCCGTTGCCACTAAAAATTTGGCTGAACAAATCACCATGGTGTTATACCCAAATGATTCGAGTGTGAATGGCAAAGAATTACGACTACGCCAGCAATACTTTTTATCATCAGCCAGTTTGCAAGATTTACTGGCCCGTTACGTTAGTCAATTTGGTGAAGACTTCAGCCAGTTCAGTGAACATAACGTGTTACAGCTTAATGATACTCACCCCAGCATTGCAGTACCTGAGTTAATGCGACTGTTACTGGATAAATACAGTTTGAGTTGGGATGCCGCATGGGCGATTACCAGTCAATCTATGGCCTATACCAATCATACTTTACTGCCCGAAGCGTTAGAGCGCTGGTCGGTACCTATGATGAAAAACATGTTGCCACGCATTGTCGAAATTATCTTCGAAATTAATGCTCGTTATTTAGAACAAGTGGCTCACCATTGGCCGGGAGATATTCAAAAGTTAGCCAGTATGTCGATTGTCGAAGAAGGCCCCGAGCAACATATTAGGATGGCATATTTAGCCATTGTTGCCAGTTTTTCAGTTAACGGTGTGGCGGGCTTGCATACTCAGTTACTTAAACAAGGGCTGTTTAATGACTTTTATCAATTGTGGCCCGATAAATTTAATAATAAAACTAACGGTGTTACCCCAAGGCGTTGGCTTGCGTATTGTAATCCTAAGTTATCGGCACTTATTTGCCGCCGTTTAGGTGACGAATGGATCAATGATTTATCTCGTCTTACCGCACTCAATGCTTTTAGCAGTGACAAGCAGTTCGTTAAAGAATGGGCGCAAATTAAGTTTGAAAATAAACAAGCGCTAAGCACATTTGTGAAGCAGCAATGCGATGTTGAGTTTGACCCACTAATGATGTTTGATGTGCAAGTGAAGCGTATTCATGAATATAAACGTCAGCTCCTGAATATCCTCCATGTGATTCATTTATATCGCCGTATTTTAAGTGGCGATACGCAGAATATGGTGCCACGCTGTGTACTCATAGGAGGCAAAGCCGCACCAGGTTACGCCATGGCCAAGCAAATTATTAAACTGGCTAATAATGTCGCTCATATGGTCAATTCCGATCCTTTGGTCACGCCATTTTTACGCATGGCATTTTTGCCCAACTATAACGTCAGTGCCATGGAAAAAATATGTCCGGGTACCGATTTATCTGAGCAAATATCTACCGCAGGTAAAGAGGCGTCGGGCACAGGAAACATGAAATTCATGATGAATGGAGCCTTAACGATTGGTACTTTAGATGGCGCCAATATTGAGATGCTGGAAGAGGTGGGTGATGATAATTTCTTCTTATTTGGTTTAGATGCTAACCAAGTCGCTCAAGCGCGGATAAATTATCAACCGCAACACATTGTTGAGCATTCAACAGCCCTTAATGGGGTCATGAGTATGCTAAAAAGTGGCCATTTTAATTTGGTCGAACCGGGTATTTTTAACGACATTATCGCTTCAATTATTGACCCTAATGATCAGTGGATGACCGCTGCTGATTTTGACAGTTATTGTTTAGCACAAGAGCAGGTCGCTAAGACGTATCTTGATCAAGATAGCTGGCAAAAAATAAGTATTCGAAATACTGCCGCCAGTGGGCGTTTTTCAAGCGACAACACCATAGCGGGCTACCGTGATGAAATATGGATGAAAAAGTAATACAAGGAAAGTGCAGCGACGCTGTAATTAACGTAAATCGTAGATTAATGTTTGTTTATTGGTGGCTAAGTTGAATAGCCAAATGGAGTCTGCTTATGAGTAATGTTCGTTATATTAGTAATTTAACTCGTGATACCTATGCGTTGATATTAGCGGGTGGTCGAGGTTCTCGGTTGTATGAATTAACCGACTGGCGTGCGAAACCTGCGCTTTATTTTGGTGGTAAGTATCGCATTATCGACTTTCCGTTATCAAACTGTATTAACTCAGGAATACGAAGAGTGGGAGTGGTGACGCAATATAAGTCACATTCTTTAATTCGACATGTTACTCGTGGCTGGGGTCATTTCAAAAAGGAACTAGGGGAATCGGTTGAGATTTTACCTGCATCACAGCAAACATCTGGTAACTGGTATCAAGGTACTGCCGATGCAGTATTTCAAAATATTGACATTATTCGGCATGAAATCCCTAAGTATGTGATGATCTTATCTGGCGATCATATTTATCGCATGGATTATGCTGGTTTGCTCGCAGCTCATGCTGAATCGGGTGCCGATATGACAGTGTGTTGTTTAGAAACCCCAATTGCAGAAGCGGCAGGTGCATTTGGGGTGATGGAAGTTGATAGTGATAATCGGGTCATTGGTTTTGAAGAAAAGCCCGCAGAGCCTAAGCCAACCCCAACTGATCCAGAAAAGTGTTTAGCCTCAATGGGCAACTATGTTTTTAATACTAAATTTTTGTTCGAACAATTAAGAAAAGATGCCAATAACGAAAGCTCAGATCGTGATTTTGGCAAAGATATTATTCCGGCAATTATCAAAACACATAATGTGTTCGCGTTTCCTTTTACAACTTCAGTGTCTGATGAGCCAGCCTATTGGCGCGATGTGGGTACCTTAGATTCATTTTTCCAAGCGAATATGGAGTTATTGTCGCCAACACCAGCATTAAATTTATACGATGCTAAGTGGCCTATTTGGACATATCAGGAACAGCTGCCACCGGCTAAGTTTGTGTTTGATGATGATAATCGCCGCGGTATGGCAGTTGATTCAATCGTTTCCGGCGGTTGTATTATCTCTGGTGCCAAAGTGAAACGAAGCGTGCTATTTGACGAGGTGCGTGTGTGTTCTTATTCCTCAGTCAAAGATTCGGTATTATTACCCGATGTGGTGGTACTGAAGAATTGTAAAATAAAAAATGCCATTTTAGATCGGGGTTGTATTATTCCTGAAGGCATGTCGATTGGTTATAATCAAGAACATGACAAGGCGAGGGGTTTTAGGGTGTCAGAAAAAGGCATTACCTTGGTAACCCGCAAAATGTTAGGTTTAGCGGTTGGCTTTGAATAAGGATCCTAGATGACTCCTGCGAGTGTAAAACGAGTCCTGCTGGTGGCAGCAGAAAATGATGCACTGCATGGCGCTAAAGTTGGGGGCATGGCGGATGTCATCCGTGATTTGCCGCCAGCATTGGCACAATGCGGCGTAATAGCCGATGTGGCCATGCCAAATTATGGCTTCTTAGCGCAACATTATCATGCCGCACACATGGCTGATGTTGAAGTTGATTTTGCCGGCCAGCGCCATACTGTAGCGGTTTATCGCTTGCCAAGACCACAACATAAAGATGCCATCCTTAATGTGGCTGAAGATCAATGGGATGACGCGGTAGCTCAAATCTATCTATTTGATCATCCGCTATTTAATCATCAAGGCCAAGTGTATTGCAGTGGTTCGGCAGACAGACCGTTTGCCGAAGATGCAACCAAGTTTGCACTGTTTTCTCTTAGTGTGGCCACGTGCTTGGTGAATAAATTATTACCACGGTTTGAGGTGTTGCATTTACATGACTGGCATAGTGCAATGGTTGCCATGCTGCGTGGATGCGTAGATGATTTTTCTGCGCTGAGAGCATTACCTTGTGTGTTTACCATTCACAATTTGGCCTTACAAGGGATCCGGCCTTTTATTGGCGATGATTCATCGTTTGCCCATTGGTTTCCGCAATATGTGGGTAAATTAAACCTTATTGCCGATACCAGTATATTTGACCCTCGTTACAGCAATTGTGTTAATCCGATGCGCATGGGCATTGTACTCAGTGACAAAGTGCATTTAGTGTCGCCCAGTTATGCGCAAGAGGTGTTAATGCCATCTGACTATCACAAAGGCTTTTTTGGTGGCGAAGGGTTAGAGGCCGATTTAGTGGTTAAGTCTTTACAAGGTAATGTGGTTGGGATCATTAATGGCTGCGTTTATGATGATGTTAGCCATAAATCTAATCAAGCCCAGCCTACTCAGCAGAGCGAGTATTGGGCGTTATTACTTCAAGCTGAGAATGCCGTCATTAAGTGGCAAACTAAAACAAGCCAGTTGAGTGTATTAGATTCCATTGCGTTAATACGGATCAGTCAATCTAAGCAGACTATATTAGCCGACTATCATCACTTAACCGCCTTAAAAAGCAGTGTGTCAGATGATGAGCAACGATTTTTACTGACCTCAGTTGGGCGTTTAACAGAACAAAAAGTGTTGATTCTGTTGCAGCCTTTTAACCCAACTCACGCCACTAAAATTCATGCCTCGGCGAAAACAGTGTTAGAGGCTATTCTCGAATCACTCAAGAAACATCAACCTAATGGCGTGTTTATGTTACTTGGTAGTGGTGATGTGAATATTGCTAATGCATTACAAGCTACCGCAGCACGTTATGATAACTTTGTGTTTTTACATGGTTATGACGAAGCTTTATCTGAGCAACTTTATCGCTTGGGCAGCTTGTTTTTAATGCCCAGTTCATTTGAGCCTTGCGGGATCAGTCAAATGCTCGCGATGCGGGCAGGCCAACCATGCTTAGTTCATGGCGTAGGGGGGCTCAATGATACGATTGAAGATAATGTCAGTGGCTGGGTATTTAACGGTGCAACACTGGCGACACAAGGTGAAGCCTTGGTTGAACGTTTTACTCAAGTGCTCGAGTTATTTGGCAGTGATACTTGGAAGCAAGTGAAACAAAATGCCGCTAAACAACGATTCACCTGGGATGAGGTTGCTAAACAATATATTGAAAAGTTATATGTGAGCAGTTGAGTTATCCAGTCAGTGTCCAAGCGAATCATATTGGATAATGTGTCTAGGTAGCACTCAACCGGTTACTCAAATTATTAGCAAACGAGTAGCAGGCAGCTCTTGGCACTCTTTGTATTGATAGCCGCAATTGCTCAATTAGCCAATAACCACTTAAGCTTGACCTGCTAAATAGCTGACGACTTTATATGGTGCACTTTATGTCGAAGCGTTGTGCTGAGCCATCGAACGATGTTGTCCGTTTGATGACTCATGAGTCAGCTGCTGATATCGTGCTATGACCAATAAAGATACCGTCTTGTGTTACTAGTTTAGTGACTAATAGGTATAGCGAAGATCCAAGTAATAGTAACCACCATTAAAGCCAAATGGAGTATTGGTGAGCGGGTATATGAAAATTCCGTTAAAGTTATTATCCTCAGGACGTTTCTCTGGATAAGTATCAAACAGGTTTTGTACCCCTAAGGTGACGGCGAGATTATCGGTTGCACGGTAACGAGTACTTAAATCTGTGGTCCATCTTGAGCCATATTCCACTTCACTTGATGAATAACCCACAGTGTAGTTTCCGAAATAACTGAAACGTAAGTTGGTAGTGAAGTCGTCATACTGATGCGTAAAGCCAATGTTAGCTGTGTTTTTAGGATTGGCTTCAGTCATGCGAACAACTTCAATATTATCAAATAGTTCGTCTTCTAAACCATTGAGGATTGAAGGCAACGAAATGGACTCAATTTCAGTTTCTTTGTATGAGTAGGCTAGGTTGGCTTTTAAATCGCCAAATTCACCAAGGTCTATCCCTTGAGTGATAACTAAGTCGACACCTTGAGTTTTAGTATCAACCGCATTCATAAAGAAGCGAGCCGAGTCGGCATTGGTACCCTCAAGGATAGCGGCAATCGCCGGTGAACTTTCTTTATCTATAGCGCCTGATAAAATGATTCTGTCATCGACATTAATTTCATAAGCATCTAATGTGACGGCAAAACCATTATTACCCGTGTAAACAATACCTGCACTATAAGAATGTGATTGTTCAGCTTTAAGATCTGGAATACCTAGCTCTGATCTAATCGGTGATAACTGATTAAAGGTGCCTGATTCTCTAGGAATAAACTCACCAGTGACAGGATCGGGATCAAAAAAGGTCGATACGTTAGTAAAATACAGTTGCTGCACACTGGGTGCACGGAACCCCGTGTCGGTGGTTAACCTAAGTGCCAGACTGTCCGTCAGCTCATAACGGCCAGATAGCTTCCAGCTGGTGTTGCTACCAAAGTCAGAATAATCTTCATAACGCACAGCTGCTGCCCAATAAAAATCTTCGGTGAGTTGGTTTTCAAGTTCAATATACAGTCCGAGGTTAGTGCGGTCTTCATCGACTTCAGACTCTTTGGTAAAACCACCAAAACCTTGGCTACCGCCGGATTTTCCTTGGTAATCGCCTTTGATATACGACTCTTCTTGGCCTGCATCAATTTGATAGCCACTTTGACGCCATGTCACGCCCATCGCGACTAATAAGTCTGAGTCATTAGCAAAATCATAGTAGCTTGAAGCATCGACATTAAGATTAAGTTCACTGGTAGACAGGGTTCCTGCATCAAAGCTTGTTGGACTAATAGGGCCGAGCGAGGCATTGATACTGTTTTCTAAGGTATATTCAAAACTGTTGCTACCAAAACCAGCCGATGAGTCAACTTGCCATTTTCCCAACTCAAACTCATAACCGGTTACTAAAGAGTAATCGATAATTTCTGGGCTTATTTGTGGTAAAAATCCGTCTGGATAGACTTCAATCACGTTGCGAGAATCAAGTGCGCGACGATAAAAAGCGCCTGAACTTGAGTTACGTTTGCTAATGCCACCAAAGGCATAAAGCTTACCCTTGGTATCTAACCCTTGTTCAGCATTCAAAAATAAGCCGTAGTTGTCGTAGTCACTGTCGCCAACATGATGGTTTTTACGATCGAATGTGGCTTCACGGGGATCAGGACTGCCGTCGGATAATGTTGGATATTGCTGGCGAGTATCAAAGCCTGCTCTGTTGGTGGAGTTTTTCTGATGCGCCTCTAAAGAGACGTTCACAAAACCTTCGTCACTGAAGCTAAAGCCTTGGTTTACGCCTAAACGAACTTGTTCACCATCACCTTCATAGGTTTGACCTACTTGAGTCGTAATGCTGCCGCCTTGGTCACTGTCTTTCAGTACAACGTTAATCACCCCAGCGATAGCGTCAGATCCATAAAGTGCAGAGGCACCGTCACGTAAAATTTCAATTCGCTTAATGGCTGTCATCGGAATAGCATTTAAATCAACGTTTGACGAACCTTTACCTAAGGTTCCGGCCAAATGCACTAATGCCGAACCATGACGGCGTTTACCATTAACCAACACTAAGGTGTGATCCGGTGACATGCCGCGAAGGCTTGCTGGACGCACAGCGTCACTGCCGTCAGTAATTGATGAAAATGGGAAGCTATAACTTGGTGCCGCAAATTGTAATGCTTTGGCCGTTTCAGTAATCCCGGTGGCTTCAAGTTGTTCGGAGGTAATAATATCGACAGGTGTTGCACTGTCTGTAGCGGTACGAAGGGCGATACGCGAGCCAATGACCTGAATGCGCTCTAGGTTTTCACCTTCCTCTGCAGCTATGGCTACAGGAGCTGAAATACTGCCAATAACGGCCAAACAAACGAGATTTTTATACATTAGTAATCCTGCGATAACGTTATAGTAAACTTTGTAACATTATAGGACATTTTCGCTGATGCATAGGAGTACTAACTGCTGACTTAGTTAGTCTAATCAGTCATATGTCATGACACTCTGGTCTAGTTGAATACTTAGTGGCGTTCATTTATTGACCATTAAACCGCGCAAACAATAAATGCCTGCGATCAGTCACAGGCATTTATTGTAGATGATGTGATTGCTGTTAAGCGGCTCTTAGTTGGGTAAGCTTGCTTGGTGGGATGAGATAAAAGCTGCCATCGCTTGTTCGGCGCGATCTTGTGCTGATGCCCAAGTATCGTTATTGGTCATGGTTTCGACTATTTCGTAATAGCACTTAATTTTAGGTTCAGTGCCAGAGGGACGAACTATCACGCGCGCGCCATTTGCTAAAGCATAAATTAATACATCACTGCTGGGCAGATCAATGGTGTGTTTGCTGCCATCGGCGCAAGTACGCTGCAGGCTTTTTAAATCATCGCTAGACACCACAGCGAACTCACCAATGGTAAGTGGTGGGTTTTCACGTAAAAACTCACCAATATTAGGGGTGTCAGGTTTGAGCGCAATACTGACTTGGGCATTAAGATGAAACCCGTGTTGGCGATAAATCTGTTCTAATCTGTCCCAGATGGTTTGGCCATTGGCGGCAAGCTCTGCAGTAAGTTGCGCAAAGGCAACAATGGCCGATAAGCCATCTTTATCCCACACTAAGTTACCTATGGTATAACCGAGTGCTTCTTCATACGCGAATAAAAATTGGTTATCTTGTTGATGCTGACTAATACCGACATTCATCAGCCATTTAAAACCTGTTAGCGTGGTGTAGCTTTGGGCACCGAACTCAGAGGCGATTTTAGACAATAGGCTTGATGACACTATGGTTGTGCCGTTGAGTTGTTGATTTTTAGGGGCGTGGCTGAGTAAGTAATGACCCAATAAAACCCCGACTTGATCGCCAGTTAGCATTTTATATTCACCATCTGCTGTGCGTACTGCAACAGCAAAGCGGTCTGCATCAGGATCATTGGCACAAGCCAGAGTCGCCTTGTGCTTTTTTGCCTCAGCAATCACTAAGTCCATGGCGCCTTTTTCTTCCGGGTTGGGGAAGTTAACTGTCGGAAAGTCACCATCAGGTTCACGTTGCGCGGCTACCGAATACACCTGAGTAAATCCAGCATCTTTTAACACAGTTTCAGCCATGTCGGCGCCCACACCATGCATTGCGGTATACGCTAAACTGACTTTATCTTGGCCATTGCGATATTGCAGCTCTTTGGCATCAAATATTCCCTGGCGATAGGCTTGGTAAAAATCGTCTTGCAACCAATTCAGCTTTTGTTGTGCAATGGCATCATCTAAGTCTAGAAACGGGATAGCTTGAGTGGCTGCACGAGTGATTTGGGCAGCAATTCCGCTGTCGTGGGGTGGAATAATCTGTGCGCCATTTTCCCAATAGACTTTATAGCCATTGTATTGTGGTGGGTTATGGCTGGCTGTTACCACAATACCTGCGGCAGCGTTAAGATGTTTTACCCCAAAAGCGACTAATGGCGTGGCGGCAACTTTATGAGTCAAGTACACGTTAATGCCCATGGCAGTTAGTACACTCGCCGCATCGTGGGCAAAATCATAAGAATCGTGGCGACCATCGTAACCAATTACCACACCTCGCTCGGCAGCATTGTTAATCTGCTCGAGTAAGTAAGCACCCAAACCGGCAGTGGTTTGGCGAATAACTAAACGGTTCATCGCCATTGGGCCAACACCAACTTCACCTCGAAGGCCTGCAGTGCCAAAGGCTAAACGGCCTGCAAAGCGAGCGGTAAGTTCAGTTTCATTGTTTGAATCAATGAGTGCTTGCAGTTGTGCGCGAGTTTTTGGGTCGGGGTCTTTGTTGAGCCAATGGTTAATTTGATGTTGAAGATGGGTATTCATGAATCACCTCATTGATAATCATTTTCAATAACAGTAGGAAAATCGCGCCACGAGAACAAGTGAATTCGTTACCAAATCAATAAAAATAACAATTTGTATTCATGATTTCTACGCTTAGTCTACATGCTTGAACGTAATCATTATATGAAACCTCTAAAGCAAGTATTACAACCTCTAAAGTGAATATACCAATCCATAGCGTTAAGCGTGCATTACAAGCAAGAGCATTGTCGCCTAGACAAAATACAAAAAAGGCTTGTGAGGGTTATCAACAAGCCTTTTGGTGACAGGATCAAAACCTATCTTGTTTCAGCAGCATAATTTTGTGGGAAAAAAGCACGTTTTGCGGCTTCATCAAATTCTGATTTAAATACAATATCTTTACCCATGTCTCTGGCTCGTGCAACGGCTGGACGATTGTTGATACTGTTAAACCAGCGTTGAACATTCGGGTAAGTGGCCAGTGCATCTTGGCCTAATACATAGCCGATTTTATCAACCCAACCCCATGCAGCAATATCGACAATGCTCAATGCATCACCCACGATAAACTCACGGTTACTAAGATGTGCGTCAAGGACTTGGTAATGACGTTGAGTTTCACGTTGATAACGGTTTGTGGCGTAAGCTATTTTTTCAGGTGCATGATGGGTGAAATGTACACATTGACCAGAATAAGGTCCTAAACCAGTGGCGACAAACATTAACCAAGATAACAGCTCCCCTCGATTTTCAGGCTTGCCAGCTAATTGACCTGTTTTGTCTGCAAGGTATAAAAGAATGGCACTTGAATCGAATACACGCACGCCATTATCTTCAATAGCGGGGGTTTTGCTGTTGGGGTTAATCGCTTTAAACTCCGCAGTATGTTGCTCACCTTTTAAGGTATCCACTGGCACAAGCTCAAACTCGAGAGCTGTTTCTTCAAGGAATAGCGCAATTTTCATTGGGTTAGGGCCTGGATGGAAATAAAATTTAATCATGTGAACTCCTTATAAGTAAGAAGTGTATTAAAACAGTTTTTGAACGAATGCTCAAATTAATTTGATCGATCGCTCAAAATTAATAGGGAGACGATAGGGTATTGTTATTATGTAATTAAATATACGGGAGAGAACTGTAAGTTGATTGCAGTGAAAGCTATGGCCTTTAAAGCCTGATTATCTTTTTAGGAGTTGTTTTAAGCAGTGTGTGACTGTTTTATCTAAAGTAGAGGCTATGACAGGGCGTTATTTCAGCTAGGTAATCAATAACGCGGCAGCACTAAAAACAATCCGATTGCTGACAAGTCAACAATCGCTATCATCTAGTGTTGTAAGTCTTGGTATAACGAATGGTTATCGACACCTGTTTTTACTGATTCAGACTCGCCAACAAAGGCAATATTTTGCTGACTTTATCAAAACTTTCTTGGTACTCAGCGTCGGCATTTGAATCAGCGACAATGCCACCGCCAGCCCAACAGTAAATACGATTATTTTCGGTGACTAAAGTGCGAATGGTAATACTGGTATCCATATTACCGTTTTGACTGATATAACCAATACTCCCACAATAGACATTTCGTCGTGATGGCTCTAACTCTTCAATGATTTCCATGGCGCGAATTTTTGGTGCGCCAGTAATTGAACCGCCAGGAAAGGCTGCTTGGAGTAAATCAAATGCATTTTTATCCTCTGCCAGTGTGGCACTTATGGTGCTGACCAAATGGTGTACTGCAGGGAAACTTTCAATCGCAAATAATGTCGGTACCTTAACCGAGCCGGGCGCCGCGACTTTGCTAATGTCATTGCGTAACAGATCAACAATCATCACATTTTCAGCACGATCTTTTTCGGATGCAAGTAATGCTGCTGCAGCTTGTTGATCCAAAAGCGGATCTTGATGGCGAGGTAACGTGCCTTTTATCGGTTTAGTTTCAATCTGCTGGTCGCTTAGTTTAATAAAGCGTTCTGGCGAAATAGACAGAATACAATGATGTTCAAGGCGTATAAACGCTGAAAAAGGGCCTTGATTCGCCGTGGATAATGCACAATAAGCTTGCCATTCATTACCTTGATATTGCGCCTCAAATCGTTGGGTTAAATTGATCTGGTAACAATCACCGCTGAGTAAATACTCTTGAACACGTGCAAACTTATGTTGATATTGTTCAACGCTAATGTGGTTAACCCATGGTGTGGTTAATTGAAAAGCAGGCAAGCTGGATGTCTGTTTTAGATTATGCTCTATTTTTGACTGAATTAAATTCAACTCATACTCGAGTGCGCCGCAGCCGTCGTAATGATAGGCATACCAAGACTCTTCTGCGTAATCATATATCAGGGCGAAATCATAAAATCCAATATTCATATCATTAAGATGAATATCTTTAACTGCTATTTTAGGCAGGTTTTCAATATCTCGACCCAAATCATAACCCAATGCCCCAAGTGCACCGACACTAAAAGGATGCAGAGATCCTTGCGCACTGGGATAAAGACGAGCATGCAGTTGCGCTAATGTTTCAAATGGACTGGCTTGCTGATTGATGTCGATATTAAGCGCGATTATTTTTGGATGTTTAGGGTTAAATGAGCAAATTCCGTCATGGCTAGTTAAGGTCGCGATAGGATTAAACCCAATAATGTCGAAAGTGGCATCTTGGTGCGGCGCATTGGCGGAGTCGAGTAATGTCGCCCATGGCTGGTGGCTAAAAAGTGAAAATAGCGCCTTAGTGTCTATTTTCCAATCCAGTTTTTGCATAAAAAGTGCGTTTTTTGCCCGCGCAGACATCGATAACCCTTATCTAAAATGTGATGTAGCCCAAAAAGGATGGAAAGAGTATCATATTGGCCTTAATAGTTAATATTAAATCGATTCTAATAAAAACGATAACCATGTTAGGCCGCAATGGCTGCTGGAGCGCCCCATATGTCGACGAATACCACATCTCACTCTACAACTGAATCTTCAATGTCTAGTCAAGCGGTTGTGATTAAACAAGCGGACTTTATTGAAAGTATCGCAGATTCTTTGCAATACATTTCCTATTACCATCCCAAAGACTTTGTTGATGCAATGAACAAGGCTTATGAGCGTGAACAAAGCGCTGCGGCTAAAGATGCCATTGCTCAAATCTTGATTAACTCGCGTATGTCTGCTGAAGGTAAACGTCCTTTATGTCAAGACACCGGAATTGTGACTACCTTTGTTAAAATTGGTATGTCGGTTCAGTGGGACAAAACCGATATGACCGTTCAAGAAATGGTCGATGAAGGTGTTTGTCGTGCTTACACTAATCCAGATAATCCTTTACGTGCATCAATTGTGTCAGATCCTGCTGGCGCACGTAAAAACACTAAAGACAATACTCCGTCTGTGGTGCATATTGATATGGTTGCGGGCAACCAAGTTGAAGTGATGATTGCCGCTAAAGGTGGTGGCTCAGAGAATAAATCTAAAATGGCTATGCTTAACCCGTCTGATGACATTGCTGCTTGGGTTGAAAAAACCTTACCAACAATGGGCGCGGGTTGGTGTCCACCGGGTATGTTAGGCATAGGTATCGGTGGCACAGCCGAAAAAGCGGCTGTACTGGCAAAAGAGTCATTAATGGAATCGATTGATATCCATGAATTAATGCAACGTGGTGCGGTTACAACTGAAGAGAAGCTGCGTTTAGACATTTTTGAACGAGCAAACAATTTAGGTATTGGTGCACAAGGTTTAGGCGGTTTAACCACAGTGCTGGATGTTAAAATTAAGTCTGTACCGACCCATGCCGCTTCAAAACCTGTGGTGATGATCCCTAACTGCGCCGCAACGCGTCATGTTCATTTCCATTTAGATGGCACAGGTCCTGTGGATTTAGTGCCGCCATCGTTATCTGATTGGCCTGAGATCACTCGTGAAGCGGGTGAGAATACTCATCATGTGAATTTAGACACCATCACTCAAGCCGAAATCGAAACGTGGAAAAGTGGTGATACCTTACTACTCAATGGTAAAATGCTGACTGGCCGTGATGCTGCTCATAAACGCATTCAAACGTTACTTGAGTCTGGTGAAGGTTTACCTGAAGGCGTCGACTTTACGGGTAAATTTATTTATTACGTGGGCCCAGTTGATCCTGTCGGCAATGAAGTGGTCGGCCCAGCCGGTCCTACAACCGCCACTCGCATGGATAAGTTTACAGACATGATGTTAGACCAAACAGGCCTTATGGGCATGATTGGTAAGTCTGAACGCGGTCCTGAAACCGTTGCTTCGATTAAAAAGCACAAAGCGGTGTATCTAATGGCCGTTGGCGGCGCAGCATATCTAGTGTCTAAAGCGATCAAGAAGTCACGCGTGGTGGCATTTGAAGACTTAGGCATGGAAGCCATTTACGAGTTTGACGTACAAGATATGCCGGTAACGGTTGCGGTTGATACCAATGGTGTCAATGCACATGAAACCGGTCCGGCGATTTGGAAAATTAATATCGCGAACAGTAAAGCAACAAAGTAAGTGATAAACACGACTGTGCTTATGTTTAAGCCATATGTGTCAATGTGATCTAACGCTCGGGTTTACAGCTTTTTACAAAAGGCATGTTGCCTGAGCGTTTTGCTTTGGTTAGTCTGCAATACACATTTTATGATTACGCGTTAGTCGAGTTGTATCTAGCTCAACGCGCAGTCATGTTTTTATTTAAACAACTGAGACAAGATAACAATGAAAAAGTCTTCTGTATTATTTGCATTGGTAGCTGCTGGTTTGGCTACATCAGTTTATGCGGCAGAGCCCACCGCTTTTAACGTTCAACAATTAGTTAAGCTAAATAAGTTGCATTCGGCAGCCGTTTCAAATGATGGCAAAACCATGGTTTACGGCGTCAAAGTGGTTGATGATAAAGGCGAGGCTAACTCGGATCTTTACCTGCTCGATTTAAGCGATAAAAATGCTAAGCCAAAACAACTGACTTCTGCCGCCGGAACTGAGCATGATGTCAGTTTTTCGCCTGATGGAAAATCAATTTACTTTCTTGCTAGCCGCACTGGAAGCAGCCAATTGTATCAACTGGCGCTAAATGGTGGTGAAGCGATAGCGATTACTGATTTACCTTTAGACATTAATGGCTACAAATTGTCTAACGACGGCAAACAGCTTGTCATGACCCTGCGGGTATTTCCAGAGTGTAAAGACTTAGCCTGTTCAAAAGAGATGTTTACCGCAGAAGCTGAACGTAAAAGCAGTGGACGGTTATATAAGCAGCTAATGGTTCGTCATTGGGATACATGGGAAGATCACGCGCGTAATCATTTATTTGTGGCTTCACTCGATGGTGAAAAAGTCACCACTGCGATTGATATTACAGCCGGTCGTGATACTGAAACGCCGCCTAAGCCTTTTTCAGGCATGGAAGAAGTAACCTTCACCGCAGATGGCAAATTCGTTGTTTATAGTGCTAAAGCGCCCAGTAACGATCAAGCGTGGACCACCAACTATGACTTATGGCAAGTGCCAGTTGCGGGCGGTGAAACGGTTAATTTAACCCCAGACAACAAAGCCTGGGACTCACAACCAACATACTCAGCCGACGGCCGTTATCTGGCTTATTTAGCCATGACTAAGCCTGGTTATGAAGCTGATCGCAACCGCATTATGTTACGTGACAATGTCACTGGCCAAGAAAAAGAAGTCGCTCCATTATGGGATCGTAGCCCAAGTTCGCTCAATTTCAGCGCCGATGGCCGTACGTTATATGTGACGGCTCAAGATCTTGGTCAAGTGACACTGTTTGAAGTCAATACCCAATTTGGCGATGTGCGTCCGATTTATAATCAAGGTAGTAACAGCTTAATTGCGGTCGCCAATAATAAATTGTTCTTCCAAAAATCGACATTAGTTGAACCCGGTGATGTATACAGTGTGACTTTAGAAGGTGAGCGATTGACTCAGCTGACTGATGTCAACAAAGACAAATTAGCCAATATTACCTTTGGGGAATTTGAACAGTTCAACTTTAAAGGTTGGAACGATGAAACCGTTCATGGCTACTGGATTAAACCTGTTAACTATGAAGAAGGTAAAAAATACCCGATTGCTTACCTCGTTCACGGCGGCCCACAAGGCTCATTTGGCAACAGTTTTAGCAGCCGCTGGAATGCGCAGCTATGGGCTGGTGCTGGATACGGTGTGGTGATGGTCGACTTCCATGGTTCTACCGGATATGGCCAAGCGTTTACTGACTCAATAGGTAAAGATTGGGGCGGTAAACCACTTGAAGATCTTAAAAAGGGTATGGCTGCCGTGACGACTCAGCAACCTTGGTTAGATGCGAGCAATGCATGTGCCCTCGGTGGTTCTTACGGTGGTTATATGATGAACTGGTTCCAAGGCAAGTGGAACGATGGTTTCAAGTGCTTAGTTGATCATGCCGGTTTGTTTGATATGCGCTCTATGTATTATGTCACTGAAGAGTTATGGTTCCCTGAATATGAATTTGGTGGTCCATACGATCAAAACAAAGAGCTATATGAAAAGTTTAACCCAGCTAATTATGTTGAAAACTGGAAAACTCCGATGCTGGTTATTCACGGTGAAAAAGACTACCGCGTACCTTATGGCCAAGGCTTAGCCGCATTTACCTTGATGCAACGTAAAGGTATTCCATCTGAGCTACTGGTATTCCCAGATGAGAACCATTGGATCTTAAATCAAGATAATCTACAGCTATGGTACAAGAATGTGCTTGGCTGGATGGATCGTTGGACGGCTAAATAGGTTTTATACCTTATCTGCAATTTTAGACTCAGTCCTGTGTTGATATCAGCGACCTAGTCATTACACAGATGAGTATTAACGGTCAAATAAAAGAGATGTTGCCACTGGCAACATCTCTTTTTTGTTGTACGCTATTTTATGGCCTAATATCAGCGGTTATTGCAGGATTAACATGAAAGCATGAGTGGCTGGTTAATCTTGGTGTTGCGAGTGAATATTAGCGTCTCAATAGCAAGGGATTTTATCGACGACAAACGAGTGCCTAAACATGAATGTTTTTCAGTTATCTAATTTGGCTCAATGTTAGTATTTTTCATCTTTGGCCAATATGCATACCAGTGGCGGGTTAGTATTTTTAGTACAGACAAGGTGATTCGCCAAAGCGGTTAGTAGATTAAAGCATCAGTTAGTGGCTAATGTGTGCAATATCGTGAAATAAAATTACTTAGCGCCTCATTTTTCGTGGATTATAATTAAACGGTTAAAGAGGTTAAATAGATGTTCCATTAGTTTTTGTATTGTAAAATGGCCTATCAAATATAAAAAATTTCATTTGGGAAATGTCTGGGTTTCAGCTACATTAGCGCCCTCAGAATCGAGCTTTAAATCAGGTAATATTAAGAGGGTGCAGTCAGTGGATTTTATGCTTTATATCAAGTTCTTTTTAGGACTGTTAGCCATCATTAACCCAGTAGGGTTATTGCCTGTATTTGTGAGCTTAACCAGCCATCAAACTGAAGTTGAGCGCCGCCATACCAACCGAGTGGCTAACTTTGCTGTTGTGGTGATTTTATTAGTCACTATGATAGCCGGTCAGCATATTCTGAGTATGTTCAGTATTTCATTGTCTGCATTTCGTATTGCTGGTGGTAGCTTGATATGTATTATTGCGATGTCGATGCTGCAAGGTAAGATCAGTGAAGTAAAACGTAACCAAGAAGAAGATCGTGAGTCTTCTGGGATGGAATCTGTTGCTGTGGTGCCATTAGCGTTACCTTTGATGGCAGGTCCTGGCGCCATTAGCTCGGTGATTGTGTTTGCCGCAGAGCATAATAAGATGATTAACTTTGTTGGCATGTTCTTAACTATTGTGACCATAGGTCTTGTCAGCTGGGCTTTATTCCGTATGGCGCCAGTATTGTTTAAGTTACTCGGAAAAACCGGCATTAACGTTATTACCCGTTTAATGGGACTATTAATGTTGTCATTAGGCATTGAAGTCATTGCCGCAGGAGCTAAAGGCCTTTTCCCCACATTAATCGGTTAGTTCACTGATAAGTTGCTGAGCATTTGTGCAAACGCTTGATAGTCGGGTTTTTTAGCTTGACCCGCTATCGGCATTTGCGTAAAGTACGCCTCGATTAGCAATACTGCGACTAAGCTTGATGCAGTTTTGTATGTGAGAACTAATATATAGCCTCAATGTAATCAGATATTAAAGATTGGCTTTTTATCATATGACTTTGCTGTTATTGATAAAAATTCAGTCAAAAAATTGGTGAGCTGGCTGAGTGGCTGAAGGCGCACGCCTGGAAAGTGTGTTTAGGTTTATCCCTAACGAGAGTTCGAATCTCTCGCTCACCGCCATATTATGAAAAAAGACGTCTTCGGACGTCTTTTTTCATTTGTATTTTTAAATAAAACCACGACATTTGGGTGATGCTAGTTCTCTCCCTTGTCTACCATGCTATTTTATCGCATGCCTTATCGTTACTTGGTGTTAGCGCTTGTTATGCGCAGCCTCTATAATGCTTTATTCTTATTCTACTACTGAGACCCACTTTCATGCCTTTTTCGACACTTGGATTACGCGACACGATTGTCAATGCCCTACATGAAGTGGGATACAGTCAACCAACACCAATCCAACAACAAACTATTCCGGTTATTTTACGGGGTAAAAACCTGCTTGCGGCCGCGCAAACCGGTACCGGTAAAACCGCCAGTTTTGTGTTGCCAATATTGGAGCGCTTAGCCGACAGTGAAATGCAGCGTAAAAAGCGTATTAGGGCATTAATTTTAACCCCAACACGTGAACTGGCTGTGCAAATACAAGCCAATATTGTGCATTATGCTAAGTTCTTACCGTTAACATCATTTGCTATTTACGGTGGTGTTGATGAAAAACCACAAAAACAAGCATTAATCGAGGGTGTCGATATTCTGGTTGCAACCCCAGGACGTTTACTCGACTTATATACTCAACGTGCCGTGCACTTTGATGAAGTTGAAGTCTTGGTTCTGGATGAAGCAGACAGAATGCTCGACATGGGCTTTATTGAAGACATTAATAAAGTGATTGATAAGTTACCTTCTGAGCGCCAAAGTTTATTGTTCTCAGCCACTTTATCAAACCAAGTTCGTGCGTTAGCTAAAACGGCCATTAAGCGCCCAGTAGAAATTTCAGTGATTGCTGATCGCGATTCCGCACCAAAAATCGAACAGTGGTTAACCACGGTAGATAAAGATAAAAAATCTGCTTTATTAAGTCATTTAATTAAAACAGAAGAGTGGAACCAAGCGCTGATATTTATCGAAACCAAACAAGGTGCGGCCAAGTTGGTCAGTCAGCTTGAAAAACGTGACATTAGCGCTGAATGCATCCACGGTGGCAGAAGTCAGCCAGTGCGTGAGCAAATTCTAGCTGATTTTAAATCAGGTAATATTAAATACTTAGTGGCAACCGGCATTGCGGCCCGCGGTATAGATATTGATGATTTATCTCGTGTTATCAATTACGATTTACCTTTTCCTGCCGATGATTACATTCATCGTATTGGCCGAACGGGTCGCGCGGGAGCTGCTGGTGTGGCAATTTCTTTTGTGTCAAATGATGACTTTAAAAATCTGTGTATGATTGAAAGTCGTTTAGGGCATTTAATTGAACGCAAAGTCATCGAAGGTTTTGAACCAAAAAAACCGATCCCAATTTCGGTATTGAATTTTATGCCTAAGAGTCGTCAACATAAATCAACCCCCGATACTGACAGACCAACGCTTAGTTTAGGTAAGTCGAAAACGGCTCCAGCTGATTTTAGAAAAACCAAAACCACCAAAGCAGCGACAAGCACTAAAGGCGGTAAAGTGAATCCATGGAATATCTAGCCTAGACTGAGTCAAAGGTTAATTCGTCTCTGATTAAAGCGGAATGTTTATTCCGCTTTTTTGTGTCGATGCTTTTTGTGTCGATAAAAAAGAGGCTAGGGGAGTCTGGCGACAGCACAAACCGAATGGCTATGGTTAACACTGCAAAATGCTTTTGCTGTCTAGGGTACGGTTTACCATCAAAACAGCCATGAGGCCTGGTAACATTGCCTTGATATGGCTAACCTCCAACGCTTTTGTTCAACCAATTAAGCTCGTTCAACTCATTAAGCTATAAGCACCAAGAAAATCTTTGAATTGCTTTGGGGCTTGCACGCTACTTTGTGCACTAAGTCCGCTGGCTGTGACATTGATAACGTCATTATTGTTGGTCCAGATAATATCGATGAGTAATTGTTGCTGTTAACGGCTATCTGCAATCACCAATCGTTGAGCATCATAGGTAATCTCATCTTAATAAGGTGCAATCTGAATACTCATAGCTTTCAGCATTAGTGGCCTTTGTGCCATTAAGATTTAGGTAATAGGGATAGTGGTCATGTTGAAGGTCTGCCATTGGCGATGGGCACGGCTGCACAAATGTAACCAAATACCTTTTAGTCAGCCGTTATAGCATCGATAGCGTAAGATTTTATGTCACAAAAGATGTCTGCTTGCTGCAAATAAGTCACGAACATGATTAACTATTAATAATGCTAGCAAGATAGTTTTCATCAACTTGATCACGTTAATCAAGCAAGTTATTACTCATAAAAATAGCACCCAAAAAGCGCTAAATGTAACATAATAAGATAAGTCATTTTGCACAAACAATAATAACAATTTAAGGGATAACAAATGAAAAAAGGTCTACTTCCTTTGGCGGTGTCTTTCGCTTTAGCCGCATTAGCGGGCTGTAGTGATAACTCGATGCAACAAAGTGATCCACAAAATAGCGTTAATGCGCAGGCTAGTACATCAGCAGAAAAATTAAATTTTAACCAATATTCACAACGGTTTATCGATGAGCTTTGGCAATTGTCACCGACTTGGGCCTTGTATAGTGGTAAGCATGTTAATGATGGCTATTTGGATATCCCAAATCAAGCTAGCCGTGATAAAACATTGGCTTTTGTTAAGCAACAGCAAATGGCTATGGCTGAGTTTGATCCGCAATCCTTGTCAGCTAATGAGCTAATCGATTATAAACTGTTGAGTAATTTAGTTGATTCAATGCAGTGGGAAATTACTCGGTTTAAAGGTTGGCAGTGGGACCCGTCAAATTACAATGTTGCCGGTGGATTTGCGCAAATTATTAATGAGGACTTTGCACCATTAGATGAACGTCTCACCTCAGTGATTGCCCGTCTTGAAAATGTACCTGCTTATTACGAAGCGGCACGAAATAACATTAGCGACCCAACTCTTGAGCACACTCAACTTGCGATTATGCAAAACCAAGGGGCTTTTTCGGTATTGTCTGATGCATTAGTACAGCAAGTTGCCGATTCTGGCTTAAGTACAGATCAAAAGGCCTTATTCACTCAGCGCTTTGATGCCGCAACAGCAGCCATTAAACAGCATATTGAGTGGTTAACTGCACTTGAAAGCAAATTGACTGAAAAGGGCGCCCGAGATTTTCGTATCGGTGAAACATTGTATGAAGAAAAATTCGCCTTTGATATTCAGTCTGGTATGACCGCAAAACAGTTGTACAACAAAGCGGTAGCAGATAAAAATCAAGTTCAGCAAGAAATGGCTAAGCTAACCGATACTCTTTGGTCAAAGTATATTGATACGCCAAAACCTGCCGATGAAAGACAAGCGATCCGTCAGCTCATCGATGTGTTATCTAGCAAACATGTTAAACGGGAAAATTTTGTTGCTGAAGTACGCAAACAAATTCCTGAGCTGATTCAATTTGTGAATGACAAACAATTAGTAACACTTGATCCTAATAAGCCATTGGTTGTTCGTGAAACCCCTGAGTATATGCGTGGTTTTGCTGGCGCATCAATCAGTGCCCCGGGGCCTTATGATCAAGGTGGTAACACTTATTATAATGTGACGCCACTTGATAATATGAGTGCCGAGTCTGCTGAAAGTTACTTACGCGAATACAACCATTGGATCTTACAAGTACTTAATATCCATGAAGCGATCCCAGGGCATTACACCCAATTAGTGTATTCAAATCAGTCGCCTAGTTTAGTCAAAAGTCTATTTGGTAACGGTGCCATGATAGAAGGTTGGGCTGTCTATGCTGAACGCATGATGTTAGAAGAAGGCTATGGTAATTTTGAGCCAGAGATGTGGTTGATGTATTACAAGTGGAACTTACGCGTTATTTGTAACACTATTTTAGATTACAGTATTCAAGTCAATGGTATGGGCGAAGAGCAGGTGATTGATTTACTTGAAAATGAAGCCTTCCAGCAACGTGCTGAAGCTGAAGGGAAATGGCGCCGAGCAACATTAAGTCAAGTGCAGCTAACCAGTTATTATGCTGGTTATCGTGAGATCTATGATTTCCGTGAACAGCTAAAAGCCAATCAAGGTGATGATTTTGATTTAAAACAGTTCCATGAACAGTTTTTAAGTTACGGCAGTGCCCCGGTTAAATTTATCAAGCAGTTGATGCTAGAAAAATAGCTTAGCTTCTGCTGATTTGTGTGGCAAACATCTCAAGGCCTGAATTTTCAGGCCTTTTTTTGTTAATCAAACGGCGACAACAAAGATTACATCTAGTTATACACAAATCAATATGATAATCTTAATGGTAATCGTTATCATTAAGTGATTTATTATGAACAATATCCTACTCATTGAACATAGCCTCTCCGATAAAAGCGACTTAGGTCAACAACTAAGTGAGCAGGGTTATAGTGTTCATCGCGTCAATAATGCCTTTGATGCATTGGTTTATATGGAAACCACTCAGCTCGAAGCGATATTATTAGACTATTCAGTGCCTAAAATGGATTCATTTTGGTTACTCGTTACCAGAAAACCTTCAACGGCTATTATTGTGCTCGCAGACAGTCGTTGTGAACTAGAGCGTATTAATGCTCTTGAGTTAGGTGCCGATGATTATCTAGCAAAACCAATCAATATACGTGAATTACAATTGCGTCTTAATGTGCTTCATCGGCGCCTCCAAGCACCAGTGAATGATAATTTTAATCAAGATATTAGCTTTGATGATACCAGTTATACGATTCGCTTTGCTGAAAAGTCCCTGGTGCTGACTCAAACAGAGTATCGCCTGTTTAAATATTTGTTTGATCGCCAGGGTGAGGTGATTACTAAACAAGAATTACAACGCAGAGTATTACACAAAGAGTTGGGCCGATTTGATCGTAATTTAGATATGCACATCAGTAATACACGGCGTAAATTAGTTAAACGCAATTTGCCACGCGAGCTAATTAATACGGTTCGCGGTCAAGGGTACAGCTTTAACTTTTAAAGGTTCACAGCAATTGCCGCATTTGATAAGCTATGGCGCATAAAAAAGGCGATTACTCAGCCCAAAATAAGTGCAAGCACATTAAAGGATAATCTAATGCGGATTACAGCAAACTTCGACGGCGGCAACATTAACGTCATTAATATTGATAAACATGACGATATACAACTCGCCATTCGTCCCGACTTCGGCGGTGAGTTTTATCAGTGGTTTAACTTTCGTCTAGAAGGTGAAGTTGGCCAGACATATACCCTTAATATTATCAATGCAGGTGATGCCTCATACCCGAAAGGTTGGGAAGATTACCAAGCGGTTGCCAGTTATGATCGTCAAACTTGGTTCAGATTGCCAACCCAATATGTTGATGGCAAGTTAACCATTCACGCAGAGCTAGATTGTGAAGCGATTCAAATTGCCTATTTTGCTCCTTATAGCTACGAGCGTCATTTAGATTTAATCAGCGAAGTACAATTGCATCCAGCTGTCAGTCTCGAGCACCTTGGGTTAACCCTCGATGGTCGTGACATGAGTTTGCTTAAAATTGGTGATGCTAATCCTGATAAGAAAAATATCTGGATCACTGCGCGTCAACATCCTGGCGAGACCATGGCTGAATGGCTAGTCGAAGGCTTGTTAAATCAATTGCTTGATAGTGATTGCCCAACGTCTAAAGCGTTGTTAGACAAAGCCAATTTTTACATTGTGCCTAATATGAACCCAGATGGTAGCGCTCGTGGCCATTTACGGACTAATGCCGTTGGTACCAATCTTAATCGCGAATGGCAGACTCCGAGCTTAGAGAAAAGTCCTGAGGTGTATTATGTTGTCAATAAAATGCACCAAACTGGTGTTGATTTGTTTTACGATGTTCATGGCGATGAAGGTCTTCCTTATGTGTTCCTAGCGGGCTGTGAAGGTGTACCAAACTACAACGATAAAATGGCCGCATTACAACAACAATTCCTGAGTGCATTAACCATTGCCAGTGCTGATTTCCAAACAGAGTTTGGTTACGACAAGGATGAACCGGGGCAAGCAAATTTAACCGTAGGGTCTAACTGGGTCGCGAATACATTCAGTTGTTTATCAAACACGTTAGAGATGCCATTTAAAGACAATGCTAATTTAGCCGACCCATTTGTGGGCTGGTCTCCAGAACGTTGCGTATATTTAGGTGAAGCGTCTTTAGTCGCGATGTTAGCTGTTGTTGAACAGCTATAATTGCCCATAAACGCTAAATTTAATGTTAGATGATCAGCAGGTAGAGTAAATTATGGCCTTAGTTGCATGCCCTAAATGTCAAAAGCGTATTTCAAGTCTGGCTAAACAATGTCAACATTGTAAAACAACCTTGGATGGTAATACTGAGTCTTTAAAAATTATCAGTCATATTGAGCGTTCTAATAGCTTAATGACCCAAAGCTTTATTTTTCTGACATTGTTTATCGCAGGGGTTGTCGTGTGGTTTTGGGGAGGAGAGCCTGCTCAGGGCACAACTTCTTATCTCGCGATTGCAAGTTTTGTTATTGGCTTTACGGGCTATCTTATTACCCGAGTCAGAATAGTGTTACATAAACGGAAATCAGTATGAACGATATCAATAAAGTCATTGATGAAATGCCTGAAGAAGTATACCTGCGCTTATTGTCTGCGTCTGAGTTAGGTAAGTGGGATGATGGTACAGTATTAACTCAGCCTCAGCGTGAATCGACTTTGCAAGTAGTGATGTTGTATCAAGCACGTAAGCTTCAGCAAACTGAACATTTTACTATTGGTGCGGGTGGGAATATTAATGAGTTGTCTAAATCAGAGCTGAAAAAACAGTTTAAAGGCGATCCTATCGCCGAGTTTAAAGAAGCTGATTTATAAACTCATTCAATAAACGAGTTATAGTCAACAAAAATGCGAGCTACAGAGCTCGCATTTTTGTTTTCAGATTTGCTATTAATCTGCAGACAAGGCAACTTAATCGACTGTTAGCTCACCAATAAGGTTTTCCTGCATGCGTTGTTTGATTTGCGCTGAGGTTAATCCGATTGAAAGCAAGTAATGCAGTTTTGCTAATGCAGCTTCAATGGTCATGTCTGCACCGCTTATCACCCCAGCTTGAGCTAAAGCATTACCGGTAGCATAACCGCCCATATTGACTTTGCCCTGAAAACACTGGGTTAAATTGACCAATATGATGCCGCGTTCATCAGCTTGTTTGAGGGTATCAAGCAACTTTTTATCTTGTGGCGCATTGCCCACACCAAAGGTTAATAAAATCAGTGCTTTTACCGGTTGTTGTAAAATGTTATTAAAAATGTCCGTAGAAATACCAGGGTAAAGCGTAACCACACCAACGGGCTGTGGACTAATGGTCACAACCTCTAAAGGCTCTCCTGTTGGCTTACTAATTTTACCTGCTTTGAGGTTAATTTTAATACCTGCTTCAAGCAACATAGGGAAGTTAGGCGATGCAAATGCATCAAAGCCATCAGCATGCGCTTTCGTGGAGCGATTACCACGAAACAGCTTGTTATTAAAAAATAAACACACTTCAGCAACAGGATAATTGGCGGCAATATACAGTGAATTGAGCAAGTTAGTTTGACCGTCTGAGCGCAATTGCGCCAATGGAATTTGGGAACCGGTGACGATGACAGGTTTAGACAAACCTTGGAGCATAAATGACAAAGCCGATGCGGTATAAGCCATGGTGTCAGTGCCATGCAAAATAACGAAACCGTCGTACTTTTCATAGTTTGCTTGAATATCGTTTGCTATCATTTGCCAATCTGTTGGCGCCATATTAGATGAGTCAATCAGTGGACTGTATTCATGAATCACGAATTCAGGCATTTCGTTATGATAAAACTCCGGCATAGACTGTACACAATCGGTTAAGAACCCAGACACAGGCACAAAACCATTGGCTGTTTTTTGCATTCCGATGGTACCGCCTGTATAGGCTACGTAAATCGATCGTTTTGGCATAAATATAGGACTCTTATTTAGCGATAATTGCAGATTGTGTAAATTATACGAGCTTATTTAACGATCCCCAATAAAAAAGCCTGCTAAGCAGGCTTTTTTTGAATAATCTTCATATTACGGTGATGCAATAGGTTAATAATTACAATTTTCGCAATACAAATAAGCATGGTTAGGATCATCAAACATTGACAATGTTTCAAATGCACCAGCCCATTGACTAACAAACTTTTCAACTATGCTGGTCTGACGAACGCTGTCTGGTACATATGCGGCCACAGCCCCCATGAATTGCTGCATAATTTGTTGTTCAGCGCTGAGTTCTTGTTCAATCACTTTCACATCAAATTTGTCCATTTTAGCTAAATCAGCCGCTTTAGCTAATGCAATATCCATGTCACCTAGCTCATCAACTAGACCTAAGGTTAATGCGCGTTTACCTGTCCAAACACGGCCTTGAGCAATTTCGTCAACTTGCTCAAGCGTCATATGACGCTCTGTAGCCACAAGAGAGATAAACTCATGATAACCACGTTCAATATGACGTTGAATTACCGCAGCAACTTGAGGGTTTAATTCCCGAACCGGCGACAATCCAGCCCATTCAGAGGTTGCCACGCCATCAGAGGTCACCCCAAAATGGCTCAGTGCTTGTTCAAATGTAGCAAACATACCAAAAATACCAATCGAACCGGTTAGGGTAGTTGGGGTTGCGACAATATAATCGGCACTGGCTGATATCCAATAGCCACCAGACGCCGCTAGGCTCCCCATGCTTACCACTACAGGTTTACCTGCCGCTTTTAGCGCTAACACTTCTTGACGAATTTGCTCTGAGGCAAATGCACTGCCGCCAGGGCTATCAACTCTCAGTACGACGGCTTTGACTTTGTCGTCAAAGCGAGCTTTCATCAGCAGTGCAGAGGTACTTTCGCCACCAATTTGTCCAGCAGGTTGTTTACCGTTAAGGATGGTACCTTTGGCAACGATAACCGCTACAGAGTCATGCTCAATAAATTGAGGCATTGGCGCCGTTAATTTGCGGTAGTCATTAAAACTAATTTGTTTAAAGTTTTTACCTTCTTTATCACTACCCACACGCTCAATCATGGCAACGCGAAATGCATCTGCAGAAACCAGCTCGTCGACCCATTTCATGTTTATAGCCATTTTAGCACTGTCACCTTCAGCTTTATCAAGCTGAGCCAAGTACTCATCAGTGGTTAACACTAATTGGTCGGGGGCAATTTGACGGTTACTGGCCACAATGGTTGAGTAGCTCTGCCAAATATCATTTAGTAATACCTTGCTGGCTTGTTTATCCGCATCAGACATATCATCACGGATAAAGGGTTCTACAGCAGATTTAAACGTACCAACTCTGAATACATGAGTCGTAATTTTCAACTTGTCCAATGCCGCTTTGTAATATAAACGGTAACGACTTAACCCATCAAGCGACACCATACCTTGGTTATTAAGGTATATTTTGTCTGCAAAGCTGGCTAAAAAGTATTGGTTTTGATCATAGCCATTGGCCATGGCTATCACCGATTTGTCAGCCGCTTTAAACTGATTTAATGCTTCACCTATGGCGGTCATTTTACTGATGCCAGCATCTTGAAGATTGGCCAAATCCAACACTATGCTATTAATACGTTTATCTTCAGTGGCGTTATTAATAGTATAAAGAATATCTGCTAATAACATTTCACCTTCGGGATCATTAGCTTGTCCCTGTTTTAATGCCATTTCAATCGGATCAACATAATGTTTTTGATCGACTATGCTGCCAGATAAGTTTAGTACTAAGGCTGTTTGATCTTCGATGACAATCTCATCTTCGCTATTGAGCAATACCACAGCGATGACGGCCAACAAACCAAAAAATATGATGTTGATGATTAACTTGCGGATACCGTTTACTGTATTCCATAACAGTAAAAACATCCTTTTTAAAAACGAGGGTTTAGCGGACATTTGCCACTCCTTTATCAGTCTAATGTAGTCATCCTAACTGAAAATCAATATAAATGTGAAATTCAATTGTAAAGGTTTTTAACAAGGGAGCGTTTAAATGATTGAGCAAAATTTACTGTCAGGGTATGCTGATTTAAATCACTTGTTTAAAAAGGATGTTTGAATGTCGTTTCCACACTTATTAGAACCTTTAGATCTCGGCTTTACAAAGCTGAAAAACCGCGTGTTGATGGGCTCAATGCACACGGGTTTAGAAGAAGAAAAAGGCGGATTTGAGAAACTGGCAGCTTTTTATAAAGAGCGTGCTCAAGGTGGCGTAGGGTTAATCGTTACTGGCGGTATCGCACCTAATTTGCGCGGCCGTCTAGCGCCACATGCTTGTCAATTAAGCTTTTCTTGGCAAGTCGGTAAACATAAAATCGTCACCGATGCCGTACATGAAGCAGGCGGTAAAATCTGTATGCAAATTTTGCATGCTGGCCGTTACAGTTATCATCCTTTTAGTTTAGCACCGAGCAAAGTTAAATCACCTATTACCCCTTTTACTCCTTCAGCGATGTCTGCACGCCAAGTGCGCTCAACCATTAAGGATTACGCAACCAGTGCCGCCTTGGCAAAAAAAGCCGGTTATGATGGTGTTGAAGTGATGGGCTCTGAAGGGTATCTAATCAATCAATTTATCAGTTCGCGTACCAATAAACGCAGTGATGAATGGGGCGGCAGTTATGAAAATCGGGTTAAATTCCCGATTGAAATCGTCAATGCTATTCGACACAAGGTCGGCAGTGATTTTATTATTGTGTTCCGCTTATCGATGCTCGACTTAGTCGACAATGGCTCAACGTGGGACGAAGTGGTACAGCTGGCCAAATCCCTTGAACAAGCGGGCGTGAGTATTATTAATACTGGCATCGGTTGGCATGAAGCGCGTGTTCCGACAATTTCGACCAGTGTGCCGCGTGGTGCATTCTCTTGGGTGACTGAAAAACTCAAACAAGAAGTCAAAATACCGTTAATCGCCACGAACCGAATTAATACCCCAGAAATTGGCGAGGCAATTATTGCCTCGGGTCAAGCTGACATGGTGTCAATGGCCCGACCATTTTTAGCTGATGCTGAGTTTGTGAATAAAGCTGCTGCCAATACCCCTGAATTGATTAATACTTGCATTGGTTGTAATCAGGCGTGTTTGGATCATACCTTTTCGATGAAACGAGCAACCTGTTTAGTTAATCCTCGCGCTTGTTATGAAACCGAAATTAATTTTCTACCTACCACCCATAAAAAGCGCATTGCTGTTATGGGGGCGGGCCCTGCAGGTATGGCTTTCTCTGTTTATGCTGCGTCTCGTGGTCATGAGGTCGTATTATTTGAAGCCAGGTCAGAGGTTGGTGGTCAGTTTAATTTGGCCCGTAAAATACCGGGTAAAGAAGAGTTTAACGAAACCATTCGATACTTTATGAATCAAATTAGGCTGCATAAGGTTGAATTACGTCTTAACACTAAATTAGATGCAGCGGTATTAGCTACTGAGAAATTCGATGAAGTGGTCATTGCTTCAGGTGTTGTCCCTCGCGCTTTAAAACTACCGGGTTTTGATAATCCTAAAGTGGTCGATTATCAACAAGTATTAACTGGCCAAGTTGAGATTGGTAAAACCGTAGCCCTAATTGGTGCTGGCGGTATCGGTTTTGACATGGCGCATTTCTTATGTGAATTAGAATCGAGCACCTTGCAACCCGATAAATGGTTAAAGCAGTGGGGCATTGATAAGACCTATCAACACGCTGGCGGATTAACTGAAGAAGCTGAACATGTCCCTGGCCGTGAAGTGTATTTATTGCAACGTAAAACCACCAAAATGGGTAAAGGCTTAGGTAAAACAACCGGTTGGATCCATCGTAGTGTGTTAAAACAGCATCAGGTTCACATGAAAACCGGTGTAAGCTACGAAAAGTTTGATGAGCAAGGGCTGCATATTAAAGTCGGCGAACAATCTGAAATTCTGGCTGTTGATAACGTGGTGTTGTGTGCAGGACAAATGTCTAACCTCAGCTTGGTTGATGAAATGAAGCGCAGTGGCTTGCCAGTGCACTTAATTGGCGGGGTAGATGTAGCTGCAGAGTTAGACGCTAAACGGGCTATCCGCCAAGGTGCTGAGCTTGCCATGAGCATCTAATCATTGTGAAATGCGAGTATTTACCTAATTGCATTGAGAGCACTTTCATAACGTGAATCAAATAAAAAGCCTTCTGTGTTGCAGAAGGCTTTTTTAATACGCTGACGAGGTTAGCTCATCAGCTGTTATTTGTGGACTTAGATTAAAGCTTCAATGCTAATACGGCATCAATGTCTGCTGCACTGTGACGATTTGGTAACATTTCCCATGGTTCGCCCCATGAAGTGTTGACTATTTTGCCACGTTGAACAGCCGGGCGCGCTAATACTTCATTAGCCCAACGAGTTACATTTTTATAGCTGGCAACATCTAAAAACTCAGCGGCACTGTATAAATTACCTAAGACTAAGTTGCCATACCAAGGCCATATGGCGATGTCTGCAATGGTGTATTCTTCACCGGTTACAAAGGTGTTACTTGCCAGTTGTTTATCCAACACATCTAATTGGCGTTTCACTTCCATTGCAAAACGGTTAATCGGGTATTCCTGCTTTTCATCGGCATAAGCGTAAAAATGACCAAAACCCCCGCCAAGGAATGGGGCAGAGCCTTGGGCCCAGAACAGCCAGTTAAATGTTTGCGTTCTGGCTTTGCCATCTTTAGGCAGGAATTGGTCAAATTTCTCTGCTAGATGAACCAAAATTGAAGCTGATTCAAACACAGTCACATCTTCATCAGCAGATTTATCCAATAAAGCAGGAATTTTTGAGTTTGGATTGACTGCAACGAACCCTGACGAAAATTGATCTTTTTCTCCGATGTTAATCAGATAAGCATCGTATTCCGCTTCTTTAATACCTAATGCAAGTAACTCTTCTAACAGAATAGTTACTTTTTGCCCGTTGGGTGTACCAAGGGAATAGAGTTGTAAAGAATGCTTACCGACAGGCAGTTGTTTATCGAATCTAGCACCTGACTCAGGGCTATTAATGCTCGCCCACTTGTTAGCTCCATTGGTATTATTTTGCCAAACTTTAGGTGGAGTATATTGGTTAGTCATAAAATATCCTTGTACAACCTGATAGCAGGTTATGTAAATTTATAATGCGCTTAGCACAATATTATGAGTGTAGCGTGTATCGCTATAATGTATTAGCATCAACGCGTATGAGTTATGCTTTTATTGTTTAAATGCAACATGTTAGTTATTTATTACCTGGCTTTTAACTGTTCACTTAATTCGATTAAATTGCTGACGGTTAAGTCTGGCTCAATGCCCCAGGGATCAAATACTTTTTTACTGTCGCGTTGGATCCAAGCTGTGTTAAGTCCAGCAGCTTTTGCACCAATAACATCCCAGGGATTGCTCGATACCATCCAACAATGAGTGGGATCAGTTTGAGTGCGGTTGATTAAATAATGGTAAACCGCAGGATTAGGTTTAAAGGTCTGTAGGTCGTCCACGCTGATGACATCATGTAATTGAGGTAACACGCCAGCATTATGCATTAAATTGCGCACGGCTAGTTCTGGACCATTTGAAAATGCGACTAGGGTATGGCCTTGATTGCGCAGTAATGCTAGGCCAACAATAACATCCTCAAAGGCCGATAGTTGACTAAATTTTGCCAGCAGTTGCTGTTGTGCACTTGCAGTGAGGGTAAGGTTGTAAACCGTCAAACAATATTGCAGTGCTTGTTGAGTACAAACTGCAAAATCTGCATATTGCTGCATTAATCCGCGACGGAACGCATACTCGACTTTTTTATCGTGCCACAGTTGCGCAAACTCTAGCGCTTTATCGCCAATCAGTTGTTGCAGATGTTGGCCCATCTCTAGCGGATCCACTAAGGTGCCATAAACATCAAATCCAATGACTTTATTCATGATTGTTGCTCTGTGAGTGTATGGTCAATGCTGAAGCTCTGAGTAAGTAGCCAAGCTAGGTTGTTAATATCCACATCTATGCGGTGTTTATTTTGCTAATCATGCCCGAGTTCCCTTGACTATAAACTAACTGTAACATTCGTTCAAATATGATTTTGAGCGATCGTTAAAATTAATAAATAATTAAAGGTGTTTGTTATACTTATCAGAAATTGGGTTGAATGATAAGCTTTGATACTAAGTTAATTCATTGTATTATATTGATTAAAAATCATTAAAGGTGATGTAAAATGGAATGTCCTCGTTGTCAGGGTGTGTTTGCCCGCAAGGCACTTAAACAAGTACGCAAAGGTAAACATGGCGTTGAAACACAATGCCCTAAATGCGAACAATGGCTGATGTTTGAGCCTAAAATGATGATGACCAAAAATATTGGTTTATTGATTTTATTGGTATTCAGTGTGGCTAATTTCTTTATCGACAACAATGACTATCGTCTGGTGTGTTCTTTCTTAGGTTTTGCAGGTGCCTGCATTGCCTTTTACGGCGTGTTTAAAAGCAAGCTTGTCGCGGCAGAATAATTTATCCGTTTTAGCTTGGTGAGGCTTCGTGATAGTGAGGCTATGATATTCGACGCAGCAATGAGTACCTGAGACTGTGTGACCCAGTGTTTTAGCCATTTACCTACACATAGCCAACATTAATAAGCCAAAGGAGCAAGGCGATGTTTGCTCGGGATAAAATCATCGCAAGCGTATAAAAACGCCGACAATATAGTGATATTATTTTCACTGGCAAATTGATGTCTATGGCTTTACAGAGAACAGCACAAAGCATAGCCCGATAAAGCCAAGTTTGAATGGTGTTTGTTTGGAAGTGGGAGTTAGGCGTTCTATTATGCTGATTGAGATGGCTAAATCTCATGTGCTACCGTGTCGTGTATTTAAAAAGAGAGGTGATGTTGATGACCTCTCTAAAGTGACATTGATTATTGTTCCGAGCAGAGATTATTTAGACTTTCTCATCATTTCACGATGAGATTGAAACTCTTCAGCATCAATAAACTTATTGTGATCCAAATCGATACGTTCAAACATACCATCACGTGAGGCATTTTTTAACATGCGCCCTTCAGATTGATGCAACTCTTGCCGTGCTTTTTGAAATTGCACAAATTCCTCTTCAGATATCAATTTGTCTTGATTCTTATCAAAATCGGAAAATACAGGCATCTGAGACATTCTCATGGATCCATTTTCATTTCCAATAGCAGTAACAGGCAAAGAAGTAGTAAGACAAACGAGTAATACTGATACAACATAGCTATTCATAATATTCTCCTTGTTAACTTTCAATCTTATTATACACCTAATTAACCATGATAAAAGTAAGGTTATGTAAGGCGGGTAAATTGATTATTTTGCCTGTGTGCCAAGGGTAAGGTTCTCTGCTGACTATGGCGGAAAAAGGATCTGATTTAGCCATAAGGACATTATTGTATTTGTTCGTAATAGGATTAGCTATGGTTGCACAAATCGGAAGAGTTTAGGCAGCTAGCGTTTATATTTACACAACTTGCTGCTTAATTAACAAGGGGGGGCGTACGTGATTCTGCGTTTTCATTAGGGCTAAAGAATAGGGAGACATTAACCAGACTATATCTTCTATAAAAGCTTCGATAATTTGTCCGTACGTCTCCCTAGGTATTCACATGAATGAACTATCGATTTAATACTCGTCGTTGTTCGCTTCGCTCATGCGCTCGCGTCTTTCTTGAGCTTCTTCAAAAGCAGCGTTGATTTCTTCTAATACAGAATCGACATCAGCGGCTGTGGTGTCTTCTTCAAACAAACCGGTTAACTGTGTTTCGGGTGTTAATTCACCTTGTTCATACAAGGCCCACATTTCTTTAGCGTATTTTGTCGCGGCTAATTCCGGAGCAAATTGTGAATAATAGTCAGTCATATTATTCACATCACGAAATAACATTGCTTTGGCATTATTGTTGGCTGATGCATCAACAGCTTGAGGCAAGTCAATGATCACAGGACCATCCTTGTCGACCAGCACGTTAAACTCAGACAAATCGCCATGCACAATACCCGCACATAGCATACGCACAACATAGCCCATCATAATGTAATGCTGGCTTTGTGCTTGCTCGACACTCATCTGTGTTACGTCGTTTAATCGCGGTGCAACATCACCATGAATATTGGTGATCAACTCCATTAATAGCACACCATCAAAGCAGCCATAAGGCACTGGTACTCTAATTTTAGCCGCCGCGCATTTGTATAATGCATCTACCTCGGCATTTTGCCAGGCTTTTTCTTGTTCTTCTCGACCGTATTTAGAGCCTTTTTCCATGGCTCGACCACGACGACTGTTTTTGGTTTTTCGACCTTCTTGATATTGTGCTGCTTTTTTAAAGCTGCGTTTAGTGGCTTCCTTATACACTTTCGCGCAGCGGATCGCATCGCCACATCTGATCATATAGACCGTAGCTTCTTTGCCACTCATGAGTTGGCTTATCACTTCATCGACGAGACCATCGTCAACCAGTGGTTGTAATCGTATAGGCGTTTTCATAGCGTCGTTATACCTTACTTGCGCGCTGGATGATATATCTAAGGAAATAATTTTTACTTGCAGATGGATCACTGATTAAATGAGGCATATATTACTGAATTTGTCGTTTGTATACTCTTGTCTAATGAATCAAAATCCTGTAGCAACCCACCTAAATATAGCTGATGTTATACATTTCCCCCGAGTGAGTCCCATCGGCTGAGCTCGGAGTTATCATCAATATTAACCACTGAATATGCTATATTAGCAGGCATTATGAACACTAGTGGTATCATTGACGTAAATGATGCCAAATAGAGTATGTCTACAGTGATGCTTGAGGAAGAGATAATGGTTAAATTCTGACTCAAATAAGCGTTATCTTCAGTAAGGCTTCAGTTTTTATTCAGTTAGTATTGAGTGATAGCGAGGATAATACTTGAAGATTTGATCGTTATTGAATTTGAAACCATTGTATCGACAACAGCTTTTACCTCTCAGCATTACGGAGCCAACTAATACAAGCTTGATTCAATCATTGGCATTGAAGTCATCATGCAAGCCTAATTCTTTTTACATTTAATAGAGTTTTTATGAAACGGACCTTACTTTTAGCACTATTTATTTTTTCTAACGCCGCCAACGCAGTTGAACCTCTTTTTGAAACCCCCAAAGACATGCAACCCACATGGATTGATAATATTTTGTCTGTGTTTGGTGCCGATGGTGAGTTTGATGACACTAAAGCCATTGATATGAGCTATTTGCCTACGGCTTATTACACCCCAGAGAAGAAGTTTGGTGTAGGGCTATTAATGGTAGGGTTATATAAAACCGATAATGCATCGAGTGAAGAGCAGCCCTCATCATTAGTATTGAACTCGTTCGCATCAATGAATCAATCCTATGGCGTTACAGTCGAGAACATGACGTTTTTAAATCAAGGTAAGCAGCGATTGCTGCTCGATTTAGAGCTGCACAATGAAGCTGCAGTGTATTATGGTGTTGGGATTGAACAAGGCGATCAAGACCTTAATCATCACGAATTCAAAGAACAACTGTATAGTTTTAAACCGCGCTGGATGACCGAAGTCGCCGATAACTATTTTATTGGCGTAGGTGCTGATTTTATTTATACCACAGCAGACAGTCTAGAATTAGTTGCCACCCAAGCCCCTGTTGATGCAAATAGCCTTTTGCCAGATAATTTTAGCTCAGGTGTTGTGATCACCAGTATTTATGACTCAAGAGATTATCGTTTAAACGCGACAAAAGGTTGGTTGTTTCAGCTTGATGCTGGATTATATCAAAATGACCAATTCGATTCGTTTTCTACCTATAATATTGAATTAGCGAATTATATCGATTTAGGGTCAACACCTGGATTAATCGCTTGGCAAGTTCAAGGTCACCTTACTAGTGGTGACGTGCCGTGGAATCTTTTACCTGACCTCGGCGGTTCAGATGCGATGCGCGGTTACATTAGAGGCCGATATCGCGATGAGCAAATGATGATGGGACAGGTTGAATATCGATTACCAATATTTCAGCGCTATGGCATGGTATTTTGGGGATCGGTCGGCAGTGTTGCGCCTAAAGTCAGTGAGTTAACGGATACTCTATTAACCGCCTACGGCACTGGATTCCGCTTTAAAATTAAAGACAATATTAATTTACGTTTTGACGTTGGGGTAGGTGAGAATGACACTAACTTCTACTTAAATGTAAATGAAGTTTTTTAAGTCGATATTTCCTAAGGTCTTATTATTGCTTATAAGACCTTCATGCGATTCCTATTTTTAAAGGAAAATAAACCCGAAATGCTTTTTCTAGTAACATCAATGGCACCAATAAGACCGATACTGACAAGGTGTTGTCATATTAATGTATCAACCACAGCTTGTTTAGCGGCAACGAGAGTACTGATGATTCTCGGTTTTTCAAGTGGATTGCTGCACAGTAGCAGTGCCATGGCCGCTGAGGTTGAGCAAGAGTGTCAGCGAAACTTTAGTTACTCTATTTTTCTCAGTGGTCTGCACATGGGCAACATGACTCGCACCGAGAACTGGCAGGGTAAATCAGCCGTTATTACCTCAACAAGTAAAGCCAGTATTTTAGGTATTGGCACTCAATACCAGCAGCGCACTGAGTTATCTTGGTCAAATTCCACTCATGAATGGCTAACGCATAAGTTTCATCAACAAGTGACCGGCTTTCGTGCCCGAGACATGCAAGTCACTCTAGAAAATCACGGTCTCGGCTCTCGTGTTGATGTTGATGGTGAAGTCAGCCATTACCAATCAAATAGCATACCGCTCAGAGATGTTGATACCTTAGCCATTCAAATTCGTGAGTATTTACTCAACGGGCGACAGCAATTTGCGCTGATAAGACAAGCCTCAGATGCGGTTGAATCCTATCAGTACTATGTTAAAGACTCACTCACCTCTAACATCGCACCCTGGGGAGAATTACAACTGATACCCGTTGAGCAAACTGGGGCGGAAGAGGTGACTTACTATTTTGCGCCGAGCATAGATTATCAACTGGTAAAAGCACATTATCATGGGATTATTTTACAAGGGAATATTGAGTTAGACAGTTACGTGTCATCTTGCGACGCTCTGAGTAATAGTTAATCGCTAACGTAAAGAGGTGATAAGCGATGTCCTCTGAGTAGCTTGTTGTCACCGATAACAAGCTTAAACGCTGCTTATTGATCCCTTCATACTCCATATTATGGCGATTCAGTTTCAGTTATCAGTGTTAGTCATAGGGTTAAGCTGACGTTAGGTATATCAGTCGCGCTACAATCCGCTTTTTGCCTGCCCTATTTAACATCACTCCTTCAGGCTTTTCTTGTCCAATGCTTATCCCGAGTTCAGGTTAAATAGACAGTGTTACTGCTAAAAATAACCAAGCTGATGAAGAGACATATGTGCTTAAGAGGATAGTGTTAGCGACGTTAAAACACACCGCGATCTGCTGTTATGGGGGATGACTGAGGTTAAGATTAGATTAGTATTAGTGCTGGAAGGTTTAGATTCAGTTGGGTAAATTAATACTATTCATTTTCGCCCTAAATATCAGCGAGTAGGTTAAACCTCAACAGTTAAATCCCAACAGTTAAGCCGTAATCCTAACCCTTGTATGTAAAGGTCAATACAGCCGCTGCAATCCATGTACTGCAAGATATTTGCTGAAGTCGCTTAACTGAACAGATCAACTGAAATACAAGAAACCGTACTGAAGAATTTATCGATTAACCTTCGTGAGCTAATTTTGGGGTTATCTGTAACTGCTGGGTTAATGCTGTTGTCTGTTTATGGCTACTATTTTCCGCCGCATATTGACGTTTAGCCACAATTTGTACGCCCTCAGTGGATAATTTGAGGTTTAAATCGCTTTCAGGCACACAGCAGCAGGGCAGACATTCGTTAGACTTAAGCTCTGCCAGAGGTTTGGAGAGGTAGCTGACTTCTCCAGATATTATTGTGGTTTTACAGGCGCCGCAAAAACCGTTGCGGCACTCTGAAAATACTTTTACTTTTTTCGCTTCAAGCGCTTCTAGTAAGCTTGAGTGTTGGCCGTCAAATAAAATAACCGGCTGTCCTTTCAAGCTTACAATAGGCGCTTTTTTGAAAAATGTTTTATAGGTCAAAATCTAAAAACTCATCGCCATCAACAGAAGAATCAATTTGTCCTACAAGGTATGAAGACACTTCAACTTCTTGTGGGGCAACCTGTACTGCATCACTTTCTAACCAGTTTTTCATCCACGGAAGAGGATTTGACGATTCTTCGTATGGCTGTGGTAAATGTACCGATTTCATCCGCTGATTAGTAATAAATTCAACATACTGGCACAAAATCTGCTCGTTAAGACCAATCATTGATCCGTCTTTAAATAAATACTTGGCCCATGCTTTTTCTTGTTCTGCCGCTTTGACAAATAAGTCGTAGGCCTCTTGCTTACATTCAGCTGCAATCTCGGCCATTTCAGGATCGTCTTTGCCGCCTTGCATTAAGCTTAATATGTGTTGCGTACCGTTAAGGTGCAAGGCTTCATCACGGGCAATCAGGCGAATGATTTTAGCATTTCCTTCCATGACGCGACGCTCAGCAAAAGCAAATGAACATGCAAAACTGACATAGAAACGAATCGCTTCTAAAGCATTAACCGACATCATGCACAAATATAATGACTTTTTCAGTATGCGTGAGTTAACGGTAATTTCTTTGCCGTCGATCACATGAGTGCCTTCACCTAACAGGTTATTAATCTGGGTAAGGTGAATTAAATCATCGTAATAAGCCGCAATATCACCAGCACGCTTTAAAATTTCATCATTTTGCACAATATCGTCAAACACCACAGAAGGATTGTTAACAATATTACGAATAATATGAGTGTACGAACGCGAGTGAATCGTTTCAGAAAATGACCAGGTTTCAATCCAGGTTTCTAATTCAGGTAGCGATACTAACGGTAAAAACGCTACGTTAGGTGAACGCCCTTGAATAGAGTCGAGCAAGGTTTGGTATTTAAGGTTTGACAGAAAAATATGTTTTTCATGGTCAGGTAAATCACCGAAATCAATTTTGTCGCGACTGACATCAACTTCTTCTGGGCGCCAGAAGAAACTTAATTGCTTTTCAATCAGTTTTTCAAAAATTTCATATTTTTGCTGATCGTAGCGTGCCACATTCACGGATTGACCGAAAAACATAGGTTCTTTGGTCGAATCGTTAGGTATTTGACAAAATGTTGAGTAAGCCATTATTTAGGTGTCCTGAAAACGCATTTTCCAAAAGCGGGGAAGACCCCCGCTAAATATACATAAAGTGAAGATTATATTTTACATGCACCGCCACCGCAGCCATCGTCTTCTTCTTCGACAGCAATAATGTCGTCAAATTGATCAGAAGCACCGTCGCGAGTGTTATGATAATACAATGTTTTAATCCCTAGCTTGTAGACACTTAACAGGTCTTTAAGCAAGGTTTGCATTGGTACACGACCGCCTTCAAAACGGCTTGGGTCATAATTGGTATTGGCTGAAATCGCTTGATCGATAAACTTCTGCATTAAACCAACAAGCTGGATATAACCATCATTGTTTGGCATATTCCACAGCAGTTCATACTTGTCTTTAAGCAACTCAAAGTCTGGTACTACTTGCTTTAACTGCCCGTCTTTACTGGCCTTAACGCTGATCAATCCACGAGGAGGCTCAATACCATTAGTCGCATTTGAAATTTGCGATGAAGTCTCTGAAGGCATTAATGCAGACAAGGTCGAATTACGTAAGCCGTACTGCTTAATATCGCTACGTAAACCTTCCCAATCCATGTGCAATGGTTCGTCACAAATTTTATCTAAATCGCGCTTATAGGTGTCGATAGGTAAAATACCTTTCGAATAAGTTGTCTCGTGGAATAACGGACATGCACCTTGCTCTTTAGCTAAGTTCATTGACGCTTTGAGTAAATAGAACTGAATTGCTTCAAAGGTTTTATGAGTCAGGTTATTTGCTGAACCGTCAGAGTACTTTTTACCATTTTTAGCCAAATAGTTGGCAAAGTTAATCACACCAATACCTAAAGTACGGCGATTCATTGAGCTGGTTTGCGCGGCTTTGATTGGGTAATCTTGATAATCAAGTAAGTTATCTAATGCACGCACAGCTAAATCTGCTAAAGGCTCAAGTTCAGATAAATCCTTAATCGCACCTAAGTTAAGCGCTGATAAAGTACATAAGGCGATTTCACCGTCTGGATCGTCAATGTTAGTTAACGGTTTAGTCGGCAAGGCAATTTCTAAACATAAGTTAGATTGCTTAATCGGTGCCACTTTAGAGTCAAATGGACTGTGCGTATTACAATGGTCGACGTTTTGAATATAGATACGGCCAGTAGAGGCACGTTCTTGCATCATCAGTGAAAACAATTCAACTGCTTTGATCTGCTTTTTACGTATGCTGCTGTCTTGCTCATACTGCAGGTATAAACGTTCAAATTCGACTTGGTCTTCAAAGAAAGCATCGTAAAGGCCAGGCACGTCAGATGGACTAAATAAGCTAATGTAGTCGCCTTTGATTAAACGTTGGTACATTAATTTGTTTAGCTGCACGCCGTAATCAAGATGACGCACACGGTTGTCTTCAACACCACGGTTATTTTTCAGTACTAGCAGTGATTCAACTTCTAGATGCCATAACGGGTAGAACAGTGTTGCTGCACCACCACGGACTCCGCCTTGGGAACAAGACTTAACCGCTGTTTGGAAATACTTATAAAACGGTAAACAACCAGTGTGGAATGCTTCACCGCCACGAATAGGGCTACCTAAAGCACGAATACGGCCTGCATTAATACCAATACCTGCACGTTGGCTCACGTATTTAACAATAGACGATGCCGTAGCATTGATTGAGTCTAGGCTGTCATCACACTCGATGAGTACACATGAGCTGAATTGACGTGTCGGTGTACGAACACCCGCCATGATTGGCGTTGGAAGTGAGATCTTAAATAAAGACGTCGCGTCATAGAAGTCTTTAATGTACTTCAAACGAATTTCTTTTGGATAACGAGCAAACAAACACGCTGCGACTAAAATGTATAAAAACTGTGCGCTTTCATATACTTCGTGAGTCACACGGTTTTGAACCAGGTATTTACCCTCTAGCTGCTTGACTGCGGCGTAAGAGAAATTCATGTCACGCCAGTGATCAATGTAGCCATCAAGGATATCTAACTCTTCACGGCTGTAATCCGCCATGATGTGCATGTCATATTTACCAATTTCAACTAACTTGGTGACATGATCGAATAGCTTAGGCGGTTCAAATTGGCCAAACGCTTTTTTACGTAAATGGAATACCGCTAAGCGGGCTGCCACAAATTGGTAATCAGGTGACTCAGGAGAGATCAAGTCAGCCGCGGCCTTAATGATCGTTTCATGAATGGCTTCAGTTGGAATGCCATCAAAAAACTGCAGATGAGATCGAAGTTCTACTTCAGATACTGAGACGTTTTTTAATCCCTTGGCTGCCCAAGTGATTACGCGATGAATTTTATCTAAATCGATCGATTCACGTTCGCCACTGCGTTTAGTGACTGTCATATTGCTATTCATTGAAGAGAGGCCTTGGTTCTATATCTAATCATGTGATCTGTTGTTGGATGCAGTGCTGCTGGGTTCGATCTGAACCCGTTACAAAACAATTCCATGTTAAAACAATCAACTTGAAGGTACTCACAACATGGCAGTAAACCACCAATACGTTCAGTTAACATCTATCTCCTTGTTATGCTGTGGAGTAGTGTTTTGATTGTCGGCCACACACAAGATATGGTGTTATTTAAAATCTAAGATACAAGATAGTGAGGTTTGAGTTTTTTTGCAAGCCACAATTATATTAACTTCTTGTGGATAACTTGAGGATAAACGGCAGGGTTAGTGACAGCTAACCCTAGAGCCCAAATTTATAACGTGTTTTTTATAAATGATATTTTTTCAACCATCAAATAAGAAAGTTTTGATCGCTAAAATAAACAGCGATCGAAAATTTACCCTCAATTTTAGATTGATCTTTTAGGGCTTTTGATCGGTAAGTGATTGTCAGCATAATCTTTAGCCAATGATGCATTCAGAGGTGTATTTTAGATGAATCGATCTCAAAAAGACGACGGAGTAAAAAAGTGTTTTAATGCTGCACCATGTTCAAATTGGCATGTTGCTGGCCATGTATTCGGTGTGTCGCTGGGTGATAAATAGCCCCATAAGGCAATGCCACCTATCATACTTGCGTTGCGAGCGGCGACTAAATCACGCTCAGCATCGCCTAGGTATAAAATACTTTGAGGTGCGATGGCTATTTGTTGAGCGGCTAATAACATCGGCGCAGTATGAGGTTTAGCGTGACAGGTACTATCGCCGCTGATCATGGTTTTCAGTTTATCGGTTAAGCCCAGCTTTTGTATTAATGGCCGAGCAAATCGAGCTGGCTTATTGGTGACGACACCGTAGGGAATGGCTTGGGAATCTAATAGGGTTAAGAGTTCGGGTAAATCGTCGAACAAACGGCTGTGATCGCCATTAATGCGTGCATAATGGCGCAGTAGTGCTTGTTGAATATCAAGTTGAACGTGTTCATCTGCCTGTGGAATAGCGGTCTTGACCAAATATAAACTGCCATGTGAAGCCGCATGGCGCATGGTTTCAAGCGTTTGAACCTTAAAACCGGCTTCGTCTAAACTCAAATTTAATGCTTGGACTAAATCAGGTGCGGTGTCGGCTAAGGTACCGTCTAAATCGAACAGTACCCCTTTAATGTCGTGCATATGCAAGAGTTAGCTCCTCACAGAGAAATGGCAGTAAATCCACGCAGCCTTTAATAGCATTATCGGCATAACATAACGCTATTGGGCTTCATTTATGTTTTTCACTGTTGCAACAGTGAAAAACATAGGCTGGCTAATCAATTTTTTGTGTGGCTATCATATAGTTAACATCGACACTCTTGGTGTACTTAAATACACCAGATAGAGGATTGTAGGTAATACCTAATGCATCTCTGCACAATAAATCGGTGTTATCGACTAATGCCATCAGTTCAGATGGGCGAATAAATTTACTGTGATCGTGGGTGCCAATTGGAAGCATTTTTAATAGATATTCAGCGCCGATTATGGTTTTAAGGTATGACATCATATTGCGGTTAATCGTCGAGATAAATACAAAACCATTGGGTTTTACCATGTCACAACATGCTTGAATTACCGATTGTGGATCCGGTACATGCTCAAGCATTTCCATACAGGTTACTACATCGTATTGCTCGCGGTGCGTATCGCGGTGTGCTTCGGCGGTAGTTTTAAGATAGTTAACCGCTACCCCAGAATCTAATGCATGCAGTTTTGCCACTTCAAGTGGTTCAGTTCCCATGTCAATACCATCAACGTGTGCACCCAGGCGAGCCATACTTTCTGACAAAATGCCACCGCCACAGCCGACATCAAGCACTTTCTTATCGAAAATACCGCCAGCGGTTTGATCAATGTAGTTTAAACGCAGTGGATTAAGTAAGTGCAATGGCTTGAACTCGCCATTGAGATCCCACCATGTTTGTGCCATGGCTTCAAATTTTGCGATCTCTTGCGGATCAACATTGGGTGTCGATTGTTCAGCGTGTGACATAACTTAACCTAAGTGTCTAATAAAGTATGATGGCTATTATAACGATAACCTTTGTGAATAGTAGTCAACAATGGCTTGGCTTGTTCACACTTGCTCATAAAACATCCACTTAAGCCCGCTTAATTGTAAAATTGTGCTCTTAACTGCTTAAAGCATCAGCAAATTGGCTTTGATTATGACTTATTTATCAGCCTATATTCATGTGCCAATAATATAAATTCGCTGAATATATTAGCTTTTTTATCATTTTTAAGAGTCATAGAGCATTTGACAGGTCTTTGTTCTGGCGACATTAATTATCTGTGTTAGAATGCCAAATCACGTTTTTAAGCTAGATAATAATATGGAAGTTTTATTGTCAGCTCACTTTAGAGGAACGCGCAGTTTATGACTGATCTGGCATCATCTATTTCGCCAATTAACATCGAAGACGAACTTAAGAATTCTTACCTTGATTATGCCATGAGCGTAATTGTAGGTCGTGCATTGCCTGACGTTCGTGATGGGTTAAAACCTGTTCACCGTCGGGTTTTGTTCGCAATGAGCGAATTAAAAAACGATTGGAACAAACCATATAAAAAATCCGCTCGTGTCGTTGGTGACGTAATTGGTAAGTATCACCCACATGGTGACACAGCTGTATACGATACGATTGTACGTATGGCGCAACCATTCTCGCTACGTTACACCTTAGTTGATGGACAAGGAAACTTTGGTTCTGTCGACGGTGACTCTGCAGCTGCGATGCGTTATACCGAAATCCGCATGCAAAAGTTGGCGCATTCATTATTAGCCGACCTTGAAAAAGAAACTGTGGATTTTGTGCCTAACTACGATGGCACTGAGATGATCCCTGCGGTGTTACCAACACGCGTACCGAACCTATTAATTAACGGTTCATCGGGTATTGCGGTTGGTATGGCCACCAATATTCCACCACACAATTTAACTGAAGTGGTCAAAGGCTGTTTGGCGTTAATCGAAGATCCAAGCTTATCGATTGAACAGTTAATGGAATACATTCCAGGTCCAGATTTTCCAACGGCAGCGTCGATTAATGGCCGCAAAGGTATTATTGATGCGTACAACACCGGCCGCGGTCGCGCGATTATGCGTTCTAAAGCGGAAATCGAAACGGAAGAGAATGGTCGTGAACGTATTATTGTTCATGAAATTCCATATCAAGTTAACAAGGCGCGTTTAATTGAAAAAATCGCTGAACTTGTTAAAGATAAAAAATTAGAAGGTATCAGTGGCCTACGCGACGAGTCTGATAAAGACGGTATGCGTATTGTTATTGAAATCAAACGCGGTGAAGTGGGTGAGGTTGTATTAAACAACTTATATGCTCAAACACAAATGCAGTGTTCTTTTGGTATTAACATGGTGGCATTGACCAATGGTCAGCCTAAATTGTTTAACCTTAAAGAAATGCTTGAGTGTTTTATTCTTCACCGTCGTGAAGTAGTTACCCGTCGTACAGTATTTGAATTACGCAAAGCCCGCGAACGCGCCCACATCCTTGAAGCACTTGCTATTGCACTGGCTAACATCGATCCGATCATTGCACTGATTAAAGCCTCGCCTACACCGGCTGAAGCTAAAGCTAAATTAGTCGCACAAGGTTGGGAGTTAGGCCATGTACAAGGCATGCTTGAAAAAGCGGGTGACGATGCAGCTCGTCCAGAATGGTTAGAGCCAGAGTATGGTATTCGCGATGGTCAGTACTATTTAACTGAGCAACAAGCACAAGCTATTCTCGAGTTACGTTTACACCGTTTAACCGGTCTTGAGCACGATAAAATTTTAGCTGAGTATGAAGAGCTATTAGTACTTATCGCAGGCCTGTTATTCATTCTTCGTAATCCATCACGCTTGATGGAAGTGATTAAAGAAGAACTAGAAGAAATTCTTGAGCAATACGGTGATGAGCGTCGTACGATTATCAACGCTAACGAAATTGATATGAGTCTTGAAGACTTAATCAATGAAGAAGACGTTGTAGTAACCTTGTCTCACTTAGGTTATGCAAAATACCAAGTATTGTCCGACTACCAAGCGCAGCGTCGTGGTGGTAAAGGCAAAGCGGCAACTAAAGTAAAAGATGAAGACTTTGTTGAGAAGTTATTGGTGGCAAACACCCATGACACCATCTTGTGTTTCTCTGACTTTGGTAAAATGTATTGGTTAAAAGTGTATCAATTACCTTTGGCCAGTCGAACTGCTCGTGGTCGTCCAATTGTTAACTTATTACCACTTTCTGACGGTGAGCACATTACTGCCATTCTACCGGTACGTGAGTATGCTGATGATAAGTTTATCATTATGGCTACAGCACACGGTACCGTTAAGAAAACCGCATTAACGGCGTACAGTAACCCTCGTGCAAACGGCATTATTGCTGTGAACCTAAAAGACGGCGACCAATTAATTGGCGTTGATATTACTGAAGGTAGTGACGACATTATGTTGTTCTCTAACGAAGGTAAAGTGGTTCGCTTTAATGAGAAAGCGCGTGATTCTGAAACCGGTGAAGTGAAGATTGATGCTGAAACTGGCGAAGAAGTGATTGCATTGCGCCCTATGGGTCGTACTGCAACGGGTGTTCGTGGTATTAAGCTTGATGCTGGCCAAAAAGTGGTGTCGTTAATTGTGCCTAAAGGTGACGGCGCTATCTTAACCGTAACCGAAAATGGTTATGGTAAGCGTACTGAGCTGAGTGAATACCCAGCGAAGAGCCGTGGCACTAAAGGTGTGGTATCGATTAAAGTCAGTGAGCGTAATGGTGAAGTTGTTGGTGCCGTTCAAGTAGGTACTTTTGACGAAATCATGTTGATCAGTAATAAAGGCACCTTAGTGCGTACTCCAGCAGAAGGTGTATCTATTATTGGTCGTAACACTCAAGGTGTGACGATCATTCGTACCGCAGAAGACGAGAAAGTCGTTGGTTTGCAGCGTATTGAAGAGATTCAAACCGAAGAGTTGTTAGACGCAGAAGGCAATGTTATTCCACCTGCGGACATTATCGAAGGTGAAGCTATTGACCTTGAAGCGGCTGAGTCTACTGAGTCTGACGTAGAGAGTGACGGACAAAGTGATGTAGAGAGCGACGAACAGGACTAACCTGAACGTTTACTTTGTAACATCAATAACGAGCGCCTTATGGCGCTCGTTTTATTTTACGGAAAATAATTCATCAAAATAGGCTGATAAAAGTCTATTCAACTGGTGCTAAAGTCCTTAGTATTAATAGTCTTATGTGTGTATTAAAAACTGATTCAAGGAGTTGTCTGTGAGCGCGATTTATAATTTCTGTGCGGGTCCTGCTATGTTACCTCAAGCTGTAATGCAAAAAGCACAACAGGAATTAATCGATTGGAATGGCCTTGGCGTCTCCGTGATGGAAATCAGTCATCGCAGTAAAGAGTTTATTGCCCTAACCGAACAAGCAGAAGTCACACTGCGTAAGTTAATGAACATACCTAAAAACTATCATGTGTTGTTTATGCATGGTGGCGGCCGGGCGCAATTTTCTAACGTAGTCAATAATTTCTTGGGTGATAATGGTCGGGCGCTGTATTTGGTCAGCGGTCAATGGTCATCTTCTGCGGTAACAGAAGCGCAGAAGCTAGCCGGTGAGCACAGTATCGACAGCATTAATATTGTTGAGCAAGTCAATGGCCTTAATCAAGTGACATTACCTGACTTACATGCAATCGATAAAGACTATCGTTATGTACATTATTGCTCAAACGAAACCGTTGACGGTATTGAAATTTTTGAAGAGTTTACTAGTCCGTGGCCGATAGTTGCTGACTTGTCATCCACTATCATGTCGCATGAAATTGATGTCAGTAAATACGGACTTATTTATGCCGGCGCGCAAAAGAACATCGGCCCATCGGGTTTGTCGATTGTTATTGTGCGTGACGATATGCTCAAATTACCAAGTTTGCCGCAGTCTTCAATAATGGATTATCGTGTCGCGGTTGAATACGGTTCAATGTTTAACACCCCTCCAACGTTTGCCTGGTATTTAGCTTCTGAAGTATTTGCTTGGTTGCAGGCTAATGGCGGCGTGAGTGCCATGGCAGAGATAAACCAGCAAAAAGCGAAGTTACTGTATGAGTGTATCGACAATAATCCATTTTATAAAAATGGTGTTGCGCCACAAAATCGTTCACGTATGAACGTTACTTTTCAATTAGTGAACGATGCTTTAGACAGTGAGTTTCTAGCCCAAGCAGAGCAGGCCGGTTTAGTCGCGTTAAAAGGGCACCGTATTGTTGGTGGTATGCGTGCCAGTATTTATAACGCCATGCCGTTAGCGGGTGTGCAAGCGTTAGTTGATTTTATGAATAACTTTGCTGTAAAGCACAGTTAATTCGAACCGCTTATTTACCGTAAGTTCGGCTTAATAAAGAAAAAAGCGAATGCTAAACAGCATTCGCTTTTTTTATGTCATCGATATATGTGTATTTCAACGCTTCATTTCTGATCAAACAAGCCTTGATAGCAAACATCATCGACAAAGTTTAGGTTCTTGAATGCCACATCATCATAAAGTAAAAAATAGCCGGTTTTATCGAGTCGATAACGCTCATCCTTACACCCAAAAACGCCCATACTTAATCCCATATCGAGCAATACATGAATGGTATATTCAGACAATTTCAAATCATGAGTCAGTTGAATTAGCTTAATACCTTCGTTTCCGGTGTCATCAACTTTTGCCAGTAAGCCAAATTGACTTAAGTAACGGGCTACTTAAAAGCTTATCGGTGCGAAGGCTATTGTTTGTGCTTCAAACTGGACATCAAATGCAGACATTTTTTGGGGATGGGTAAAAAGACATTAACTGTATTAACTCGAGGCAGGAGGTGATATGGCTTTAATCGTAGCCAGATCATGCTAGTAAGAGTTTGAACTACTGCTAGTTTTTTTTGATAAAGTTATAACAATATATGCTAAAGGATAACACTCGTTTTTGGGATTATTATTTCCGGCAATCACCTCTTTATATTCACTGCCGCGTTAGCATGCGTTGAGCCGGTCGTGGAGAACTTGGCATTGAATAGCGTGTTAGTGTATTTACTATCAATGCTTGCTGACTTTCTATCGCGCCGTTCGCCCTGAGTTTGTTGATATCACTCTGTCTCAATGAATAATTCGAGCGGGGCTGATCCCGCTCGAATTATCTTATTTAACTCAGTAAGCCAAATAGAATGGCCGTCATAGACAATAAACCAGTAATAACGACGAATATGTTGCTTACTCGCCCACGGTAGGCTTTAAGTGCTGGTACCTTGTGTATCGCATACATTGGCATGAGATACAGAATTGCTGCAATCACAGGGCCGCCAAGTGCTTCAATCATCCCCAAAATACTTGGATTGATAATCGCTACGCCCCAAATAGTGAAAAACATAAATCCTAAAATACATTTATCTAATGTTTTGCTATTGGCTGGCTTGCTGCTATTAGGCAGTTGCTTAGTGATAATGCCTTTCAAACCCTCAGTGGCACCCATATAGTGACCGAAGAAAGATGAAATAATAGCGATGAAAGCAATCACAGGAGCAAAATAGCTGATAAAGCCACTTTCGTGCACGTTGGCAAGATAAGACAAGATTGGCAGGTTATCAGCCTTTGCTTCTAACAACTGCGCCGGTGTTAACGACAGCACGCAAGAGAACACGAATAACATTACAAATCCCACTAGCATAATGGCTGTATTGCGCAGGATAGCGTCCGCCTTTTTCGAGGCATTGACACCGTGTTGTTTTTTTAGTGACACCGAAAACTGAGAGATAGCAGGTGAATGGTTAAAGGCAAACACCAATACTGGTATGGTTAACCAAACAGTGCCCAAGAAATTAGTGGGTGAAGGCACATCCATCAGTGCATCAAACTTCCAGTCTGGTATGAGATACAATGACATGAAGGCGAGGATCGCAACTAATGGATAGACTAAAAGTCGTGTCACCGAGAGCATAAATTTTTCACCCGCGACCATCACAGACATCATGCATAAGATTAGTGATCCTGAAAGTAACCAGCGCGGAATACCACTGATTTTATCAACAACTTGCACGCCTGCTTCAGTCAGCATAGGCGTTCCATCCAGCATGGCTCTTGGCACGTCGGTAAACATGCCTAATTGATTAATAATAAAACTATCAACAGTATTGGTTATCCCCACACCGTAGATTAACACTATTGGGAAAATGGCTAAAAAATATAGCCAGGTTATGGCTTTACCTGCGCCAATACCAAAATGTTCTTCTACTACTTGGGTGATGTCACTACCAGGAATGGCTGAAGAACACAGGAAACGCGATAAACCACGATGAGCAAAATAGGTCATCGGGCCTATTATTACTGCCATAAACACGAGTGGCCAAAATCCGCCCATTCCGGCATTGATTGGTAAAAATAAAATACCTGCCCCGACGGCTGTACCAAACAGGCTTAACATCCAGGTCGTATCTTGGCGCGACCAGCCCGTACTTGAAACAACGGTCGACTCGGGGATATCTTGTACACTTACGGCTTCATTTTGCATAACTGACTTACCTTTAAGGTAGATTAATCTTAACTCGGGGTCATAAACGGATATCGAACAGTCCTTTGTTTCGCTAACTGTGCTGCATTGACTTGCAATAGATCCGCTATTGTCTGAGCCAGTAATAAAAGACTGTGTCGTGTTAGTAAACCAAATGACAAGTTCAATATGAAATAGGCTGACTCTTGTTATTGGCCTTACATTTCCCGAGTTGATGTTAGGTTAAATTCAGCGCCAGACTATATCTTTTTTCGAGGAATTAAATAGTTACCAAGTCGAAATGTTAATAAGGTTCATGAATTGGGAGCTGTATCCCGATGATGGTAAATCAAACATCACAAGCATTTTCAATTTATCTACAACCCTCATGTATAGATTTAACAGTGCAGTTACCAATCTTGCTGCAGCAAGCATTGATCACTCATTGATGGAAGTGGGGGATGGCACTGTTGAGATTCAAAAATAAACACTAGTAATATGGCTTGCAGGACAAAATGATAAAAGATGGGGGCAGATGCTATCAAACCAGTCGATGCATATGGGTAAATATATTTAGGCTGGTTTAACAGGCTTAAAAAAGGTCGCAATATGCGACCTTTTTGATGAGGTAATGTGGTTTCAACGCACCTTGATGACAATAGCGTTTAGTTACAATACCGCTGCGATAGATTTAGCTAAATAATCCACATTAGTTTCACTGATACCGGCAATACTGATGCGGCTTGAACCTACCATGTAAACGCTGTATTGCTGTTTAAGTATGGCTACCTGCTCAGGATTAACCCCTAAGAATGAAAACATGCCTTTTTGACGTGCGATAAAACTAAAGTCGCGATCAACGCCATTGGCTTTAAGCTTGTCGACTAAAATGGCACGATTACCATTAATGCGATCACGCATGACCTTTAGTTCGTCCAACCATTGCTGCTTAAGGGCTGCGGTGCCTAAAATGGTTTCAACAATCGCCGCACCATGTGCTGGCGGCATAGAATAAAGACAGCGTACTACATATAACAATACCGATTGGGTAATATCTGCAGTGGCGCTGTTTTTAGCCACAATGGAGCAAGCGCCAATACGTTCGCGATACAAACCAAAGTTTTTCGAGCAAGAACTGCATAAAATCATGCTTTCAACGGCCGCAGCCATTTGGCGTACGCCGTAAGCATCTTCATCTACGCCGTCACCAAAACCTTGATAAGCCATATCAATTAATGGCGTAAAGCCTTGCTTAACAGTAACCTTAACCACTTCATCCCATTGCTCTGTGGTTAAATCCATGCCGCTTGGGTTATGACAACAAGCATGTAAAAGCACCACGTCATCTTTTCCAATGCTATTTAAGGTTGCCAGCATTTGATCAAATTTAAGGGTTTTGCTGTCGTAGTCATAGTACGGATAGGTTTTAACTGTAATGCCAGCCGCTTCAAATAATCCCGTATGATTTGCCCACGTTGGGTCGCTTACCCATAACACGGCATTTGGATTACAACGTTTAATAAAGTCAGCTGCAACGCGCAGAGAACCGGTTCCGCCAGGCGTTGACACTGTTCGAACGCGGTTAGCGAGTAATGCGCTGTGACTGGCACCAAACGCTAATTCACCCATAAGTTGATTGAATGATGCTGAGCCTGTTGGGCCTATGTACACTTTGGTTGTTTCTGTGTCTAAACGAATTTTTTCAGCCGCTTTTACACAATCTAGAATAGGCGTATGACCAAGAGGATCTTTATATACGCCAACACCTAAATCGACTTTATTTGGGTGATTGTCTTCGCGGTATTGAGTCAATAGGCCTAAAATGGGATCGGCAGGCAACGCGGTTAATGAATTGAACATGAATAGACCTTCTTATTTTAAATTTACAGGCATTAGGGCGAAATAAGCTAACAAGATACATATTATGGTCTTTAGCATAACGTGATTTACATCAATAAAGAACAGCTAAATATACTGTGATGGGATATTAGAAAAGCGTAATTAGTGAATTTTGGCAACAATGGCTGACAACTGAAACAAGCATTATTATGCTCGCAATGACCTCCTCAATACCGACTTAATAGTAAATAAATTCAACTTGAGTATAAAAGTCACCTAAAACACAAAATAACGGTTGAATCCTTGCTGACAATCAGTAACGTAGGGCTACGAAGAATTATTTAGTAAATTATTAGTAAACTGTACCGAAACATTGCCAGTGACATGTATTTGTAAAATGTGCACCGCTCCATATTACATTAACAATGTCACGTTTATTTCTCCGGCTAAGCCTTTTACTCATATATCGGTCTATCGACGTTTAATGAGTGCAACACTAAGAAGAGTATTAATGAAACAATTGCGTCTAGACCACATTACCCGCATGAATGGCGAAATTAACATTCCTGGCTCCAAGAGCATTTCTAACCGCGCGTTATTATTGGCAACTTTAGCAAAGGGTAAAACCACTCTGACTAACTTGCTCGACTCTGATGACATTCGTTATATGTTGGCATCATTAAAGCAGTTAGGTGTGCATTACCAATTGTCTGACAATAATACTGTTTGTGAACTGACTGGTTTAGGGGGCGCAATTTCATCTGTAAATGCACAGAGTTTATTTCTTGGTAATGCTGGTACAGCAATGCGTCCATTATGTGCCGCACTGACATTAGGTCATGGCGAATTTACCTTAACCGGTGAGCCTCGTATGGAGGAGCGTCCAATTGGCGATTTGGTCGATGCGCTGCGTCAATTAGGCGCTGATGTCACCTATCTGAAAAATGATGGTTTCCCACCATTAACGATTAAGGCAACAGGCTTAAATGGCGGTGATGTTGATATTGCCGGTGATTTATCAAGTCAATTTTTAACCGCATTACTCATGGTCGCGCCACTGACCAAAGACAGCGTCAACATTAATATTAAGGGCGAGCTTGTTTCTAAACCTTATATTGATATCACCATTGCGCTAATGAAGCAGTTTGGTGTCGAAGTGCTCAATCATCAATATCAACGTTTCGAAATTAAGGCCGGTCAGCAATATGTCTCACCAGGTAAAGTACTGGTAGAAGGTGACGCTTCATCGGCATCTTACTTCCTCGCTGCAGGCGCTATCCAAGGCGGCGAAGTGAAGGTCACTGGTGTTGGCCGCTTAAGTATTCAAGGCGATGTTAAGTTTGCCGATGCATTAGCCCAAATGGGTGCCGATATAGAGTGGGGCGATGATTTTATTATTGCCAGAAAATCCACTCTTAGTGCCATTGAAATGGACATGAACCACATACCTGATGCCGCCATGACCATCGCCACTGCAGCTTTATTTGCCACAGGCACCACAAAACTGACTAATATTTATAACTGGCGCATTAAAGAAACCGATCGTTTAGCGGCGATGGCGACTGAATTACGTAAAGTGGGTGCGATTGTTGATGAAGGTTATGATTACATTACTATCACGCCGCCAGCGATATTAAATACCGCAGCGATTGACACCTATAACGATCACCGGATGGCGATGTGCTTTTCAATGATGGCTTTTGCTGACAGCGGTATCACCATTAACGATCCAGACTGCACATCTAAGACATTTCCAGATTATTTTGCGCAATTTGCTCGTCTAGCAAAATAATCCACCTAACCAGATTGTCACTTGCTCTTTTATGTTGTCTTGCAATATAAAAGAGCGATCTTGGTTTTAATAACCGAAAATTCATCAGTAATTAACATTTTTTTGTTATACAATGCGCGCGCTTATTTTGATGAACCCTTTATCTTTTTCAGGGACGATAGATTATTTTCGGAGGAAACTATGTCAGAACGATCTCCAGTGATCACAGTAGATGGCCCTAGCGGTGCAGGGAAAGGCACAATATGCCAATTATTGGCACAACATTTAGGATGGCATTTATTAGATAGCGGGGCGATTTATCGTGTTTTAGCCTTAGCCGCTATTCATCATGACGTTGAGCTAGAAAACGAAGAAGCACTTACCTTATTAGCAGCTCACCTTGATGTCCAATTTTTAACTGGCACCGACATTGATGCCATTAAAGTGATTCTTGAAGGTGAAGACGTTACCACGACCATTCGTACTCAAGAATGCTCTAATGCAGCCTCTAAAGTCGCGGCGCTTCCACGGGTTCGTGAGGCATTATTGCGTCGTCAACGGGCTTTTAGTGCCGCGCCAGGTCTGGTTGCTGATGGACGTGACATGGGCACCGTAGTTTTTTCAAAAGCCCCGGTAAAAATATTTTTAACAGCGTCTGCCGAAGAACGAGCGCAAAGACGCTATAATCAGTTGCAGGACAAGGGCTTCGATGTTAAAATCGACCGCCTTTTAGCTGAAATTATTGAACGAGACGACCGTGATATCAATCGCGCCGCTTCGCCGCTGGTCCCAGCTGAAGATGCACTTGTCATTGATACAAGCGGCATTGGCATTGAAGATGTATTGAAGCAAGTGCTTGAGTACGTTAGACAAAAAATTACTGTTGCGTAACCGAATTGTCGATTACTGTGCGGTAGGTATTCGTGTTAAGGATGACACGAATAATATTACTAGACTCCACATCTAGGATGGATGGTGGTTTATTTAATGAAAGTAACCTAAAACATGACTGAATCTTTTGCTGATCTATTTGAACAATCCCTTCAAACCCTAGAGTTCCGTCCAGGTTCTATCGTTCGTGGTACAGTTGTTGCCATCGAAAACGGTATGGTACTTGTTGACGCAGGCCTTAAGTCTGAAAGCCCAATCAATGCTGACGAATTCAAAAACGCACAAGGCGTTTTAGAAATCCAAGTAGGTGATGAAGTTGACGTAGCCCTTGACTCTGTTGAAGATGGCTTCGGTGAGACTCAATTGTCTCGCGAAAAAGCTAAGCGTCATGAAGCTTGGATCGTTCTAGAAAAAGCGTACGAAGATGCTGAAACTGTAATCGGTATCATCAATGGTAAAGTTAAAGGTGGTTTCACTGTTGAATTAAACGGTATCCGTGCCTTCTTACCAGGTTCTCTAGTTGACGTGCGCCCAGTTCGCGACACCGCTCACTTAGAGTTCAAAGAATTAGAATTCAAAGTTATCAAGCTTGACCAGAAGCGTAACAACGTTGTTGTTTCTCGTCGTGCTGTTATCGAATCTGAAAGCAGTGCAGAACGTGATACTCTTCTTGAGAATCTACAAGAAGGCCAAGCTGTTAAAGGTATCGTTAAAAACCTTACTGACTACGGTGCATTCGTAGACTTAGGTGGTGTTGACGGTCTTTTACATATCACTGATATGGCTTGGAAACGCGTTAAGCACCCATCTGAAATCGTTAATGTTGGTGACGAAATCAACGTTAAAGTACTTAAGTATGACCGTGAGCGTACTCGCGTATCACTAGGTCTTAAGCAACTTGGCGAAGATCCATGGTTAGAAATCAGCAAGCGCTACCCAGAAAGCACTAAGCTAACTGGTCGCGTAACAAACTTAACTGACTACGGTTGCTTCGTCGAAATCGAAGAAGGCGTTGAAGGTTTAGTACACGTTTCTGAAATGGATTGGACTAACAAGAACATTCACCCATCTAAAGTTGTTAACTTAGGTGATGAAGTTGAAGTGTTAGTACTAGACATCGATGAAGAGCGTCGTCGTATTTCTCTAGGCCTGAAACAGTGTAAAGTTAACCCATGGGATGACTTCGCAACTCGTTACAACAAAGGCGACAAAGTATCTGGTAAGATCAAGTCAATCACTGACTTCGGTATCTTTATCGGTCTTGACGGTGGAATCGATGGTCTTGTTCACTTATCTGACATTTCTTGGAACGGTACTGGCGAAGACGCAGTTTCTGAATACAAGAAAGGCGATGAAATCCACGCTGTAGTGCTTTCAGTAGACCCAGAGCGTGAGCGCATCAGTTTAGGTGTTAAGCAAACTGAAGACGATCCATTCAACGCATACTTAGCTGACAAGAAGAAAGGCACCGTAGTTCACGGTACTGTTTCTGCTGTTGACGCAAAAGGTGTTACAGTTGAACTAGCAGAAACTGTTGAAGGTTACATTCGTGTAGCTGATATTTCAGCAGACCGCATCGAAGATGCATCTACTGTATACTCAGTAGGTGATGCTATCGAAGCTAAGTTCATGGGCGTAGATCGTAAGAACCGTTCTATCAGCTTATCTATCAAAGCGAAAGATGAAGCTGAACAGAAAGAAGCGATCGCTACTTTGAACAAGCAAGACGAAGTTGTAATGAGCAGCGCAATGGCTGAAGCATTCAAAGCAGCTCGTAAGTAATCGAAAATCGTCTGTTGTATGGGGACGTGGTCCCCATTAGGCGACTGTGTTTGGCTTGATAATATGGGATAGCTAAGATGACAAAATCTGAACTTATCGAAAAACTCGCCACTAGGCAGTCGCAACTGTCGGCGAAAGAAGTGGAAAGTGCAATCAAAGAGATGTTGGAGCAAATGGCAACAACATTAGAAAGCGGTGATCGTATAGAAATCCGTGGATTTGGTAGTTTTTCACTTCACTATCGTGCGCCACGTACTGGCCGTAACCCAAAAACTGGTACCTCAGTTGATTTGGAAGGCAAGTATGTTCCACACTTTAAGCCGGGTAAAGAACTGCGCGAACGTGTCGATGCTGTTAATCCTTGATTAACGCTTTAATAAAAAGCCTCCTCTTGGAGGCTTTTTTGTATCTAATGGCAGTCAATGCTGGTCAGCTCAGTAAATTTCTTGGATAATCATTATATTGATGCACCTTCATGGAGAATAGCGTGAGATCATTTATTGTCGTTGTACTAGTTGGGCTATTGTTTGTTTTAGCATTATTATTTGGTGCTAAAAATGAGCAAGTTGTCACCTTAAGTTACTTTATTGCTGAAGGGCAATATCGATTACCTATTGTGCTTGCCGTGGTATTTTTCAGCGGGTTTATTATCAGCTGGATATTTGCAAGTTACCATATCGTCAAGCTAAAGCTGGCGTTGCGTAAAAGCAATAAAGCCCTTAAAAAGCTCACTGCTGCAGATGCAACAAGTGTTGCTGTAATGCCTAAGGATCAAGCTGTCTAGTATGCTAGAAATCTTGTTCTTGTTATTACCTATCGCTGCCGGTTATGGATGGTATATGGGACGACGCAGTATTCGTCATAGCGATAGCCAGCAGACTAAAAAATTAAGCCGAGATTATTTTACTGGGCTTAACTTTTTACTGTCTAACGAGTCTGATAAAGCGGTTGATTTATTCATCAGCATGCTGGATGTCGATGACGAAACCATCGACACTCATTTATCGTTAGGTTCGTTATTCCGTAAAAGAGGTGAAGTGGATCGTTCCATTCGTATCCATCAAAACTTGATTGCCAGACCGAGCTTAACCAATGAGCAGCGCGATATTGCGATGATGGAGTTAGGTAAAGATTATATGGCTGCTGGGTTTTATGACCGCGCCGAAGAAATTTTTATTAACTTGGTCAGCCAAGATGATCACAGTGAAGAAGCCGAAACTCAGCTGCTATTAATCTATCAGGTGACTAAAGAATGGCAAAGTGCCATCGATATCACTAAGCGTCTTCCTCGTAAACGTCAGCAAGTGCTTAAGCGCACCACAGCCCATTTTTATTGCCAGCTAGCTGATGAAGCTCATAATGAAACAGATAAAATCAAAAAGCTGCAACAAGCCATTAAGCAAGATGCTCAATGTGGTCGAGCTTGGTTAACTCTCGCCAAGATTTATCTTGATGCTGGCCAAGTTGACTTATGTAAGCACGCGTTACAAGAGCTGAAAGTGGCTGATATTGATTTATTTGCTGATGGCGTTTCAATAGCAAAACAAGTTTATCGCGACACACAAGATCCTAACGGTTTTCACGAACTACTCGCTAAAGCCATTGCCGATGGCGCGGGAGCAAGTGTAGTGGTGGCATTAGCTGAGCACAAAATAAGCCTAGATCAACATCAAAGTGCTGAAACCATGATGCTGGATAATTTATATCGTCATCCAACCATGAAAGGTTTTCAGCATTTAATGAAGTTACACATTCAACAAGCTGAAGATGGTCAAGCTAAGCAAAGTTTATCTATGCTAGAGCAACTTGTTGAACAACAAATTAAATTCCGCCCAAGTTATCGCTGTACTGCTTGTGGTTTTCCTTCTCACGGTTTGTATTGGCATTGTCCATCATGCAAACAATGGGGCAGTATCAAGCGGATAAAAGGCCTAGATGGTGAATAACGTGGCCATCGTAAAATACCAACCCTATAATTAATGCAGTAACACCATATTACCGCTGGAGTTCCAATGACTGAGAAATCAATTGTAGTCGCCCTCGACTATGACAATAAACATGACGCATTGACCTTTATTGATAAACTCGACCCAGAGATATGTCGGTTAAAAATTGGCAAAGAAATGTTTACCTTATTTGGGCCTGAGTTGGTTAATGATATTCACAGCCGAAACTTTGATTTATTCCTTGATTTGAAATTTCATGATATTCCCAACACAGTTGCCAAAGCCGTTGCCGCTGCTGCTGATTTAGGCGTGTGGATGACTAATGTGCATGCCAGTGGTGGACTTGCTATGATGCAGGCCGCTAAAAAAGCACTAATACCATTTGGTAAAGAAGCACCACTACTGATTGCGGTTACCGTATTAACCTCAATGTCAGATGAAGACTTAGCCTTACTGGGTATCAATGTACCAGCATTTGAACATGTACTGCGCTTAGCTAAGCTGACTCATCAAGCTGGTTTAGACGGGGTGGTGTGCTCAGCTCAAGAAGCTAAATTACTAAAATCATCATTTGGCCAAGACTTTACCTTAGTGACCCCAGGGATAAGACCGGCTGGCAGTGATGCCGGTGATCAACATCGGGTGATGACGCCTCCACAAGCCATTGCTGCTGGGTCTGATTATTTGGTGATCGGTCGCCCAATCACTCAAGCTGCCGATCCCTTAGCGGCGCTCAAGGCTATTTATCAATCGCTACATGTTTGATGTAAAGGCATTATTGAAACAGAGATATTTTCTAGCAATGATGCCAGCAAAGTACACTTATCTACATCAAGCAATCACACAGAAATAAAGGATGACTATGTCTGATAATACAAGGTTTGATTACACGGCTAAAAATGTTGTCGTGGTGGGTGGTACCTCTGGCATTAATCTTCAAGTTGCGATTCAATTTGCAAAAGCTGGCGCCAATGTTACCGTTGCCAGTCGCAGTGTTGATAAGGTCAATGCCGCCGTTGAATTACTCAATCAAGCTAATCCAAATGCTATTCATTTAGGGGTGAGTTTTGATGTGCGCGACAACGATGCGTTAACCCTTGGGTTTGATAAAATTGCTTCCACTTATGGGCACATTGATGTGTTGATCAGTGGTGCTGCAGGTAATTTCCCTGCCAGTGCGGCAAAATTGTCTCCTAATGGTTTTAAATCGGTTATTGATATTGATTTAATTGGCAGCTTTCAAGTATTGAAACATGCTTATCCATTGTTATCTCGTCCAAATGGCAGCATTATTCAAATTTCTGCGCCACAAGCTTATATCGCCATGCCATTGCAAGTGCATGTTTGCGCCGCTAAAGCCGGTGTTGATATGCTCACTCGCACTTTAGCGTTAGAGTGGGGCGTTGAAGGCATTAGAATTAACTCTATTGTGCCAGGGCCTATAGCCGATACTGAAGGCTTTAACCGTTTAGCCCCCACTGATGAGTTACAGCAACGGGTGGCAAATAGCGTGCCGTTGAAACGTAATGGCCAGGGTCAGGACATTGCTAACGCTGCCTTATTCCTCGCATCAGATATGGCATCATATATTACCGGCGTAGTATTACCCGTTGATGGCGGTTGGTCATTAGGTGGCGCCAGTATTGCAATGACCGAATTAGGTGACATTGCCGCGAAGCACGGTTTATAAAAATCGATAAAATTAAAGGTATATAACATGGCCAATGCATTACAAGATCAATTGCTTAAAGCAGGTCTTGCCAGTAAACAAAAAGTGCGCGACGTTAAAACCCAAAAGCGTCGTGATAAAAAATCAAAGGTAGATGACGGCAGTTCAGCGCTCAAGCAACAGATTGCTGAGCAAAAATTAGCACAAGCCAAAAAAGATAAAGCCTTAAATGAGCAGCGCTTTGCCGCAGCAACTGAAAAAGGACAAGTCCGTGGCTTAATCAGCGAGTTTGCTAAATTTGCCATTACCGTTTCTAGAGATGCAGAGCTGAAATTCAACTACACCCTAGAAAACAAAATTTATTCGGTTTACATCACCGACAAAATTCAAGCTGATTTATTAAATGGCACCTTAGGTATCATCCGTCATGAAGATAAAAGCTACATAGTGCCGCATAAGCTTGCTGAACGAGTGAAGTTACTTGTGCCGCAGTGGTGTGGTTATTTGTGGGATAAAGCGGCTAAAGATTCTGTGGCGCAGGTAAGCGGCGCTGATGATCCATATGCCGACTACGCAATTCCAGACGATTTAATGTGGTAATTATTAATCATTAACAAAAAACGCCTCTAAATAGAGGCGTTTTTTGTGTGGTGTTTACTAGTCTGCATTAGCCTGCTTGGCCGTTAACGCTATGACTTGCTGACAATAAGCAAGGTGATGGCGGATAGTGTCTAAGTATTGTGATGCTTGATAATCAATTAGGTACCAATAACTGGCTTGGCTGTCTGGGTATTGATTATAAAACAACGACTCAGCCAAGATTAAGTCGCTTTGATTGGCGTAGGTTAACCATTGCACACTAGGTAAGTTACTTAATGCGGCGAGTAACGCATATTGCACCTCAAGATTATCTGGTGTATCCGAGCTGACTTGCAGGGCTAAGCGTTGCGCGACCTTAAATTGTGGGTCGGTATTGTCTGGACTTAATAGTTTATTTTGCCGGCGTCGGACCGCATCACTCAGTAATACTTCAAATGGATTAATATCAACGGGATCATTATCCTGCGGCAATAGGGGAGATGCATCATCGAGAAATAACGCTGGCCACTGAATATTATGGCTGGTGAGCTGTAATCCTAAAGCGATACGACGTTCGCCTAACCAATTATGCACCATGCAGGGTAAATACTCATTCGCCGGCATGTCATCAGGTCTAGCTAAAGAGGGTAATAAAGACATCCGCTGTACATTGACCTGTTGTGCCATCAGGGACATTAATAAAATAGTCACCAGTCCTGATGATGGCCAACAGGTTAACTGCACCTCGAGAGTTTCGCCTACTTCGGTAAGCAGTGACACTAATTGATCGTTATCCGGGCTATTACTGACCACAAAAGCATAATGTGAGCCAGCATAAGGCCCATTACAAATATTAATCACTTTATCGGCTTCATGTTGAGTGCCATTAAAGATGAAAGTATGTCCAATTTGAGCGGGTTGCCAATCACCACTTGCATTACCAATAACTGTTACTTGCTGAAAGTATTCAGATAAAATCGGTGATGAGGCCTGCGAGTCATTGCGAGTATGCATAAAGTGTCACTTGCTATTATCTAATGCTAAGGTCTGTTTATTGTGGTGAACAATGTGCTTTAAACACACCATAGTTGTTAATCAAATAAGTTGCTCACCCAATCAGCGTTCGACCAATTGTAACTCATTGAAACCCTATTGGGTTGAGAAACCTAAACAATCAACATAAGGGCAAGTGAGAAGCCAACATTCGTCAAAATATGGTTAGATAATTGCTAAAAAGCTTTTCCTTTTGTGACGCTTTAGTATAAATTAAAACAACTGTTTTAATTATTCGTTTAAGAGACTCTTATGAACCCATACCAAGCACCGTTAAAGGACATGCAATTCTTGTTGGCACAGGTATTTGATGCAAAAGCAACATGGGAACAGCTTCCTGCGATGGCAGATGTTGTTGACCTTGATACTGCATTCGCCATTCTAGAGGAAGCCAATAAGATCAGCCGTGATCTGCTTCACCCTTTAAATCGCAACGGTGACGAGCAAGGTGTGGTTCATAAAGGTAACGACATTATTACCCCTGATGGTTTTAAAGAAGTGTATCAGCAGTTTTCTGATGGCGGTTGGGTGGGATTATGCGGCGAGGCGGATTTTGGTGGCATGGGTATGCCCAAAATGCTCGGTGTACTGGTAGATGAAATGGGCTATAGCGCATGTAACTCATTTACGCTTTACAGTTCACTGACCGCAGGTGCTGCCTTGTGTATTAATGCTCATGCAAACGACGAGTTAAAACAAACCTATTTACCTAATTTGTATACTGGCCAATGGGCTGGTGCCATGGACATGACCGAGCCTCATGCTGGTTCTGATCTACGTGGTATTCGCACTAAAGCAGAACCACTTGATGATGGCAGCTACGCCATTACGGGTAACAAGATTTTTATTACTGGCGGCGATCAAGATTTAACTGAAAACGTTATCCACTTAGTATTAGCTAAACTACCCGGTTCAAAAGGTATTTCATTATTTTTAGTGCCTAAAATTCGCGTTAACAGCGACGGTAGCTTAGGCGAACCTAATGGTGTAACGGTAGGTTCTATTGAACACAAGATGGGGCTGAAAGCATCCGCGACGTGTGTGATGAACTACGATAATGCTAAAGGCTTTTTAATCGGTGAGCCGGATCGTGGTTTAGTGTGTATGTTTACCATGATGAACTATGAGCGTTTAGCCATTGGCTTACAAGGTTTAGGTAACGCGCAAGCGGCTTATCAAATGGCCAGTGAATATGCTAAAGATCGTTTACAAGGTATCGCAGCAGCGGGTTCTGCCACGGGTGCAACATCTGATCCAATTATTGTTCATGGCGACGTGCGACGTATGCTATTAACGATTCGCGCTATGACCGAAGCGGGTAGAGCATTGTCGGTATATACCGGTAAGCAGCTGGATTTAGCAAAATATGCTAGTGGTGATGTACAAGTAAAAGCGGCTAGATATGTAGGTTTACTGACCCCAGTATCAAAAGCCTTTTTAACTGACCGCGGTTTAGATGCCACCATCATGGGCCAGCAAGTCTTTGGTGGTCATGGTTATATCCGTGAAACAGGTATTGAGCAGTTTGTGCGTGATACCCGTATTGCACAAATATACGAAGGCACTAACGGTATTCAGGCTATCGACTTTTTAGGCCGTAAAATTACCGGTGATGACGTTGCTACCTTGACTGAATTTGTCGCTGAAGTGAATGCGAGTCTTATTGAGTTAACTCAGGCAAATGGCGATCATAAAGCGATGATAAGCCAAGTGTTTGATGAGTTGCTAACAACCGCTAACTACATTAATGCTAACAAGAAAACTCAACCAGCATTAGTAAACTCTTGTGCGGTCGACTTTTTAGATGCCTTTGGTTACGCAGTATACGGCTACTTCTGGTTATTAATGGCCGATAAAGCATCAAGCCACGAAGATCAAAGCTTTGCGGCGCAAAAACAATTTGTGGCAGATTTCTACATGGATAAGCTACTATCAAAATCTCAATATCATTTATCACAAGTTAATCAAGGTGATAAATCGATTATGGCCATGCCAGCTGACATGTTCTAAGCCTAGTTACCGCTGAACTGAGTCCATTATGCGCTGCTAATAAGTTGCTGCCACACAATAAGCCTTCCTCTGGAAGGCTTTTTTATTGCAGCTATACACTCACTAACTTGAGTTCAGGTTAACTCTGTTAAGGCAATAAGTTTGTTCTTGCTTCGCAATACAGAGCCTAAACTGGCGTTACCTATCGCCTAACCACGAGTCGCTTGATTACTTACTTCGCTTCCAATAGATAAAGGCCACAATGGCTACAAGTACGATGGCTGGAGTGAGTTGAGTGAAATGATGAAAAAGTCCTACCCCTCCATGTCCCTCATGTGCCATGGCAATAGATGGAATGGTGGCAAGAATAAAGGCAAGAGATAAATATTTCATGGTGGAGTCCTTCTGTTGGGTTTACTTTTGTTATCATCGTTTTGATTGAGTTAACGCGTCGTTCAATAATCTGTTAATTGTTACCTGTGTCAATGCTAGGTATCGAGCACCAACTGCATCAGCATCATGTCTTCACCATCGATCACCAGAGTGTTATTGCCGCCACACTCGGGGCATATCACAGTACGTTCATTGACTTCTGATTGCGTTTGGCAGTCGCGGCATTGCAACACTAACGGTTGAATATTCATTATCAATTTAGCGTTATGGCATACCGTTTCAAGCTTGAAGGTGTCAAATGCTTGGGATAATAAAGCGGGTTCGACGCCACTTAAAATACCAATCTTAAGCACCACTTGCTCTATGCCTGTGGCTTGATGCTCCAAAGCTAAGGTTTCGCACTGCTCCATTAACGCCATCACAATCGAGTATTCATGCATTAGCAAATCCTTGGCAGCAATTCACCTTGTGGTAAATCTAAGTAACGACTACTGCCCCAAGGGGTTTGCAGCACCACTTTACCGGGATGCCCGTCAGTCACCTGGCCAATTATCGCCGCATGCTCACAATGACCATAACGCTGCATGACTTCAATTGCGCCTTCGGCTACATCCATTGGTAAGGCCATAATAAAGGTGCCTTCATTGGCTAAATCAAAAGGTTCAAAGCCAAATAATTCACATAAGCCTTTGACTTCATCACAAATAGGAATACTGGCTTCGTCAACGTTAATGCCAATTTGCGACGCTTTAGCCCACTCGTTTAATACTGCGGATAAGCCGCCCCGAGTGGCGTCGCGCATAGCATGAATGTTAATGTTGGCCACAAGTAACTGCTCAATAATAGGCCATAAAGTATCGCAATCACTGTGCAATTCAGACTCAAGCGTTAAGCCATCGCGAGCCATTAAAATGGCCGCGCCGTGGCAGCCTATATCCCGAGAGACAATAATCGCATCTCCCACTTGTAAGTTACGCGCTGAAATATCAGGACGTAAAATACGCCCAACGCCAGACGTGTTTATAAACAAGCCATCAGCACAGCCTTTAGGCACCACTTTAGTATCACCGCAGACAATTCGAGCGCCAGATTTACGTAACTCAGTCGCCATGTTGTTAACAATGGTTTTTAAGTCATCAAGAGGAAATCCCTCTTCAATAATAAAGCTGCAGCTCAAATATTCAGGTTGCGCGGCCATCATAGCTAAATCATTTACTGTGCCAGCAATCGCTAACTTGCCGATATCGCCACCAGCAAAAAACAACGGTGAAACCGTGAATGAATCGGTAGTAAAGGCAATATGACCACACATGTTCAATGTGGCCGCATCTTCTTGCGCGGTCAAAATAGGATTATCAAAGGCTTTAAAAAACAGCTCATGGATCAATTGATCCATCTCTTTACCGCCACCACCGTGGCTAAGCTGAATGGTTTTTTTAGTCGGCATGACTCACTTCTCCATAGCGATAATAAGCATTACAGGCGCCTTCAGAGCTCACCATACAGCTGCCAAGCGGGCTTTGTGGCGTACAACCTCGGCCAAATACTTTACAGTCTTTAGGATTGGCCAAACCACGCAAAATATCGCCACACATGCAGGCTTTATGATCATCAATTTCCTCTGTGGGCAATATCTTGGCATAAATACGTTCAGCATCACGGTGATGATATTCAGGCCGCAGCGTCAGCGCAGAGTTAGCAATCGGCCCAAGTCCACGCCAACGGAAGCTGTCGCGAACCATAAAGTATTTGTCGACCAGTTGCTGTGCGGCAATATTGCCCTCGTAGCTCACTGAGCGGCTGTATTGGTTATCAAGTTCCGCTTTGCCTGCTACTTTTTGACGCACAATGCGCAAAATAGATTCCATAACATCCACAGGTTCAAAGCCAGACACCACAACCGGTGTCTTGTATTTATCCACAGTAGATTGATAAATTTGGGCGCCGCTAATCACACTCACGTGTGCTGGTCCAATAAAGGCATTGACTTGACAACGGCTATCAGACATCACAGCATCAATGGCTGGTGGCACTAGCACATGGTTAATATGAAACAATAAATTGTCGATCTTTAGCGCTTCAGCTTGCGCTAATAATGCCGCTGTCATTGGCGTTGATGTTTCAAAACCAATGGCGAAAAAAATCACCGTTTTATCAGGATTATCACGGGCAATCGCTAAGGTATCTAGTGGATCGTATATTGGCCTAATATCACAGCCTTTTGAGCGAAATAGCGCCAAACTGCCCACAGAACCGGGAACTCTGATCATATCGCCTAAGGTGACTAATATGGTATCGGCTTGGGAGGCAAGGGCGGCAGCATGGTCAATGCGTTCTTTGGGCATAACGCAGACCGGACAACCAGGACCATGAATAAAGTGAATGTTGGCGGGTAATAATTGTAATAAGCCGTATTTCATAATGGTGTGCGTATGACCACCGCACACTTCCATGATGTTTATTTGCTCGTTGGTTTTGGCTGCTTGTTGCGCAATTAATTGCGCCAAATGACGAATCGTCAGTGGATCTCGAAATCCTTGATAAAAGTCATCGAGGGTCATCATTGCGCCGACTCCAATTGCATCGCGGTGACTATTTGACGATACAAATCGAGGCTTTCTTGGGCATCTTTATGGTCAATTTTATTCATCACAAAACCAATATGAATCAATACAAAGTCACCGATGGCGAGCGGATCACTGATTAAATGACAACTCACGCGACGTTTTACGCCAAGCGTATCAACCGTTACCGTTTCATCATTATGAATTTCAACAACTTTTGATGGGATTGATAAACACATAATTAATATTCCTGATGCTTATCAAACCAGCTCGCCAACGCTTTCATTGAATCAGAATTTTTCACTGATACCACTAATAATTCAACGTTGGGATTTAATTTACTTAACTGTGCTTTAGCCTCATCGATACTAAAATCAAAGTGAGGCAGCAGATCAGATTTAGTAATAACGACCAAATCGGCACGGCGAAACATCACTGGATACTTCTCAATTTTATCGTCACCTTCAGGCACTGATAACAACACAATATTTTTATGAGTGCCGACATCATAACTGGCTGGGCACACTAGATTGCCGACGTTCTCAACGAAACAAATCTCTACATCATCTAAATTAATGTGATGCAGTGCGCCGTGAACCATAAAAGCGTCGAGATGACAGGCTGAGCCGGTTTGAATTTGATAGGCATTGATGCCTTTGGCAATTAAGCGGTCGGCATCGCGTGAGGTTTCAAGGTCGCCTTCAATTACCGCATAAGGAGCATCGAGATATTCATGTAAACACTCTAACAGACTGGTTTTACCGCTACCGGGACTGCTCATTAAGTTAAATGCGCTTACCTGATGAGCGGCAAAATGATCACGATTATGTTGTGCTTCTACGTCATTTTTATCCAAAATCTTATGGATAACCGCTAACGTCTTTTTGTCGTTAAGCTGAGGATTACTATGAAGAGTATGGTCATGAGTCATTGAGCAACCGCAATCTTTACACATATGATGTTCCCTAACCTTATTGTTATGATTATCAATAAGTGTCGGTTAATTGGTTGCTGCATTCTTTGATGCACATCAGATTTTGTAATAAAGACTGTGAACAAAAGTGCTATTGAGTAAATTATGTGATCAATAGCGCAATTATTGGCAGTTAAGCATTATCTAACTCATGGTAATTAGATTGCAGCGGCAGGGTAAAAAATCTCTAGCATTTAATACTAAGCCATGTGATGAATGGCATACCACAATTGTCCCAATGCAATACCACCGTCATTGATAGGGATATGACCACTGGGTAAAACGTGCCTGCCACCTTGACGACAATCATCAAGACATTGACTAAGTAAGAGTTTATTTTGAAATACACCACCACAAAATACCTGTGGTAGCTGCGGATACTGTTGAGCGACTTGATTAACTTGCTGGCTAATGGCATGAATAAAATGCCAACATATTTGCTTTTTAATTGAAGTGCTCTGTGAGTGAGTGAGCAAATGATTGATTAACTGAGCGATAAAGTCACTGCTGTGCCATTGTACTGGCACAATTGCTTTATCCGCCTGATTACCCGTGCAGCTTAACCTGTTGAGTGTTACCGGTAAGATTGCCGGTAAGCCCTCAATACTGACATTGTTAAGATAGTCATTTGCAGCGGCTTCAATCATCATACCGGCTTGGCCTTCATATTGTGAGCTGCCAATAAAGTCTAATGCCACCGCCAGTGCATCAAATAAGCGTCCAACAGAGCGACATTCAATACAATGGCTGTTGTTACGCCATAACTGATACAAATTCATTACCTTATGTCGGCCTAAATTTTGTATCGCAGCAATGGGAAGTGTGAGCACGTGTTGCAGTGACATCTGCTCAAATAATAATGCCAGTAAAATTCTCACTGGCTGCTTAATCGCTTGTTCACCGCCAATAAGCTTAAAGGAACTAAAGTGTGCCAAAGTGGTAAAACCGTGTATATCTCCCAGCATCACTTCGCTGCCCCATAGTACGCTGTCATCGCCTAAGCCGGTTCCGTCAAAGCTAAATCCTATAACTTGATCAGTACGTTGATGCATTGCCATCACCGACAGTACGTGGGCGAAATGATGTTGTACGCCAATACAATGAGATGGCGGCAGTTGATGCTCACATTGATAATTCACCGCCCATTGAGTCGGTGCATATTGTGGATGATTATCATGCACAATATGGCTCGGGCTAAAATCATATAGGCGCCTGAACGTTGCTAAACTTTGGTTGAAATATTGCTGTGCTTCTAGATTGAATAAATCACCAATGTGTGGCGAAACAATCAGATTATCGTCAAAGCCAAATGCAACGGTGTTTTTCTGTTGCCCACCAACCGCTAATACGCTGTGTTGACTATTGGATAGCATGGGAGAATGAAGGTTGATGGTCAGTGGCGCATAGCCACGGGCCAATCGAATCACTTGCACCTGCTCGTCGATCACTTGCACCACACTGTCATCACAGGCATTAATAATCGGCCTGTTATGGTCAAGTATCCCATCAATAACATGGGCTAGATGTTTTTCGATATCAGTCTTATTCGTGATAATCGGCTCGCCGCTGCGATTGGCACTGGTCGCCACAATGGGCTTGTTTAAACGCTGCATTAATAAATGGTGTAATGGGGTGTAGGGCAAAAAGATCCCAAGGCGATCAATACCTGGTGCTAGCAATGAGCTAAGTGCGATAGCATTATTATGTTTACTTGCAGCATCATTGTTATCACTCTTTGCACGAGTATGACGCTTATTCATCAAGGTGATGGGTTTCTCAGGACTGGTTAATGTTTTCCATTCTGCTGGCGTGCCACTAACGCACAGTTGAGCTTGAGCTAAGTTGGTGACCATAATCGCCAAAGGCTTTGCAGGGCGCTGTTTACGTTGGCGCAGTGCTGCCACAGCGTCATTATTAGTGGCATCGCAGACTAAATGGAATCCGCCTAAGCCTTTAATGGCCACAATGCCGCCACGGTTAATCATTTCAACGGCTTGCTCTAATGCGATTAACATCGATGAGTCATAGAGAAATTCGGCGTTTGCATTGATGGTACTAAAGGTTAATTGTGGGCCACAGTGGGGACAACTCACTGGCTGAGCATGATAGCGTCGATTGAGTGGATCGGTATAAGCCGCGCGGCAGCGATCGCACATCACAAAATCCGCCATCGCAGTGTTGCATCTGTCATAGGGGAGTGAATCAATAATGCTATAACGCGGGCCGCAATTTGTGCAATTGGTAAACGGGTACTGGTAGTGACGGTTATGAGGATCGTTAATGTCATCGAGACAATCTAGGCAAATACTCATGTCGGCTGAAATCGCGACGTTGGCATGTTCGCCGTCTAAAATGTGGCTATCGATAATACTAAAGCCGTCAAATTGACTTAATTGGCGGTGATTTATGACTTCAATGGCATCAATTCGCGCTAATGGCGGAGGCGATTGAGTCAAACTATCCATAAACTGTTCAATCAGTTGGTTACTGCCTTGCAAAATAATTGTCACCCCAAGATGATTGTTGAGCACACTGCCCACTAAATTCAATTGGTGTGCCAGCCTAAACACAAAGGGACGAAATCCAACTCCTTGTACAATACCTTTAACAATAACGGTAACTTGTCGTAATGGCTTCATAAAAACTCAATCTCAAACGAGGATAAGCAAAAACTGATATACCTAAAGATACCCTTTATCCGCGGCGTTGTTTGAGATATAGACCACCTATTGCGATATTAACGCCATCAAAATCCAATAACGGATTAACCACTAGGGGAAAGTTTTTACCAATACGTATTTGCACTCGTTCAGTTAACACCGGATTGGCAAAGTCACTGCCAGCAATCACTAACTGTTTTATGCCAATATTTTGATCTAAATGCTCTATCCAATGACTTAAATAATCTGCAAACGAATCATGAAATGCAAACGCTAATTTGGCTAAGTTAGTTTCACCCGCTAGCTTGAAACTCATTAATGTGCCTAACGTTTTACACCAATTGAGACCTCGATGCGCGGCTCCCTTGGTGAGCGGAAAGTCAATTCGCGGAGCGTTGTTACCCTGATGCGCCATTGCCAGGGCGATAAATTTATCGGCAAGTTCAGTGACCGTGACTCGCTGAGCGGTCTCAACCGAATAGCCGCCAATAATAAGCGTGGCAACTGCCATTAATTGTGACAATGCACCATCATCTGCTTGAATGTGCAGGTCCAACAGTTGGTTATACTCAGCAGGAAATAACTGCTTAAATTTATCCAGCAGACTTTTTTGTGGCGACTCAGATAAGCGATGACAAATCTCATAACCAGATAAAGGCAATTTGGGGATTTCAAAAAACAACTCAGGCTGACTTTGGCTGTCTAGGGTGACGATTTGGCTGGCATTTTGTTGGCTGAAATATAGTACCGCAGCATGTTTTACAAATTGCGCTTTACGAATTTTTTTGGTCAGGTCACAACGTAATAGTGCGGCATTTAATGCACATAAACTGGTCGTTATTGAGGTGCTGACATCACTTGAATCGTCAGTTATGACATTCTCTAACACTGTTGCTGGTGGCTCAGCAGGGCTGACTTGCCAGTCTATGCTGGTGTTTGTGGTGTGAGCACGAAACGCAAAATGACCATCTTGATAGTTATTTTCATCATGTAAACAGGTGATAGTAGAGGGCAAGGGCATAGTGCCATTATTCAGGCTGGTAATGGGCAACCACTGATGATTAATCATCGCTAAACGCAATGGCGCTTTCAGTACGCCATCTTGGCTGGTTTGTTGATCGCTATTCTTGCTCACGTATAACCAATGAATGCCTTTTTGGCGCAGCACTTCGGTGAGGATCACCAACAAACGGTTTTCAGCGAATTGGATCTCATACAAGGGCGCCAATAAGCTGGGATGATCGCTACTTGCTCGAACGCAAATTAACGGTTTTTCGATACTCGATAAAGCCAATACTTGGCTGTCATTGACGATAAAATGGCTATTCAGTGAATTGGGGTTACAAATTAATATGTGTGGTCTTTGGTATTGATTCGCTTGGCGTGTTTCAGTCTGCGTTGGTGTTTTGGCTTGCTCATCTGTTAATGAGGTGGGTGGCGTTAACCACAAGGTTAACCCGAGAATAGGTAAGGGCAGTGATTTATGGCTAATTAAGCGGTTGGCCATTAACACGATGTCGGCCTGAGTTAACGATTTTTCATCACGACTGAGTTTCTCATGCCCCATGCAGTGTTCACAGTGCAGGTTTATATTACCAAAAGAGGGCTGTTGATTATCGCCAAAAAGTGGTTGGCAATGTTGGCAAAAATACAAAGGTAACCCTGAAGATTTGGCTGAGATCTCCAAAGGTTTTCGCTGGCCACTGTGCTGCTCAATACGTTCAATATGAGTGTTGAGTAACCAAACCGACAGTAAAAAATCACTGGCAATATCGTCTGCTAACGCTTCAAGTTGAGCTTGTGTGGCAAAGGCTTCAATAAAATAACGTGTGGTACTTGTTTGCGGGTCAGATTCTGCACCAATACTAATATTAAGTTCAGTCCGGTCCAGATATTGATTACACAAATGCTCATATAATGGCACATGCCTCTGGCATACAAAGTCAAATCGAATGTTATGCATCGACATAGCAACCTCGCTTATAAGCGTCAGGAATCACCTGATCAATGGTTATATTATTCACAATTTCCAGGCTAAATCCTAAGCTGGCCAAATGCGATAATAGTGCGTGTTCCATCACAGGAATGGCGGCATGTAAATCTGGCGTCAATCCTAATGTCATTGGTTCAATTACCGTTGGGGTAACGCCGAGAACAAATGTGAGCGGTCTGTCACCGACAATGTCCATCATATTGAGTGTTTGCAGCATTTCTACTTCATGGGCACTGCCTTGCCAATCAATTTCAGCAGGGGCGTGGTCAAAATCAAAAAAATACACTTCGCCAGGCTTCACACCAACACTGTTAACCGTATCAACCACTATTAAATGGTCATAACGACTAATCATTGGAATTAGCCCTTGGGCGAGGGTGCCACCATCGACAATATCCATACTGTCAGTTAGATGGCTAATTTGATATTTGTCTTTGATATAATTGACAAAATGCACGCCGACTCCTTCGTCGGCGTACAATACATTGCCTATACCTAACAGCAATATTTTTTTCACTATTATTGATTCATCCTATTTACGTACTTTGTGATAGTCGTAACCAGATACAATGGAATCGACTGAATTATGTTTAAAGCGAATACCAGACCACACCGCCATATACACATGGATCACCACAAAAATAATGAAGGCCCATGTTAGGTAATGATGATAAGTTCGCAGTGGTGCTAATCCGCCACAAAGACCAGTTATCCATGCTGATACATCACCTAGCATTCCGCCAATACCTAAGTGATACACATTGGCGTAAAGCACTAAGCCAGTGATGCACATAATCAAGGCAACAAACGAAATGGCCACATAAGTCATAAACTGTAATGGTCCGTAAACTCCAGCTTTGTCTAAACTGCCCATCCAAAAATAGGATTTTATTTGCGTTATCCAGCTTTTTACACTCAACACATCTTTAAACGAACGTCGTTCGATGCTATTTCGACTAAAGAAAAATAAGTAAAAACGCACTAAGGTGATGCTGGTTAACAAAAATCCAAAAATGATATGCGCAAAGCGGATCCAACCTTGCACCAAGACATCTGTGCTAGCCGGTGCCACTAAAAATGGCCAGGCGATATAAAATCCGCTGATCACTAATACTAAAATAGACAAGGCACGTAACCAGTGAAATATTCGAATCGCTGGAGTAAATATCAACTGCCGGTCGTGGGTTGCAATATGTTGCATACTTTTTCCCTCCTAGTCCATTACCTCTGATTAAAACCCATTTGGATCAATTTTAAATTGACCTAGAGTCTGTTTCTTGTAATCCATCACGTGAACTGAACACGCCATACAAGGATCAAAGGAATGAATGATGCGAATGACTTCTAAAGGCTTAGTTGGGTCTTCAAGTTTCAAACCAATCAACGATGCTTCATAAGGGCCCATTTTTCCATTAGCATCCACAGGGCCAGCATTCCAGGTAGTGGGGACCACTGCTTGGTAGTTTTCAACTTTAGCATTTTTAATGCGGATCCAATGACTTAACATACCGCGAGGTGCTTCAATCATCGCAAAGCCCTCATAAACGCGGTCTGGATCAATTTCAGGCTTCACATAAGTTGATTCATCTGACTGCATATTGACCAGTAAGGCATCAAAGGTTTGTAAACTCGCTTGACCTACTAATACCGTTTGCAGCATACGTGCAGCTGTTCTACCTAAGGTGGTAAATAGCGCCTCAAGAGGTAAGCCTGTACGGGCTAACAAGCCGTTTACCGCATCGACAACAACCTGATTTCCGCGGGCATAGTTAACCAGTAAACAGGCTAACGGACCTACTTCTAACGGCTCATCTTGATAGCGTGGTGATTTAACCCAAGAGTATTTACCGTCGCCATTAATGGTTGGCAATTTGCCGTACACAGTATCGCGCTCAATAAAGCCAGTGTAATCAGGAATTGTGGTACCTACATATGGATGTTGCGGCCCATCAGCTTGATACCAAGCATGGGTGACGTCTTCCTTAATTAAGCTAGGGTCGATATCTGACACATTGGCTAAATCACCGTTTAAAATCACCCCTTGTTGGAATAAATACTCGCCATCAGAGGTAATAAAGTCTTCACCGCATAAGAAGCTGCTAACATTTACCCCGCCAAGTACACTGGGTTCAGAGCCAAATGCTTCTGCCGCCATCACAATATCGGCTTGATAAGCTCGCTCAATAAAATCTTGTACGATAGCGTGTTTTTGTTTCCATTCTTGTAAACGGGCAGGGCTTAACATGTCACGCACTGAGGTTACGCCGCCCACAACAATCGACTGTGGATGTGGCGATTTACCACCAAATATCGCTAACATTTCAGCGGCAACACGTTGCACTTCAAGGGCTTTTAAATAATGTGATAACGCAATGAGGTTTTGTTCAGGACTAAAGCGATAAGTACTATTCCCCCAATAAGCATTGGCAAATGGCCCGAGTTTTCCGGTTTCAACCAAGCCTTTTACGCGGGCTTGTACGGCTTTAAGTTCACCTTCACCAGCAGCAATGGGCGTATCAGAATATTTCATCGCCACTTGTGCCGCCAGTGCCGGATCGGCGCTCAATGCCGATACCACATCCACCCAATCCAAACCGTGTAGATGATAAAAATGCACAATATGATCATGCATGTAGAGTGACGACTGCATTAAGCTGCGTAAGTATTTTGCATTAAGAGGGATCTTAACTCCGAGGGCATTTTCAACCGCCTCAGTACCGCAACGATAGTGCGAATAAGTACATACGCCACAAATACGTTGCACAATTAAGCCCACATCCATTGGAGTTCGGCCTTTTAAAATCACCTCAATGCCGCGCCATAAGGTCGACGAAGACCAAGCTTTAGTAATGACATTATTGTCATCTACTTCAACTTCGACACGTAAATGGCCTTCGATGCGGGTGATAGGGTCGATAACGACACGTTTACTCATGATTATTCCTCCAAAGGCTTAGCAAATACGCTTGCTACTGCATGGGCGCCAATACCGACAACGGTTGCGCCTAAAATGACTGCACCTATGGTGTCAGCTGTAGCATCAACACCGTGTAACAGTTGGCGTCCGAGTGGTTTTTCAAAATCGGCCATGTCATCCCAGAAATTAGGCTCAGAGCACCCCATACATCCGTGACCGGCTAACACAGGCCAACTCGTGTGATGGTTAAAACGCTCCGTTGGGCAGTTGTTGTAGGTGTATGGACCTTTACAACCGACTTTATAAAGGCAGTAACCTGCTTTTGCGCCTTCATCACCAAATTCTTCAACAAACTCGCCGGCATCAAAGCGACCACGACGTTCACAATTATCATGTACCCGTGCGCCATAGGCCCATTTAGGACGATTAAACATATCCAGGGCTGGCAACTTACCGAACATAATGAAATACATTATTGTGCCAACAATGTTCTTTTCACTCGGAGGGCAACCGCCTAAGTTAATCACCGGCTTATCGACCACTTCATAAACCCCTTTTGCCCCTGTCGGATTTGGCGCTGCGGCTTGCACACCACCAAAGGCGGCACAGGTGCCAACAGAGACAATTGCCGCAGCATTTTCAGCCGCTTCTTTGACAATGTGCAGACCCGTATGGCCTTTACAGCCGACGGTTAAAAAGGTGCCATTGTTAGCCGTCGGCACCGCACCTTCAACCGCAAGTAAATAGCGACCTTTGTAGGTTTCAAGGGCATTTTCTAAGTTTTCTTCTGCTTGCCAACCAGAGGCCGCCATCAGCGTCTCATGATATTCAAGTGAGATATGATCGAAAATTAACGTGTCAAGGTTGGGGGAGTCAGTGCGAATTAATGACTCGGAGCAACCAGTACATTCGGCTAGGTGTAACCAAATGAGTGGGACTCGGTCGGCTAATTCAGCTGCTTCAGCGACTAAGTTACTAAAGGGTAGGGGCAAGGCAAACATTGCAGAGACCGATGCGGTCCACTTAATGAAGTCTCGACGAGATATCCCAAGGTTAGCCATTTTTTCTTGTAATGAGACAGGCTGACGTTGGGCAAATTGGCGTAAATAATCAAGGCGATCTTGACCCTGTTTATAAAGGGCTGCATGTGTGTCCATGTTGATACCTTCTGCTTAAGTTAGCTCAGTTGCTAATAATGAGTTGCAATCTATCGGTATCAATTTTAGAACTCGGCTAAAAATCCTCTTTGATGTAAATCAACTTGTAAGAAATTTCCTTATCAAAAATAAGCTTGTAGCTTCTAATTTATGAGGTTGATCAAGTTAACAAAACTCAATTTGGACAAATTGTCTCAGATCATATTTTAGCTCAGGACGTGATCGCGCAGTGAACGGCAGTGAACGGCAGTGATTCAGTTAAGATTGTATGGCGTGACTGATTCATTTTGCTTATAGATCAAAATGAATCAGTGAAAATGAAAAAAAATTTTACTGCCATTATCAGCGAGATGGGGATAACGGGTGAAGCTTGATGCTTATTTTGAATAGCAATAAGCTGGTATAAAATAACTGACTACTGCCAGAGTATACTGCCAGAGTATGATGTATTTAAGATTACCCATCAGTTTAGGTAAGCTCTGCTAATCGACTTATGTTCGCCGCGCTAGACTTGAGTTAGCCCTGTGCTTTGAGCAAAATCAAACAAGGCTATTGGCATAAGCTAACAGTATTATCGATGTCATCGAATGCGAGATCTAAATCAACCAGACTCTCACAGGCGGCATCAAGATGCCCTTGCAGATATTGATGCTTTATCCCATCAGCAATAAAATGAATCTTACTATGATGGTGTTCAAATAGTTGAATATATTGCGATTCAAATAACTGCCCTTGCTTTTCTCGACGGATCCAGTTGCCGCATTGACATGTCTGATCATCAAGAATGGGCCAAGGAATTCCTTCATCTGCAGAGGATAAAATCTTTTTGGCAAATTTTTCTCTCCACTGTGCAGTGATCAGTTTAAATATATCTAGGCTAGTTTGTTTGTTACTGTGATTTTGATTACCACCAATACGCCAACTTTTATTTGGAATATAATTGCTTAGCCATGGTAAAAAATCTTTTGCAGGCATAGGTTTGGCTATTCCATAGCCTTGAGCTTGCTCACAGCCCATGAGTAACAGCAGTAGACCATGATTGGTTGTTTCAACGCCTTCGGCAATAACATTGCGGTCAAATGATTTAGTTAATGCAATGACTCCCTCAATGATCGAGTAGTCACTTGGGTCATCGAGTATGTCTCGCACAAAACTCTGGTCTATCTTAATCGTATTCACCGGTAAACTTCTTAAATGAGTTAACGATGAATACCCGGTACCAAAATCATCCAGTGCAAAACTCACCCCCAGCCGGTTTTGGCATTCCTCAATAATATGATTAATGGTATTGATGTCGCCAAAAGCAGAACTTTCCAGTATCTCTAGTTGCAAATATTGAGCATTATTATTGGGATATTGGCTTAAACTATCTTCAAGATGAGCAACAAACGTTGGCGTACGCAGATGATTTGACGAAATATTAACGCTAATTTCAAGTTTAATACCTTGTTTTTGCCAATCATCAAGTTGTTGTAAAGCCTGATTGATAACCCACTCGCCGATGTCGATTTCTAGTACGGTACCATCGATAAATGGTAAGAAATCTCCCGGTGAAGTGAGCCCTTTCTGTGGGTGGTTCCAACGTATTAAAGCTTCTACGCCAAATACATGTCCACTGACCATATTCACTTTCGGCTGATAGTAGAGCTGAAATTCATGGTTAGCAAATGCCTGTTGAATTTCTTCGAGGTGATGATTTTTTTGGATAATAAGCTGGTCAGAATCGGCACTGTATAATCGAGAACGATTTTTACCGGTTAATTTCGATTGGTACATAGCGTGATCAGCGTGCCGCAATAACGTATCGATATCACCATTATCAGCAGGATATAAGGTCAGCCCACTAGAAACGGTAATACGATGTTGTATATCATCAATGATATAAGGTTCTGCTAACGCTTTATGGATTCGGTCTATGGTTACTTCATATTGTGAAGCAGACTTAATATCATTGAGTAATATGGCAAATTCATCGCCGCCTTGCCGCGATACGGTATCTTCTTCTCTAATACAGGCACTAATGCGGTTTGCGACTTCAATTAATAAGCGATCTCCAACATCATGACCATAGTTATCATTTACGGGTTTAAAATCATCTAAATCTAGGAAACACACCGCAAGTTGATGTCCTGTGCGCATACTATGAGCAATGGATTGTTGAAAACGGTCTACAAATAACGCGCGATTAGGCAGTTTCGTCAGAACATCATAGTGAGCCATTAAATTCAGTTGGTCTTGTTGTAGCTTACTGTTAGTGATATCAGAAAACATCCCAACATAATGAGTCACTTCATTTTGGCTATTGGTTAATGATGAAATAGTGAGTAATTCTGCATAGAGTTGTCCTTGCTTTGTCCTATTCCATACTTCGCCTTGCCAGTATCCATTTTCTGAAACTGTGAGCCACATCAGTGCATAAAATTGCGGACTTTGTTTACCCGAACTCAATATGTTTGGTGTATTACCAATAATATCTCCTCGGCTATAACCGGTTATTCGGGTGAATGCTGGATTAATATCAAGTATCTGTTGTTTGGCGTCGGTAATCATGATGCCTTCATGGGTATCACTAAACACTCTGGAGAATAATTGCAGTCTTTCTTGCGCTTTTTCTCGCTCCGCAAGTAACCTTGATTGTTTGATGGCACTGAAACTTGACGCAGAAATGATATCGGTGAGTTTGGTATAAAATCGCATTCCATGGGCGACCTCATCACGGGTAAAGCGCGGCACTTTATCGACAGCGGCAAGGTACGCCTTTTCATCAAAGCCATATTGGAGTGCTTGTTGGCGAAATATCTCAACATCAGGGATTTTATCCTGATAAAAGAACTGACCAATGAACACATTGCCGAGATGCTTGCCACCAATAACAATAGGGGTAACCATTTCGTACATATTGTTTTTGCAGTTGTATTCCTTAAATGTATTGTGCTCCACATTGTGTGTCAGCACTGCATCGCTCTCTATACAATTTTTTCGTGTTTGAGGATGGCAGCGATGAAATTGGGTACAGATATCTTGCCAACCTACGCTGACAAGAATATTTCCTTCGATATCAAGTACTGCACCTAACATGCCGGTTAAATCATAAAAATCATCCATCAGAGATTGCAGCGCTTCAGCATCAATGATATCCGATAGCGATAAGGCACCAATGTCTGCATCGGGCTCTAATATTGCTTTGAGCTTGTTTTGGATGGTTGCTTCACTTTTGCGTAAGGTATCTTCAGCTTTTTTGCGTTCAGTAATATCTTGGATAAAACCGGCTATCTTTTGCACTTCACCTGCGCTATTTGTGATCAATTGTCCTCGACATTCTATCCAGCGCTCTTCACCATCCTTGGGTCTAATGATCCGATATTCAACATGGTGTTCTCGGCCAGTCAAGAAGCATTCTTTAACTGATGCCATAAAAGTGTCAATGTCACTTTTATTCATCACGTTACAAAGGGTTTGCGGATCTGCTTTGGCGTTTTCAACCAGTCCAAATAACGCACACATTTGATCAGACCAAACAGCGGTTTTTTGGTCGGGCAGTAATTCCCAATAGCCAATTTTGGCATAAACTTGCGCTTCTTTTAACCTGGCCTCACTTTGCTTAAGTTGTTCCAATGATTTCTTATAGTTAGTGACATCTCTGGCTACACCTAAAATACCCACTAAGTGACCATGATTGTCTTTCATCGGTGTTTTTATGGTTTCGACCTGTTCAACGTGACCGTCATTGGCAAATGTCAGCGATTCTTCATTGACGGTGGATTCACCGGCGTGGAGTGCTTTGGCATCATTGTGGCGAAAAAAAGTAGCAAGCTCATGGCTGACAAAATCAAAGTCAGTCTTACCGATGATTTCATGTTCCTTGGCGCCATACATTTCTTCAAATTTGGTGTTACAGGCTAAATAACTTCCTTGGGTATCTTTCAACCAAATCATATCCGGCACAGTGTTTAATAAAGCTTTTATCATTGCCTGACTCGATTCCAGCTCAGAAAATAATGTCCGCTCTTCGGTAATATCCCTGAACACAAGTACCACACCACTGATATCACCAGCAGGATTGCGCATTGGCGCAGCTGAGTCGGCAATGTGATACTCAGATCCATCTTTAGCGATAAGCTTAGTGTGATTATCTAGGCCGACGATTGAGCCTGTATCAAGGACTCTTTTTACCGGGTTATTGACCGATTCAAGTGTGTAAGCATCAACAATATTAAACACTTTTGTGAGCGGTTGTCCTAATGCCTGAAGAGATGTCCAGCCGGTAAGTTGAATTGCGACTGGGTTTATATAGGTCACCGTGCCATGGGTATCGGTAACTATTACTGCATCACCGATAGAGCTTAAGGTAATTCGCAGTCTTTCTTCTTGTTTAAATAACGTCAGCAGGTGTTTGTTTATTCTTGTGTTGTAACGCAACAACAAACTCACAATAACAATCCCTACCATCAAGATAAGAGCCGCAAGCAATAGTTGCATGAGTTTAAAGGTGTGTAGATCGTCATTGATAACTTGTTGCAGGGCGGTTTCCACATGATCAACAGCAAGGTTAAACGCGATAAAGGCTTGGTCAAATTGTTGGTCAAGATCAGAACCAATAGCGGACGTGGATTGTGCATCCCAACGTTGTTGGGCCATGTGGCGAAATTTTTGCAGGTCGACTATGGTTTGGTCAATTTGCTGGCGTAAATCAGGATTATCAAGAGGCATGATGACGGTATCGCCATTCTTACCGCCCTCAAGCATGACATGTGCATACCATAGTGATTTATCAAAATGAGCCCATACAGTGTCAATATCGATGCTGCGATCACCACTAATTGCCTCTTCAAACCACAAGTGTCCTGTCGTCGCCTCAAGCTTAATTTTGATAGCGGCATCGATCAGCGGGGAGTAACGAAACGCAATATCACGACCGGAGTTGAAGGAGTAATAAACGATTACCATGATGAGCAAAGTTAGGGGAACAGAGAAAAGTAGTATTCTACGAGAGCCAGCTTCCATAAGATGCATCCGTGTCTGACATAATAAAAGCATATAATTAGCTAATTTAACAACAATGTAACTTTATGTAAAATATCATTGATTGAGCTTAATACTAATTTAACTCCTTGTCGCTAAACAAGCACCCTATATATACGCCAACTGACAAAAATGCCTAGAGTAGAAAGATATTGAATTAATGCCCAAGCTTGTGATCATTAGCGATGTCATTAATGCGTTGATAACTATTTTGTAAATGTGACGTTTGCGACTCAACACAGTAGAGATATTTTTTCACGGATGATTTTCTGAAGGCTGAATACTTTCAAGTGACATCAACAATCAAAGCTGTCTAATCCTATTCTCAATGCTGAGTTATCTGCTCACTAACCAGAAATAGGGATGATAGATGAGAATATGATGATAAAGATCATCACCTTAGACGTTAACCACAAACAAACTCATGATTGGTGTTACTCATAAGGCGAATGGACGCATTAATAGCGGGTCTATGACAGTTAATTCAACGCTATTCGCAACAAAAAGCACTGTGTGAGAGGTGTTTGTTATCCAATGTATAGGTTAATTACCTTGTTTTATGTTGGTATTCCCCATAAAGTACTGGGCTGAATAATATTGGTTCAGCATGATGAATACAAAATTGATATAGGTTGTAGGTTTGGTAGATAAAATAGCATTAGCAGTCGATTTTCTTCTCGAGCACAAATTATTGTTAACAGTGTTGATAATAATACTCATCTCAGTGATTAAACGCTTTATCATTTCAAGTATACGTGGCGATGTCGCATTTCTTTCTGATGTGCAACGCAAATGGATGTCGCGTACTAAAAATGGCACATTTATCTTAATATTGGTGGTGTTATTTGTACTTTGGCAGACCGAAGTCAGCAAATTTGCATTGTCAGTAACAGCCATCGCAATTGCTTTAGTCATCGCCTCAAAAGAGATTATTCTGTGTTTTACCGGCTCGATACAACGCGCGAGTTCACGCTCATTTGTGATTGGTGATTGGATTGAAGTGGGTAAGATATACGGTGAAGTAATAGAACATAACTTAATGGCCACTGTGATCCAAGAGATTGATCTGGACCAAGGCCAATACCATTACACAGGTAAAACCGCCACGCTGCCAAATAGTATGTTTTTTACCTATGCGGTTAAAAACCTTAATTTTATGAAACGTTACGTTTATCATAATATTACTATTACTCTGGTGCAGTTTGTTAACCTGTATCCGCTGTTTCCTGGACTTACTCGTCAAATAGAACAGCACTGTGAAGATTTTATTGAAGTGGCTAAGCGCTACAATAGCGTGATAGAAAAACACGCCGGTGTCGATTTACCGGGCAGTGAACCACACATTCATATTACCAGCGGCATAAATGGTGAGCAGAATGTACATATTATGATTTTTTGCCCCACTGAACGCGCGATACATTTAGAGCAGCTCATAAGAGAAGATTTTATGATTGCTTTTCAAGAACACTTTGGCTAATCCAGTTAACGCACTCTGGCGGTAATGATTCACACCGCAGAGCATGACGAGTCTCAGTGTCATACTGAGGCGAGTCATGCTACTTCTAAGCTTTAATGCGGCTAACTCTTATGTAAGCAGTGTTATTCACGATAACATTAATATTACGCGTCAATCCGGGTTTTCGTCTGCTGTTACAGACCATTATCGGTTAGATGTTGCTATGCGTTTACACTAACACTTGGCGGGTATTGGCAATATAGTGATGGATCTGAGCTTCTACTTTTGAGTCAATCATCTTTTCAGGACCACGACCTTCAGGGCAAGGCATACGCGGTGTCGTGCCAAATACTCGGCATATCAAAGGGCGTTCCTCATACACTTCACAGCCATTAGGGCCTAAATATACGCAGTTCCACTCATTTAGCGCGGCTTCATGTTCTGCGGCCGTTTTGACTGGCAGGCGCGACATTTCTTCAGACGAGGTCGTTACTGGGCCACAGCAATCGTGACAACCCGGCACACATTTAAATGAAGGAATACGCTCGCGGAGAAGATCGACTATCTCTATGTTACTGTTCATTAATGACTCATTGGTTTGCGATTACCCGTCATTATAGTCTCATCGCCAATGAACTAAAAGCGGCAAGGTGTTTAAGTGGCTAGACAGACAAATGTATCTGTTGTTGGTAGTCGAATCTTTGCCGATAACAGGTGAGGCAAAGCGCAGCCCGATTAACATAAACCGAGCGCGCCATAACGTTTAGTCAAAACTACTTTTTAGAAAATTTGATATAAATAAACAGTGACAGCAGAATCACTCCGCCACCGATAAGCTTTTGTACCTCAACCACTTCATTAAGAAAGCTAATAGACAAGATTAATGTCCAAATGGGCTCTAAAATCATGATCAATGAAGCCGTTTCTAGTTTAACGTTAAACTGGCCAAGGGTTTGTAACAAGTAGCGCACGCTGGTGGCAATGACAGTGGACACTGCAAACCAAAAGAACAGCTGGCCATTGAGTTCAAAATGCTCAGGTGACACCAGCGCCATAATCACACTACCAGCAACCCCCACCATGAATAATTGAATGCAGATGGATGTTAATGGCTTTATATTGGTCAGAACTCGCTTGTTAAGTACAAAATGTAATGACAGTAAGGCCGACGACAATAAGAAAAACCATTGACTGTTATCCACCTCCCAGCCCGTTGTGATGGTCAATAACATAATACCAATGCAGGCTATAGGCAGCGTTATCCAAAACATGCGGTTGGGTCTAACTTTGAATAATAGCCAAGAAATAAATGGCGCAATAATCATTGCTAAACTCATGATAAACGCGCCTTCAGACAGGGTATCTGAAATGGTAATCGCATGTACCCATACTTCAATCGATGCCGCTAATACAAGGCCAACGCCACACAGCGCGGCAATCTGTTTGCCTCGCAGGGCTAAAATCTGCTGATAGCAAAATGGCAATAAAATCAGACTGGCGATTAAAAAGCGAGCTGCAATAAACACCTCACCAGGCATGTGTAAAATAACAAGTTTAGAGGCTATCCAGCCTACACCAGCAAGCATAGTGGCCAGTAATAAGAATAGTTTGCCGCGTAAAGCGTCTGTTTTCATCGATGATATTTCCAGCATAGGGGGAGGGAAAGGGGCCAAGAGTTTGGCACCGCTCAATGATACAGGATTACGCAAAGACATAGGTAAATGAATTGGTTGAAATGGGCATAAAACGCTTATAAACGTCAGTCAAAACCTTAAGTTAGCCCGCGTAGAGGTGTCGTCTCTTAGTGACTATCTCGATGACTGTCTCGAGTCGGTAATGGTTAAACAAAATCGGCATAAGGATGATGATCTTAACCCCTTAAGCTGAGGTTTAAATACCTGCACCATCATGTAAACTTTGCTTGTGGGAATGTTTGGCTTTACTTTCATAGCGGGATATTTCATCAAAATCAACTTGCGGTAGGCTCTCAAAGCCAGGTTTTGCAAACAAATAGCCCTGCATCAGGTCAATGCCAGAATCGCGCAACCAGAGCATTTCTTCGATGGTTTCTACGCCTTCGGCTAACGAGGTAATGTTAAGCTCAGCAAACAAGTTAACACAATTTTTAATAATAGCTTGTCGGGTACTATCCTGGTCGATATTACGAATAAGCTTCATATCAAATTTGATGATGTTGGTTTGAAAATCAGCCAATAATCCCAAACCGGCATAGCCAGAACCAAAATCGTCTAGTGCGGTGATAAATCCTGATTTTTTATAATACTCAACAATACCCTTAACAAATTCTGTATCGCTGATGTTCTCATTTTCAGTAAATTCAAACATGATTCTATTGGTTGGAAAACCATACTCTTTCGCGGCTTCTAAGGTGGTTCGAATACAGCGCTCAGGTTTATAAATGGCATTGGGAAGAAAGTTGATACTAAGCATGGAGTCTAGTTTGAGCTTAGCAGCCAGTGCGATGGCTTTCACTCGGCAAAGCTGGTCAAATAAATAACGATTATCATCATTGACTTGCTCGATAACGGAAAAAGCAGATTCATTTTGTAAACCGCGAACTAATGCTTCATAGCCAAATATAGTATTGGTTTTACAGTTAATAATTGGCTGAAAAGCCATGGTGAAATCAAAATCAAGGCTGCTTTTATCAAAACATTTATTACAAGAAAATCTGTCATAAATTATCGGCTTTGTTTCCATTATCGCAACCTCACTAAATATAACGCCCGCTTAAGCTATGCAGTAACGCAACCTAGGTTTTGCTTAACGTCGTACTGATTAAAGTACAAATGCAGCAGGTTACAAATTAACTTAAAGTGTTCGTTGAATTAAGCCGCTATGCGGCAAGAAGAAGATAAACACATCTTCATTGTGTCGTAGTCAATATTGTAACTATCGACTTAATTAATATTGTCTAACTATGCCTATTAATACCAAAGTATCATAACGATATTAACGATACAGTCATCAAAACAACATCTTACCAACTTAAACCGGTAAGGCAAGCCAGCAGTAAATATCGCTGGATATTATTTTGTATTTAAGTGTAACCGGTTAAATTAGCCTCAATATCATGGTCAAAAAACATAATTCGCCCACTATTGTCGACCTAAAAACAGCCTCAAACTTATCCTAGACCATATTAAGCGGTAAATTGATCAATCGCACCCGCCCACAAAACCAATAGCCTTGATAACACGCGTTCAATAATAAGCAAACATTAGGCAAAAAGTACGGGGAGTAGTCACACATTCAAGCTGCCAGATATTAGAACGGCAGTTGCTCACCGTTAAAATTGTAAAACTCACCCGTGTTAGCAATCGATAACTGGTTAATCACCTTTATAATCCCCAATGCAGAATCGATAACTTTAACCCGTGCAGCGCTACCGCCCATGTCAGTTTGAACCCAGCCAGGATGAACAGATACCACAGCAACATTATCATCAACAAGTTCTTGAGATAAATTCACCGCGAGCATATTGGCAGCGGCTTTAGACATTCGGTAACCATACCAATCGACACCTTGTGGTTCTGTTAATGATCCTTTGGACGATGAGATAATAGCGATTTTACATAAACGTGTTTTATTCAATAGAGATAATAAGCAATGGATTAAAAATAATGGCCCGAGCGCATTCACTTTAAAGCACATTTCAGCATCAGCATAATCGATAGCATGAATACTGTGATTATCGCGATCCAAATAGCCCGCATTATTAATGATTAAATCAATACTAATATTTTGCTGGCAAAGATTATTGGCTAAACGGTGAATGGTATCTGGGCATGTGATATCCATTGATTCAATCAATAATTTATCAGCAAACTGCGCCTGTAACGACATTAGCTCAGTCGTTGTGGCATCATCGCGACAGGTCGCAATAACCCGACAGCCGTTAATAAGGTATTGCTCAGTTAAGGCCAAACCAATGCCTCTATTTGCACCTGTAATTAATACCACTTGGTTATTCATTTAACACCTCAAAATATATCCTTATACGCAGCACTGCTGATAAATATGCTATATAAGTTATTGATTAATATCATTCTACATTATAGCGGTTTGGACGTTGCAGCAATGCTTAATGTATTGAGCGCGGCGGCTATTTTATTCATAACCTTATCGCAGCCTGTAATGTTATGACGCTGCTTAAGGTACTGCGGATTGTTATACGACAGCCAAACCTTATTATCAGCGTCTTCACTAATCAATGCCTTTTGGGGCAAGTCAATTGCCGCCAGTTGGTTACACTGGATTAATTGAGTGCCAATGTTCGGGTTGCCAAACACAATCACTTCAGTTGGTCTTAACGTTAAATTAACCCCCGCCGCATTTTTCTGATGATCTATTCTGGCAAAAACCGTAAACCCTTTATCTTTTATGATCGACTCAAACCTATCAGCGGTTTCTTTGGCCGAGTAATGGCTTTCAACAGTAATAAGGCTTTCTAGCGCCAGGGCATGAGTTGAGGCTATCAAGGTGACAAGGGCTAAGGAAATATTTTTAATCATAAAGTTACCTATTAGTTATGTTTGAACACTCGCGATATGGCGGCCTAAACTCGGACAAACAAACAGGTTAACAAGATGGTGAGAAGTACTTATCTCAGCCTTTGTTCTTCGCGAGCGATATTAATATGAGCTAAGTTTATGTTAAGTAACCGAGCTATTTATCAGCGCGGCGCTAATTTTACTGCGGTACCAAAAGCCATTATTTCCGACGACCCATCCATAATGGCGCTTGTTGTAAAGCGGATACCCACAATCGCATCGGCATCTTTTTCAGCTGCACTGGCAACTAAGCGCTCAATGGCGACATCTCTGGCATCACTTAACATTTCGGTGTAACCGCGGATTTCGCCGCCGACAATGCTTTTTAAACCAGCCATAATATCTCGGCCAATATGTTTAGATTGAACAACATTACCCGTTACAATGCCGACAATCTCGATAATATCCCGACCAGGAATGGTTTCTGTTGTGGTATAAATCATAAATCCTCCATAAACAATTGCGCTTAAACCACTTTACTGTGAACAGGGTTAAATAGACATTCAATGAGCGATACTTAAAAGGGCCCCCAAATACACCGGCTTACTCTTCAGGCGCATATCGTCATAAACAGTCGTAACGTATACGATCCATTAAGTGCTGGTGGCCGTACTAAGCCACTTAATCGGTTCTTAATGGGCCACATAATAGAAGAGTAAAATAAACTCGGTGATTATGCAGTGCTTTTAATTTAATCTGTTTAGCCTTATTTTGATTAAATAAGCATTTAAATGAATAAAGGTTAAAAATTTACCGAGGGTAATACTTTTATTTTTGCATAAAGCTGAATAAAAATGCTTTTAACATACTGGTGGATGAGGTTGCGCCAAGGAGACTTTTACCACCATTAGCCTTTTTATTGGACGGTTAATGGCGTTAAACATGGCATAATTACCCACTGAGTTCAGCATTCATTTTTTGTAAACGTATTTATAATCGCTTTCGTGTAATAGAGGTTTGTTTGGCTTCACATCATTCATTATTAAATCATCAGCGTCATTTTGAGCGAATTGGTCCCGATTATCGCAATGGTGATTCGGTGAGCTTTTTAGATATCAAGCACACCTTTGGTTTACAGCACATAAGAGTGGGCAAATGGGTTAATCGCGAGGAGTCGGCATTAGCGGCTAACTTGATATTTGATTCATTAGCCGATCTGGCCAATATACTCTGCGTACCACCAGAGCTAATTGGCCTGCGCGGCAGTTTACGGTTTGCCTTTGGCCATGGCGGCCAAAAGGGCGTGCAGGCACACTATTCACCAGCATATCGAGAACTGGCGTTAGCCAAAAATGCCGGCGCAGGGTCGTTAGCTCATGAGTTTTGGCATGCGTTCGATCATTACATAGCCGACAAAATGTTTGTTGATGACACTCTACTGAGCCAAGATGAGTACATGAGTCCGGCTAACCGGTATGCATGTGCTACCGACCATTGGCTTGCAGACAAAGCATTAGTTGCTCATCCACTGAACCAACAATTATCTGAGCTATTTGAAATCACTTTTTTAAACACCAATGGCCAAGAGCCACACGAGTATGTGAGACGGTCAATCGCGTTAGATAAACTGCAAGCTTGTCATTACTTTGCCAAACCAACAGAAATGATGGCGCGTGCATTCGAAGCCAGTATTGAAATGTACTCACAGGTTAATGCCGAAATATCTAATCCATACCTAGTTAACAGCACGATTAACTCACCATTGGCCAAACATGGTGCTTACCCAGATACCCAACACCGCCGTGAAATCTATCAAGCACTATTGGCCTATTTCGAACCCTTAGGGATAGCGTTTGATAAACACAATCGGGACAGTCAGCCAGCGCTTAATGTATAGCCTTGTTATAGATAAAAAGACTTGATCCATAATGATTGAACGAATCAACATGCTTCTGAGATCTGACGGTCTATCTGTTAGATATGAAAAAGGCCTAGCGTTTAAGATAGGCCTTGGTATTTGATTGCTAAAGCTATCCAAGCCAATCGGGCTGAGACATAACCAATAGCGGTTAGCTAATGCCTTAACGCTTTTTGTACACAACGCCATTTTTCATAACAAAAGTGACGTTTTCCATCAAGCTAATGTTATCTAGCGGATTGCCATCAACAGCAATAATGTCAGCCAAGAATCCGGCTTTAATTTGACCTAGGTTATCTTGTTTTATCAAGGCAGCACTGTTAATTGTTGCAGCCTGAAGCGCTTGAATAGGCGTCATGCCAAAGGTGACCATGCGTGAAAATTGCTTACCATTGTCTCCATGGGGATAAATCGCCGCATCTGAACCAAACACCATCTTAGCGCCAGCCTTAACGGCTTTTCTAAAGCTGTCACGCTGGGCTTGCGACACTTGCTTTTCTTTATTGATATTGGCTTCTGGTACGCCGTTAGCGGCACCATAGGCGAGGGTGTATTCGGTGTTATAAATATCGCAAGACAAGTAAGTACCGGCTTTTATTGCCATCTTAATGGCTTCATCGTCCATAAAACTACAATGTTCAATACTATCGATACCCGCGCGTATCGCATCTTTAATGCCACTAGTGCCATGTGCATGAGCGGCGATAACCAGGCCGCGCATATGCGCTTCATCTGCGGCAGATTTAAGTTCTTCGTAAGTCATTTGTTGCGCACCGACTTGAGTTACTTTAGAAAAAACTCCGCCAGTGGCACAGACTTTAATCGCATTGGCACCGTATTTTATGTTTTCACGTACTTTGGTGCGCACTTCCAAAGGACCGTCGGCAACACCTTGAGCTTTAGCATGAGCTTCTGGAGCAGGGAAATTATCATCGCAATGTCCGCCGGTGATACCAATCGCGTGGCCTACGGCCCAAATACGTGGACCAGGAATATCGCCAGCATCTATTCCATCTCGGGTAGCAATCACTGAATAGCCAGATGCACCTAAGTCTCGCACTGTGGTAAAGCCTGCGAGCAAGGTTTTCTGAGCATTTTTAACCGCTTTAACAGTCTGTCTTGGTACTGAATAATTCATCGACTCTAAAAAATTATCTTCAGCATCGCCAGATAAATGCACATGCATATCCATCACTCCTGGCACCAGCGTTTTACCTTTAAGATCAATCAAGCTGTAATCGGCTTTATTAGTAATGTTTGCCGCGGTGGTAACCTTAACGATGTGATTGTTAGAGATGATTATCGCTGCATTATCAACGCTTTTTCCTTTAGCTACATCGATATAGGCATCGGCCAAAATCAAGGTGTCTTGGGCAAACGCCGGAGTAATAAAAGTGGTACCTAAAATTAGGCTAAGGGAGAATGAAATTGCATTAATCTTATTGTTTTTTAAAGGCATAGTTATTTTTAAAATCCTGTGTTGTTATTGTTATGCATTTCATTATTAATTGAACCAATAAGGGTCAGAACTGAGGTTAGCGGTGCAAAAAATCAATGATGAGGGCTAAATTATATTAACCACTTGTTAAATTTAATCGTAGTTATTTTATGTATCAATTTGTATTAGCTGATAGTTATCGGGTGAGCGGTTTTAGCATAATGAAGCGAGTGTTAATGCTGAGATATAACCCATAAAAAAGCCACTCGCGAGTGGCTTGATAAAGAGTGATTTATTACTAAAAATATATTATTTACACCAAATCAGACTTATCCAGAACCTGCTTCAATCTCGCAAAGGTCTGCATTGAGTCATTTGCTAGTATTGGTGAGTACGCTGGATTATGGGCATTAAGTTGATACTGACCATTAGTGAGTTTATTCACTTTACGCAATAAATATTGGTTATTACCTGTATCGTCTTGAATTTCAATCGCGATGATTTTACCAGTAATCGAACCAGCATTTAGCGCTGTTATGCGCTCTAATAACAACAAATCACCGTCTTCAATTGGATTTTTACCGCCATTCATTGAATTACCACTGGCTGGGGCAATAAAGTAAATCGATGGATCGAGTTTACTAAAGGTCGAGTTTAGCGTCAGTGTGTCACTATTGTCATCAGTACCCGTTTTGAAATGACCGCAGGCAATTTTGAGATCTGGGTAATAACTAAGGGATGTCTGTTCATCCTTTGTCACTCCAATGGGAAGCGTAACCACATTCGATTGTATTGTTTTGCTGGTTGGTGTCGGCGTAGAAGATGATTGGCGTTGGCTGTAACGCGCTAACAATAATTCGCTTAATTCTCTCATCGCGAAAGACATCACTGCAATATCATCAACTTTTACATCAATATTCGCATGTAACCGATCATCTTTTACAACAAACCAAGATTGCGTATCTGATTTATCTTGTTTGCATAAAAAAGTAATTGGGTTGGCTAACCAATACTTGTGCCATTTTGGTGAGCGGGCATCAATTTGCTGCAGATCGGCTTTAACATCTTGAATCCACAATTTTGGATAACGTTTAAATATCTGCCAACTCTTAAGGCATACCGCTTCAATTCTGGGAGGATGACTTAATCCATTCAGCTCAACAAATGCTTCGAGTAATATTGCTTTAAAGCATTTGGTCATTGTCGCCTTTTCAACGCCAAGACTTAGAAATGGCAAATAGGGCGTTAACGAATGTAATGCGTTGTCTTGCTTTTCTTGGCTTAATACCAATTCAAACCAACTACCATTTTGCTTGGTCATTTTACTCCAAACATAACCACTGTAATAAAACTCTGTGGCAGTAGGGCGGTGACCTAAATCATCTTTGAGTAATTGGTACTGTTGATCAGCTTTAGTGTAATCAAGTTTTAACTGTTGCCAAAAGTCGATTAATTCGGGGTCGATATTGATTAAGCACTTAGAATCGATTTGAGGTGTGTTAAGACGCTTAATCGCTTCATTGGCGTTCGCTGTTTGCAATAACGCCATTGGCCGATTTAAAAAGCTGATGTGATTACCGATGAAATCGATAACAGACACAAAGGTTTTATGAGTTTCGGGAGATGTACGTAATCCACGACCTAACTGTTGTAAAAAGAGAATTTTAGATTCAGTCGGTCGTAAGATTAAGATAGTGTCTATTGAGGGTAAATCTGTACCTTCATTAAACAAATCAACTGAAAATATTACCTCTATTTCACCAGCGTTTAATTGGCTAAGTGCTTCACCGCGTCTAACTTCTGAGTCGCTATGCACCGACACCGCTTTAATACCACGGGCAGAAAACCATTGTGCCATAAAGTCGGCATGAGCTTTAGAGACGCAAAATGCCAAGGTACGTTGCTGCTTATGTTTCTGCCAATGAGCAAACACATGTTTAGCGCGCTTTTGGGTAGCAAACAGATTGACTAATTGTTGCGGATCAAACTTACCATTACGCCATGGCAGCTCTCGGTAATCGACCGTTTCGTCTTTAATACCTTGGTAATGAAAGGGGACTAAAATACCCGATTCAATTCCGTCGATAATGTTTCTTTCAAACACCAAATTGTTATCACATAACGATAAAATATCTGCTTGATCCGTGCGCTCTGGCGTGGCGGTTAACCCGAGTAAAAACTGCGGGGTAAAGTGATTGAGTAATAACTGATAACTGACGGCGCCAGCATGATGAAATTCATCAACGATCACATAGTCGAAATGAGTTTTATCAAGTTTATTAAGGTATTCGGGTTTGCCTAAAGTTTGAATCGATGCAAATACAATGTCAGCATCAACGACCTTAGTGTTGGCATTAAAGTGACCTGTGGTACTTTGAGGTAATAAGGTCCTAAAAGTCCGTTCTGCTTGAATTAATATCTCTTCTCTATGAGCAACAAACAGCACTTTTTTAGCCTTGAATTGCAATACATCAAATGCAGCTAACCATGTTTTACCCATACCCGTGGCTAATACAACCAGTCCTTTGGATTGCTTGGCTAAACGTGTGTCAGCTAATGCAATTAAGGCTTCTGCTTGGGCTGAGTTAGGTACTGGTTCTTCTGGCTCTACTTCATTAACGATAGCTAAAGGCGGTTTACACAATTTACGCTGTTGGGCATAGTTGTTGATGAATGCATCACTGAGCTCGATTGCCTGCGAATGATTGAAAATCTGCAAGAATTGTTGGCGGATATGGTTAAATTCTTTAGGATCTTGATTCGGCAATAAATCATGGCGTAAGCACCATTCAAATGCATGGGTGAATGCCGCTTTACTGATGTTATTTGAGCCAATAAAAGCGCTACCTATATCTGCTAGTCCGCTTTGTTGTTGGACGAAAATATAGGTTTTCATATGAAAGCTTTGATTACGTTTACAAATAAAGATTTTGGTTTTTGCACCGCGAGATTGCAAAATCATTAAGTGTCGTAATGCAACCGGATCGGTAATCAAAAGATAGTCTGAGGTAACGATTGAAATGCTTGCATCGCGTTCTAGCGCGTCAGATAAAGCATCAAAAATTAAATTTAGCCCAGATTGCTGAATAAATGACACCGATATTTCAATATGAGTCGCACGATTAATCGCTTGCCGCAATTTGGGTAAAAATGGATCATCCAAACCACCACTGATTAATACAGGTCCTTCTGCTAACTTCATTGTTACATCTCTATTGGGTGATTTTAATTAATATTGCATTGAGCCATTGCTCACTGTCACGGCCAGGACGAACATCAGTGGTTATCCAAGTACGTTCAATGTTTAAAGAGGTTTGGCTGAGCCATTGTTGTAATCGAACTTCGTTGGCATCGCTAAAGAATCGGCCATTATGATTTCGTTCTTGGTCGCCATATTTAAATGAGCAATAAAACACGCCACCTTTAACCAAAGTATTAGCCAAAACATTAAAGGTGTTGGGTAGGGCGTTGACCTCAACGTGTAGAAGAGATGCACAAGCCCAAATACCGTCAAACTCAAGCTCAGTGTCTATTTCATCGAAGGTACAAACCGCCACATTTTGACCTATATATTCAGATGCCGCTTTGGCTAATTCGGCACTGGCATCAATTGATGTGACATTGAAACCCAAATCGATAAAGGCTTTACTGTCTCGGCCAGAACCACAACCTGCATCTAACACACGTGCCTTTGCAGGTAAATGGCTGATAAAAGGCTGGTATAACCCACTGACGTCAGCATTCACTGTTGAGTCAAAAAAATCTTGTGAATTTGTGTCATAAAATTCGATGGTAGACATAACTAACCCTATGATTTACATGGCTTGATTCTAACTTATCACCGACAGCCTTCTCAAGTGTTTCATTCTATCGAAAACCCATTAAGCTAGATTAATAATCAACTTGCCTAATCACCGCAATCGCCGTTTCATTACGGCCTTTTTTAGACGGGACACGATGGCCGGTGTCGGCATTGGTTTTCATGGTTTGTATGAATTGGTTCATTTGTGGGCCAATGCTGATGTGTATCGGTCGATGTTTACCGTAATAGTACAGGCGGTCAAATTTCAGATTTTCGCACATCCACTGCGCCACCAGTTGCATATCAATCGGTTTATCATCCTTGTTGCTCACTAGGGTAAAGTCGCAGGCGGCACCTAAGCGATCGCAGATGATTTTTTGATTTTGATTGAGTTCGTATGAGCAATGTTGATCAAGTTTTGGCGCAATATGCGGATTGCGATTTTTAGCAATCTTTCTGACCAGCTCAGGCGAACAAAAACCATATGTCAGCGCTATGGGTCCAAATTGATCGACGATTGGATCAAGTATTTGAGTGGCTAACAAACTGAGTGCGCGCCAAGTGTCGGGTTGCAGTGGCAAATTTTCTATTTGATGTTCGATAGCCGTAGCCCCGCAGTTTATTAAATCTGCGTAGGTAAAAAAGCGACTCGCTTTGCCATTGATATTATAGGTAAACAATCAACATCCGTTATCTGGGTTCATTTGGGGTAACAATACCGCTTATTGATTACGCTGACCAGATTGAACTGCAATCGTGATGATAAATGGGTAAAATAGCCGTCATCGAATTAATGTATCGATAAATGTGGTGCTGGTATTGCCATGATGTATTGATGGCAAAATGCTGGCGAAAAAACACATTGGATTGCTGTTTATCACTCAATTGAAGGTTCAGACCCAAAAGCCTTGGTATGATGACTGGCGTAACAGATTTTTTATGTCTAATGTTTATAGACTAAGGTTTATAGGTGCTAGCAAAGTGGCGTTTGACTAGACAGTGCTTCAACATCCCATCAAATCGACTTTTACCCTGCAAGAATTGATAAGTAATAAGGTGAGAAGTAAGCCTATGCGATTAAGAATTTTATTACTTTTACTTATTTATTTTCAAGCGTATTTTGCCTATGGGCAAAAAGCAACGTCATCATGTTATGAGCCGATTAACGTTGGTTTTAATAGTTGGGCGCCGTATTCTTGGTTGGATAGCGCCGGTAAACCCGTTGGGCTCGATGTTGATATGCTCACTATTGTGGCGGACAACTTAGGTTGTAAGTTAAATTTTATCGATATGCCCGTAAAGCGAGCCCACAGAATGTTACAAGAAGGCACCTTGGATATTATGATGGGCGCAAGTTATAGACCTGAGAGAGAAGCCTATGCTGATTTCTCAATACCATACCGTGACGAAGAAATTAAGTTATTTGTAAAATCTGATTTAGCTTCACAGATCAAAATTGATAAATGGCAGGATATATTTAGTCAAAAGCTGGTCCTCCTTGCGCCTATTTTTGGCTGGTATGGGGCAGATTTTTTGGCATCAGAACAAGCGTTAATCAAGCAAAAATTATTAATTTTCAGTCGTAATGCCACCCAATCAATTCGCATGCTGGGTTACGGTAGAGGCGATGTTGTCATTGGCGATTCTATTGCCGTACCTTATATAGCAACTCAGATTGAAAGGATTTCTGTTACAGAATTACCGCTGGTATTAGACCATAACCAAATTCACTTTCTGATCAGTAAAAAAACCACTAACCCAGAGTTAATTACAGGCATTAACCAATCGATTAAACGTTTATCCAGTCGGGGAGAACTAGCGCAAGTGATTGTTAAATGGCAGCAAATATCGATAGCTAAAACACAAGAAACGTCTGGTAAAGTGCCTTTGTGATGATACTTCGCAGCTGATTTATGCTTAGTGCTTTTATCGTCCTAGAAACAAATAAGGTTATCTAAAGAAGTGATTTTTATTAATCGCTTATTCATTGCGCGTATTCATTTCACTTATCTATAGCACTTAAGTTAGTGCAAGTGCCGCATGCGAGTAGTACGCAGTTTTTATCAGCCTAATATAAGCACAACCTTGAGCTTATAACTTTTGCGACAGTGAGGCTAATGCGTCAAGTGCTTGCTCAAAATCGAGCATCTCAACGGTATCATGCAGGCTGGCTAAGTCTTGTTGCAGTAACACCTTATCCGATAGCATATTTTGTAGGCGTAAAGTGACGTCGAGTGCGTTGAGATTACCGTCCATTAGATGCTGTTTAAGTTCTGCTAGGGTCGAGGTTAACTCTGCGCTTGAATAGTCTTCTGCAGGTGCCGGTGTATCTGTTACAGATGAATTTAGTAATAGGCTATGAATACTTGAAAGCTCAGCTTGCGCCACAGCACGAACATGCGCTATCAGTTCTTCGCATACAAGATCAAGGTTAGCAGCATTTTCATCATGAGCTTGTTTAAGCTTTTTTTCGCCGTCTACTAGGGCTGAATGCAGAGATGACAAGCCGGTGGATCCTGAACTACCTTTTAGGGTATGAATAATGACCAGAATGTCCTTGGTATTGTTATCTAAGATCATCTGATCCAGATTTTGCAGCTGTTGTTGTAAATTTGTTTCAAAAATATGTATTAAGCGCCGATAAAATAGTTCGTTGCCTGCAAAGGGGGCAAGTAAATTTTCGATCGTTTTATTTGCTGATGTTGAACCTAAGTGATTAGCGCTATTTGAGACAGTTTGTGCAACCGAGTGCGGATTACTAGGATTTTTGTTCGCTTTCATCTCTTTACTCTCGGTTTATGATGGCTTGGCTGATCCGCTACCAAAAAGATAATAGCAGTTTAATTACAACAGTGATATTGGATGAACTATACCTATAGACACGAGTGCTTTATTGTAATCAATAGGGTTATTCAACAACTTAGTTTGCTACAACATCATTTATAAGATTATATTAGCAAATCAAATTAGCCAAATTTGGGTTTTACTCACCAAAACGGAGCCGGCATGCCGCTAGACAAAATTTTACACGTAGAAGATGATGAGTCGATTCGAGTTATCGTTGAAATGGCTCTGGTTGATATCTCAGGTCTTACCTTGGTGTCTTGTGAGGGTGGGCATGAGGCGATTAGTCAACTGGCGCACTTTACACCGGATTTAATATTGTTAGATGCCATGATGCCAGGTATGGATGGTTTGCAAACCCTGCACGAAATTCGTAAAAATGCACATTGCGTTAACATTCCGGTGGTATTTATGACCGCCAGAATTCAGCATACTGAAAAACAGGAATATTTAGATGCCGGCGCTGTTGACGTTATTGAGAAACCCTTTGATGCCATGAGTCTTGGCGATTCACTAGAGTGTATTTATCAAGCCCATCTTGCTTCAGCAAAAATCAACCATCCGGAGTAACTGATGCAAGCTCCCGTAACACCGATTTTCGAACAACTAAGACTCATAGCGTTACACAATACTGGTCTGTTAGATACGGCTCCAGAGCAACGTTTTGATCGCCTAACTCATCTAGCTAAACTTTGCCTTGGCACCGAAATAGTGCTGATTTCATTGGTGGATGCTAAGCGGCAATGGTTTAAATCCAAACAAGGTCTAGCGGCCTGTGAGACGAGTAGAGACATTTCATTTTGTGGTCATACGATTTTAGCCGAATCTATTTTTGAAATCCACGACGCCCAGCTCGACAGCCGATTTGCAGATAACCCATTGGTTACCGGCGCGCCATTTATTCGCTTTTATGCTGGTGTTCCGTTAGAGATTAACGGTGAGCGCATTGGCACACTTTGCTTTATTGACAGCCAACCTCGGCAGTTTACCGATAAAGAGCGCCAAATTGCTTTTGAGTTTGGCAAGAGCGTTGAGCAAGAAATTCAAGACCGATTACAAGAGCAGTCAAATGAGCTATTAGCGGCAAGTGAGCTAATGTATCGGTCGGTGCTTGAAGGGACCAGAATTGGTACTTGGCAATGGAATATACAAACCGGTGAAACGGTTTTTAACGAGCGTTGGGCAGAAATGATTGGTTATCAGCTTGCTGAGCTTGAGCCCATTTCTATCGACACCTGGTTAGCCGTAACCCATCCCGATGATTTAGACCACGCCAAGGCGGCATTAGAGGATCATTTTAATGGTTTAAGCCCATTTTATGATGTTAATTTCCGCATGCAACATAAACAGGGGCATTTTATATGGGTGCATGACAGAGGCCGAGTGATTTCATACTCAGACGATGGTAAGCCTCTGATGATGTACGGCACCCATGCCGATATCACCAAACAACATGATAACGAACTAGCATTACGACAAAGTCGAGATCAGTTTAAAACCTTAGTGACTAATATACCTGGGGTAACTTACCGATGTCATCATGATGAGCATTGGTCCATGCTGTATATGAGCGATCATATTTATGCGCTCTCAGGCTACCTCGCCAGCGATTTTATTGATAACTCTCAACGCAGTTTCGTGAGCATCATTCATCCCGAAGACAGAGATTTATTAATTCAAACGGTTGAAAAAGCAGTGCTTAACCATGCCAGTTGGGTACTCAATTTCCGTATTTTGCATCAAAATGGTTCGGTTCTATGGGCTGAAGGTCGCGGCGCTGCGGAATATGATAGTCGTGGGGCTATTAAATACCTAGATGGTTTTATTTTAGATATTAGCAAAGAGAAAAAACTTCAAGATCAATTACATAAACTCACACAGCAGTTGCCAGGGGTTTTGTATCAGTTTCAGTTATGGCCCGACGGTCACAGTGCATTTCCGTATGCCAGTTCTGCCATCGAAGACATTTATGGTGTAAAACCCGAAGACGTGCAAACGGATGCGTCCACCGCGTTTGCCAAAATTTACCCCGAAGATTTGCCGGCGGTAGCCAAGAGTATTGAAGATTCAGCACAACAACTCACGCTGTGGGAACAGGAATATCGGGTTTACAGGGATGATAATACCTTAGTGTGGTTATCTGGCAGTGCTTCGCCAGAAACCATGCCCGATGGCAGTATTTTGTGGCATGGGTACATTCAAGATATTACCCAAACAAAAGAGCATTACCTCAAACTTGAAGATCTCAATTTGCAATTGAATGTTGCTCAGCAAAGCCTTGATTTAGCTAGCGAGCAAGCTCAAATTGGTTATTGGCATGCGTCATTAAAACAGGGCACCTTATGGTGGTCGCCTATCATTTACCAAATATTTGGTTTTGACGCCCATGACATCGTTCCCAGTGTGACCTTGCTTAAAAGTGCCGTTCATCCAGATGATATTGATAAAGTGGATAAAAGTGAGCAGCAGGCTCGCTTAACAGGCATTCATAATGTGGTTCACCGAATTATTCGACCTAATGGTGAAGTTCGTTGGGTGCATCAGTTAGGGCAATTAGTTGCCGAGGATAAAAATCCTGATCAGATAATAATCGGCTCAGTACAAGACGTTACCGATAGGATGCAATTACAACAAGTTAAAGATGACTTTATCTCAACAGTAAGTCATGAGCTGCGTACGCCATTAACATCGATTTTTGGCGCCTTAAATTTATTGCAGTCTGGTAAGTTGGTTACCTTACCCGCAAAAGCGGACAAGCTGATTGAAATTGCCAGCAGCAACTGTAAGCAGCTTAGCCGTTTGATCAATGACTTATTGGATATTGAAAAACTCGCGGCTGGGAAGATGTTGTTTGAAATGAAACGCTTAAATGTTGTGCCTCTATTACAAAGAGCCATTGACGATCATCAACCTTATGCTGACTTACATCAAATCACCCTGGCATTGCAATTAAACCACGCAATGGATGAGATCCTTGTCTATGTCGATGAGCATCGTTTATTACAAATCTTGACTAACTTCCTGTCCAATGCGGTTAAATTTTCGCCGACAGCGGGAAGTGTCACTCTGTCTACCACACTGATTGGTAATCAGGTTGAGATTGCTGTGCAAGATCAAGGTGATGGTATTCCTGAAGATTTTCAGAGCAAAATTTTTGAACGTTTTTCTCAAGCAGACGCCAGTAGCTCTAAGGCCAAAGGCGGTACAGGTTTAGGTTTAGCGCTGTGTAAGGAGCTGACTGAAGCAATGAATGGCAGTATTGGCTACAGTTCAACACCAGGTTATGGTGCCAGGTTTTATATTCGCTTACCCATCTCTGTTTAAGGCTCAAGGGTTCTTTGAGCTTGAACAGTCGATAAAAAGTTCTGTTTCGCTGTGCCAGTTTCAGCTAAGCAAAAGGGTCAGAGTACTTTATAGCGTAATCTGACCCTTTGCTGTAGCTTCAAACTTGTTGCCAACTGGCTTCACACTCACATAATCAACTACAAGCCTTGCTGATACTGAGCATTGGTTGCAATGGTGACCAGCTGATTAAGCTCAATTTTGGCTTGTGTGACACCTTTAAGCACGTTTTCAAAGTGATTAACCAGTTGTACTTTATCAATTTCAGCTTTTGAACCAGAACCAATATTGGTTAAGTCGATAAAGAATTCATCAAACAAGTAGGATAAGTCTTCAACCGCTTCGATGTTTAAGAACTGCTCGTGGTTGTAAATACTTGGGTAGCCGCCTTTTTGCTTGTCTACCGCAAACGATATGCCTTTTACGTTAGTGATCGTCGTGGCTTTTTCGCATTTCAACATACAGCCATCTTCAATGCTGGGCTTATTACAACCCACCGTTTGTTGGAAAAAACATTGTCTGCTGGTCATCATCAAAATTGGGTGATAAATGCTATACAGCAGTTTAAAGTTTTCTGGTCTGGCGATATTTTTAATTTGATTACGGTTAATCTCGTTAGAGATAAACGCGCCTGCGCAATTGAGCTGCTCTTGCAGGGTAAGTAAAGCATAAGAGTTGGTGGTGTTTAAAAATGGCCCTGCAATCCACTCAATGCCCATTTCATAAGCTTTAAACGCGACACCGGTATTGTTTGTGACAATACGCTTAGGCTTAACCACTTCTAACACTCTTACCGCTTCGAGGTAATCTTTGCCAATAAGCACTGCTGGAAACCAAGGGATGAGTCTTGGGTTACGCAAGAATATGTCGATGTACTTGTTATCATTCTTTTTAAAGCTTTCTGGCAGCTTAAAGTAGATATCGGCCTGGGTAACATCACACAAGTTAACGTCTTTTTCATCGCTGATAAGCAAAGACAGGGTTGGCGTTTCAGTGACTTTTGGGTGTTTAGGTAACTTAGGCAAGGTTACAGCGCCTATGTATTCTCGTTGAGTTAGCTGTAACAGTAATTCATTTTTAAGCTGGGTTAATTGGCTAAACGGCAGGCTTAAGTCAGCATCTAAGCCGTCAAAGTTGAATGCTTGTAACTGGTAGCCACTGCTTTTTAAGCTTTTAAAGCGCTTTTCGATTGCCGCTTCATCAACGCGAGATTCAGTGGCTTTAGTTAAGGTCAGTGTCGAGTTAATGACAAAATGTTGCTCTGGAGTGCTAACCGCTATTGATAACGGCTGTGCCACTTTACCGGAAAATGCCAGTGACAGTGTTGGTTTAGTAATACTTAAGTGATTAATTTTTTCTGCAACTAGCTGCACAATCGCGTCTTTTTCAGACGACAATGTTTGTTGTGCTTCTTGAATTTGCACCACAGATATTGCATTACTTTTATCGTTAGCATGCTTGAAACTGTTATCGCGCGGGTTATCGATAAACATGTCTTTAGTGAGATTACCCTTTAAAAATGAGTTGGTAAAATCACGATTAAATACCCGGTGTAAATTAGAGTCATCGGCTAGCAACTTGCCGGTATCAATAAATTTATCAATTTGCTTGCGCCAGCTGTCCACTACTGTGTGGACATATTGAGCGCCTTTAATACGCCCTTCAATTTTAAGTGAATCAACACCCGCATCGACCAGTTCAGGTAAGTCAAAATAGGCTGAGTTGTCTTTTAAATTGAGCGGAAACTTGTTGCCCGCGGCAGTAATTTCGTATTCGTCACGGCAGGCCTGGCTACAACGGCCACGGTTACCCGAATTACCGACACTGACTGAGCTTGAATAGCACTGGCCAGAGAAAGCAATACACAATGCACCGTGAACAAACACTTCGGTTAGCACGTCGTGATCGTGGGCTAGGGTGGTGAGGCTTTTTATTTCGCCAAGGTTTAACTCGCGCGATAAATTAACGCGTGTGGCGCCAATTTTAGCTAAAAAGCCTATTTGACCTTCATTGTGGGTTGTAAGCTGGGTTGAGGCGTGAATGGCTAAGCTGGGGAAATGCTTGCTGACCAAATTAAACAGACCGAGGTCTTGCACGATAATGCCGTCGATGCCGGTATTAACCAATTGATTGAGCAACTTAACCAATGTTGGAATTTCGTTCTCAAGAATAACGATATTCATGGTGAGAAACACTTCACATTGGTATTGATGAGCAAGTGCGATAACACCAATTAAGTCATCGAAGGATAAGTTGGCTGCTCGGTTACGGGCGTTGAAGGTATCTAAGCCACAATAAACGGCGTTAGCACCGGCTATAATCGCAGCTTTAATCGCATCGACATCTCCACCTGGCGCCAATAATTCGATTTTTCTATTCATGATATTTTCGCTTTGTTAAGTCGTTAATTATAAATTTTATAAGCCGATTTTACGTGTATCTGCAACGGATTACTATTGATTAGCGAATGCGAATGTATTCATTTTTTGGGGATAAATGAAACAAAAAAGGTCTTCATGATTGCAATGTAATGCAATAGGAAGACCTTAATGCTAACCATCTATCTATTCATGCGCATTGACTAATACGTATTCCATAAGGGGATTAGCCTCTGGCTTCTGCTTCCGCTTGGCTTGCAAGGTATTCGTCAAATGTACCTTGAAAGTTAATCAATTTTTTGTCTTTAACATCAATAATACGCGTTGCCAAAGATGACACAAATTCGCGGTCATGGCTGACAAATATCAATGTGCCTTCAAATAATTTCAAGGCTTGATTTAACGCTTCAATGGCTTCCATATCCATGTGGTTAGTTGGCTCATCCATTACCAGTACGTTAATATCCATCATCATTAACTTACCGAATAATAGGCGGTTTTTCTCTCCACCAGAACAGTTGCGGACTTTTTTGTTGGCATCGTCATCTGAGAATAACAAACGACCTAACATACCGCGAACCATCAAATCATTGTGTTTTGGTGTGCGCCATAGCGACATCCAATCAAATAAAGTCATGTCATTATCAAAGTCAGCGGTACTGTCTTGTGGACAATAACCAATCGCGGCATTTTCTGACCATTTAATACGGCCATGATTATGCTGTAATTCATCAACTAAACAACGAAGTAGCGTGGTTTTACCCACACCGTTTTCACCAATAATCGCCAGTTTTGAACCCGCTTCAAGAATAAGATCACCGTGTTCGAATAACACTTCATCAAATCCGTGTGACAATTCTTCTAGCACCAATGCTTGGCGATGCAATTTCTTGCTTTCGGTAAAGCGAATTGACGGGGTAATGCGGCTAGATGATTTAACGTCATCAAGCTTAATTTTATCCATTTTTTTAGCACGCGAGCTAGCTTGTTTCGCTTTAGATGCGTTGGCACCAAAGCGGTTAACGAAGTCTTGTAGCTCGTCAATCTCTGCACTTTTCTTAGCATTACCCGCTAATAGCTGTTCACGTATTAAGCCTGATTGTGCCAAGAAGTATTCGTAGTTACCTGGATAAACTCGTAATTCGCCGTAATCGATGTCAGCCATGTGGGTACAAACAGAGTTCAAGAAATGTCTGTCATGCGAAATGATGATCATGGTGCATTTACGTTTGTTTAGCTCGGTGGCTAACCAACTAATGGTATGAATATCCAAGTTGTTGGTTGGCTCATCGAGTAACAAGATGTCTGGGTTAGCAAATAAAGCCTGTGCCAGTAGCACGCGCAATTTCCAACCTGGAGCAACTTGTTGCATTAAGCCAAAGTGGAATGACTCTTCAATGCCTGCTTCTAACAGAATTTCACCGGCGCGACTTTCTGCAGTGTAGCCGTCCATTTCTGCAAACTGGCTTTCTAAATCGCCTACTCGCATGCCGTCTTCGTCGGTCATTTCAGCTTTAGCATAAATGCTGTCACGTTCTTGTTTCACTTTCCACAGGCCAACATCGCCCATGATCACAGCATCAACAACGCTGTATTGCTCAAAGGCAAACTGATCTTGGCTCAGGGTACCGACTTTAAAGCCAGGTGTAATTGACACGTTGCCTGAGGTTGGGGCTAGGGCGCCACTCAAGATTTTCATGAACGTAGACTTACCACAGCCATTTGCGCCGATTAAACCGTAACGGTTACCGTGACCAAATTGAGCCGAGATGTTTTCAAATAATGGCTCAGGGCCAAACTGCATGGTGATATTAGCGGTAGAAATCAAAGCAATGTTCCAACTGTGTACTAACTGAATATTTATCAACAAAGGGCGAGTAAACAGCCGTGTGAGAATAAGACAGACGCGAGTATATGTAAGTAAATAGGCCGCGGATTATACAGGTTAGGGTTAATTTGTCGATTTATAATCTGCTAATATTGTCTATCAGTGCCTTTATATGCAGATGCGCTTAACCCCGCGGGTTAAAAGTACGATTACGCTAAATGGGTTAATCTGTGTGCAATTGATTTGACCTGGGGATAAATGGCCACATTCGCTTAGGGATCAGGGTTATGGTATCTGCGGGTGGGAAGGCTTGCTGGCTTCAGAGTAGGGCATCAATAGGTGATTCAAACTGTCACAGTTGCTCCGTTAACCCTTATATACTGTTAAGGATAAAGCTCGGTGATCTATGCTCCGCGCTTTATCCTTTATGTCGACATAACAGTATCGATAAGTTAACTGCCGATTAGTTGGCTATCGATAAGTCTGATTCTGCCGCGGCTAACATGGCAAATTCTTCATCGGCACTTTTGGCCACCAAGCGTGATGAGCTGTAGCCAAAGTAATAAGCAGCGCCAATCACAAATAAGCCTATTGTGAACAAGAATGCCCGTGGATCGAAAGCATACACACCTGTTAATGCGATTAAAGACAAGACTAACGCAATACTTGAGGTGACAATGCCGCCAGGGGTTTTGTATGGACGGATCAACTCAGGCTGCTTTATACGTAATATAATATGACTGAGTGCCATTAACGCATAAGACACAGTTGCGCCAACAACCGCCATCGCCAGCAGTAAATCACCTTCGCCGCTTAATGAAGCCAAAAAGCCAAATATTGCAGGTACGATTAATGCGCGAGCGGGGACTTTACGTGAGGTGGTAATCGATAATGAACGGGGGATATAACCCGCACGTGATAACGCAAACACTAACCGGCTATAACCATAAATAATAGAGAAGAATGAGGCCACTAAACCTGCTAAACCTAAAATATTAACCATCGTTGCTAAGCCATTATTGCCGGTGAGATTGAGCGCATCAACTAATGGCACTGCGCTGGCTCCCATGGCCGTTGCACCGCCAGCACCTGGTACTAATACCACCACGAGTAAGGCCGTGAACAGTAAAAATATCATCGCGCCAATAATGCCTTTTGGTACATCTTTGGCTGGATCTTTGGCTTCTTCAGCGGCTAACGGCACGCCTTCAACCGCTAAAAATAACCACATGGCAAACGGCAGTGCAGCCCAAACACCGTACCAACCTAAGGGTAAAAACTCACTGGCACCTGCAGCATCAGTAACCGCAATATCATAAAGCCGGGTTGCATCAAAGTTGCCAATAAGCACCACTGCAGTGGCAATAATAGCGATAACAGCTAATCCACTGATCACCATCATCACTTTAAGAGCTTCACCCACACCAGCGAGATGAATGCCCACAAACACTAAATAGAAGAGTGCATAAACCCAAGGACCATTAAAACCGAGTAATGCTTGCACTGCAGAACCAATAAAAATCACGATTGCAGCAGGCGCGAGAGCATATTCAATTAATACGGCTAGTCCGGTTAGGTAACCACCAGCAGGGCCCATGGCTTGGCGAGCAAAACTGTAACCGCCACCCGCGGCAGGAATAGCCGCTGACATTTCAGCCAAAGATAACACTAATGCTAAATACATGATCGCCATTAATATCGCTGCTATGGCAAATCCGCCCCAGCCAGCTTCAGCGATGCCAAAGTTCCATCCAGCAAAATCACCAGAAATAACGTATGACACGCCCAAACCTGCTAGCAACACCCAGCCGGCGGTGCCGCCTTTTAGTTGCCTTTTGGCAAGGTACTCTTTGTTGTTATCTGACATAATTAACTCTCCAGTAGTATTTAATTTTTATTTCGAATGAGTATTTAACATATTGAATTTATTCGCCGTTATTCAGCGATTAAGAAATTTTGCCTTGGCTGTTGGTGTTCAATCACATCGTCTTGAGTGCGATCTTTTAAATTGACTCCTGTTAGTTTGAGTTTTTTGGCCTCGGTTAATAAATACAACGCACGTTTGGCTGCCTCTTTATAAGGCAACCCCGCAGGGCGAATGTTAGAAATACAATTTCGACAGGCATCATTAAGTCCTGTTTTAGGTGCCCAAGTCAGATATAACCCAAGGCTGTCTGGTGAGCTGAGTCCCGGGCGTTCGCCGATAAGCACCATCACCACTTGGGCATTTAGCAGCTGGCCAATATCATCGCCTATGGCCACTCGGCCTTGTTCAACCAAGGTAATTGGCGCGATTTTCCACTGTGTGATTTGCGGCTTGAGTAGGGTGAGTAATTCGTTGATAAAAGCTTGAGCATTAAGCTTCACCGCCAGTGATGACAAACCATCAACCACCACGATGGCAAGATCGTATTGGCTGTGGGTCGTTGGTCCTTGGCTATTCATGTGGCTTAATAAGCTGTCACGACCACTTTGGGACAGTTTTCGTCCAAGATCAGGGCGTTGCAAATAGGTAATACGATCATCTGCCTGACTGTGAACCTTGATTGGGCTAACCTTATCCAGTAAAGGAATACTGGCCAGTTGCGCTGCGAGTGCATCAATGTCCAGAGGGAAATTTACCGCGTCGCGAGCTTGTGCATGCGATAATTGAAACGCTAACAATTCTGCTGTGGGTAAACTAATGCCTGCTCTACCAAGACCAATGCGGGCGTCAGTAAAGCGGCGCAGATCGCGCCAAGGATTGGCCACCACCTTGCCATTATCTTGATGTGATATGCCAGTATCGACAGCATTATTAGATTGCTTTACATCAGGCGTGCTCATTTTGCGCCTCCTTGCAAAGCATAAAGCGGTTTGGCAAATGCGCTGGGTAGCGTGCTCGATAAAACAAAGTCGGTGTTATTTTTCATGATGTTCATTTTGGTTAGCCAGTGTTCAAACTCGGGCGCGGGATGCGCGTCCAGTACTCGGCGGACATACAAGGCATCATGAAATGAGGTGGTTTGATAATTAAGCATAATGTCGTCTGACCCAGGAATACCCATCACAAACGAGCAACCGGCAACGCCTAATAAAGTGAGCAGATTGTCCATGTCGTTTTGGTCAGCTTCAGCGTGGTTGGTGTAGCAAACATCACAGCCCATTGGCACGCCTAACAACTTGCCGCAAAAATGATCCTCTAACCCTGCGCGGGTGATTTCTTTACCATCAAATAAATATTCAGGACCAATAAAACCCACCACAGTGTTGACCAGTAATGGTGAAAACTTGCGCGCGACGGCATAGGCTCTAGCTTCACAGGTTTGTTGGTCTAACCCATGGTGAGCATTAGCAGACAACGAGCTGCCTTGGCCTGTTTCAAAATACATTACGTTATTGCCAACCGTGCCCCTGTGTAGGCTTAATGCGGCATCTTGCGCTTCAGCTAAGGTATTGAGGTTAAATCCGAAACTGGAGTTGGTTGCTTCAGTTCCGCCAATCGATTGAAACACCAAATCGACCGGGGCACCCGCTTCAATACATTCAATGGTGTTGGTGACATGGGTGAGAACGCAGCTTTGGGTTGGAATGTCATATTTTTGGATCACATCATCCATTAACTTCATTAGCTTAATCGCTTGTGCCACGTTATCGGTTGCAGGATTAATGCCGATAACCGCATCACCATTGCCATATAGCAAACCATCAAGTATTGACGCCGCGATGCCATTAACATCGTCGGTTGGGTGGTTAGGTTGTAAGCGGGTCGATAAGTGTCCGGGTAAGCCTATGGTATTTCTAAAAGCGCTAGTGACATGGCATTTTTTAGCCACAAGAATAAGATCTTGATTACGCATGATTTTACTTACCGCAGCAGCCATTTCTGGGGTAATACCCATTCTGACTGCGGCTAATACTTGCGGTGTGGCGTAGTCACTTAACAGCCAATTACGAAAATCACCAACGGTTAAATGGCTAATATAAGCAAATGCCTGGGTGTCGTGTTCATCGATGATTAAGCGGGTCACTTCATCTTGCTCGTAGGGAATGAGAGCGTCATTAAGAAACGTTTTTAAGGGCACATCAGCGAGTGTCATTTGGGCAACGGCTCGTTCTTTGGCTGATAAGGCAATTACGCCCGCTAAGCGATCGCCCGAGCGTTGCGGCGTTGCCTTGGCCATTAGCTGGGCCAAGTCTTTAAATTGATATGTTTGGCTACCTAGAGTGTAGCGATACGAATGGCTCATTTATTACCTCACCGTCAACGATCAAACCTTGGTACAGGTTTTGCTGCTGTAATCGTTAATCAACTCATTTAATTAATTCAATACCAGCTTAATTCGTACCAAGTGGCTATCAAGTTTCGGCAAAGTCATTTTTTATGTTTTATATCAGAAAGATAAAATGGATTTAATCAAGATAATAAGGTGGGGTTAATCAATCTTTAACGCTAGGAGATGACAGATGGAGCACCATTTTAATCAGCGCGCACCAAAAAAGAGCGTGGTGCAAACCAATGACATCGATGAGCAAGCGCATAATTTAACCCAATGGCAGCAAGTTTATGATCAGGTCAGTAACGGCAGTTTTTATGGTTGTATTGAGGGCCTTGATTATCCAGACATGCATTTATTCAAAGAATTTACTCAACGAGCATTAAGGCAGCAGTGCAACATTGCGCCTAATTCTATTTGGTTGGGCATTCCATGTCGTTCTGAGCAAAGTAAAATAAATGGTTTACAGCTTGATAATCATCAGTTGATGTGTCGAAGCAGTGATTATGATTTTGAGTTAATCACCCCTGAGCAATTTACTATTTATGGTGTGGTGCTTAATCAACACAGCTTATATTCCATGGCTGAAATACAAGGGCTGTCGTTGAAGAACTTATCAACGCGAGGAGCGGAACGGATTGATTGCAATCCAATTTTACTCAATCAAACTCGTTTGATGATTGAAAAGCTGATTAACCACAGTGAATTAGGCTTGCGCCTCGATCTTCAGCAAGACATGTTAAGCACCTTAGCACTGAATTTATTAAGCCAACCAGCATCAACGCAAACGGTGGCCCCCAGTTATCAACATCGTTTAGCCGTCGTTGAAAAAGTTAAAGCTTTTATCGATGATCATCCGCAACAGGCCGTGACCATCACTCAGCTTTGTGAGCTTACTTTTGTTAGCCGCCGCACCCTGCAGTATAGTTTTGAGAGTATTTTAGGTATTAATCCATTGCGCTTTTTACGATTAACCCGTTTGAATAATGTTAGGCGAGAGCTTAAACAGCCTGATCTACACCATCCTATTTCAGTGGTTGCAGCAAACTGGGGTTTTTGGCATCCAGGCCAATTTACTAAAGATTACACCCAATTATTTGGCGAGAATCCATCTCTTACCCGTCAGCGATATCAGCCAGCTTAACCTTAACTAATCACAATCGTTAGAGTGCCACATTGCAATAATTAGGCGCACCAAATCAATTGAACTTAAGCCGATGGCTAAGCGTATCAATTGCGCTGCCGGTGATTAATTAATCATCTTCAGCTAACATTAACTGTTATCAACTAATATCAACTAATATCAATAACCACCAATTACCGTAATGACACTTGATCAGAAGAGGGAACTTATGCAGCACAAATCCGTCGATAATATTCCGCAAGAAGCCTTTGATTGGTATGACGCCTATGCTCATGGTGGCATGGACCGACGTACCTTTATGACTAAATTAGGCTCGTTAGTGGCGTTAGGTTATTCAATGAGTGTTCTGACCTCAGCGTTACTGCCTAATTATGCTTTAGCTGAGCAAGTGTCATTTAATGATGCCGACATTAAAGCCACTTATACCCAATTTGATTCGCCTTTAGGTTATGGTAAAGGCCAGGGCTACTTAGTTGAGCCCACCAATAAAACCGCTTTATTACCGGTGGTATTAGTGGTTCATGAAAATCGTGGTTTAAATCCATATATTGAAGATGTTGCTCGCCGTTTAGCGAAAGCGGGTTTTATTGCATTTGCGCCTGATGCGCTTTTTTCACTCGGCGGTTATCCTGGCAATGACGATGAAGGTCGGGCAATGCAGCAATCATTAGACCGAAGCAAAATTGAGCAAGACTTTGTTGCCGCGGCTAAGTTTTTCAAAGGCCATCAGCAAAGTAATGGCAAGCTGGGCGCGGTCGGCTTTTGTTTTGGTGGTTATATTGTGAATTATCTTGCCGCCGTGGAGGCTAATTTAATTCAAGCTGGGGTGCCTTTTTATGGCACACCAGCGGCTAAAGCACTTAGAAAAAACATCAAAGCCCCTTTACTGATTCAGTTAGCTGAATTAGATGAAAGAGTGAACGCAACATGGCCAGAATATGAGGAGGATTTAAAAGCCGTTAATGTGCCATATCAAATGCACATGTATAACAAAGCCAACCACGGATTTCATAACGACTCTACCGGCCGTTATGATGAAGCCAATGCAGAGCTTGCGTGGCAGCGAACATTAGATTTTTTCAATAAACAAATTAGTTAACCATTTTATTTTAATGATAAATATCTACATGGATGTGGATATAGGAAAGTAAATTTGAATACTTGTGCCTTTATTTAATTCAGACTTTACGACAATCTTGGCGTCATGTTGCTCGAGTATTTGCAGCACTATTGACATACCGATACCCGTTCCAGTCCCGACGGGTTTTGTGGTGTAAAATGCATCAAATATTCTTTGCTGAACCTCTTCAGACATTCCACAACCATTATCGGTAACATTTAATAATATCTCATCATTAACTTGAGTCAGATCGACACCTATCTTTGAGGTATGATTTGTCATGTACTCGCATGCCTGTATGGCGTTAACCAGAATATTAATGAGCACTTGATTGAGCTCACCAGAGTTAAAAATGATCTTTGGCACTGGTTGTAGATTTTGTGTAACAAGGACATTTTTAAGTTTCGGTCCTAATAACTTTAACGCTATCTCAACAGCAAGCAGTAGATCGACTTCTGATAACTGATCAGCATCTGTTCTCGCAAAAAATAATAGGTTTTTAACAATATCTTTTATGCGTACCAACCCATGTTCGGTATCCGAAATCAGCTCAGGTAAGTCACTCATTATAAAGTTGATATTTCGAGTGTCAGCCTCATTTAAGCTGTCTTTCGGTATCACGTTAAGCAAGTCAGAAACATAGGCATTTAAGGTTGTTACGTTACTGCTGACAAACGCGAGCGGGTTATTAATTTCGTGAGCTACGCCCGCCGCTATTGTGCCTAATAATGCCAGTTTTTCTTGCTGTATAAGTGATTTTTGTTGATTTTTAATTTGCACTATTTGGCTTTCAAGTAATACGTTTCTTTCGTATAACTGACGTATTGAATCTTCGAGCAACTGCTCGACCTCAATACGTGCTTTTTTCTCTCGCTGATAGGCTGCTAAATATGGATCAGGTTTATCAGTCATTAATTAACTCAATATTTAAAATACATTTTTCATCACCATGGTGCATACAGACATCATGCTTAATGGTGATGGCTTGTTGATAATACTCTGCAGCGCCAAAGATAAGGCCTTCTGCACAAAAACATAATTTACGTGGTGAATGATAAGTTAGTTCAATATTGTGGTTATTTACTAGTACACAACTAATGGTGGGTAAAGCGGGTTCATGGTAAAGCTTGTTCACTTCAACATGAATAACATTATGAATACCCATCACCAAGGAAGTGAAACCTGAAAAACGTGTCATTACACCAGTATGTCTAGTGGCTAATCCTGAAAATAAATACTGTCCAAAGGCTTTTACTACTTGTTGCAGAGGAACATTGAGCAGCGCAGCAACATCGGTTGCAATGGCAAATAGCTCCGTTTCAGGGTAGTTTTTAGCAGACACATAAACCCGATTTTGTGGCGTATGTTTTTCAAGTAATGTGTTCCAAACCTCCATGCCAGCTTGTTCAACTATCATTTCTTCAAGCACATTAAAGATAATGCCTTTCATAGCGCCTCTCAATTTTAGTCTATGTGAAATAAAGTACAGGGTGTAACTTGTCTTATTTGTCCCCTGAGTATGGCAATGATTGCAGCGTAAAACCAGTGTTTAAAATAAATACTAATAGTTTTTGACATTCAAGGTTGTCGTCACCATAATGTTTAGAGGACAAATGAGACAATGTGGAGATTGTAATGCCGATACCTGTAACCATTGCCGACGATTCAATGATGTCAAGAAAAGTTGTTAGACGCGCTTTACCCGCCGATTGGGATATTGAAATAACCGAGGTCACTAACGGTAAAGAAGCTCTTGAGGCCGTTGAAGCTGGAAAAGCTGACGTTCTTTTCCTAGACTTAACTATGCCTGAACTCGATGGCTTTGGTGTACTCAGCTACTTAAATGAGCATAAAACGAAAACTATCGTCATTGTGATTAGTGCCGATATACAGCCAGAAGCGAAAAAGTTAGTCGACAAGCTTGGAGCGTTTCGGTTTTTGCACAAGCCATTGAACTCTGAGCAATTATCACAAGCATTAATCGATGTGGGGCTGATATGATTTATCAATTAAGTGAACTGCAGCGTGATGCATTACAGGAGTTGATGAATATTTCAATGGGCCAAGCAGCCAATTCGTTAGCGAGGTTAATTGGCGCTAAAATTACCCTTTCTATTCCACTCATTTCCTCTGTTACCCCCACTGAATTTGTCGATATGATCAGTTCAGATGTCATGTGGCATACTCGGCAATCTTTTTTGGGCACAGTAAAGGGTGAGGTCGTTTCGCTACAATCGCACGCGGGTTGTGAAGCCATTGCTGAGCTGATGGATTATGAGCTGCCTTTGTCAGATATTACCCGTGAAGAGCTTTTGCTTGAACTGTCAAATATTCTAGCTGGAGCCTGTTTAAATGGTTTTGCCGAGCAGTTAGAGCTGACCACCAAGCTGAGCATGCCGACAGTATTTGAACCGGAAAAACTGTCGCCAGAACACTATCGTTGGGCTCACACTTTACTCATGGAAGTTGAATTTAAAGTAGAGTCCAGTCATTTTGATTCAAAAATTGTTATTTGTTTAGAAGCAGAGTCAATTTCGACGTTATTAAGTCGATTAAATAGCTTGTTGGAGTAACGATGACGACCCTCGCAGTATTAGAGAATCTCACTGCAAAATTGCCTTTAGGGGTATGTGTTCTTAATGAACAATTAGAAATAGAGTACTGGAATGACTTTTTTGCTGATCGGCTGAACATCAGTTGTGAGCAAGTAAAAGGGCAAAATTTGCTGACTCTTTTCCCAAATGAAGCAAAATATTTAAAGAAAAAGATCAACAGTGTATTTGTATTGAACAATGCTAGTTTTTCATATTGGGAACACAGACCACACGTATTTTTATTCAGTAGTAGCCGCCCAATCACAGGCGAAGAAACATTAATGTACCAAAACATAGAGTTTATACCGTTACACGTTAGCAATAATGTGGTTAAAACCGTATGCATGATAGTACAAGACGTCACTGAGTTGGCGAGTTATTACCAGGGAAAGAAACAACTTTCTGAAGAGTTAGCACAAGAACACTCAGCATTACTGACGCTAAACACTAAACTAGAAGCCGCGCAGAATCAGTTATTACAAGCAGACAAAATGGCTGCCATTGGGCAGTTGGCTGCGGGCGTCGCTCATGAGATAAACAATCCTATTGGTTTTATTCATTCTAATTTACAAAGCCTACAAGATTATTCAACTAAGCTATTAAATTTGATCAGCTTTTATGAAAAGGTGGTGAATAAAACCCAAAACAAAACCTTTATGGCTTTGCAGCAAGAAATGCAAGAGCGCAGTCAATATTCGTTTTTACGTGAAGACATGCCTGAATTAATTAATGAGTCAATTACCGGAATAGATCGCGTCACTGATATTATCAAAAATCTTAAAGTGTTTTCACATGTCGACAGTAGTGAATGGCAGCATGCTAATATTATTGAAGGTATTGAAAATACGTTAAAAATTGCCAACAGTCAGCTTAAATATAATGTTGAAGTCCATCGCGAATTTCAGCAGCCATTACCGGCATTATTTTGCCAGCCAATGCAGTTAAACCAGGTGTTTTTGAATTTAATTGTCAATTCAGCCCAGGCTATTGATGGTAAAGGGCACATTTACATTAAGGTATCGGCGAGCAGCACAGCATTGGTTATTGAAATAAAAGATACCGGTTGTGGCATAAGTGAATCGGCACAGCGTAAAATTTTTGAACCATTTTACACCACTAAACCTGTAGGTCAGGGAACTGGCTTGGGATTGTCATTGTCTTATAGTATCGTGCAAAAACACAAAGGTAGTATTGTGGTAAGCTCCGAGCTTGATGTGGGCACCACCTTTGTAATAACCCTGCCATTATTAACGCCTAGTGACCTTGAAACACCATCATAGTAAGCGATCTTAACAAGAGAACAATTGCGTTAAGCGCGCATTAAACTCATTACACACTTGATTAAGATTGCCCCCATCTCTTAGCGCGGCTTCTGCCTGTTGTGCTGTTGCACTCACGTCGTGTAACCCTAAGCAGGCACTGGTTCCCTTAATTTTATGAAATAGCATGACAACTTGTTTATGCTCTGAGGTTGCAGCAAGCAAATTTAACTCGTCAGGTATGGCGCGTAAACTTTCCAAGTAGTCCTGTCGTAACTCGTCGAATCCGTCCATCTCTTGTTGTGCACTCATACTAGTAATATCTTCATTAGGCAGTGTTATATCATGTTTTGATAAACAAAATTGTATGGTATTTAACAGTTGTGTTTTATCGATAGGCTTGCAAAGCGTTGCGTTAAAAGGCGATACGGTGTCGCTTACAGGGTGCTGTTCAAACACATCTGCACTCAGTGAAATAATCACCGATTCAAACCCATGACGTCTCATTGCTTGACCCGCGCTCAAGCCATCCATTATTGGCATTTGCTGATCCATAATAATGATATCTGGGCGATGTTTGAGGGCAATATCCAAGGCTTGTTGACCATTCTCCGCAAACAATAACTCCATATTAAGTGACTTAACGTAAGCAGCCACTAAGATGCGAATGTCTTCAACATCATCAACAATGAGCAATTTTCTACCATGACTTGCACTGGTAGGCAATTCAGTTGCTATTACAGTCGAGTCTTTTATTGGTTTTTGCAAAGCGCTGTGGGTGTTAAAACTCAGCATGAAAGTCGACCCTTGACCAATCTCGCTGGTTACCGTGAGTGATATGTCCATTGCATCAGCAAGTTGTTTGCTAATATACAAGCCAAGTCCTGTACCGCCATAATCTCGACTCGTGCTGGAATTGGCTTGGGTAAATGCCTCAAACAGGGTGGACTGTTGCTGTTTGCTAATGCCAATACCTTGGTCTATTACTTTGATGCTACAGCTTTGCGCAGTTGTTTTTTCAGCTTTAAGGGTAATCGATCCTGTGGCGGTAAACTTTACCGCGTTACTGAGTAAATTAAGTAATATTTGTTGTAATCGGAAAGGGTCGGCCATGATATGAACGTCAGTAATGTCACTAACATCATAGTCAATAGACAAGCCTTTTTTGTGCGCCATTTGCGCCGTACTATCGATAAAGTCAGTCATAAAATGGGCAAGATTAATCGATTCTAATGCGATGCGCATTTTGCCTTGCTCAATTTTAGCTGTATCGAGAATATCATCAATTACATTTTGTAAGTGCAGAGTATTTTGATTTATACGATTAAGCGTGCGGTAGGTATCGCCCGTTGCTTCACTAAGCAGTTCTTCAGTAAAACCCTTAATAATAGTAATCGGTGTGCGGATCTCATGACTCATATTTGCTAGAAACCGGGTTTTAATTTCTGCGAGCAGTTTTGCTTTATCACGTTCTTGTTCCAGTTGCTGAGTTCTGTCTTTGACTCTTGCTTCTAATTCATTATTGAGAGTGCTCACTTCTGCCATTGATTTGTGCATAGCTTTGCGAGAATCGATTACTCGCTTTTGCAAACCATTAATGCTTTCAGACAATACTTCAAACTCAAGTGCTGTGGTGGTAAATGTCAGAGGCTGTGTATTAGGTTTATCAGATCGCCAGCGATGAGTGTGGCGGGTAATTTGTTCTAATGTATTGGTGTACTGATGAATTAATCGACCAGACAACACTGTGATGTATTGCAGCAATAACAACGCTGATATCATCGCAATCGATAAATAAATAAAATAGCGAATCACAAATGAGCGGGTGTCTAAATAGTACAGCGCAGTCCAATTCAATTCGTCTAGGTGTTTTCGTATAACGATATAACGACCGTCAGATGTGAAGGCAATTGGTTCAACTTTATTGAATATATGCTGTCCAAATACAGAGCTTGTGAAAGGTGTCATTAATGGCCGTTCTGTCCAGACACGACCTAACTGTCCTAAGGTATCGCTACCCCAAATTTTCTTCGAGTCTCTGTCGAGTAAAATACGGTTAGAATCCATATCATCTGAAGATTTGAAGGTATTGGTTAACGTTTTAAGATTGACAGAAATCTCGACTACCCCATCAAATGTACCATTTTGGAAAAGCGGTGCGCTGACCGCAAATAATCGATCTTCACCCAGTCCTCTTCCCTGAAAGGTCTCACTGACATAGCTTTTGCCCAATTCCTTAGGTTTACTGAAATAACTCCGGTCGGCAACCGATGTCTTTTGCATTTTACTGTTAGGTAAGTCGGCTTTATAAAATAGTGAAATAAGGCCATTCTTATCGGTGACCAGTGCAGATATCAGTTCTGCTTGTTGCTCAGTTAACTTACGTAATGTGTTTTGGTCAATATTGTCATGTCCTAAACTGGCGATAAGTTCTGTATTGCCGATATAACGTTCGATATGACGTTGGATTTCATTAATAAATTTACTTTGTTCATTATCGTAATACTGCAGAACGGATGATATGTGGAGACTGATAGCACCTTGTAAAATAAATGCGATTAAAATCGTGCAGGGTACGGCGCTATACAAACCAATTCGATGGCTTAACTGCAGCTTTAAGCTTTGATTTTTTTGATTTTTTGGGGTGATTGTAATGACATTTAGCATTAACGCCGTTTTGGTGCATAAAATAAAAATACAACCGTTTAACAGTGTGGCACTGACTAATAACGCTGGTGATTCAGTAAAAATGGGATACGCAAATTGATGGTAGATAAAGCCTATGGCGACAGTATAAACACCCATTATTCGCCAAAGAGGTTGTTTCAAATTTAATGTTAATAACATCAAGCAAAACAGCTGCAAGATACTGTTAAATAATTCAATGTTACTTGCTATTGGAACGCTGACGATAGCAAGAGCCAACAGAGACCAGATAAAACCTAAGCGAATGAGGATAATTGAAAAGGCAATGTTACCGATGAGAAAAGGTACGACAATAGGCAGTTCGATCGCCATAGCATTGGCGATAAATCCCAACAGTGTTGTGGTGCAAAAAAACCACAATCGTCTTAATGAAAACGACTTTGAGTAAAATAGTCTGGTAACAATATCCATCATATCGGCACGATTACCTGTAAAAAGTGCGGGTAAATATTATTGTTAATTCGGTTGTTGAGTTGATCATATATTTTATTCTTCCTGGGTATCCGTTTGTTCAACTCGCTCTGCTTTGATGAGCAATTTTTCGTTATTTTTTGTCTGATAGCGGTATAAGTTCTGCAGTGTTTTCTCGCAAAACACATGGCCTTTAGGTAATAACAACATGTGTTTACGATTGTATAAATTTTGAGTTAAGCGCATACCTTCGGTGATTTGTTCAATAAGCAGACCATCATCTAATTGCGCATCTGAATGGTTAATCGTTTCTTGGTCCTGGTAAGCGGTAATGATTTGCCCTAGCACATTGACGACTTTGGGGTCATACACGTTACCTTGCTGTAGTTTGATGTGTTTATATATTTCTTCTTTGGTGAGGTCTTTAGTATGATCTTTTGCATTTTGTTGTTCAAATAACGCTAACCAAAAGTCTCTTGCAACGGCTAATATTCGAGCCCCAATATGAATGTTTTGGGCCACTTTTTGTAACGGTTCACCCGTACCATTATAGTGCTCATATTGACTGCCAATGATCTCACTCATCGTCGATAGGTGAACCGCTGGTGCTAGCATTTCTTCTGCCAATTGCGGGTGTTGAAAAAAGCGTTTCTGGGCTGCACTACTGAGTTGGTCGTATGGGCCAGTAAGGCAATGTGCAGGCAAGCCTAGTTTACCCAGTTCACAGTATAGACCTGCTTTACTAATTAACTCGACATGAGCTTTATTCATCTTTAATGCAGTGGCTATGTGACCACATGTTTCACTCACTTGCAGTGCAAACTTGCCATTTAATGCAGGGTTAATACTGATCAAATTATAAAGAACTTCAAGTGTGGCTTTTTGCTCATTACCACGTGTACTGGCCAACAGTTTGTATTGATATAATGTCTTTTTCAATTGAGTGGTTCGTTGCTGAACCATCTCTTCTAAGTTATTGTTTAATTGTTTTAGTTGCTTGTTCTGCAGAGTAATTTTTTTTGTCAGCAACTTGTTAGCTTCTACGAGACGATAGATTTCTAAGCCTTCATGAACTTGAGCAAGTAGCTCTGCGTTATCCCAAGGTTTTTGAATATAACGATGAATTTTACCCACATTAATCGCACTAACGGTTGATTGAATATCAGAATATCCAGTCATTAAAATACGATAAGCATCCGGTTGAAGCACTGCCGCTTGTGCAAGGAATTCAGCACCTGTCATATTAGGCATACGCATATCTGAAATAATGATATTAACTTTTTCTGTTTGCATAAGTTCAAGCGCTTGTTGGCCACTTGATGACAGTAATAGCTTCACTTTTGAAGACATGAATAAGCGTTGCAGCGACTTCAAGATGCTGGTCTCGTCGTCGACACACAAAATAATAGGCATTGATGTTTCTAATGAGCTCATAATGTCCTTAATTTCTCGCTTGTCTTATTTGTCTCTTAGATTAAGTTATGCTATAACGGTTAATTAATCAAGATATATGATGGATAACATTCTATGAAGACATTACGACCCAGTGACATTGCGCAATATTGCGATGTACACCAGCGCACCGTAAGTCGATGGATTGCTCAAGGGCGATTAAAAGGACATAAACTCCCAGGTCGAGGTAATTATCGTGTATTACTAGACGATTTTATTATGTTTTTGCAAACCCAAAAAATGCCTATGCCTGAGGAGTTATTAAGTCACTCTAACCAAATTGATTCAGTGAAAGAATTGCCCAAGCGCATTTTAATTATTGACGATGAAATTGAAATTAGAAATGCGATCCGCCGCGTATTGATACCCAGCGGCTATGAATTTTCATTTGCATCTGATGGATTTCAGGCTGGGGTTAAAGTGCTTAGCGATAAACCTGACCTTGTTACACTCGATTTATCTATGCCTGGATTAGACGGTTTTGAAGTACTGCAGTTTATCCGCCAACAACCAGAGCTAAACCATCTAAAAATTTTAGTGGTGTCAGGGTTATCTGAAATTGAATTGCAAAAAGCATTAGATTTAGGCGCAGATGCCGTATTACCAAAACCATTCGATAATGAGCAATTGCGTTCAGCGGTAGATAAATTTTTTAATTAACTGGTAGAAATATGACGAATAAGCTGTTGATTGTTGATGATGAAGAGGCCATTTTACGGGCATTAAAACGATTGTTTGCTCGTGCAGGCTATCGGGTATTTACTGCAACCAGTGGTTATGACGCGCTCAACATCATGGCTCAAGAACATTGTCAGGTGATTATTTCTGATTTTAGAATGCCAGTAATGAACGGCTCGCAATTATTGGCGGCCATAAAAGCGCAATATCCTACAAGTCTGTGCATGATCCTCAGTGGTTTTACTGATTTTAGTTCAGTATTAGCGTTACTTAATTCTGGTACTGTGTTTCGTTTTTTACAAAAACCCTGGGATGAAACGCTTCTTTATTCCGAGGTTGAAGCCGCTTTTATTGCTTACAACAAACACTTTGACGAAAATGAAGTCAATCAATTAATGGCCAATAGCGCAGAAGCCCTGATTGAACTTTATCCTAACGGCCAGATCGGCAGAGTTAATGGTGTTGCCAAGCAAATATTTAATCTAGATTCCAGCAGTATTTTAATCGCCGATGTGTTTCCATTTTGCTCCTATGAATGTCTGTTAACGCTATTTAGTAGCAATATTGATAACGTGGTGCTAAAGGCAACCACTGGCAAAAATGTCGAATTCGTGTTGAAGAAAACGACAGATAAATCGCGCTTTTTTGAACTGCAATTTATGAATAAAAATGATGGTGCATTGCCATATAGAAAACAATTAGCCTCATTTTTAGATCAAAACGAAATCGTTAATTTAGCTGATTCACTGCTCGAGACCGTCACGCCATTTGCGATGGTGGCCATCCACCTTAAAAATTACAGTTATTGGACTGAGATAATTGGCCCGGTGGCGACTGAAAAGTTATTTGATGACATTGCGTTAACCTTATTTACTCAGTCTAAAATATCTTCCTCAGCGTTAGCTTTTTTGACTAATGAGCATTTTGTGTTGCTTATGGATAATTTTACCAACGAGCATGATTTGCACAAACAACTCACTGATTTTATCGCCCCCTTTAGTCATACTAGCTATTCAGATAAATCAGTCAGAGTTGAACTGGTCGTCACGTATTGTATCGCCAGAGAAGATGGTGATAATGCAGCCCAATTACTCAGCAATGCATTAATCTCTAATCGCTTACACAGAACGGGTCATTCGCATTTCTTTATGCGCTATGATGCGGCAATTATTGAGCAAAAACGCAAGCAACTGTTTATCAGCAAAGCCTTATTCCACGCGGTCGACAATCAACAACTCTATTTGCATTTTCAGCCTAAGTTTGATTTAAATCAGCGCAAAATTACCAGCTGTGAAGTGTTACTCCGCTGGGAACATCCACAATTAGGCAATATTTCCCCTGTGGTGTTTATTCCGATAGCAGAGCGAGAAGGGCAAATTATAGAGCTAGGTTATTGGGTCATTCATGCTGCGTGCATGGCAATATCAAATTGGACCCAAAAAGGTATCAGATTCGATAAAGTCGCAATAAATATATCGGGGAAACAGCTATCCCATGCCGATTTTATTCCCAGAGTGGAAGCATTATTAGCAGGATTTGATATTGATATGTCGACTCTGGAATTTGAACTCACTGAGTCATGGTTGGTTGATAATATTGAAGAAAGTGCAGAAAAGTTAACCCGATTAAAAAATGCCGGTATCAGTATTGCTATTGATGATTTTGGTACCGGTTACTCATCATTGTCTTATCTTTCAAAACTGCCTATTGATGTGTTAAAAATTGACCGGTCGCTAATTATTGATATCTCAGACAATTTAAATACTCAAAGCATGGTCGGTAATATCACTCGAATGGCCCACGACTTAGGCATGAAAGTTGTTGTGGAGGGGGTAGAGCACATTGAGCAAATGTTGATCCTTGAAAAACTTAACTGTGATGTCATTCAAGGCTACTTTATTGCTCGTCCTCAAGATGAAGACAGTTTTACTCGGTTGATTGCCAATGCCGACGCATCAATTGCTGCGGTAATGGGGGGAATATGAAAAAATTATCTGTGCTGTTCATCGATGATGATATGTTTATGCTTAAAGCACTGCAACGCACCGCTCGACGAGCTCAGCCAAACTGGGACTTTTATATTTGTGAAGATGCCCTAAGTTGGCAAGATGCATTGCCTAATGGGGTGTTGCCCGATGCAATATTTTGCGATTACCTTATGCCTGAAAAAAATGGCGATGAGCTTCTTGAAGAAATAGCTGCGATTATTCCCTCATCAGTAAGAGTATTACTCACTGGCGATACCGCCGAAGATGTGGTCTCAAAAGTTAGTGAAGTGTCGCATTTTGTACTAAAAAAACCCTTTGCAGCAGCTGATTTAGAAGATGTGTTCTTTTGTTTGGAACGCCTCGATTCGCTTAATTTTAGTTTAGAAATGCGTAACAAATTAGGTCGAATTGGCTATTTTTTTCCGTTACCCGAAATAGCTGCACAGTTAAGAACATTATTTGCCATTGATGATGTTGATATTGGACAAACTGCAGACCTTATTAAGCAAGAAGCGTTTATTGCGGCAAAAATTATTCAAATCGCCAATTCGGCTTTTTTAGGCTACCACAGTAAAACCGTTTCGTTAGAAGAGGCCATCAAAAGATTAGGTCTTAAAATGACAGAAACCATTGTAATATCTATGCTTGTCAATAATTGTATTGCGCCAAAATTACCCATAGAAATTCACAAAAAGGTTAATGAGTGGGCTTTTAATTATTCAAAACTTAGTCGCCAGTTAAGCCAGTCATTGGGCTTTAAAGCCGTTCAACTTGATAATGTGTTTATTGCTTCGTTACTGAGTGGCATCGGTCGTTTAGTGTTTATTGCTGAAGCAAATGAATTTATTAATATCGATGCCGATGATAATAAAATGATACTCGATGAAGCAACCTCGTTAACTGTGTATATATTGACGCTATGGGGCTACCCGCTGGAATTATGTCAAATCATTTTAATGCAAGACAAGCCTGACTTTGCCGCAAAAGGCTTAACAGATCAAAAGTTGGGGCTCATTATGTATGTAGTGAAAGTATTTTTGTCTGGTCAACTCGATGAATTTGCAAAAACCAACCTAAAAACCTTGATAGAAGATGTCGATATTATTGACTGGATAGATAATTGTTAATAGTAAAAATGTAATCAAGGATGATTACATTAATCTCACTCTTCGCTGGCTAATTTGTATCATAATTATTTTGCTGTTATTTATTAATACTTAACGATCCCACGTCTAGATAATATAGCCTAATTGTCTTTAGCTAAAGCCACTGATACTTCGCATTTACATAACCAGCTTTCGGATGCTCAGAAGCACGTTACACCGACAAAAGTGATGGCCCAAGCGCGTAAAATTTGCCTCATTATTCTCATAATGTTTGACGTTAGTTGCCCAAGAGGCATGCCTGTGTAGCGATTAAGCTGCTCGACATAGTGGATAATATTATCGGTTTACTATGTTGAGCAGGATATGTCAGTCGGCTTATAGTTGCAGCTGTTTTTTTACCCATTATGGATTTCGATTAAGGTGTGATTCTTGTATTTGTTGCCGCAATAATCATTTTGTTTCTGAGCCATTTATTCGCTGGCTCTTTGTCGACATTAATATGCCAGTATAAATGCACCCCAATATCGGGTAATTCAACTGGCATGGGGTAAATGGCGATATCAAGCATTTGACCGTACATGGCTGCGGCCGTTTTCGGTAATGTCAGTAACATGTCGTTATTTAAGATCACTCTACACGCCGATAAAGCATGCTGACACCGTAGGGATATTTTACGATGTAAACCGATACGTGACAGTTCAAAATCTTCCAAACTAGGCCCGGTTGAGCGAGATGACACCAATACATGCTCTAGGCGCAAATAAGTCTCTAAATCGAGTGCGTCTGTAATAGCAGGGTGATTTTTACGTGCAATAACAACCAGTTGATCTAACTCTAATTGCGTATGCATAATATTGTTGCTGACAGGGATTAAGGTATCAATGGCCAAATCGATGTCGCCACTGGCCAGTTTGTTTTCAAGTTCTGTGCGTCTTACTCGTTTATTGCTGCTTAAATTGATTGCTGGCGACTCTAACGATAAGTTTTGTTGCAATATTGGCAAATAGTAAGGTTCTAAAGAACCGTGTAAGGATAATGAAAAGCTTTTGCGTGAGGTTAATGGCTCAAACTGTCTAGATTGCACTAAACATACTTGTAATTGGTGCAAGGCTTCGCGCACATCATCTATTACATTCTTTGCCACCGGAGTCGGGCGCATTTCATTACCTTGCCTGATAAATAAAGCATCATCAAAATGAGTGCGCAATTTACCCAGCGAGTGACTCACAGCCGGCTGGGATAAATTCAATACCGATGCCGCTTTAGTAATATTACCTTCGCAATAGATTGCATCAAAGACCACAAACAAATTCAAATCAATTTTCATATTTACTCCAGTGATCCCTTACTGTGCATTAACACCACCTAAGATGGGCATACTATTTAAATTATAAATAGTAGGATATTAGAACTATTCATTTGTTCAATTTAGATGTTGGCATTAGCATAGTCAAGTAGATTCGATATAGCGTAAAACGCATGCAAAATGACCGTTATGACAATCAAATATACGATGTGATATAGCAGATTAAACGGCTGCTATTACATTCAAGTTAGCAACGATTCATTGTTTACCTATTGAGTCATCATTCTTTTACTCAGTCAGAGACACGACATGGCAGCAATTTATTTGATTCGACACGGGCAAGCCTCATTTGGCAGCACTGATTACGATCAATTATCAAACAAAGGTAGCCAGCAGGCGAGATTGTTGGGCGAGTATTGGCGTTCAAGAGGAGCCCCGAGTCAGTTTTATTGCGGCGACTTGCTGCGTCACGGCCAAACGTTAACTCACTTTGTCAATGGATACCAAGGTGAGACCACGCCTATGGTTATCCACTCGGGTTTTAATGAGTTTGATCATGTCGAGATTTTGCAGCAATACAATCCCCAGTGGAATAACTTTGCCAAAATGAATGACGCGCTAAACCAACTGGATGAGCCCAATAAGGCACTGCAGCAAGAATTTTATCAAGCACTTAAACGCTGGATTTCAGGCGATAACCATCATGAGTATAAAGAGAGTTGGCCTCAGTTTCAGGCGCGCTGTATTCGTGCATTGCAAGATATTATTCAACAGCAATTGAGTCATAAACGCCAGTTACGTGCGGTGAACCATGAACCTAAACCGTCTAAAGACATTTTAGTGTTCACCTCAGGCGGTACCATTTCAGTGATCATCCAGCACATATTAAAATTAAACGATCAGCAAACATTAGCAATTAATCAACAAACCAGAAATACCAGCGTAACCAAATTGCTGTTTTCGGAAAATATGCTGAGCGTCGATTATTTTAATAACTATAGCCATCTAGAGCAGGCTGGTGATGAGTGGATCACCTATAAGTAAACTTAAGTGCCGTTACTCGTTTAAAAAAAAGCTTCAAATGGAGTAACGTAAATATTGACTGACGCTATCAACAACCGGTGTTTACTCGCTGAGTTCAGCGAGCAAAACCAATATAACAATTTAACCCGAATACAATTGATTCGAAGCTATTAACTCGAAAACGATTAACCCCAAATAATAAGGAAATAACATGAACAAGGGCGATTTATTTGATTTAACAGGGAAAGTTGCTTTAGTCACCGGAGCCAGTCGTGGTATTGGCGAAAGTGTTGCTAAAGTATTAGCCCAGTATGGTGCTCATGTGATTGTATCAAGCCGAAAACTGGAAGCCTGCCAAACCGTGGTAGATGAAATTGTTGCCGCAGGCGGCAGTGCACAAGCCATTGCTTGTCATATTGGCGAGTTAGATCAAATTGACTCAATCTTTGCTGCAATCAAACAGCAACATGGCAAGCTGGATATTTTAGTCAATAATGCTGCCGCAAATCCTTATTTTGGTCACATTATCGATACCGATTTAATTGCCTTTCAAAAGACGGTTGATGTGAATATTCGGGGGTATTTCTTTATGTCGACTAAGGGCGCGCAATTAATGAAACACAGTGGCGGTGGCGCTATTGTCAATGTTGCGTCAGTTAATGGCGTGATCCCGGGCGATTACCAAGGTATCTACTCTATTACCAAAGCGGCAGTGATTTCAATGACACAAGCTTTTGCTAAAGAGTGCGCCCAATTTAATATTCGCGTAAATGCATTATTACCCGGTGGTACCGACACTAAATTCGCTTCTGCTTTAGTTGATAACCCAGCCATTCTTAAACAAATGATGCATCACGTACCGATGAAGCGCGTGGCACAACCTGATGAAATGGCCGGCACTGTATTATATTTAGTCTCAAATGCATCAAGCTACACCACAGGTACAGCGATTAATGTTGACGGTGGTTATTTGATTGGTTAACGGCTTAACACTCAAGCTGACTCCAATACCAAACGCTGAAGCCAGCAAAATAAGACAAACAACATAAAAATAAAGCATCAATTAACGCTAGGAAGCAAATATGAATAGCGACAAAGACACCAGTGTAAATAGATTATTTGAACCCTTTGTCACAGCATCATTGTCACTTAAAAATAAGACCGTGATGGCGCCAATGACTCGAGCATTTTCGCCTAATTATATCCCTAATGATGAAGTAGCAGCCTATTACCGTAGACGCGCCGAAGGCGATGTAGGCCTGATTATCACTGAAGGGACATTTATCTCCCATGAAGGGGCGAATGGATACGAGAATGTGCCAGCTATTTATGGTGACCAAGCCTTAGCAGGTTGGAAGCATGTTGTTGATGAAGTGCATGCTGTTGGCGGCAAAATTGCGCCCCAACTTTGGCATGTGGGTTCGGTAAGAAAGTCAGGTATAGGTCCACACAAAGAGGCACCAGCCTATAGCCCTTCAGGTTTGTATAAGCCTGGTGCTGCTAACGGCGTTGCCATGACCCAAGACGATATCGACGCCGTGGTTGCGTCATTTGCTCAAGCCGCGCTCGATGCTAAAAACATCGGTTTTGATGCCATAGAGGTACATGGCGCTCATGGCTACTTAGTCGATCAGTTTTTCTGGGAAGGGACCAATCAACGCACCGACAAATATGGTGGTTCATTAGAAAATCGCACCCGTTTTGGTGTTGAAATCGTGAATGCCATCCGCGCCGCTGTGGGTAATGACTTTACCATTATCTTCCGTTTTTCGCAGTGGAAACAACAAGATTACAACGCCAAGTTATGCCAAACACCTGAAGAACTTGATACATTTTTAGGTTTATTAAGTGATGCTGGCGTTGATATTTTCCATGCCAGTACTCGTCGTTTTTGGGTTGCAGAATTTGCGGGTTCAGATCTTGGGCTTGCTGGTTGGACTAAAAAATTGACTAACAAACCGGTGATCACTGTGGGTAATGTCGGCCTAGATGCTGATTTTATCGGTGAGGGCAATGCTGATTTGTCGGGTACTTCAAATCCAACTGGTATTGATGAGTTATTAGTGCGCTTAAACAATGATGAATTTGATTTAGTTGCCATTGGGCGGGCGTTATTAGTTGATCCTCAGTGGGTTAAAAAAATCCAGCACAACGCCATTGATGAAATTAAACCGTTTAATAAGAAGTCATTAATGTCGTTGAGTTAATCGCTTAAGTCAGTGGGTCGAGGCTCATTACCACAGCGATTAACGCCGTTATTTCCGGGTAAAAGGATACAGTAATGAATTTTGAATACAGCGAAAAAGTTCAAGGATTAATCAAGCGAGTCAACGACTTTATGGATTTACATGTATTTCCTGTCGAAGAAGAAATGCATAAGCAAGTTGAGCTCGAACCATGGTCAACGCCGCCGTTAATGGAACAACTTAAAGCCAAAGCCAAAGCTGAAGGTTTATGGAATTTGTTTCTACCGGTTGCCTACGGTAAATACAGTGCTGGATTAACTAATTTAGAATATGCCCCGTTGGCTGAAATTATGGGCAAGGTTATGTGGGCGCCAGAAGTGTTTAACTGCGCGGCACCCGACACCGGCAACATGGAAGTACTGGCCAAATACGGTAATGAAGCACAAAAGAAACAATGGTTAGAGCCTTTACTGGACGGAAAAATACGCTCTGCTTTTGCAATGACAGAACCTGAAGTCGCTTCAAGCGATGCCACTAATATTGAACTGAGCATAGTGCGTGATGGCAATGAATACGTGATTAATGGCCGCAAATTTTACATTAGCGGCGCATGTCGCAAACAGTGTGAAATCATGATTGTTATGGGTAAAACAGATGCTGAAAATAGCAACCGTTATATTCAGCAATCTCAAGTGCTTGTACCGATGAATACCCCTGGTGTCACCATGGTAAGACCGATGAAAGTGTTCGGCTATGATGATTCACCTGAAGGCCATGCTGAGGTAACGTTTACTAATGTGCGTGTGCCGCTGGATAACATTATTGCTGGCGAAGGCAAAGGTTTTGAAATTGCCCAAGGACGTCTTGGCCCTGGGCGTATTCATCACTGCATGCGTTCAATCGGTATTGCTCAGCGCGCGCTCGATTTAATGTGTAAACGCGTTGGCGAGCGTATTGTATTTGGTCAACCTATGATCAAACAGCAGTCGGTTCGCGAAGATATAGCCAAATCAGCCTGCCAAATTGAACAAGCACGTTTGATGACCTTAAAAGCAGCCCAGAAAATGGACACAGAAGGCAATAAAGCGGCTAAAGAATTGATCGCTATGATTAAAATTGTTGCCCCAAGTATGTCTCTTGATGTGATCGACCGCGCGATTCAATGCCATGGCGCTGTGGGTGTCAGTCAGGATACTTTCTTAGCGCATGCCTGGGCTGGCCAGAGAACGTTGCGTTTAGCTGATGGCCCAGATCAAGTGCATATGATGCAGTTGGGGCGTGATTTAGTAAAAAAGATAGTTGGGTAAATAAATGCTTAGGGTGAAACGCAACAAGCGTTTCACCCCGTAATCGTACTTTTCTCAACCAAGCTAAATCCATCAAATAACGAGAGTATTGCTAAATGTCACAAGTATTCCCCATTGATAATGAACAACTTAGCGCTTATTTAGAGCAGCATGTCGCCGACTTTACAGGGCCGATCACCTTAGAAAAATTTTCAGGTGGTCAATCCAATCCCACTTACAAAGTGACCTCGCCAACAGGTGTGTATGTGTTGCGTCGTCAACCGCCGGGTAAATTATTAAAATCAGCCCATGCAGTCGATCGTGAATATCGGGTATTAGATGCACTAAAAGACAGTGATGTACCAGTGGCAAAAGTATTTCACCTGTGTGAAGACTGCAGCGTCATTGGTTCAATGTTTTATCTGATGGAGTTTTGCGATGGCACTGTGTATTGGAGTGCATCATTAGCCGAAATAGACAGTAATGATCGACGCTCAGCTATGTATGACGCGATGAATAAAGTCTTGGTCGCGCTGCACAGTGTCGATGTTGATGCCGTCGGTTTAGCTGATTATGGTAAAGCGGGCAATTACTTTGAACGTCAACTCGGTCGCTGGACATCACAATATCGCGCCACAGAATTACACAAAATTGCTGCCATGGATGCCTTAATTAACTGGCTTGAAGATAATCTACCCAGTGATGATGGTCGTGTTTGCTTAGTACATGGTGACTTTCGCTTAGACAACATGATGTTTGCCAAAGATTCACCAGAGGTTATTGCTTTACTGGATTGGGAATTATCGACCTTAGGCCATCCCTTTGCTGATTTAGCATACCAATGTATGCAACTGCGGATGCCAGCAGGCATGGGCAGCATTGATGGTTTAAAAGATATCGACCGCGCCAGCTTAGGGATTCCGTCTGAAGAAGAATATGTCGCTCGATATTGCCAACGCATGGGTATTGAGCAGATTGAGCATTGGGGCTTTTATTTGGCATTCAGTTTCTTCCGCTTAGCAGCGATTGCACAAGGTGTCGCTAAACGAGCAACAGAAGGTAATGCCTCCAATGAACACGCTAATAAAGTGGGATCATTTGTTGAGCCTCTGGCCAAAATGGCCTTAGACGTCATTGCTTGCGAAGCAAAAAAATAACATCAGATCAGCCGTATGATAAAACAACATCAAAAAGACCATCAATTACAGGAGTAACTCGCATGGATCCATTATTAGACTTTACCGGTAAGGTTGCTGTTATCACTGGCGCGGCTCAAGGCTTTGGTCAGTTACTGGCACAAGAATTAGCCAGACGTGGTGCTAAGTTATTGATTAGTGACATTAATGAAGCTGGTGTTCGTAAGGTGGCGGATGATATTGCCTCTCGCGGCACTGAGGTTATCGCGATGAAATGTGATGTGTCAAAAGATGCCTCGTGTAAAGCTATGGTTGATACTGCGATTGAGCATTTTGGTCGAGTGGATATAGGGGTAAACAATGCCGGTGTCGCCCATGAATTTATGCCGCTTCATCAAATTGATGAAGCGATTATGGACAGTCAATTTGCGATCAATGTTAAAGGCGTGCAGTTTGGTATGCGTTATCAAATACAGCAAATGCTCAAACAAGGTGAGGGCGCGATCCTCAACGTGAGTTCTATGGCTGGGTTAGTCGGCGCCGCCAGAGGCAGTGCTTATTCTATGGCTAAACATGCGGTGATTGGCTTAACCAAAACCGGCGCGGTTGAGTACGGCCGTAATAATATTCGCATCAATGCAATATGCCCATTTTTTACCCTGACACCTATGGTGACCAATTTTGCTGATGCAGAAAAGCAAAAAAAAATGGCCGTTGGCGCGCCAATGAATCGCTTAGGTGAGCCTAAAGAAATTGTCGCGGTGATGCTGATGATGTTATCTCCTGCCAATACCTATATGACAGGCCAATGTATTGCGGTCGACGGTGGCGTATCAGCCTATTAAGTTGCGCTTTGCAGTCAGTGTTATTGACACGCCAGCTCGTGCCGTTAGCGTAAACACTTGCTGAGTCGTTCGCTACGTCATTTCCACGTTATAGAAGAAAACACAATAAGAAGAGAATATTATGCCTGCGACGTTAATGAATCAACGTGACCTAGAATTTATGCTGTATGAACTGTTTGATAGTGAAGCATTAACCAGCAGAGATCGCTATCAAGATCATGATCGCCAAACGTTTAATGAGGTGGTCAATACTGCCAAAATAATTGCAGAAAAATATTTTCTTCCTATTCGTCAAAAGCTCGATACCCATCAGCCAACCTTTGACGGCAAAAAAGTACACATTATCCCAGAACTTAAAACCGCTATCGACGCAGTAAACGAGTCGGGCATTGGCGCTGCAACAGCAGATTATGAGTTAGGTGGCATGCAACTGCCGCCAATCATTGCCAGTGCAGCAGGGGCGTATCTCAGTGTTGCCGGTGGTGTTGGCATGGGGTACAACATGTTGACCACGGCAAATGCCAATTTACTGCAAGCCCATGGCAATGCTGAGTTGATTGAAACCTGGGTTAAACCTATGCGTGAAGGCCGATTTATGGGCACTATGGCCATGACAGAGCCCGGTAGCGGATCTGCTTTAGGTGATTTAATTACCAAAGCGGTAAAAGCCGATGATGGTACATATCGGATTACGGGCAATAAAATCTATATTTCCGGTGGCGATCACGATTTAAGCGACAACATCGTTCATTTAGTATTGGCTCGAATTCAAGGTGCACCTAAAGGTGTTAAAGGCATTTCGTTATTTGTGGTACCTAAGTTTTTACTTAATGATGATGGCAGCATTGGCGCAGACAATGACGTCGCTCTGGCTGGATTGTTTCATAAAATGGGTGGTCGTGCGCAAACGTCAACGGCATTGAGTTTCGGTGAAAAACAGGGCTCCATTGGCTATTTAGTCGGTGAAGAACATTGCGGTTTGAAGTATATGTTTCACATGATGAACGAAGCCCGCATTATGGTCGGCACTAGTGGCGCAGTTTTGGCGGTAGCGGGATATCAATATTCAGTCGATTACGCCAAAAATCGCCCCCAAGGTCGATTACCCTCGTGTAAAGATCCACAATCACCTATGGTGAATATCATTGAGCATGCTGATGTAAAACGCATGTTGTTAGCCCAAAAAGCCTATGCGGAAGGGGCAATGGCGTTAGTGCTATATGGTACTCAATTAAGTGATGATGAACGTACTGCCGTCACAGTCGAGCAACGCCAACATGCCCATATACTGTTGGATTTCTTAACCCCCATTATTAAAACGTGGCCGTCAGAATATGGCCCCAAAGCCAATTCACTGGCGATTCAAGTGATGGGCGGTCACGGTTATATTAACGAGCATCCGGTTGAAATGTTCTATCGTGATAATCGCTTAAACCCGATCCATGAAGGTACTACTGGGATTCAATCATTAGATTTGCTCACCCGCAAAGTACCGATGAATAATTTACAAGGCTATAAAGCGACCTTAGCTGAAATGGTCATCACCATTGATGAGGCAAAACACTATCCGAGTTTACATGAGTTTTCTAGCCAATTAACCCAAGCAGTTGCGACCTTAAGTACCACAACTGAGGTCGTGTTAGCGGCAATGTCGACTAAGAATATTGATCTCGCTTTGGCCAATTCGGTTAAATATTTAGAGTTGTTTGGTCATGTGATTATTGCCTGGTTGTGGCTCAAGCAAAGTATTGTCGCCACTAAAGCGATAGCTGAACAACCGCATCAAGCTGATATGGATTTTTATCAAGGTAAATTACTGGCGTGTCAGTATTTTTATCGCTTTGAATTACCTGAAATTAACGTCTGGTCAAACTTACTCGTTACCACTGACAGCACCAGCTTTGATATGCAGCCTGATTGGTTCTAATGTGAATTAAACCGACTAAACGTGCTGTTAGGCTGATTGGTTTTGTCTAGCTTTAGGTGAGCGTTATAAAACCCAATCTAATGAAAACATTACCGCCCAGTGCAGTAATGTTTTTTGTTGTTAAAGCTCTCAAGATATTTGTTTCTGTTAGCTGCCTTCCAAACGCCAAGCTATTCATATTGTGAATAACTTAGTATCAAAACTATTCATTTGTTTAATTTACCTAGCGCAACTAGCATGAGATATCGCTTAAATTTCATTCATGGATAGTACCGCGAAAGTATCAGAGGAAAGGGAATAATGCCGACAAAAATTAATCGCAATGATATTGCCAACTATATTGGCTACCAAGCAGCCGCTACAAACTGGTTTCAAATCACCCAAGATCAAATTAATCAATTTGCCGATTGCACTCTCGACCATCAATTTATTCACGTCGATGAAGAAAAAGCGAAAGCCACTCCTTTTGGTTTCACCATTGCCCACGGTTTTTTATCGTTATCTATGTTGTCTCATTTTGCTGAAGAATTTAGCCTGCTTATTGATGGCTTCTATATGGGGCTCAATGCCGGTTTCGATAAAGTCAGATTTTTGCAACCCGTTAGCGTCAATAGCCGCATTAGGGCACATGCGAAAATCCTTTCTATTGAAGAAAAAAAGCCGGGGCAATTTCGCTTATCGACCGAAGTGACCATTGAAATTGAAAGCGTTGATACACCGGCATTAGTTGCTGAGTGGATATCAGTACAAATGGTTAACTAATATTGGTTAAGTGATGATGGTTAATTCATCATGCTGGCACAGAAAAGATAATAACAAATAAAAATAAACAGTTAAGGTAATAACATGACTATCAGTTTTGCAGGGAAAGTGGCTATTGTTACTGGGGCAGGTAACGGATTAGGCCGTTCACACGCGTTGGAATTAGCCAGACGTGGCGCCAAAGTCGTTGTTAATGATTTAGGCGGCGCACGTGATGGCAGCGGTGCATCTTCTGCAGCGTCACAAGAGGTGGTGCAGTTGATTGAAGCAATGGGCGGTGAAGCGATTAGCCATGGCGCTAACGTTGCCCATTTTGATCAAGTACAAGACATGGTGCAACAAACCATGGATAAATGGGGGCGTGTCGATATTTTAATCAATAACGCCGGTATTTTACGTGATAAGTCGTTTTCAAAGATGACCTTAGATGACTTTAAACTGGTCATGGACGTGCATGTGATGGGCTCGGTTAACTGCACTAAAGCTGTATGGGACATCATGAAGCAGCAAAATTATGGTCGAATTGTGATGACGACGTCATCGAGTGGTATGTACGGTAACTTTGGTCAAGCCAATTATGGCGCGGCTAAAATGGCGCTGATTGGCCTAATGAATACCTTAGTGCTGGAAGGTGCGAAAAATAATATCCATATTAATGCGCTAGCACCTACGGCTGGCACACGTATGACCGAAGATTTAATGCCTGAAGAAATCGTTAAAGCCTTTGCACCAGAAGCGGTCACCGCAGGCATGCTGACTTTGTGTGACGATGACGCGCCCAATCGATTTATTTTATGTGCTGGCGCAGGCGGTTATTCAAGCGCGAGTATCTTTGAAACCGATGGCTGCTTTATTCCTAGCGCGAAACAAAGCCCAGAAACTGTGCGTGAACATTGGGATCAACTCACCGATCAACACAATCAAAAAGCCTTAGTGTCGGGTTCGCAACAAGGTGAGAAGTTTGTGATGAAAGCCATGGCGTTTATGAAATCTCAGGCTCTAGGGCGAATTGATTAGCAGCACACATTATTAAAAAAAGGATTTGTCATGAGAGAAGCCGTCATTGTTTCAGCCGCCAGAACACCAATTGGTAAAGCCTATCGCGGCGCCTTTAACGATTTATCTGCCCCCACGTTAGCCGCTATTGCGGTTAATGCCGCGGTAGAAAGAGCCGGAATCGATCCAAATGAAATTGAAGACTGTATTTTTGGCGCCGCCTTAACCCAAGGTAACCAAGGCATGAATTTTGGTCGTCAAGTGGCCATGGCGGCGCAATTACCTGTGTCGGTGCCGGGCATGACGGTTGATCGCCAATGTTCATCAGGACTCATGTCTATTGCTATAGCCGCCAATCATATTGTTTGTGATGGTGCCCAAGTTGTGGTTGCCGGAGGTTGTGACTCTATCAGCTTGGTTCAAAACGATAAGCTGAACATGCATCGCGCGGTAGATCCTAGCGTAAAAGCCTATCGACCAGCGATTTATATGCCGATGCTCGATACGGCTGAAGTGGTGGCTAAGCGATATAATATTTCACGCGAGGCACAAGATGCCTATGCATTATCCTCTCAGCAACGCACCGCAATCGCACAGTCACAAGGCCGATTTGATGCTGAAATAGTCCCGGTCAGTTGCACTATGCTGATAATGGATAAAGTCAGCGGTGAAATCAGTAAACAACAAGTGACCTTAACTCAAGATGAAGGCAATCGCCCATCGACAAATTTAGAAGCTCTAGCTGGCTTAAAAGCGGTTAAAGAAAATGGATCGATTACCGGTGGCAATGCATCACAACTATCAGACGGTGCAGCAGCGGTTGTGGTAATGGAACGTGAACTCGCCGAGCAACGAGGTTTAACACCATTAGGCGCGTATCGAGGCATGGTGGTGAGTGGATGTGAGCCAGATGAAATGGGCATAGGACCTATCTATGCAATTCCGAAACTGCTTGAGCGAAATGGCCTTAGCATTGACGACATAGGTTTATGGGAAATCAATGAAGCGTTTGCGGTTCAGGTAATTTATTGTGCTGAATATCTCGGCATTCCCGCCGATCGTTTAAATGTCGACGGCGGCGCAATCTCAATCGGTCACCCTTATGGTATGAGCGGCACACGTATGGTGATGCACGCTTTAATTGAAGGTAAACGCCGCGGCATTAAATATGTGGTTGTCAGTATGTGTATTGGCGGTGGTCAAGGCGCGGCTGGATTATTTGAAGTGTTATAAAATGACGCTTAAAAGATCAACAGCCATTGTTAATGGTTCGTTAAGTTTAAATTTAAGATTGGTGTGTAGATTTAAGGTTAGTGCTCAGTTTAATGACGCTGATGACATGATGCAAAATAATAATAAACATAGATAGCGGCTCGGGTATTAGGTTCTGTTGCATATTTGAGATGGACTTTGCAGCTGCTAATAACATTACATTTTGGGGACAATATTATGGAAAAAATTTGGCTTGAAAAGAGTTATCCGCCTGGGGTTGAGTTTGAAATCGATCCTGATAAATATAATTCTTTGGCAGATTTATTTTTAAAATATACCAAGTTATACGCCGATAATACTGCATTTATTAATATGGATGTCAGTATTACTTATCAGCAACTGGCTCAGCAAGCGACTGATTTTGCTGCCTACTTACAGCAAGATTTGCGGTTAGTTAAAGGCGACAAATTTGCCATCATGATCCCCAATACACTGCAATATCCTATCGCGCTATTTGGTGCGCTGATTGCCGGACTGACCATTGTAAACGTTAATCCATTGTATACCGCCCGCGAATTAGAACATCAATTAAAAGACTCTGGTGCCAAAGGGATCCTTATCCTCGAAAATTTTGCTCATGTATTGCAAGCCGTGATCGATAAAACTGATATTAAGCATGTGATCACCACAGGTGTCGGTGACCGATTAGGGCTTATAAAAGGTGCATTAGTTAACGGCGCCATTAAGCATGTTAAAAAGCTGATCCCTGCGTTTGAGTTGCCCAATGCGGTTAAATTTAATGATGCGATGTCCAAAGGCAGCAAACTGAATTTTGTCGCCGTTCCCGTTGTCGGTTCAGATTTGGCCTTTTTACAATATACAGGTGGTACTACAGGTCCATCAAAAGGGGCAATGCTGACTCATCGCAACATGGTTGCTAATCTTGAACAGTCCAATGCTGTGACTAAAAATATCTTTGAAGTGGGTAAAGAGATCATTGTCACCGCATTACCGCTTTATCATATTTATGCGCTGACCTCTAATTGCTTAGCTTTTTTGCCATTTGGTGGCATCAATCTATTAATTACCAATCCACGTGACATGGCGGGATTTGTTAAAGAGTTGGCTAAATATCGCTTTACCATTATTACTGGCGTCAACACGCTATTTAACGGATTGTTACATACTCCTGGCTTTGACAAGCTTGATTTCAGCGCTTTAAAAATGGGCTTTGGCGGCGGCATGTCAGTGCAACGTCCTGTGGCTGAACATTGGGAAAAAGTCACTAAAAGTCGTCTTTTAGAAGGCTACGGCTTAACTGAATGTGCGCCTTTAGTGACTATGAGCCCTTATAATCAAAAAAGTTACAATGGATCGATTGGTTTGCCTGCTTCATCAACTGATATTCGCCTGGTTGGGGCAGATGGTGAAGAAGTGGCATTAGGTGAGCCAGGGGAAATGTGGGTTAAAGGCCCTCAAGTGATGAAAGGTTACTACAATCGCCAAAAAGCAACGGATGAAGTGCTCATTGATGGCTGGTTAGCCACCGGTGATATTGCCACCATGGATGAAAATGGTTTCTTTAAAATTGTTGATCGTAAAAAAGACATGATCAATGTGTCTGGCTTCAATGTGTTTCCAAATGAGATTGAAGAAGTGCTCGTGATGCATGAAGGCATACTTGAAGCCGCTGCGGTAGGGACCTCATGTGATATTACCGGCGAGCGAGTTAAAGTGTACATAGTGCGTAAAGATCCTAACCTTACCGAGCAAGATGTGTTTGATCATTGTAATAAAATGCTGACCAACTATAAGCGCCCTAAGGTGATTGAATTTATGAATGAATTACCGAAAAGTAACGTCGGTAAAGTGTTACGTAAAGACCTTCGTAATATGGCATAAGCTTGGTCGAAACGGATCACTCGTGGCTATAGCGTTAAGCTTATAGCCTTCATAAAGCGCTAAGTCTTTTTAATCCAGCATTAGTGCGAAGTTATATGCATCAATAATTGGTCACTGTGTATTAGTCACTAAAATCACTGTCGGCATTGATTGCCGACAGGTTAACCATAAGAATGTTATGTTAGAAATTTATGCCGGTGAAACGGCCTTAACAACAATCCATCAAGATGGATTTTCTCCAGCGTTATTTAGCTCTTTTCTTGGTGCAAGTGGTGGGCCGAAATGGTTTACTTTACTGGGATTAGACAAGTATATCTTTGGTGAATTTTTTAATGGCAGACAACAGCCGTTAAATGTCATTGGCTCAAGTGCAGGAGCATTTCGCGCCGCATGTTTTGCGCAAAAAGATCCCGTTGCAGCAATAGAACGATTAGCTAAACATTACAGTGAAACTGTGTATTCAAATGACACTAAGCCACAAGCTGACGAAATAACTGCTAAAGCGATAACGTTACTTGATGAGTTATTTGGCGATACGGGCGCAAGTGAGATCATTAATAATAGTGTTTTTAAAGCCCATTTTATTGTGGCTAAATGTCATGGATTGGTGGCATCTGAAAACAAACTAAAACAAGGTGCCGGGTTACTCAATAGCTTTCTGAGAAACGCGTTAAGTCGGCCATTACTCAAAAGCCAGTATGAGCGGTACATTTTTCAGCATCATCAAAGTGATTTAACCATTTTTGATCCTGACCATATCCCCACCACGTCAGTGCCATTAAGCCTACACAATATCAAAACGGCATTGTTGGCATCTGGCTCAATTCCGCTGGTGATGCAAGGGATAAACAACATTGCAGATTGTTCTCCTGGCATGTATCGTGATGGCGGTATCATTGATTATCATTTTGATTTTAAAATTAAAAATGAGGGGCTAACTCTTTATCCTCATTTCAGTTCCAGCTTAAAAGCGGGTTGGTTTGACAAAAACTTATCTCGAAAAGTCAGGCTAGAACATTACGACAACACAGTATTATTGTGTCCATCAGCAGAATTTATTGATTCGTTGCCTTATCATAAAATCCCTGATCGCAAAGATTTTGTTGAAATGAAACCTGCTCAACGGATCCAATACTGGCGACAGGTTTTTGTTGAAAGTGAAAAACTTGCCCAGCACTTTAAACACTTTTATCAAACACAAAATATCAACAGTATAAAAAGCATCAAGCAACTCATCAGTTGACAAGGTTAAACCATCATTTTTAGAGATCGATTATTGAAATTCACTCACATATAAAGGGAATCAAATATGAGTACCTATACCGCCATTAACTTAGTCGCCCGTCCTCAAGGTGGCCCAATTGGCCCAGAATTATTTGAAATTGTCGAAAAGCCAATGCCGGCAGTGGCACAAGGGCAGTTTTTAGTTAAGCAACATCATATGTCACTTGATCCGGCCATGTTTGGCTGGATGAGCCCAGATACCGAAAGTTATATTCCTCCAGTCACCTTGGGCGAGGTTATGCGCAGCTCTGGCATAGGTGAAGTTGTCGAAAGTCATCATCCTGACTTTACGGTTGGCGACCGAGTGATGGGGATGATGGGTTGGCAAGAGTATTTTCTAAGTAATGGTGCCGGTTTGCATAAAGTGACGGCGCCATTACCCGATGAAGCTATTTTATCGGTATTTGCTTTGCCTGGATTAACGGCGACACAAGGACTGTTCAACGTAGGAAAACCACAAAAAGGTGAAACCATCGTAGTCTCTGGTGCTGCGGGTTCTGTAGGATCGATTGTGGGTCAACTGGCTAAAGCTGATGGCTTAAGAGTCATTGGCGTAGTCGGCAGTGATGAAAAAGCGGATTGGATAATTAACGAGCTAGGTTTCGATGGTGCGATTAATTACAAGACAGATGATTTAGCAGCCAAACTGGCTGAATTAACCCCTGATGGTGTTGATGTGTATTTTGAAAACACTGGTGGTCCTATCCAGCATCATGTGTTTGCCAAAATGAATCCACATGGGCGTATTGTGGTGTGTGGCATGATTGCTGATTATCCCAAAGCGGTACCTGATTTAGGCCCAAGCTGGGTGCAGGTAATTAAAAAAAGGCTCATTATCCAAGGCTTTACTATGCCAGATCATTTTGGTGATGTACCGGCATTACTCGAAAAATTAACCCCTTATGTCATGAAAGGGCAGATTAAACATCGCGCCCATGTATTAATTGGACTTGAGTCGGCCATCACTGGCTTAAACTTGTTTTTCACTGGTCAAAACAAAGGCAAGCTCATCGTTAAATTATAAAATCATCCTTCAATTAATTCACCTTCACTCAACATGCATGGTGGCGGGAGCCATTACCACCATGCTGTCAAAGGGATTGACTATGAACAAGCGTAATAAACGTATTGTTATTAGCATTAGTTCGGTGCTGTTAACGGCTGCAGCGTTTTCGATTAACGCGGCAAACCAAGTCAGCAATATTGATGATAATAGCTTTAATTGCATCAGAGATATGACACCTGTTCGCCATTTTTATGTCGATAACCTGCTTGGTAATACTCAAGGTACGTTAGCTGTTGCTAATAATCCTGAAGGTGCCGTTTATCCTGAAGGTTCTGTGGTGCAGTTAGTGCCTACTGAAGTAATGGTTAAACGTGAAGCGGGCACTTTTCCTGCCACCGGTGACTGGGAGTTTTTTGAATTAGAAGTCGATGAACAAGGCTCAACTATCACTAAACGTGGATTCACTGATGTGAATAACCGTTTTGGAGGTAACTGTTTTACTTGCCATTTACCTGCAGCTGAAAAGTGGGATTTTGTTTGTGAATCAGGTCATGGTTGCGAGCCTATCCCGATAGATCACAGTATGACAGGTGCATTGCAGCGTTCGGACCCGCGTTGCGGTGAACCAGAACTGCAAGATGGCGATACATTTGCCTTGTTTAAACTTAACTCTATGGTTGTGCTTGGCAGTGCCAAGAAATGGCTTGAAGATTTATTTTAATCTTTAAATAACCTTGTGTTCACCCATCCAAGTCAGGCGATATATATGAGCGAAATGAATACCCATTATAGAAATTGCAATATTTGTGAAGCCATGTGTGGCTTGGAAATTGTCCATCAAGATAAACAAATCATCTCGATTAAAGGTGACCAACTTGATCCCTTTAGCCAAGGTTATAATTGCCCTAAAGCACTTGCTCTAGAAGATTTCTATACTGATAAAGATCGCTTAAAAACGCCGATAAAACGAACCGCTTCTGGTTGGCAAGCTATTAGTTGGGATGACGCTTTTAGCGAGATAGTCGCTAAGTTTAAAAGCATTCAACAGCAACACGGGAAAAATTCGTTAGCCGTTTATCTCGGCAATCCCAATGCCCATAGTCTGGGGAATGCGCTATTCCTCAAGCCTTTTTTGAAGTCACTTGGCACAATAAATCGTTTTAGTTCAGCCTCTGCTGACCAATTGCCGCATCATGTCGCGGCTAACTTTATGTTTGGCGCTGGTATGTTAATCCCGGTCCCCGACATTGATAGAACTGACTTTATGTTGATCATAGGGGCTAATCCTGTGGTATCCAATGGCAGTATGATGACTGCGCCCAATGTTATTGGCCGTATGAAGGCTATTCAACAGCGTGGCGGCAAAATTGTCGTGGTTGACCCTCGTAGAACCCGTACCGCTAAAATTGCCGACCAACATTTGTTTATTCGCCCAGAGAAAGATGCCTTTTTACTGCTCGCCTTGATCCATTGTGTGTTTGAGCGTAACAAGGTTAATTTAGGCCATTTAGAACACTTAGTAGAGGGGCTTGATGATGTTGCAAAACTTGCCAAAACCTACTCACCCGATGTGGTTGCAAGCGTAGTCGGCATTGATGCGAGTACCATTTGCACCTTAGCCGATGATATGTTGTTGGCAGATTCCGCTGTGTGTTACAGCCGCATGGGAGCATCTACGCAAACATTTGGTGGCTTATGTTTATGGCTTACCAATGTACTCAATATAATCACAGGCAATTTTGATCGCGCCGGTGGTGCCATGTTTCCACAACCTGCCTTTGATTTACTGCGTAACCATCAAGTCGGTCATAAAAGTTCGTTTGGCCAGCATCAAACCCGAGTGCGTAAGTTACCATTTTTTAATGGTGAGTTTCCGGTTGCTTCTTTGGCTGAAGAAATACAAACACCGGGAGAAGGGCAGATTAAAAGCTTGATAACCGTTGCTGGAAATCCGGTATTGTCGGCCCCCAGTGGTCATCAATTAGCCCAAGCCTTCGCAGGTTTAGATTATATGGTTTCGGTCGATATTTACCTCAATGAAACCACTAAATATGCCGACATTATTCTGCCGGGCACCACGGGCGTTGAGAATTCGCACTTTGATATTTTCTTTAACTCATTCTCGGTTAGAAACACAGTTAAATACTCAGCGCCATTGTTTGAAAAACAAGTCGATCAACGTAGCGACTGGCAAATACTCAAAGAAATTTCTGCGCGAATGCTTAATATTGCAGCAGATGATCCAATGCAAAAAATCACTCCCGAAATCATTTTGGATATGGAACTCAAACAAGGCCCCTATGGCGAGCAAGGCATGAGTTTACAAAGGTTAATCGATAACCCTCACGGTATCGATATCGGCCCATTAATGCCGTGTTTAGCAGAACGAATTAAAACCGCTAACGGCAAAATCGATCTGTTTCCGCAAGTATTTAGTGATGATTTGCCCCGATTGCAAGCTGTGATGACAGCAGTTTCGCGCGATCTGGCTTATCCATTTGAATTAATTGGGCGTCGACTGGTTAAAAGCCATAACACCTGGACCCAAAATTCAGCACGGCTCATCAAAGGTAAAAATCCTTGTACTTTAGAGATGAATTCACAAGATGCGCACCAGATGGGTATTGAACAAGGCCAGCTGGTGACGGTCAGTTCGGCAGTGGGCCAAATTGATATTGAAGTGGTTCTCACCGATGATATTCAAGCGGGTGTGGTAACCATACCCCAAGGTTGGGGACATAATCAGCAGGGCACAAACATGTCAGTTGCCGCCACTCAGCCAGGCGTGAGCATTAATGATTTAACAGATGCCAGTCGAGTTGATAAGCTCACGGGGAATGCAGCATTTAATGGTACGCCAGTTGCTATCACTTTAGTGTTAAAAGAAGGGCGCTAACTACAAAGTGTCCTAACCAAGCCAGCGGGCTTTTGTTACAATCGATAAAACTGATATCAATTAATATTTTGCTGCTGGTAAATGCTATTAGCGCCAAACGAAATCAATGAAAAGGTAGAGCATGTTTAAAAGTACACAGAATTATATTGCATCCAGCGACCTCACCATGGCGGTAAATGCGGCCATTTCATTAGAGAAACCATTATTAATCAAAGGCGAGCCTGGAACCGGTAAAACCCAGTTAGCCGAAGAGTTAGCTAAATCACTCAATTGCAAACTGTACCAATGGCACATTAAATCGACCACTAAAGCGCAACAAGGGCTTTACGAATACGATGCTGTATCGCGCTTACGCGACAGTCAGTTAGGTGATGTTCGCGTGCATGATATTGGCAACTATATCGTAAAAGGTAAGTTGTGGCAGGCGTTTGAGGAAGAGCAAAGACCGATATTGTTGATTGATGAAATCGATAAAGCCGATATTGAGTTTCCAAATGATTTACTGCAAGAACTCGATAAAATGGAGTTTTATGTCTATGAAACTCAACAAGTGATTAAGGCCAAACAAAGGCCCATCATTATCATCACCTCAAATAACGAAAAAGAGTTACCTGATGCTTTTTTAAGGCGCTGTTTTTTCCATTACATTAAGTTTCCTACTAAAGCTGAAATGGAAAAAATTATCGATGTGCATCATCCTGATGTTAAACAAGCTTTATTAACACAAGCACTAGAGGTGTTTTTTGATTTACGTGAGGTCAATGGCATTAAGAAAAAACCCTCAACATCAGAATTAATTGATTGGCTCAAGCTACTGATTTCCGACGACATCTCACAAGACATCTTGCTCGATAATAAATCAGATATTATTCCCTTGTTTGGCGCGCTGTTAAAAAATGAGCAAGACGTTTCACTGATTGAAAAATTGGCCTTTATGAGTCGTAGAAACAGGTGATTTAACAGTGTTTATTGATTTTTTTCTTACCCTAAAAAAACACAAGGTGCCTTGTAGCTTACGCGAGCTATTAGATCTTATTGCCTTGCTCAAAAAAGGGCTGATTTTTGCCAACGTAGACGATTTTTATAACCTTGCCAAAATCGTCATGGTTAAAGATGAAATACACTACGACAGATATGACAAGGCTTTTGCTGAGTACTTTAACGGCATAGAGAGTATTGATATTTTCGATAAGATCTTGCCGGAAGACTGGCTCAGAAAAGAATTCGAAAAACACCTTAGCCAAGAAGAAAAGGATCAACTCAAATCACTTGGTGGCCTTGAAGCGTTAATGAAGGCGTTAAAAGAGCGTTTGGAAGAACAAAAAAAGCGTCATGCTGGCGGTAATAAATGGGTCGGAACGGGTGGCACATCACCCTTTGGGGCTTATGGTTATCATCCCGAAGGGATCAGAGTCGGCCAAGATAAAAATCGTAATAACAGTGCCGTGAAAGTATGGGACAAGCGCGAGTTTAAAAATTTCGACCAAGATCGCGAATTAGGCACCCGTAATATCAAGTTAGCCCTTAAAAAGTTAAGAAAGTTTGCTCGTACTGGTGCCAGTGAAAAGCTCGACATCAATACTACGATTAGCTCAACCGCAAAAAATGGTGGTATGTTAGATGTGCATATGGAGCCAGAACGCCATAATGCCGTTAAAGTGCTGATGTTTTTCGATATTGGCGGCTCGATGGATGATTATATCCATACTTGCGAAGAGCTGTTCTCCGCGGCCCACAGCGAATTTAAACATTTAAAGTTTTTCTATTTTCATAACTGTGTTTACGATCAACTGTGGCAAGACAACAACCGCCGCTTTGATAAAACCATCGATCTTGAAGAAATTATCAGAACATTTTCATCTGACTATAAAGTGATTTTCGTCGGCGATGCCACCATGGGACCTTATGAGATTATTGCTAAAGGTGGCAGTGTTGAACACTGGAATGAAAAACCAGGTATTGAATACATGAATCGATTGCTAGGCCATTTCAATAAGGTCGCATGGTTAAACCCGCAACCTGAAAATCACTGGCAGATCCATCATTCTATTGCCATTATCCAGCAGCTTGTTGGCAATAAAATGTACCCACTCACTGTGGATGGTATTGGGCGGGCAATTAAAGACATTAGCTAACAATAAAAACAGCAGCCAATTAGGCTGCTGTTTTTATTAACGGATATGAATCACATGATGCTATGAGTCGATTGCTCTACATACAGTTAAAGCACAGACTCGCTTAACTGTTCTTCATTGCTTTTATCATGTCTAAAGCAACGGCTTCGGCAATACTAATGCCATCGATACCCGCCGATAAAATCCCACCAGCGTAACCCGCACCTTCACCCGCTGGGTATAAGCCTTTGGTATTGATACTTTGGAAATCTGCGCCGCGTTTAATTTGCACTGGTGAAGAGGTGCGAGTTTCAACGCCCGTTAACATGGCATCTTTACTGTCAAAACCACGGATCTTTTTACCAAAGGCAGGAATGGCTTCACGGATAGCATCGATGGCAAATTTCGGTAATGCATCACTTAAATCAGTCATTTTGACATTAGGTTTGTAAGACGGCTCGACATTTTCGAACGGTAATCCTGATCCTGCTGCCAAAAAGTCGCCAACCATTTGTGCCGGAGCATCATAATTACTGCCGCCCATAACATATGCATGACGCTCTAGTTTACGTTGTAGTGCAATACCTTGTAGTGGATCGTTATCAAAATCACTAGGATCTATGCCCACTACAATGGCACTGTTGGCATTACGCTCACTGCGCGAGTATTGACTCATACCGTTGGTTACCACTGCGTGTTCTTCAGACGTTGCCGCCACAACAACACCACCTGGACACATACAGAAACTGTAAACACTGCGGCCGCTTTTACAATGATGGACTAATTTATAATCAGCCGCGCCCAAAATAGGGTTGCCGGCATTGATGCCAAAGCGATCTTTATCGATCATCTCTTGCTTGTGTTCAATACGAAACCCAATTGAAAATGACTGCGCCTGCATAAACACGCCTTGGTCATGTAACATTTGGAAGGTATCACGGGCGCTGTGGCCTACTGCCGCAATCACATGCTTAGAATGCAGTACTTCGCCATTATTAAGGGTGACACCAGTAACTTGGCGATCGCTAATATTGATTTTATCGACGCGGGTTTCAAAGCGAATTTCACCGCCTAAGCGAATGATCTCACGGCGCATTTTTTCTACCATGGTGACCAATTTAAAGGTACCAATGTGGGGTTTACTCACATAAATGATTTCAGCAGGTGCACCGGCGGCAACAAATTCTTGTTTTACTTTTAAGCCTTTAAAACCTGGGTCTTTTACTTGGCTGTATAACTTACCATCCGAAAACGTGCCTGCACCACCTTCACCAAATTGCACATTTGATTCGGTATTGAGCTCGCTGGTACGCCAAAAGCGGAAGGTATCTTTAGCGCGTTCATGCACTGATTTACCGCGTTCTACAATAATAGGATTAAAGCCCATTTGCGCTAACATCAGCCCAACAAATAAACCACAAGGTCCCATGCCAATCACAATTGGACGTTCGGTTAACCCTTCAGGTGCACAAGCGACATATTTATAATCGGTATCAGGCGATACACGAATGTTATGATCATCTGCAACTGATGCTAATAACTGTGCTTCGTCTACATTGGTTAAGGTCACATCCAAGGTATAAATTAAGAAAATTAAGTTTTTTTTGCGTGCATCGTAGCCACGCTTAAATATATGGATGTCAACCAGCTGATCCGCTGAAATAGAGAGCCTTTGCAACACCACTTCCTGGAGTGCATCTTCATTATGGTCGAGAGGCAATTTTACTTGGTTTAAACGGATCATGATTTACCTAAAAAAGAGACTTAAAAAACAGCGCGTAGTTTACGTGATCTAACCTTAAAATGAAATTATCTATTGATGTCATATACCATACAGGCAGGTTCTATTAATGATATAGAGTAAATCATGGCCTTAGCTGAGTTTGTTTGCCTTTGTAATGTTCCGTCTAGACCCTTTATTTAGTGCTAATCTATAAACCATGTGATGATTTTTACCATTTTGTCATTAAATCTTTAGGTGTTGGTCAGCTATCGAAAATTTAATCAAACTAGTTACGGTATTCCATTAGCAAAATGAATGGTTTAGTTTACTGCGGTATCTGTCGTTGGTTGAGTAAAAGGGAGGCGTAATGTTACATCAAGGCATTTCTATCATGCTGGCCCCAGTATTAGTGTTTCAGGGACTTAAGGTTCGCCGTACTACGCCAAGGTTGCCTGAACCCGAGGGTGAACGAGTTGGGCAAACTGGATCGAATCCTGCGTTAAGCTTGCTTATTTTAGGTGACTCAGCTGCTGCAGGCGTTGGAGTGACCAATCAACAACACGCTTTATTGGGACAGATTATTGAGCAATTAAGCCCTCAACTCGAATTTAGTTATGCATTGTTTGCTAAGACAGGGTCGACGACAGCCACCACGTTACAAGCCTTACATGAACGCATTGATACAGCCCATCCAATCCTCAGCCAAAAGCACTATGATGTTATTGTTACATCACTGGGTGTCAACGACATTACTTCATCAATCAGTTGCGATAAGTGGCTGCAGCAACAAAAACAGTTGTTAGAGCTCATTACTCAGCGGTACAAACCCAAACTGATACTAGTGACGGCGTTACCGCCACTGGGGTTATTTCCTGTTTTGCCTAATCCACTTCGGTGGAGCTTAGGCCAGCGCGCCAATCAATTTAATCGTAAATTACAGCAATTATTAATTAAACTTGATCAGCAAGGCGCTCTGCCTATAAATCATCATATCGATCCCACTACAGCCTTTAGATTAATTAAACTGCCGTTAGACAACCCACAACCCGATATCACCATGCTTGAATTTATGCGCCAAGTCATGGCCACAGATGGGTTTCACCCAGGAGCACCGATTTATAATGCATGGGCAAATTTAGTGGTGGAGCAGATAGTTGGTGGCATTAAATCTGCTGCTATTTAATGAAATAGATGTATGACATGCGTTTCTGCCTACTATAAGTCGGATGTATGGCCGTAGGCCATAAGCATAAAATACAAAATATAAGACAAACACCTGGATCCCGGCTAAAAGACATTACCGGGACGACGTGAGAGTTGGGACGACGAGAAGGCTGTTAGCAATCATCTGTCCATAAATGAGTAGATGCCTTCGCTTATAAATATCCAAGAGGGAGTTTGATAGTGCTCAAACTGTATTCCAGTTGTACAGCTAAAGCATAACGCATAGCTTTTACTACTTGGTATAGCTAATTCGATACACGGCATTGGCAAAGTCATCTGATACCAAGATCGAGCCATCTGCCAGAGTCATCACATCTACTGGGCGTCCCCAGCTTTGTTCACCATTGAGCCAGCCTGTAGCAAAAGGCGAATAGTCGCTCACCGTATTACCATTTAGCACCACTTTCATGATGCGATAGCCGACTTTATTGCTGCGATTCCACGACCCGTGCTGCGCGATTAAGATGGTATTTTTATATTCAGCAGGAAATTGCTGGCCCTGATAAAACTCCATTCCTAAGGCTGCGACATGAGCGCCAAGGGTTAATGCTGGCGGTGTATTCAGTTTGGCAATCTCTGGATTGGTAAATTCGGGATCCGCGATATTGTTATTGTGAACATAAGGAAAACCAAAGTGTTGGCCGGTTTGGCTGACGCGGTTTAGCTCATCATCGGGTAGGTCATCGCCCATCATGTCACGGCCATTATCGGTAAACCATAATTCACCAGTGACAGGGTGGAAATCAAAGCCAACACTGTTACGTACGCCTTGAGCGACTATGGTGGTTTGCATAGAGTCTTGTTGTGTAGAGCCTGCTTTCTGAGTCTGTGTTTGTTGACTACCTGTTAGTTGGTTATCCGTAAGTTGAGAGTCTGGGTCCAATTTTAGAATACTGGCAAAAGGCAATTCACTTTCGCACACATTGCATGGCGCACCTACAGGAACGTACAATTTACCGTCGGGGCCAAAGGCGATAAATTTCCAACCATGGTGTGATTTATTCGGCAGTTTATCAAACACTAATTCTGCTTTAGGGATGGTGGGTAATGACTTTTCAATATCAGGATAACGCCAGATTTTATCTACTTCTGCGACATATAAACTGCCTTGATGAAACGCTATCCCTGAGGGCATAAATAAATCGGTCGCAACCATGATTTTTTTGTCCGCTTTAAAATCATGATTAGTGTCAATAAGTGCGTAGACATTACCCGCTTTACGGCTGCCAACAAATACAGTGCCGTTATCCCCAAGTGCCATTTGACGAGCATTTTCAATATTCTCAGCGTAGATATCGATGCTAAAGCCTTGGGGTAATTGAATTCTATCTAAAGGTAATGCTTGTGATGGGCAAGAGAGACTCATCCCCAAAGTGAAAGCAGTTAATAAGGTAATAGGCTTAATCATATTGAGGGTCCCTTTATGCAATAGTATTGTTAATCAACAAGGTAATCTTAGTACTTTTATCAATGTTTTTATGACAATCACTATGAAGTTCATTCACAAGATTATCGACATCGATTCCTATCAAGAATTTTATCGATAATCGACTATTATAAACATCTTAAAATTATCAATAGACTAACATTATCAATGGCCTACGCTTACCAATCCTTAATAATATTTTTGATCATCGCCGCGGTATTTTCTGGCTGCTCTAGCGGGAACATGTGGCCGCCGTTAGGTAGCGTCATTAATTCGATGTCGTTAAGTTTGGCAAATCGAACAAAATGTTTAATCGGGAAGATGGTAGTCTTTTCACCATAAATCAGTTTTGCGGGCACCTTGAGTTTGTTTTTATATGTCACTAAGTTAGTCGGTAAGTGCCTAAAGATATCTGCTTCGACAGCCGGTGAGAAGGTTAATTGTAAACGCTTGTTACGTGAAACTGCGCCAGAATGCACATAGTCTTGCAAGCAACGAGAGTCGAAGTTTTTGAATAATGACTTATGTGAAAAATAATCAACCAAGTTTGTTTTTTCTGGCCAGTGATTTTGGCGAGTTTTGGCTTTACCAGCAGGAGATAGCCTATCAATATACGGTGTACGTTTGATAAAACTCAGTAAATGTGACAATGCGCCAGTCACCACAGGTGGATCTAACATCACTAAACCGCGAAACAATTCCGGATGCTGGCAAGCTGCGATAAAAGAAATGACTCCGCCAAAAGAATGGCCGACACAAATGACTTTTTCATCCTGCTTTCTAATAAATTCAACCAGTTCTGTGACTAGGTGTTGCCAGTTGCTGTGTATCGGATAGAGGATGTTATGCCCAAACTGATCATGGGCTACGGTGCGATAATCGCGAGTAAATTCTGCTAATAATGTTTTATAGCTTCCCGCTGGAAAGCCATTAGCATGAACTAGGTTTATCAGTGGTTTTGTCATAATGTCTCTGATGGATGTTTGGGCTATTTGCGGTGTAATTTGATTCAAATAAATTCACTCTACATTTTATTTAAGCGTAAATAGCACAGTATCCCCCAATATTTAGAATATTTTTATCGGATCAATGGGCGTTAGCTCGGCAAACTCTGGCGCACGATTTTGCGCTTTAGCTGTGAATATTTCCATCATATCGTTTTGTGGTTGGAACATGCCGCTTTGCCAGACCGACATATATTGTAAGCTGTCTTGAACAGTATGATCGCGGGCATAATTAATCATCTCTTTACAGCCTGTTACCGCTAAAGGCGAGCGGGCGGCGATCTCGGCTGCTATGGCTAATACTGCGGTGATCATCGTTTGTTGGTCGTCATACACTTGATTGACCAAACCGGCTTGTTTAGCTTCTTCTGCTGGCATTCTGCGACCCGTATAAGCAAGCTCTTTCACTAGACCGATTGAAATCAACTTAGGCAAACGCTGTAACGTACCAACATCAGCAGTCATGCCGAGTTTGGTTTCTTCAATACTGAAAAACGCATCTTGTGTGCAGTAGCGGCAATCGGCGGCGGTAACCATATCAACCGCGCCGCCAATACAGCCGCCTTGAATCGCCACTAATACAGGCATCCGAGCCTTTTCTAAGACACTAAAACAGTCTTGTAGCTTTAGCACTAATCGACGTAGTTGGTCGTGTTTTCGGCCTAACTCGATATTGTCGTTTGGGCCATTGGCACTGAATACGGCCAAATCCATACCAGCACTAAAGTGTTTACCTGTTGATGAAATAACAATCGCCCGAGCTGCTGATTTATTATTAATATCATCAATAACCCTTGGGAACTCATGCCAAAAATCGACGTTCATTGAATTCAACGAGTCAGGTCTGTTTAAGACGATATGGGCCACTTTATTGCTAATATTGACGGTTAGCGTGTTGTACTCTTGCTCTGAAGTCATGACTATATCCTTATAGATTCAATGTGATTTGCTTATCCAGCTCAATTGCATCACTTAGTGACGCGAGTATTGTTTGGCGCTCTTTTAGTTTAGTACCATGATGAGCTTTCATATTGAGCGTCTGCATGTGTTTAGCAACGCTCATTGCTGTGCTCATGAGAACGTCTGCTTGCACCACTTGGTCAAGAAATCCTGCAAGCACAGCAGATTCAGGAGCAAAAAGCTCAGCATTGATCACTGCACGGCTGAGGTAGTTTTGTGGAATGCGATTTCGGGCAATTTCAATTCCAGCTTGGTGCATTGTCATGCCAATAGCGACTTCGTTTAAGCCAATTTTAAAGTCACCGGTACAACCAATTCGATAATCACAACTGAGTAATAAAAATGCCCCTTTGGCGATTGCATGACCAGTACACACGCCGATGATCGGAGTAGGGAACGCCAACATTCTGTATGCCAAGCCGGAGCCCGCAGTCACAAGGGCAATGGCAGAATCTGAACTTTGCTTCATTGTTTTTAAGTCATAGCCGCCTGAGAATATTCCTGCTTGGCCAGTTATTACCACCACAGCAGCTTGTTGTTCTGCATCGTCTAGGGCCGAATGAATCTGTGCTATCACCTCTGGTGAGATTGCATTTACCTTGCCATTGTTCAAACTGATGATATGGACATTGTCTTCAATTGTGACGTTAATTAATTGCATTTTTCACCTGGAATATGGTTGCTAATTGTTTATTAAACAATATGTTAGTTTAATGGGCTAGGCAAGGGTTAATCGGTATATTTGCCCCTAAGGCCTTTAATTGTTGTTTGATTATACCTAGCCTTGCTATCAATATGTTATGCCCAACATAGCAACTAAAAACGTGCCAGTAAATAACATGGTTATTGCCTAAGACGTTGGCATAAATGATATTTTCTACTTTGCCCGCAGCATTAGTGTCTAGATTACGGCATGTGACTCATTCGTTATCCATATTGAATAATAACGATGGCTTAATACTCGCTATTTTGAGTCTTTAGTCATGTAAGTGACTCATGCAAGTGACTCATAGTTAAACTTGGTTGATTGACGAATGCATGAATGGCGCGATTCACTTCAGCGGGTCTTTCATGTTGCAGCCAGTGACTGGTATTTGCAAAACGTTTTATTGTGCAATCTGCAACATAGCGCTCAATGTCATTGAGGGTTTCGTTAACGAACGCTAAATCTTGTTCACCCCAAAGCACTAACGTTGGCTGATTAATTCGAATATTGGGGATCCTTATGTCAGCCGTCTTTTTGATTTGCCTTGTGATGATTGACGTCTCACCAGCTAATGCTTTTTCAATGCCATCATCTGTGTCGTTGGGTGCTACGTTGGGTGCTAATTGCGGCATAGCCCGATAGTATTGCAGCATGCCATTAATGGCTCCGTATTGGCCCCACACTTTTTTGTAACGTGCGAGCACCTGTTCAGTAAAAATTGCCTCTTGTGAGCTAACCATTATTTTTTCAGTTAAATAGCGATAATCATCCTCGATTAATAGTGTTTCAGCTGATGGACTAATCAACTGATGAATATAAGCACTCTTTTGTCGTTGAATAGGGTTATTGATAATCTCTCGGGTAAAGGTACTCGGATGAGCGGCATTAAGAATAATCAGTTTGCTTATTAAGTGAGGATAAAAAGCGGCTAATGGCCAGGCTATAGCGCCGCCCCAATCATGAGCAACCAAAATGACAGGCTCTGTAGGGCTTATGGCGGCAATAAACTGAGCGATAAACGCGATTAAATTGGGGACAGTATAAAAGTCTAAATCACTGGGTTTGTCACTTAGGTTATATCCGGGTAAGTCAGGCGCAATAACATGATAGTGAGTTGAAAAATAGTCTAACTGTTTTTGCCATGAGCCCCAATATTCAGGAAAACCATGTAAAAATACCATGGTCGATAAGGGTTTTGTTTCTGACATGTGGCCAGTTTCAACATAATGTATATTGACCTTATCCACTGCAATATACTGATGCATTAGCTTCATATTCAATCTCAGCACAAATTAAAGCCTATTGAGGCCTAGTTAAACGGTACAGGTGATGCATTATTAGAAGAATGTGACTGAATTCTCGAGCAACTCACGGTCTGTTCTGGTGTTATTTACCGCAGCGCTATCATCGGCATAACCAAAAGACATGCCAAACAAAATTCCGCGTTCATCTGGCAGGTTAAGTATTTCTCTAACAGGATCGGGAAATTGTCCTAGCGCGCCTTGCATGCAATTTGATATGCCATGTTCTGCCATGACAAGCGATAACGTTTGTGCATAAATACCTAAGTCGACAGCTCCCATAATGTCTAAGTATTTATCCATGGTAAAAAACACCGCATGTGGCGCATCAAAAAATTGCCAATTACGTAACATTGCCATTTGACGGGCTTTTTTGTCTTCGCGTGCGACCCCAATTGCGCTGTATAACGCATTAGCTGAACCAAATTGACGCTCACGATGAATGCCTTGATATTGCGGTAACCAATTGAAATCAGGGTTTGGTGATGCGCCGCTCATCAAAGTTTCTATCAATCGTTGTTTCAGTTTATCTTTAGTTGCCCCAGATACCACACAAGCTTGCCATGGTTGCACATTACAATTGGACGGGGAAAGTTGCGCACTGGCGAAAATTTTCTGTAATGTGTCATCTGCCACAGGTTGGTCAACAAAGGCTCTTACTGAAGTTCGTTGTTGTAATATCGATTCTATAGACATGTTTGATACTCTTATTAGTTGGATTTTGAATTGTTTTAAAATGTATATTTTAATCCAGGCACAAGCTTGTTGATTCATTGAGGGAAAATGGTATTGCACCATGATTAATCATTGTTACTGATAATCTCAACGATCATTTGCGTAGAACAGTATGAGTCAATAACCACAGGGAAGAACATTAAGATTGATCCCAGTCTTGCCACTCTTTAGCCAAATAAAACCCTGCGACTATGCTAATTTAGCTCCAAACGATGCTAGATGCTGTATTAAAATTAAACCAATCGATTATTTTAATGATGAACTATTCGCATAACGAATAGTGCACTGTTATAGGCTAATAAAGCTGCTATATATGCGTAAGTCGCGCCACAAAGGGCACAGTAGACAAGTAAACTATCGGGCAAGTGATCAAGATTAATGCTCAATATTGTGCCATTGGCTTGTTAAGCTAGAGGTACTATTAGCAAGGTGAATGTGTAGCTATAATTAATATGCATTTGGATAATACATCTTGTTACTTTAGCATCAGTAATATGACGGGTTATTTATATGGAAAATCATTTAAATAATCACTTAATCGCAGAGGTTGTTGTTTTTTGAGATAAATTTTGCAGACGTTACCGGCAATGATAGTTAAGGCGGAGCTTGTTAGATGTCTTCATCTATCTACATAAGCGACTCTTCACACCGGTATCTGGGAGTGGCTAATCGATAGGGTTTATTTTTATATAAATCAGGTTTTCATAAGGTATTACTTATTTAGATACTTTCTGTCTAACATTTGTTCTACATGCTTAAATAAACCATTAGCCGTCTGTGTTAAATAAAATTTAGCCACAAAAGATTAACAGCCACTAACACTTATAGATAATAGTTGGAGAGCAACAATGCCTGAATACAAAGCCCCCATTCGTGATGTTAAGTTTGTGATGCAAGAATTGCTCGGCTGTGAAGGCCACTATGAGCATTTAGGCTATCAAGATGCGACTATTGATATGGTTGATGCCATTATCAATGAAGCTGCAAAACTAACAGAAGAGGTTGTTGCGCCATTAAATCAAATTGGCGATCAGCAGGGTTGTACATGGAAAGATGGCGCGGTAACCACACCTGATGGCTTTAAAGAGGCGTATGCCCAGTATGTAGAAGGCGGTTGGCCAACATTATCTCAGTCTGAAGAATTTGGTGGTCAAGGTTTACCACATTCGCTCAATATTAGTATCGCTGAGCTATTTTCCAGTGCGAATCATAGTTTTGCCATGTACCCAGGACTCAGTCATGGTGCATTAGCCACCATTGAAGCCCACGGCACTGAATCACAAAAGCAACAGTTTATGCCTAAACTTGTTGAAGGTAAGTGGACTGGCACCATGTGCTTAACTGAGCCGCACTGTGGCACAGATTTAGGTATGTTGCGCACTAAGGCTGAACGTCAAGATGACGGCAGATATTCGTTAACGGGCACTAAAATCTTTATTTCGGCGGGTGAACATGATCTGTCAGATAACATAGTGCATATTGTTATAGCCCGTATTCCTGGCGCACCAGAAGGTAATAAAGGCATATCTTTATTCATTGTGCCTAAATTTAATGTCAATATTGACGGCACCATTTCAGATAGAAATGGGGTGAATTGTGGCTCAATAGAGCACAAAATGGGTATCAATGGTAACGCGACTTGTGTTATTAACTTTGATGGGGCTACAGGTCATTTAATTGGCGAACCTAATCGCGGCCTTAAATGCATGTTTACCTTCATGAATGCAGCCCGTATCGGTGTGGCGAGTGAAGGTGTTGCCGCAGCAGAAGCTTCTTTCCAAGGTGCGCTAGCTTACGCCAAAGATCGATTACAGATGCGTTCTATTAGCGGGGTTAAAAACCCTAATGGCCCTGCAGATCCGATTATTGTTCATCCAGATGTACGTAGAATGTTGCTAACTCAAAAGTCTATTGCCGAAGGTGGCCGTGCATTAATTTCATATTTGGCTCAGTTAGTGGATATCGGCCATGCTGAGAAAGATGAGGCAATTAAAGCGGATGCTGAGACCAAATTGGCATTATTAACCCCAATTGCAAAAGCCTTTCTCACTGAACTTGGTTTTGAATGTACCAGCCTTGGCGTTCAGGTGTTCGGTGGCCATGGCTTTATCAAAGAGTGGGGCATGGAACAGTTAATGCGTGATACCAAAATCAGTTGTATATATGAAGGCACAACCGGTATTCAAGCCTTAGATTTACTGGCACGTAAAATTATTGGCAGCCAAGGCGAAGTGTTAAAACCTTTTTCTCAAGATGTGACCGCATTCTGCCAACAGAACATGGACAACCCTGCGATGGCAGAGTTTATTAAACCCATTATGATTTATGCAAAAGAGTGGCATGAACTTACTGTATTGATCGGTGCTAAAGCGATGAAAAATCCTGATGAAATTGGTGGTGCTTCAGTTGATTACCTCATGTATGCCGGCTATGTAACCTTAGCGTTTTTCTGGGCAAAAATGGCAAAAGTCGCTCAAGATAAACTGGCTACAGATACAAGTGAAACAGCATTCTATGAAGCTAAAATAAAAACCGCTCAGTTTTATATGCAACGTATGTTACCAAGAGCAAAAGGCCATGCAGCATGTATTCAAAATGGCGTTGACTCAATGATGGCACTGAGCAGCGATGATTTTGCTTTTTAAGTAAACTGTATACGCTGATAACGTTCTGCTTAAACACCGCAACCTTATAGGTTGCGGTGTTTTTATTTGTAACCAGACAATAATACCGAAGATATTGATACCATAAATACAAAGTAATGTATTGATAATTAACGCTTATAATCTAATACTGCTTAAGGTGATAACTTAACTGATGGCATGTCGCGTCGTGGTTTAATTCGGCTATAATGGTTAACTTCAGAATAAAAATAACAAGGGATTAAACAGATGTCAGGTAAAATATTTACTTCAGTGATTCCAATGCTCGCTTTATTTCCATTGACGTCATCAGCCAACTCTTGGGTTGATGTCAGTAATCAATACACAAACAAACAAATACAGATAACCAGTCAATTTCAGCCAGAAATGGCCAGTTCAATAGGGATTACTGAAGCCGATAGTCTGTGTAGTAATATCACTAAGGCACAGCAAGATAAGTATATTGAGACGCTTGAAACCAGTAAGAAAACCTTGCTACAAGCGGTGAAAACTGAAAAATCATTGCCAGTTCGTCAAGACCTTAACATTATTATCGACAATATTGATCAGACCATTGCCGCGGGTAATTTAGACGATAAATACATGCTGCCTTGGGTTGATGTCCCCCTGATTATATTCAGAGGTGTGTCGGCATTATTAGATGATCAAATGTCAGATACTCGCAAACAAGCGGCTAATACCCGTCTCGCGTGTTATGTCGGTAAAACAGGGCAAGCAGCCTTAACGGAGCAAGCCAAAACCCTATTTGAAGCGGCGTTAGCCAACAAAAAGTTAATTGGGCCGACAAAAGAAGAAGTTAACCAAGCCCTAGCGAGAACTGACACTTTATTACAAGGTTTACAGCAGTTATTTGAACAAAATGAATTCATAAAAGCCGATGAGAATATGTTGCTATTAAAGCAGCAAATTGAAGATTATCGCCAATGGGCTGAAAAAACGGTTATTCCGAACACTCGTGATGACTTTAGATTGCCCGAAGAAATTTATGCCTTAAAACTCAAAACCGTTGGCATCGATATCGACCCTGAGTTGTTAATTGAACGCGCGAAAGCAAGTTACATGATAACCAAAGCGAATATGCAGGCATTAGCGCCCTTGGTTGCACAAAAATTTAATATGCCATCAAGTGATTATCGCGACGTGATTAAAGCTCTTAAAAAAGAATCATTAACCAAGGATAAAATTGAAAATTATTATCGTGAAACCAATAAAAAACTTGAGGCCTTGATCAGTAAACATCATGTGGTTGATTTACCTAAACGCGATATGATCATGCGACTTGCAAGTGATGCCGAAGCGGCAGGTAGTCCTGCGCCTCATATGTTGCCACCACCGTTTATTGGCAATACTGGTGAGCAAGGCCAATTTGTTCTGACAACCGGTAACCCTGCATTAACGGGTGATGCTGCATACGATGACTTTAATTTTAATGCGGTTGCTTATACATTAAGTGCCCATGAAGGCAGACCTGGGCATGAATTACAATTTGCGGTCATGTTGGAGCAGGGCGTTTCACTGGCACGTGTATATTATGCTTTTAACAGCGTTAACGTAGAAGGATGGGCATTGTACGCCGAAGCGGAAATGTTGCCGTATCTGCCTATTGAAGCACAGCTTATTGCCCTGCAACATAGGTTATTGCGTAATGCTCGCGCGATGTTAGACCCGATGTTGAACTTAGGTCTGACAACAAAAGAAAACGCATATTCATTGTTACGCAACGATGTGGTGTTTTCAGAAGCGGCTGTAAAACAAGAAGTTGATCGATACACTATGAGAATGCCTGGCCAGGCTGGCAGTTATTTTTATGGCTTATCACGATTATTGGAGATCCGCGCTGGAGTTGAAATAGCCCTAGGCGACAAGTTCGATCGTTTAGCGTTTAATAATTTTGTGTTGAGCCAAGGCTTGATCCCACCTAAATTAATGGCGGAAGCGGTTAACCAACAATTTTTAGCTCAGTAAAAATGTACCGGTTTATTTAATGGATCCCATTTAAATCGTTACCGATTTGAATGGGATTTTTTATGCCATGCAATGATTGAATAATGTAAGCAGCATGTTAGCCAATATGCTGCTTACATTGCTTTTAATCTATGATTTACGATTTGATTAGCATATTGTTTATTGCTGACTAAAGGCTATTTTACCTTGGCGGAATACATAACTTAATCACTTTTTAGCATAGGGTAAACGCATAAGTTTATTGCTAGTGTGGTAACTATCTAATCCTGTAATCGCCACTGTGTCTATTGCTTGCAAGTCTAAAAAGCCATCACTTTGAAGTGCTGCTTCATCAACATACACATCGATAATTTCACCAATCACCAGCTCAGTACCATTAACGGCTAAATGTTGATGCTCAATAAATTTTACCGAATATTTTAAACGACTTTCTTTTACAAATGGCGCGGTAAAATTATTTAAGTATTCAGGTGTTAGTCCCGTTACCGCAAACTCCGACTCGTCTTTATCATAACGGGCTGATGTTTGATGAGCCTGCTTACAAATTGATTGATTAACTTGGTTAATTGTATAGCAACCCGTTTGTAAAATATTTTCAAATGTATGACGAGGTACTGTATGTGGGCGCACTATCATACCCACCAGCGGCGGATTTGCGCCTAGGTGTATCACGGAACTGACAATAGATAAGTTAGTCAAGCCTTGTGAGTCTTGAGTGCCAATTAAATTAGCGCTTTTAAAACCAGAGAGTGAATTAATCAAATGGGTACGGGTGTGTTTATCAAGCGCGTCTATGCGCTCTTGGGTAAAATGCATTTGAAGTCCTTAACAGTAAAATAGTGTAACCCTATTAATCTTAATGGGCTGATTAACTTTTTAGATATCAATTTTTCTGAGTGTGCGCTGTTGGCAACATGCAACACGTTTGTGTTTATCGTTTGTCAGATTTTAGTTTCCTATGACACTGGCCGTTAGAACAGCTTGAATTGGGCATTAAAAATTTACTAATAGAATGCCTATACTTTGCAAAAAAGCGATATCCAAGGTCGGCAAATAAGCGAATGATGGGTAAGCGGATAAGTTTTAACCAGCGATGTTTTCCAACTATCTCCCACGCCTGACAAGTCACATCAAGGCCGTAAATCATCTCACCCGATAGTGTTTGTGCTTGTAAATACGTCATTGCCTGATTGACATCAATACTTGGGTATCGAAGACTAAAATCAAGCGCATTAAGATCTTCAAGGATGATTTTTTGATGAATATCAGCGTGTTTTAGTTGCTGCATTTCGATGCTGCATAGTGGGCAATTGCCATCGTAGAAAATGATCATATTACTGCTTTGAGATAATTCGAAAGAGCTAGTTTTTACGTTCAAGGATGACAAATAGATCCATTAAATAATGTTTGATCGCCCTGTGGCATCATACAAGGGCAAATGAGGCATAAATGAGCATTATGTTGCCATGCATGTTAACGTATATTTTCAGGATAAAAATCCAATATTCTGAAGCCAAGTATTTAAATTAAGCAAAAACTTCAGTCGTTAAAGCTGTTTTAACCACGTCATTAAAAGGACAATCATTATGAGTAAGAAACAAGCATACGAAAAAAAATTGCAGGCGCAACTCGATGAGTGGAGTGCCCAAATTGATAGACTGAAAGCAAAAGCCGATGGTAAAGCTGCTGATGAGCAACTGGAATACTATCAAAGAATAGAGGAACTTGAGTCGATGAAACAATCTGCCAATAAAAAACTTAATGAGCTTAAAAAAGCCAGTGATGATGCTTGGGAAGACGTAAAAGTCGGTATTGATAGCGCCTGGGATTCGCTCAGTGCAGCATTTAAGTCAGCGAGTTCAAGGTTTAAGTAATCATGTTGCACTAAAGATATTTATATCATATCTATCCTCTATTAAGGTGACCAATGATTAATACGTTACAGATTGTGAAATGGGCTATTAATCTTGGTCGCCATAACAGCTATAAATCACGCCTGTCATTAATGGCAGCTTCTCCATTGGACGACCTAAATAGCTTAGTTACAATTAACAATTAGCAGTGGAAGCTTACTATTACCAGCCAATAAAATAGTGCAAGTGCTTTCCTTGGTAAGGTCGAATTAGGCTAAACAACAATTGCCCTTACGACCATTTTTATTGGTGGAAAATAGAGTCTTAAACAACATAATGCAGATCCTAATCCTTGATAAGTGACTGCATTTTATTACTGTAACCCCTTCATAAACTCGAGTGTGTTACCCTTGAACGATTAACAGGGTAGGCAAGCAATACTAAGTTACCTCTCAAGCTCCATTGGGTCTATCCATGTTTTCTGGTTATTTACAGTCAACTTAGTGTTCACTTGAGTTCATATGATGTTTTGCCATCTGTTCTCAATCTATAGTGACCTTATCTAGATCAAGCTTGTGCCGATAAGTAAGTGCTATTCAATAATAGGTAAATGTCATCAGCATGGTATTGGATGAAGAACATAACCTCATTTATACGCGCACATTAATAACGCAATGAGCCACCTTGGTCGATAAATTATTACAGGTCAAAAATATGAAAAAACTGTTCAATAAGATTTTTGCTGGAGTTCATCTGTTCGCAGCTGTCACTCTTATCATCTTATCTTTGATAATTATGCTGTGGTCTATTTACGAGGTCATTTCTGGCATAGAGTATGACTCTGGATTTATTCCATTAATGCTTCAATCTGTCGCCGCTATTATCATAGCTGCAGCGATTATCGATGTTGCACAGTACATGATGGAAGAAGAAGTGTTTAAGGATAAAGAGCTGCGAGATCCCAAAGAGGCAAGAAGAACAATTACAAAAATTATTGTCATTATTACCATCGCCGTCAGTATTGAAGGACTGGTGTTTATATTCAAAGCAGGAACGAAAGACCTTAGCCTTTTACTCTATCCGGCTTTACTTATCATGGTATCAGCGATTTTGATCGTTTCGCTTGGCGTGTACCAAAAATTAAGCGCGACTATCGAAAAAAGAGAAGAGGAAAGTGAATTGTAAGCCTGTGAAAAATGATATTTAGCTATGGCTTAGATAAGTGTTGCGCCGCCATATGCGGCGATTCTCTTTAGTGAAAATGGTTATCTAAATAGAGCGAGTACTAACAGGCTATATTTCACCTTATAGCTATATTTCAGGGATATCTTTCAGTAATGTTAAGATAGTTTGATTATTTTTTATATTCGCTAAATCAATTAGATAGCTTTTCTCAAGCTCTTGCATCGGTTCATTTGCTAATAAATCTTTTACCAACTGCTCTTCATCATTTGCGATAGCGGTTTTTAAGGCTGCAAAAGTAGCGATACTGTGCTTATGTTGATCAGTATTATGCGATCCCATTAGTTGCACTCCATTAATTGGTTGATATTGATGTCTAGCTGTTCACTCACACTAACAATATTAACGTGCATGTTGCAATCAAAGTGATGGTAAATATACCGAATCGTTGTCGAGGGCATCTAAGCTTGTTAAACAGGTTACGACTTGTCCTTAACTGTGGCTTGAGCGCTGATTTGCAAAGCATAGTGTTAATTCGGATCGAGTTTCAACGCTAATAGCGGCATACGAAGCCGTGTTGATAAAAAGATGGTATCGTATTATTACCAGTTTACTCTTTTGATTTTAAAGGGATCTGGCCACATTATGTGGTTGAAAAGCACACAGTAACGTTGCGGAGACAAGTTATGAGTTACGAAATAAAGGAAGAAAATCGTGATCATGCTCCATTAGAGCGTGGTTTTCTTAAGTTCTCATTGCCTGTTGAGTCATTTATCAATAGTCAGATCGTAGCTGGAATCGTATTACTTGTTTCAGCAATAGCAGCCATTCTTATGGTTAATTTAGGATGGCAACACAGTTATGAAGCCCTAAGTACACTTGAGCTAACTATTTCTCTTGGCGATTGGGCTATAAGTCATTCATTACATTACTGGATCAATGACGGTTTAATGGTGTTGTTCTTTTTCATTTTAGGGCTAGAAATTAAATATGAATGCTTGGTCGGAGCGCTAAGCGATTTAAAAGATGCTGGATTAGTTATTGTTATGGCACTGGGGGGCATGGTGCTTCCGGCACTGATATATTCTAGTATTATTTGGATTAGTGAGTCGTCCAACGCTTATCAAGGCTGGGGTGTGCCTATGGCCACAGACACGGCTTTTGCGATAGGTATTCTCACACTGTTAGGCGCTAAAGCCCCTCGAGCGGCTTACATTATTCTTACTGGTTTAGCCATTGTTGATGACATGGGAGCAGTAGCTGTTATTGGTTTATTTTATACCGACCAAATTATTATTCAGTCACTTCTATGGGCGGGGCTCACGCTATTAGTTCTGTTTTTTATAAACCTTCTTGGTATCAGGAAACCTGTCTTTTATTTAGTGGGCGGTTTTTTTCTTTGGTGGTTTATTCTTCAATCAGGCGTGCATGCAACCACCGCAGGTCTGTTAGCCGCAATGATGGTGCCGACACGTCCGTATACCAACAAAATCTGGTTTCGGCGTAAAATGCAAAATGTCATCCATGATTTTAAGGACGTAGACAGTGAAGATACTCCTATCCTTGAAAATGAACAACAACACGCACTGGCTGTAAAGGCCGAAGATATTGCCAAGCAAACGACAGCGCCAATATTACGCTGGGGATATACACTAGATAAACCTGTCAGTTTGATTATTCTACCTTTGTTTGCGTTTTTAAATGCAGGCGTAATGTTACCTACGGTCATTCCTGAATTTAAAGATACTGTGGTCACACTGGCGATAATACTCGCATTGGTTTTAGGAAAGGGGATTGGTATTAGCTTTTTTGCCTGGTTGGGATTAAAAGTAGGTGCGGTAAGATTGCCTGATGGTGTGACATTTTCTCATATCATTGGTATCGGTTTTTTGGCGGGTGTAGGCTTTACAATGTCATTATTTATATCAGTATTAGCATTTGAGGGACAACCCGCTTTAATTGAACAAGCAAAACTGGGTATCCTTTTCGGTTCATTAATTGCCGGTATAATAGGAGCTGCTATATTGTTTTCGGTTTCTAAAGATTAGGTTAAATAGTTGGCCCAATTAGCGTATCGAGACGAATAGATAATAGTCAATTTCAATAATGTCAACGTATTGATAGGTACTGGAAATGGGCCGAAAAAGTGATGGTAAAGAACGCTTGCTACAAGCAATATTAGATTTAATGTGGCAGAGCAGCTATGGCACTCTCACTATTGATGCTATATGTGAGCGATTCGGAGTGAAGAAGGGCTGTTGCTAGTATTTTTCAAATCTAAATCACAATATGCTACTGAGGCAATCCGCGACGGATCGGAGGAAAAAAAGCCGAAAATCAACACCTTTGTTCGGTAACTAGGCCACCTTTAGAACGACTTAAAGCCTACTTTTACGATATAAAACAAACACTAGTTGAAGCTATCGAGAAACATGGCCGCGTGTTGGGCTGCCCACATTTCTGTAAGGATGATGAAATAAGCAGTATTGAAACTGTTGATTTTTACACGCGTTAGGATTTATTTAAAAACATAGATGCTTATTTATCTATATATCTATTTAAGAGTTATTATTAAGTTAATCTTATGTGGCTAATAACATACGCTGATTATTGTTAGGCCCTATCATCACTTTCATACTTAAACAAAACTTAATCCCAATCGTCAGTATTGTTAACTGGATGTACTCAATTACATCCTTTTAGTCTGAACTGTTTACAATTATTAAGATTTATTGGCCTAATTGGAAAGGCTAACATTGGTATGTTAGTGTAACTAAACAGTAAAATATAATTTGGTTTATTTAAGACACAGCACTAACAGTGATTTTTATCACCTTGCTTTAATATGGTTAGTGTCATACTGAAAATATATTTAAATATTATCTCTAAATATAAATGTCTTAAATCATAGGTAATGACGAGTTTTATATTTAAATATCGCATTGACATATCTAAGTGGTTACTTTAGGTAATTTACTCATTCAATTATAGTTGACCATTTAGTAAAGAATAACAATGTAGATATCAAGCAAGTGAATATGATCAACGCATTTTATTCCATCTAGGCTATTACCATTATTGGCAAAATAGCGCTATTTACGATGTTGTTGCTAAGTCTTTTTGTAATGGCTGGGAGCGCAAACCCTTCCAGTATATTTGTCATCAGGTTTACCGATATTCGAATACTAGACACAGAAAATCGACGTATGTCAGCATAAGCGTACGCCTTCACATTTAATCAGAAGGAATCCTAATATGAAAAACTTTGACTTTCATAACCCCACAAAAATCCTCTTTGGCAAAGGCCGCATCGCAGACCTGAACGATCATGTTCCAGCAGATGCAAAAGTATTGATTATCTATGGCGGCGGTAGCGCAGAACGGACCGGCGTGTTAACACAAGTACGAACAGCACTAGCTGATCGCACATTAGTCGAGTTCGGCGGTATAGAGCCAAATCCTCGTTATGCCACTACCCTTAATGCCGTTAAAGCAATCGCTGATAACGACATCACCTTTTTGCTTGCCGTGGGTGGCGGATCTGTTATTGATGCGACTAAATTCATTGCCATGGCGGCGCTTTATGCGGGTGACCCTTGGGAAATCCTTACTGCTGGCAGTACAAAAGTGACCCAGGCTATGCCGTTTGGTACTGTGCTAACACTGCCTGCAACAGGATCAGAGATGAATAATGGTGGAGTGATCACTAACCCAGAGAAGGTAGCCAAGCTTCCTTTTAGAAGTCCACATTGCTACCCAATTTTTTCTGTTCTCGATCCTGAGCTTACCTATACGCTGCCTGCTCGTCAGATTGCCAATGGTGCAGTAGATGCCTTTGTTCATATCGTCGAGCAGTATCTGACTTACCCCAGCGGCGCACACGTACAGGATGGTTTTGCCGAGTTTCTACTGCGCACCATTATTGAGCTTGGCCCTAAAGCGCTAGAGACTCCAGAAGATTATGACATCCGCGCAAGTTTGATGTTGACGGCCACGCTGGCCTTGAATGGATTAATCGGTGCCGGAGTGCCACAAGATTGGGCTTCTCACATGATCGGACATGAGATTACCGCGCTCAATGATACCGACCACGCCCGTACACTTGCAGTTATATTGCCGTCATTATTAAATGATCAGCGCGGCCACAAGCACGAAAAACTACTGCAATATGCTCGTAATGTTTGGGGGATCAACGAAGGTTCTGATGCCGTACGAATTGACGCTGCGATAGATGCTACACGTGCATTCTTTGAGCAACTAGGCATTAAGACTCACTTGAGCGACTACGATATTGCCGCCCCAGAAATTGAACTTATCGTTAGTGCCTTGCAGGAACATGGCATGACGGCCCTTGGCGAACATAAAGACATCACCCCAACTGATGTGCGCCGGATTCTCGAAGCGTCACTTTAAAGGAGATAGAACATGACACAGACAAACACAACGAATCGACAATGGGTTCTTAGCCAACGTCCCTCAGGCGAGCCTACGGAAGACACGTTAACTTTGATTGAGACTGCCATCCCTGTTGCTGGCGACCAACAAATGCTACTGCGAACTGAGTTCCTTTCGCTTAATCCCTATATGCGGGGGCGGATGAGCGATGCACCATCTTATGCCGACCCAGTCGAGTTAGGCGAGGTGATGATAGGCGGCACAGTGTCTCAAGTTGTTGATTCCAATATCGATGGCTTTGCTCCAGGCGACTTTGTGCTTAGTTACAATGGTTGGCAGGACTATGCTGTGTCTGATGGCGTTGGGCTTACTAACCTCGGTAAGTCTTCGTCGCATCTTTCATGGGCTCTCGGTATTTTAGGCATGCCTGGGTTTACTGCTTGGGCTGGCCTGAAGCAGATTGGTGCACCTAAAGCAGGCGAGACCATTGTTGTGGCAGCTGCGACCGGTCCTGTCGGCGCCACTGTTGGTCAAATTGGCAAGCTACTTGGCTGCCATGTGGTTGGAATTGCGGGCGGTGCGGAAAAATGTGCCTATGCAGTAGACGAGTTGGGCTTTGACGCCTGCATCGACTATAAGGCTGCTGACTTTGCTGTCCAACTTGCTAAGGTGAGCTCAAACGGCATAGATGTCTATTTTGAAAGTGTCGGTGGTAAGGTCCTTGATGCTGTTATTCCGCTATTGAATCCGAACGCCCGAATCCCACTTTGCGGGCTGGTATCGCAATACAATGCTACCAATTTGCCAGAGGGGCCAGACAGGATGAACTGGCTGATGGGGCAGATCCTGCGCAAGAAAATAAAACTGCAGGGTTTCATTATTTTTGATGATTTTGGCCATCTGTATCCTGATTTCGCGACAGAGATGACTGCTTGGGTTAAAAGCGGCAAGATTAAATATCGAGAAGAGATTATCACAGGGTTAGAAAATGCCCCAAATGCATTCATAGGTCTACTTAATGGTGAAAGCTTTGGTAAGCGTACGATCCACGTTGGTCAAAAGTAAATGGTCAGTACATTACCATCTTAAGCATACTGACTTTGCTCTCGGGTGATAGCTTTTTACAATAGCAGCTGATCATAAAGTAAAGAACATACTCATCTCTAGTTAAGTGGCACATAATTAGTGTGCCACTGCATACAGGGCCTAACTTATATCATTAATGGTAAAGTGTGCATTGCCATAAAATGAGCCTATGACAGTTGATATTATTTATTCCGTGTATCCGAAGGGTACTCGCCAAAATACATAAAATAGTCATTGGAAAATCGTCCTGCATTAACCACCCCAAAATCGATAGCGATTCTACTAATACTTTTTTCAGGGCTGCATTTTATTTCATGCTTAATAAGGTTTAGTCTTCTTTTTATAAGATAAGCCTTGGGTGAACATCCAAGGATAGACTTAAAGGAATATTCTAAAGTTCTTATACTACAAAAGCAGATATTAGATAATTCTACGATAGTTAAATTAGATTTAGGTTCTTTATGGATAGCAGCTAACGCCCGTTTAACAACAACGACTCTATGTTTTGAACTACAGATTATCTTTTTGCCACCAGATTCACCCAAAATTTCTAATATGTTTACTAAAATCGTATCCTGAGCGTCTACTGCGGCCAGATAATTCCATTGGCTTACTTGGTCAATAACACTTAACGTATAATTAATAAGCTGTTTTATTTTTAAATTCTCAATATTTGAAAATGTAGTTTTATTTCTCAGGTTTTTTAATGATGGTAAAGTATCAGTAAGGTTTTGGTATTTATAGTAATCTTGCAATACTGTCAAAGGGATTAAAAAATCCATTGTTTCAACAAGTTTAGGATGAAGAACCAATAGATCTTCGTCGGGTAAAACGGCTAAAATAGAGTCGCTACCGAAAACCTTGCCATCTATTATTTGTGATTCCCTTTCTATGGGGAAAGAGAGATAAATTTTATCCTGTGCTAAAGCTCCATGATATAAGATGCTGGTATTAATACGCCAATGGTTGATTTCAATCAGCGGGAGCTTAACATTTCTATTTGTGCTAAAAAAACGTCCACTACCAACCTGCGTTGCTTCTACGTCCAGTCCATTTAAATTATCAATATAGACATCAATACTATTACACTCAACGTACTTCATTTTGGATACAACGCACTAGAAACTAATATTTTCTAATTGAATGAATATAATATGCCAATAATCTACAGCAAATAAAGTTACTGGGGCATACAAATTACGCAATTATAACAGTTTGAGCTACACAAACCCTACAAACCATAATGTTAGTAATCATACAAAAATCGCAATATGAATTTTATCCCTTAAAAATAATAGTTTGGATGTTTTTTTGAGTGTATTGTTATAGCTAAGTTACTAACATAACTACTCTAAAAAAATGCAATGCCAATGATAAGGGGTTGTGTGTTTTCTTTATAAGTTTAGTCACTAAATTAGTTCATCAAGCCATTGAAAATTGGGTCTTTCCGCGTTTTCAAAAAGGAGCAGAATGGATATGAATTAGTTGTTACAACGTAATGGTGATCTACGGTATGAACCGGCAGGCAATGATGAGATGATCAGCTATATGGTTGTTTACATATGCAAATATCATGTGCGAAGTGACGACGCATCTTTAAGTTAAGAGTAAGACTTTTCGCCAGGCCTAGCCGCTTAAAATAAGTTCTACAGCAATAATGGCAGCTAGTAATAAAGAATATTATCTTATAGCTAAATAATTGCGCGGCAAAGTTACACTGGTGAATGAATATTTTTTAACAGTTATAGGTGGCTGTAAATAATATAAAACAGCAGCAAAGATTGAGCTTATTTTTAAAGTCTTCGATCAGTTATTCAATGTACTGATTGTAAACATTAAATTTAATGAGGTTATTTCAATGGCTTATAAGATTAAAAGTGAAAAAAGCTCTGAATGTGTCTTAGCAAAAAAAAGAAATATGAAATATATAGTCGTTTTTTTGATCTTAGCACTTGCTTGTACGTTTTCTATATTTTTATTGTACACAAAGAGTGTAATCACCTTAAATAAGTCATTCAATAATTATAGTCGCGTCGCACAAGCAGTTAGTGACATAAGGAAACATACGCTTTTAAGTCAACTGTCACTAGTTGATTTAATATACATTCCTAACAAGCACGGTCTGGAAAATATAGCTAGTCAAAATGACCATTATGATAATCAAGTTAATCGAGCATTTGATCTACTGGGTAAAGAATTTGTTGGAGATAAAAGTAGGGTAGATACGGTTAAACGGGTTTACTTAGATTGGCTCTCTGTCAGAGAACAAATTATTGCTAGAATTAGACTTAATGAAGAAAAGAGTTTATTACTTAACCAGCTACAACAAAATACGCAAAACATAAAAAAAATTAATAAGCAGTTAGAATTTTTGACAAATACGGCTGAAAGTAAAGCTAACAATATTACACAAACGTCTTATAACGGTTCATTAGAATATTTACGTATTGAATTACTCATTTTAGTCTTACTGGCATCATGTTTGTTAATAGTTTTTTATACATTTCAGAGGTATATAACAAATGAAAAACAAGCAGTATCGAGCCAACTTGCATGGTCAAACAAGCTTTTAGAATCATCTCCTGATGCAATGATAATTTCCGATAGAGACGGAGTTATCTCTCAAGTGAATAAGAGTGCAGAAGACCTTTTTGGTTACTCAAAAAGTGAATTTGTAAAATTAAACATTGCGACACTCATGCCGAAAAGGTTTGTTAATCATCACGAGAAAATAGCACTTTTTTTCAACCATTCGAGCGCGAGAATGATGGGGCTCGGAAAGACATTATATGCACTAAATAAGCAGGAAAAAGAATTTCCAGTTGAGATAAGTTTGAATCTAGCAGAGCTGAATAATCGCAAAGTGGCTATTACCGTTATTCGGGATATATCAGAGAAGAAACAAAATGAAGCGAAGTTAATACATCAAGCTAATTATGATTTACTGACCAACTTACCAAATAGGAAACTAATAAACGATAGACTGGACCAAGCTATTAGTCGGGCAAATCTAAGTAATAATAAATTTGGTGTGTTGTTTATCGACTTAGATCATTTCAAAAAGGCCAATGACCTCCACGGTCATGAATTCGGCGATAAGTTACTTATTTGTATTGCCAATGTACTTAGAGACTTATTACGAGTCGAAGATACAATTGGTCGACTTGGTGGCGATGAGTACCTGGTTATCATACCTGACATTATTCATAGTGAGTCACTGACCAATATAGTTGAAAAAATATTACTCGCAATTGAATGCATTGAGCCTATCGACGGAAAGAGTGTACAAATTGGCGCGAGTATTGGCATAAGCATTTATCCAGACTGTGGGCGTAATTGTGATCAATTAATTCGCAATGCTGATCTCGCTATGTATGATGCGAAAAAAAGTTTGGGTAAAAGCTCTTATTCGTATTTTGAGGATGCGATGTTTATTCAGACAGCTGAATACTACGCATTAGAAATAGCTTTGCAGCAAGCTTATGAAAATAATGAATTTTATCTTGTTTATCAACCAAAATTCGAAATCAAATCTCAAAATATAATTGGTTTTGAAGCATTGCTGCGATGGAACAATTTTCGCTTCAGTCATTTAGTTCCAGAAGATTACATTCCTATTCTCGAGAAAAAAAACCTTATAAATAAGGTCGGCGATTTTGTGTTAAAAACATCCCTTGAAGCAATCAAGCACTGGCAGGATTTAACAGGAAAAGAGCTTCATGTTGCGGTAAACATATCTCCTTACCAGATGAAAGATCCGACATTCTCACGTTCCATTGAAAAACTTTTAGAAACGTATCAATTAGATGGACGTTGTTTAGAGATAGAGCTTACTGAACAAACACTCATTGAGCCCTCACTAATGTTAGATCAAGCATTAGCGAATTTAAGGAAAATAGGCGTTGGTATAGCGTTAGATGACTTTGGCACGTGTTATTCATCACTACAGTATTTAGCTAATTATCCTATTACATCCATAAAAGTCGACAAGTCTTTCGTTAGCGGGATCAATAATAATAACTTCAATGAAATCAAAGTGGTTTTGGTTAATACCATTGTATCGCTGGGGAGTTCTTTAAATCTAATGGTAACGGCTGAAGGAATTGAACTCGAGGAACAAATCAAACATCTCCTCAATATTAACTGTGATTATGGTCAAGGCTACTACTTTAGTAAGCCACTCACATCTGAAAATATTATTTCACTGCTTGTAAAAGACGCCTGAAAGTATTGCCACAGTAAACATTTCACACAAACTAACTAATGAGTAACTTACATGAGTAAAGAACAAACTTTTTCGCCTAGCGAAATTCTCCTTTCTACAACAGATTTGAACAGTTACATAAAGTACGCCAACAAAAGTTTTTGTGATATCTCTGGGTTTTCTTTAGATGAAATGATGGGTAAGCCACATAACATGGTCAGGCACCCCGATATGCCTAAGGCGGCATTCAAAGACATGTGGAGCTATATTCAAGCTGGAAATTCCTGGATGGGACCCGTTAAAAATAAATGTGAAAATGGTGATTACTACTGGGTAAATGCGTTTGTAACACCAATAAAGGACAAAACGGGTAAAACGTTTGAATATCAATCTGTGCGTACTTATTTAGACAGTGATGTAAAACATAGAGCAGATTCTGTATACGGAAAAATTGCAGCGGGTAAACCCTTTAAGCAAATTAGCTTCAGTAAAGACTCAACATTATGGGTGCAAATTATATTCATCATTCTTATGGCGCTATCCTTAAGTTCCTTATTTTTTGCAAACAGTTCATTGTGGTTTACTTTACCAAATTTAGCTGTATCACTCTGTGGAATAATTATTTTTTCCTCATGGAGGACTAAATATTCTCGCGTGGTTAAAACGGCAAAAGCTGTGTTTGATAATCCTCTAATGAGCTTCATATATTCAGGTAATAACGATGCAACCGGCATCATAGAATTAGCTTTAAAAATGCGTAAAGCAGAATTGAGTGCGGTAGTTGGTCGAGTATCTGACGATTCAGAAAAAGTGACAGCCTTGGCGCAGGACTCCTCTTATTGCGGCGAAGACGTTAAAAACATCTTAAATAGACAAACGAGTGAAACCAATCAAGTTGCGACAGCGGTTAATCAAATGTCTTTAACAATACAAGAAGTCGCTCGTATTGTAAGTAGAGCTGCGCAATCTTCCCAGCAAGGTTTAAATAGCAGTAATAAAGGGCAAGAAATTGTTACTCAAACGGTTGCCGCTATTGAGGAGTTATCAAAGCAACTTAGTAATGTAGACCATTCAATAGATCGTTTAGTTAAAGGTACTAAATCAATTGAAGCTGTTCTTAGTGAAATTAGCAGTATTGCAGATCAGACTAATTTACTAGCACTAAATGCGGCTATTGAAGCGGCAAGAGCGGGAGAACAAGGAAGAGGATTTGCGGTTGTAGCCGATGAAGTTAGGGCGCTAGCAATGCGTTCTCAACAATCAACCAATGAGATTGGTCAACTTTTAGGTGAGTTAAGGGGGGAGTCCATTCTAGCCATTAAAGCAATGAATTCAAGTAATGAACAATCGGAAAAATGTGTTGCTTTAGCTAATGCAACTGGTGATTCATTCGAAAATATTACCAATGTAGTTTCGGCAATAGCTGGTTTAAATGCACAAATTTCAACAGCAATAGAAGAGCAATCGGTCGTTTCTGAACAAATAAGTCGAAGCGTTGTCGCCATTAGTGATATGGCAAAGCATAGTGAGCAACAAAGCATTAAATCTGTATCCATGAGTAAAGAGCTGCTTATCAGGTTAAGCGACCAATATAATCTTATTATCCAGTTTAAAGATTGAACGCTGGAGAATTTAATAGATGAGTTTACTTGTAGTCGCTCATGCTTGCTTAGACCGATTTTTGACTGTAGATAAATCATCTTAGTCAACAATCGGGGTTCTAAGTGTATAGACTCATGAGTATCAACGTTATTGAATGTCCATTAGCATACAAGACAAATAATTTGACTGTTTTTTGGCTGAACAGGATTAACTAACGGCCTAAGAATCAAAGCTGGGGGAGATGAGGGTAGTATTAAAGGTTGTTTTCAAAACACCTTGTACAAACATATTTAGCTCGTTAGTGATTTGTGCCTTTTTTATATCTACATACTGCTAATTACCAATTTATAATGCAAGGAAACCCTATAAATTTGCACATCAAAAAATACAAATTGTCACAAGGTTAATCAGATTTGGTAAAGGCTAGGTTAATTCTAGCAATATGACTGACTTGAAAAAGGCTTGTAAAACGAGGATATAAAGCAAGAAATGGTACACCCGAGTGGACTCGAACCACCGACCCCTACCATGTCAAGGTAGTGCTCTAACCAGCTGAGCTACGGGTGTATTATATGATTTCTATATTTAGACTCTTAGAGAAGAGTGGTACACCCGAGTGGACTCGAACCACCGACCCCTACCATGTCAAGGTAGTGCTCTAACCAACTGAGCTACGGGTGTATTATTTACTACAGTATTACTTCAAAACATTTCGCTTCAAAGCGGTCGCTATAGTAAGTTGGATAGCCTACTGCTTGCAAGCAAAAAAAACATATTTATGCCTAAATGGTGATTTGCTGTGCAACTTGCTTCAACGTTAAGCAGAATTACATGCTTAACGTTGATAATTTACAGTTATTACCCTATTTGGCTAAATACCAAGCCTTTCTTTTGAATGTACTTTAACCTAATTGCAAACAGAATTGCTGCTGATGTTAATCCTGCAATTAATCCAATCCAAAATCCATGAGCCCCCATTGATGGTCGAATTATATCGGTATAGCCCAATACATATCCGGTAGTCAGACCAACACACCAATAGGAAAACAAGGTAATGTAAAATGCACTTCGAGTATCTTTATAACCTCTGAGTGCACCAGCTGCGACAACTTGGATTGAGTCTGAGATTTGATAAAATGCAGCTAACATCATTAGGCTACCCGCTAAAGCAACCACTTCAGGATTGTCATTGTATAACAAGGCTATTTCATGCCTAAACATCACTGTCAGTAGGGCGGTTAACACGGCTAATGATAAAGACAAACCTAATCCTACTTTGGCCACAAGAGCCGATATTTCAGGTTGTCCACGGCCAAGGTAGTAACCAATACGAATGGAGACCGCAATACCAATAGATAGTGGCAGCATAAATATGATTGAAGAGAAATTAAGCGCGATTTGGTGGCTTGCAACAACATTAGCGCCTAATGGGGCAAGAAATAACGCGATCACGGCAAATAGACTCACTTCAAAAAATAATGCCAAGGCAATTGGCATTCCCAGTTTAATCATCGACCACATGCTCGCCAAGTGCGGACGATAAAACTGTTGAAACGGTTTAAGTTCTTTAAAGGTTTTATCAACCAACATATAAATAATCATCGCCGCTAGCATTGCCCAAAACACCAGTGCGGTAGCGACGCCACAACCGGCACCACCCATTGCAGGAATACCAAAACCGCCATAGATAAATACATAATTGGCCGGTATATTGACGGCTAATCCAATAAACCCGATAACCATGGTTGGCATTGTATAAGAGATCCCCTCACTGCAACCACGAAGCACTTGATACAAGACAAACGGCATAGCGCCCCATAAAATAGCATCTATATATCCAACCGTTAATTCATGCAGTTTAGGTTCTAAATGCATTAAATCGAGTAAATAAGTAGAAGATGCAAGAAAGAACATCACACCAATACCGCCAATTATGGCAATATATCCTGCCTGAAACAGTATTTTGGGAATGGCTTGCTGATTATTCGCCCCATGATGTTGAGAAAAGACAGGCGTAAAAGACATTAATAAACCTTGAACGAATAAGATTGCCGGTAACCAAAGACTGGTTCCTACCGCAACAGCAGCCATATCGACGGCACTGACGCGACCAGCCATGACAGTATCAATAAAGCCCATCATGGTTTGTGTAACTTGTGCTATCAGCACTGGCAGCGCCAATTTGATTAAGCGTGATATTTGAAACCCTGTATTATTCATTAAAAAACCTATAACGGAACGAGAGAATTATGTTTACTGGTATAGTTCAAGCCACTTGTGAAGTGGTATCAATTAACAATGCGACCGGCCTTAAAACCTTTGAAGTCGCTATGACACCAGCGTTAACACAAGGATTAGTGACAGGTGCTAGCGTAGCCAATAATGGTGTTTGCCTTACGGTAACCAAGATACTAAATGATAAGGTTTTTTTTGATGTAATGGAAGAAACATTAGCCGTGACTAACTTAGGCAATACCCAGGTTGGTGACTCAGTGAATATAGAACGTTCGTTGACGTTTGGCACCGAAATAGGTGGACATATACTATCTGGTCATGTGCATACTTTGGCGACAGTTAAAGCGGTTAGCAATACCGCTGAACATTATAATATAGAGCTCCAAGTTGATCCGCAGTGGATGAACTACATTTTCTATAAAGGTTTTGTGGGAATTAATGGTTGTAGTTTAACCGTAGGAAAGGTCAATGACAGTGGGTTTGTTTTGCACTTAATTCCTGAAACGTTAAAACTAACCAATCTAAATCAATACGGTGTTGGTGACACAATCAATATCGAAATTGACAGTCAAACTCAAGTGATCGTTGATACGGTCGAAAGAGTGCTCGCAAAAAAGCAACTTGCATAAGCGGTTAAAACGAGATGGCTTGCTTCATTTTATGCAAGCCATTATCGATCAGTAAATTTGTTCATCGTCAGCGTCGATATGAAGTTCTATCATTTTACGATTATCATCAAGATGCATCCGAATATATATCGGATTGCAGCACATACGGCAATTATCGTAATATTCTTGATCACCAGAACTGGTATCTAAAGCGACATGTTGATGATGCCCGCAGTGGGGGCAACTGATGACACGCGAAAGTAATCTCATAGCGAGTACTCCTCACTGACTAACTCGTTTTAATAAGTATAGTGAGCATTTCAACATTTGGATCATCCATAAGAATGATTCTCATGGTTAAAAATTAATTCATTTAAAATAAAGTTAAGCTTACAATTTTATTTATAAAGTATTTTATTTCAACTAGTTGTGCGGTGAATTTATATCATTCATTATAGCGACTGTATACTATTATTTTTCTTATGCTTAGCGATATCCGTCAATAATCTTAAAAATGGTTTTTTTGATTAACCCTGCAATAGCTTGTATTAACCTTATTTTCCTGCATAAAACCTGAATTTTATCACTAAATCACTATTGTGTGGTTGCGTGCTAAAGCGCTTATCGCATAAAATAAACGATTACGTTTTTGGGTAACTAAGACTCCTGTACTGTCTTGATTTCATTAACGTGTTTCTCGTTCAAATAGAACATACTTAATTACCATGTGGCCCTACGTGTGGGTCACCACTGGAAAAGGAAATTTAATGCCTATTATTACACTGCCTGATGGTAGCCAACGTGAGTTTGCTACGCCTGTCTCGACTCTTGATGTTGCATTAGACATCGGCCCTGGTTTAGCAAAAGCGTGTATTGCTGGCCGCGTTAATGGTGAACTGAAAGATGCAACTGACTTAATTACTGCAGATTCTGAATTAGCTATTATTACGGCTAAAGACGAAGAAGGTGTTGAAATCCTTCGCCATTCTTGTGCGCATTTACTTGGTCACGCGATCAAACAAATGTGGCCTGAAACTAAAATGGCGATTGGCCCCACAATCGACAACGGGTTTTATTACGATATCGATTTAGACCATAAACTGACCCATGAAGACATTGAAGCCTTAGAAAAACGCATGCTTAGTCTTGCAAAAACTAACTACGATGTGGTCAAAAACGTTGTCTCTTGGCAAGAAGCTCGTGATGCATTTACCGCTCGCGGTGAAGAGTACAAAATTGCGATTCTTGATGACAACATCAGTAAAGATGCAACACCAGCGCTTTATCACCATGAAGAATACATCGACATGTGTCGTGGCCCTCATGTACCAAACATGCGTTTTTGCCAAAACTTTAAGTTAATGAGCGTGGCAGGTGCATATTGGCGTGGTAATTCTGACAATAAAATGTTGCAACGTATATACGGTACAGCATGGGCAGACAAAAAAGCGCTCAAAACACATTTAGTCCGTCTAGAAGAAGCGGCTAAGCGCGATCACCGTAAAATTGGTAAACAATTAGATTTGTACCATATGCAAGAAGAAGCGCCAGGAATGGTGTTTTGGCATAACGATGGTTGGAGCATATTTTTAGAACTCGAGAAGTTCATTCGTCAAAAGTTAGGCCAATACACTTATCAAGAAGTGAAAGGTCCACTTATGATGGATCGAGTGTTATGGGAACGTTCTGGCCACTGGGATAAATATGCCGAAGCCATGTTCACCACTAACAGTGAAAACCGTGAATACGCAATCAAGCCAATGAACTGCCCTGGTCATGTGCAGATTTTTAACCAAGGGTTAAAATCTTATCGTGACTTACCGTTACGTATGGCTGAGTTTGGTTGTTGTCATCGTAATGAGCCATCGGGTTCTCTTCATGGTTTAATGCGCGTACGCGGCTTTACACAAGATGATGCACATGTTTTCTGTACTGACGACCAAGTTCAAGCAGAAGTTAGTGCATGTATTCAAATGGTATATGACACATACGCGACATTTGGTTTTGAAAATATTGTGGTTAAATTGTCTACGCGTCCTGAAAAACGGATTGGCGATGACGATATGTGGGACCGAGCAGAAGATGCTTTAAAGCAAGCGCTTGCCAATAATAATATTAAATATGAAATATTACCGGGCGAAGGTGCATTTTATGGCCCGAAAATCGAATTTACTTTGCATGACTGTTTAGATCGTGCATGGCAATGTGGTACAGTACAACTCGATTATGCATTACCGACTCGTTTAGGTGCTACTTATGTCGCAGAAGACAACAGTCGCCAAACGCCAGTAATGATCCATCGTGCTATTTTAGGCTCTTTAGAACGTTTCATAGGTATATTGATAGAAGAATACGCCGGCAAATTCCCAACATGGCTTGCTCCAATGCAAGTTGTTGTAATGAATATTACCGACAAACAAGCTGATTATGTTGAAGAAATCGTTAAATTCTTTAAAGAACAGGGTATTCGAGCATCTTTTGACTTGAGGAATGAGAAAATAGGCTTTAAAATACGCGAACACACACTTAGACGTGTGCCTTATTTATTGGTCGTTGGTGATCAAGAAATGGAAAATAAGGAAGTAGCGGTGCGTACACGTGACGGTATCGATATAGGCAAGTTAAAACTAGAAGATTTCGCCGCGATGATACGTCAACAGATTTCGCTCCGTAGTCTCAAATTGTTGGAGGAATAGGTCATAAAGATCAAAAGAACAGCAGGGCGACAGCCAGCCCCTAATAGAATCAATGATGAAATCACTGGTGTACCTGAAGTCCGTTTATCAGGTTTAGATGGTGAGCCAATTGGTATATTAACTATAAAAGAAGCTCAGATCGTTGCAGATGAAGCCGGAGTTGATCTAGTAGAGATCAGTCCCAATGCTGAGCCTCCTGTCTGTCGTATAATGGACTACGGTAAGTTCCTTTTTGATAAAGCGAAAGCTCAAAAGGAACAAAAAAAGAAGCAAAAACAGGTCCAGGTTAAGGAAATTAAATTCCGTCCTGGCACTGATGAAAACGACTATCAGGTAAAACTACGCAACCTGATTCGTTTTCTGGAAGATGGTGACAAAGCGAAAATTACGCTGCGTTTCCGTGGTCGCGAAATGGCACACCAAAACCTAGGTATGGATCTTTTGAACCGTATCAAGGCTGATTTGGAAATATATGCGGTTGTCGAATCTTTCCCGAAAATGGAAGGCCGTCAAGCAATTATGGTGCTAGCACCTAAAAAGAAATAGTAGGGCAACCTAAAGTAGCAAAAGTCTCTTGAGGCTTTTGCTCGCCTTACGTTTATTAACGTCCCAATGCGGAGTTTTAGAAATGCCTAAAATGAAAACAGACAAGGGTGTAGCGAAGCGTTTTAAGAAAACCGCTAATGGTTTCAAGCGCAAGCAAGCACACTTACGTCACATTTTGACCAAGAAAAGCACTAAGCGTAAGCGTCACTTACGTGCTAAATGTTTAGTTGCTAAATCTGACGTTCCAGCAATCGCGCGTCAACTACCATACGCTTAATTTAGGAGATAGAAAATGCCAAGAGTTAAGCGTGGTGTAACCGCACGTGCTCGTCACAAGAAAGTACTTAAACTAGCTAAAGGTTATTATGGCGCTCGTAGCCGTACTTACCGTGTTGCTGTTCAAGCAGTTACTAAAGCTGGTCAATATGCTTACCGTGACCGTCGTCAGAAAAAACGTCAATTCCGTCAGTTATGGATTGCACGTATTAATGCAGCGTCTCGTCAAAATGGTCTGTCTTACAGCCGTTTCATTAACGGCTTGAAAAAGGCGTCTATTGAAATCGATCGTAAGATTTTGGCTGACATCGCTGTTTTCGACAAAGTTGTTTTTGCAACTTTAGTTGAAAAAGCAAAAGAAGCGTTAAACTAAGTAATTAGTTTGTCGCTTAAAAAGAGGAACCTTCGGGTTCCTTTTTTTATGCCTGTAACAATTTTAATATCTGCAATAATCACTCACCCAAATCACATTTATGTGTATTTTACTTAGGTATCTCACGCTTATATAAATGTAGCCATTGATATTAATTAATCGCAATACTGGGCTTTTTATTAATCACTTAAGTGAGGCATTAAATACTGGCCTGTGAGTGATTTTTAAAGACGTACCTATAACAAGTGTCTAGTTAGGCTGATTATATTCGGTTTTACTAAACCTTAATGTTGATAATAATGATAATAAATGGGCTTAAATTTGATGAATATGTAATTTATTATCAAATTTGTCGCAACTATTAAAAGTCTCACTACTCAGCGCTTGCATACAGTGGTATAACTAAATAAATTTTGTCCATCCACTTCACTTAGGATAGTAGTAATGATCTTTTCTAAAGTCACGCTTGCTCCAGCAGACCCAATTTTAGGCTTAACAGATGCTTTCAAAGCTGATACTCGGCCTCACAAAGTTAATTTAGGGGTAGGTATTTATAAAGACGAAGCAGGGCAAACGCCGATTCTATCTTCTGTAAAAAAAGCTGAAGCCATTTTACTTGAAACCGAAAAGACAAAAAACTACCTGGGTATTGAAGGTGTCCAAGCCTATAATCAGGTCGTTCAAGAATTATTGTTTGGACCTCAGAGCACTATTATTACTGATAAACGTGCGGTTACAGCTCAAGCCCCAGGTGGAACAGGTTCGTTACGAGTAGCATCAGAATTTTTAGTTCGAAATACTGGGTCAACCACCATTTGGGTCAGTAATCCTACTTGGGCCAATCATCAAAATATTTTCGAAACAGCTGGATTAACGGTTAAAGAATATCGTTACTATAAAGCTGAAAGCCACGATATGGATTTCGACGCGATGTTAGCCGATTTATCTACTGCAAATGTTGGTGACGTGGTATTACTCCATGGTTGCTGTCATAACCCAACCGGTATCGATTTATCGTTGGAGCAGTGGCAACAAGTCGCTAATATTTGTTTAGAAAAATCATTATTGCCGTTATTTGATTTTGCTTACCAAGGTTTTGGTGCAGGTATTGAAGAAGATGCTCAAGGTTTGCGTGCCGTTGCCACTGTGGTACCAGAGTTATTAATTGCTAATTCGTTTTCTAAAAACTTTGGTTTATACAATGAGCGTGTTGGCGCGGTAACTATAGTTGCAGAAACTCAACAAGATGCAGTGACAAGTTTTAGCCAAATTAAAAAAACCATTCGCGCAAATTATTCTAATCCTCCGGCACACGGTGGCTTAATCGTTAGCACCATTTTATCTGATGCTGCACTGCGTCAAGAATGGCAAGCCGAATTAACTCTGATGCGTGAACGTATTGCCGAAATGCGCACTTTGTTTGTTGAGAGTTTAAAATCTGAAGGCGTACAACAAGATTTCAGTTTTATCTCCCGCCAAAATGGTATGTTTAGTTTTTCTGGTTTAAACAAAAGCCAAGTGGCTCGTTTAAAAGATGAGTTTGCTATCTATATTGTCGGTTCTGGTCGTATTAGCGTCGCAGGCTTAACAAAAAATAATATGGCTGCAGTATGTAAGGCGATTGCACAAGTTATCTAGCATTGAATGCATGAGACACAAAAAGGGCTACTTTAAGTAGCCCTTTTTTATGCCTTTTTATAGTGACATGACAAGGTCACTCAAACTCAGCAACAAAGGCCACTTGAACTTAGGCTATGCAGTCAACCGGTTTATGGTGTAAGTCACAAACTTGGCCAATCGCTGCCGCTAATGCCAATTTATCATGAAGCCCAGGATGATGTTGACTGACTAATGGGAAACAATTAAAACGAACACCGTCGATATTTGAGTGATAAAGATCAATTTCTTTACCATGCTGAATAACATCAGCAATGACTTTTTTACCTATTACCTGATTAAACCAAGCAATTTTATCTTCAATACTAAAAGTACTTGCAGGTGAGTACTCCGCGGTTAAGTTATCAATTAACATCACATGTGCGTTCGAGTCACGAATGCTCTTGGCAATTTGTGGCAGTAATAAAGGTGGAAGTATACTGGTTAAAAAACTGCCTGGACCAATAATAATTAAATCCGCTTTTGCTAGGGCGCTACATGCTTCAAAAGTGGCTTCTACTTCGGGCTCTAATGATAAAGCAATCGGTGCCTCACTCATGCCATCAACGTTGAGTTCTCCAAACACTTTGTTACCACAATGGGACAGCGCAACAAGGTGAGTCGAGGCTTCAGACATAGGGATAATTTGGGTTTCAATTTTAAGTAAACCTCGAATTAAATTAACAGCTTCAAGAGGTCTTACGCAAAGCTGATCGAGTGCATGTAACACCAGGTTACCTAAGTTATGGCCAGAAAGTTCATTGTCGCCGGTGAAGCGATGATCAAACAACATCGAACCTAACGAAGGCCGTGATGCAAGGTGTGAAAGACAATTACGTAAATCGCCCCACGCGATAGTTTGCTGATCCTGTCTAAGTCGTCCGGTAGAACCGCCATTATCAGTGGTGGCAACAATGCCGGTTAATCTTGGGCCTAAAAAAGATAATGCAGCTAGAATACGGCCTAATCCATGTCCGCCACCAATGGCGACAACATGATGATAATTATTGAGTTGTTGATTCAACATAATTTTAGCTCAAGTCCTTGAGTTGTTGAATAAAACGATACGCAGTTAATGAAACACTGCCCCGTTGTCACTGTCGATTAATTTTAACTGTATATGGTCATTAAAGTGTAATTATTTTTAGGTTTTGCTATCTGAGACAATCACAAATGTCATTCTCAGATTTGGATCACGCTAATCACAAAAGTGCTTTACTGTATCCTATCGACCTTTAAGGTTATAATTAATTATATTTATAAATTGAAAATGCATTTTGATAAGGCAGGTACTGTTGAAAATAGGCACTATAGGTCAAGTGACATTTGCGTTAGGCTTAGCCGTTTTAGCACTGTTAGCAATTAGGCTATGGATTATCCCTAGTCAGACACAGGTCTCGGTAGACTCAGCAGCACAGCAGCTAAGTAACATTGACCTTGGTAAAGTACCTAAGTTTGCTGAAATAAGTGATATTCCTACTAAAAAACAAACTTTCTTTAATTATTTTCGTCCTGCTATAGAAGCTCAAAATCAAATTATTATTCACGAACGTCAATTTTTATTGGCTGTTATTGAGCAAATTGATAATGGTTTAGGATTAAGTGAAGCGGATAATAATAGGCTTACATCACTTTTAAACAAATACCAATATGACGTGAAATCATTTACTCGTAATACCTTGACGCCATTGTTAAAGCGCATCGATATTATTCCTATTGATATGGTGCTAATACAAGCAGCTAATGAGAGCGGGTGGGGCAGTTCCCGGTTTGCTATCGAAGGTTTTAACTTTTTTGGTCAATGGTGTTTCACTGAAGGTTGTGGTTTAGTTCCATTAGCAAGAACCGATGGCAAAACTCATGAAGTTGCAGTTTTTGATTCGCCCAAGGATTCTATTATTGCCTACATGATTAATTTAAATACCCATCCAGCATATCGCGTATTCCGGTCTATTCGTGCTGATTTACGTGCGCAGAAAGTTAAGCCTACGGCTGAAAAGTTAGTCTATGGCTTAATTAATTATTCAGAACGAAAAGATGAGTACATTGATGAATTACTCGAAATGCTAAAACACAATAAACAATATCTACAAGGGAATAACGCGAATGCGTAATCGTACGTTAATTAACGGATTTATTTTTATATCGTCTATTTTTTTAATCAACAGCAGTAGCGCTGAAACCGTGTCTTTAGAATACAAAGGCTTTTATGACCGATTAAAGCAAGTCAATAAGCAAAACTATCCATTAGTTGAGTTAGCATTTAGCGTTCCAATCACCCCAGATTGCACCATAGTGTCAGGCAGTATTACTACCGAGAATGACCAATATCCATTAACGTATAGTAAACAACAGCGATTATTTATTCCTTATGATCCACAGTTAAAGTCTGATAGAGGGTTAGTCAATATTAAGGTGGCTGGAGAGGCTAAACAGTGTGCGATTGCCATGCAAGTTAGAGCGAAAGAAACCAAACAAGGTTTCACTCAAACTGAGCTGTTAGCCTTAACAGAGGATATGAATAAACTGCTTGATGGTTTACAAGGTTTCCCGATGAAGTATTTCCGCAAACCGATTAATGGATTATCGTTTGAGTTTACAGATATGCAAAACCAGACAGTGAAAGTCGTCATCGATGATGTGGAAACGATTGCTAAGGAAAAATATACCTTAACAGTTGAACAAATAAATCAGCTAAAACAGATTTCATTTACTCAAAAGCCTAGCATTATCAGTCCTCTGGTGACCCAGTAATAATAAAGGCGTTGATGTTCATCAACGCCTTTGATTTATATCGCTATCGCTATCGTTAACATGTTTACTAGGGTTTAAATGTTGCCACTACATCGATTCGATTGCTGATGTCTAAATTAATATGACCATTATTACTGATATCGACAAAATCAAACGCTGGTAAGTCTGCATCCGCTACATCGCCAGTGTTAACTACATCTGGATTACGTTTTAGCGATACAAAATCAAACTGTTCACGATCTACACCTTGCGATGGCGAGGTGTTTTGCATTGCAGTAAAGATAGTTTCAAGACGCCCCGGATGTTGTTTGTCCCACATTTGTAGCATGTCTTTAACGGCACCACGCTTTAAATTCTCTTGCGAACCACACAAGTTACAAGGAATGATAGGAAACGATTTCAGTGTCGAATACTCTTGAATATCTTTTTCACGACAATAAGCCAAAGGACGGATGACAATATTGGCACCGTCATCAGACAAGAGCTTAGGTGGCATGGCTTTTTGTTTGCCAGCAAAAAACATATTTAAAAATAATGTTTCGATAATATCGTCACGATGATGACCTAATGCAATTTTTGTTGCACCAATATGTTGAGCAAAGCCATAAAGAGTACCACGACGCAAACGAGAGCAAAGAGAACACGTGGTTTTGCCTTCAGGGATTTTTTCTTTAACGATAGAGTAAGTATCTTTTTCGAGAATGTGATAAGCAACGCCTATCTCATCTAAGTAAGCTGGTAAAACGTGTTCCGGAAAGCCAGGTTGTTTTTGGTCTAGATTAACCACCACAATTTCGAATTTAATTGGGGCACGTTGTTGAAGATTTAATAAAATATCTAACATGGTGTAACTGTCTTTGCCGCCAGAAAGACAACACATGACCCGATCACCATCTTCGATCATATTATAATCTGCAATGGCAGAGCCAACGTTATGTCGCAGACGCTTTTGCAGTTTATTCATACGAGTAATATTTTTTTTAACGATTGTATCTACTTCAACTTCAGACATAAAAATGCGCCCAGTAACCAAGTGTTTCAGGGCGCGTATTATTCCAGTATTCTAGGTCAGGGTAAAGTAGTTAACCCATTCTAATGAACACTAATCTTCTAAAGGTGATTTATAACCATCGGGTTTGATCGCTAACAAGTCGCAATTTATGCTGTCGATAACATGCTCTGCAGTGTTACCAATTAATGCCGCTGAAAAACCAGTGCGACCAACAGTACCTAATACCACTAATTCTGCATCTAACTTTGCTGCCATTTCGGGAATAACATCTTCTGGTAAACCTTCTTCGACATGGCAATTTTCAAGAGGAATATTATAAGCTTGTGCTAAATATTGTACTCTTTGTTCATGCTGCATACGCACAGTGTTGTTATACACATTTGCATCAAAATCGGGCAACTCAATGGCTAAGTTAACTGGCGTACCAGGATAACCATTAACCAGATGCACACTTGCAGAGAACTTTTTAGCTAAATCAAGCGCATGGTTAATAATCTTACCGTTTAGGCTTTGATGATCTTCATCTTCACTCACCACATTAACGGCACAGACAATTTTGCCTTCAACTGGCCAGTCGTGTTCTTTAACCAGCAGCACAGGCACTGGAGATTTACGCATTAAATGCCAATCTGTCGGAGTAAAAATAACAGCTTTTAATTTATCGTGTTCATGGGTGCTTTTAACAATCAAGTCATACTGACCTTTCATTGCATGATTAATCACGCTCTCAAAGGGACGATTATGCCAAACAACTTCAGTATTAATCTTGATATTAGACTGACTAAAACCACTAATCGCATTTTCTAACCAAGCAACACGTTGATCAATCACACCTTGACGCATCGCTTCACGTTCTTGGCTAGATAGGATTGAGGTCATCTCGTAAGAGAAGTCAAAAATAGATAAAAATGCAGTAATATCTGCCTGACTTCTTGTCGCTAATTCAACAGCACGTGCCAATGCGGGTTGATGATCCGTTGTAGGATTAATCACCACTAATATCTTCTTATAATCCTTCATATAACCTCCAAAGCTGTTGAGTTTTTTACTTGTTTATTTGTTGATAGTATTACCGTTTCCTAATGAATAAACTATGAGATAGATCATACAAATTTAATTTAAGTGGCAATCCGCGCATTTCCGGCAAGAGTACTTAATGCTGCATGATCCACAATCGAAATGTATTTACCTTTAACTTCAATTAGTCCTGATTTCTGGAATCGTCCTAATAAACGACTAATCGTTTCAACCGTTAATCCCAAATAGTTGCCAATATCACCTCGAGTCATAGTGAGACGAAATTCATGGGGAGAGAAACCACGATTACCAAAACGATTCGCAAGATTATTAATAAATGCGGCTAAACGTTCTTCGGCATTTTTCTTAGAAAGTAGGAGGATCATTTCTTGATCACTCATAATTTCATTACTCATTAATCGCATGATTTGCTGACGTAGTTTAGGCATAGTGCCTGATAACTGATCTAGGGTATCGTAAGGAATTTCGCAAACCATTGACGTTTCTAATGCTTGCGCAAAGCTTTGATGTCGTAGGGCATGAATACCATCAAAACCAATCACATCACCGGCAAGATGGAATCCGGTAATTTGTTCATCGCCTTGTTCTGTAATGGTATAGCTTTTAATGGTACCAGAACGAATAGCATACAGTGACTTAAGTGTGTCACCAGACTTGAAGATAAGGTCACCTTTTTGAATGGGTTTTTTACGTTCAATAATGTTATCAAGTTTATCAAGCTCATCATTGCTTAACGTAAAAGGAATACACAAGGCTTCCATGCTGCAGTCATGGCAATGAATGGCGCAACCTGTTGTGGATGGACGAGCTTTTATCAAATCTGAAGACATACCCATTCTCAATTTATGAAGACAATTATATGTTATACCATTCTGAACTAATAAGGTACTCCGACGATATAGAGTAATATTAGTAAACAGAAGTCTATTTATCACACCATGTTAGCTCTCAATACATCATGAAAATGTGTATTAATTGCGAGTTCACTGACAACAATCTACGCATTAATGCTTGTTATATTATCTTATTTTCACAGTAACTAAATGTACAAGTCACACATCAAACTATTGATTCTAATAGTAATTAGATTCAGCCTTTGCTAATGCATATCAGCTAAAGTGGTTTTATCATTGGTTGTTACAATATCATAAAATAACAGTGACCGAACTATATGAGTTGTTGAAAAGCTATGTAAAGTGTTTGCAAACCAAATACCACTAATAAGCCACCACTGAATAATCTCACTGCACGCTTTTGTACCCATTGCGCCAAGGTTTTCGCCGCTAAACCAGCAGCAAATAAAGCAGGTAAAGTGCCTAAACCGAACGCCAACATGATCAAGGCGCCTTGTAATGCGCTACCTGATGCAACTGACCAAGTGAGTGTGCTGTACACCAGTCCACAGGGTAACCAGCCCCAAACCATACCCGCCATAACAGCCTGTAGCGGGTGAGTTATCGGTATAAATTTACGGGTTAGCGGTTGTATATATTGCCACAAAAATTTACCCACTTTCTCAATATGCACAATGCCGAACCATATCTGAGCAATATAAAGCCCAGTCAATATCATCATGACTCCAGCAAAAATTCTCAGGAATATTAGATAGCTATCAGCATCAAATAAATGACCTAAGGCTGACACACTGCCACCGACAATGGCCCCCGCGATGGTATAACTAAAAATACGCCCAAGATTATAGCTAAAAAGAAACGTCAGTTGATTGCCTAGGCGACTTTGGCCATTAGTGGGAATGTTGGCTGAAAAAGCACCAATTAATCCGCCACACATGCCAAAACAATGTGCAGCCCCCATTAAGCCAACAATAAATGCACCACCAAGATTATATTCAATCACAAGCTTTACTCTGGTTTATGTGCAGTGTCTGAGGCCATGGGTTCTGGCTTATTTTTTACAGCAGCGATATGAGTATCACTATTTGATGGTTGCTTATCGATATCACTGGTTACACTGACGTTACCTTTATTGTTGGTACTGTCTTCATCAAATAAAATCGACACGCTTTGTCTATCAAGATCATCAAATTGTTCAGACTTTACCGCCCAAAAGAAAATTGAAACTGCAATTAATACAAACAACATCGCAATAGGTATTAATACGTAAATGATACTCATAATTTGATCCTAAGAAGGCGTAAACTGTTACTCACCACTATCAATGAGCTAACAGACATACCAATAGCGGCAATATACGGAGCAACATGTCCGGTAACCGCTAATGGCAAAATAATAATGTTATAAGCGAAAGCCCATAAAAGATTTTGATGAATGATGCGCTGGGTTTGCTTAGCGACATAAATAGCATCATTAAAACGTGATAGGTGATCGCCGAGTAAAATTAAGTCCGCACTGTTTTTGGCAATTGCACTTCCGCTTCCCATCGCTACTGACAAATTTGCACCGGCAAGTACTGGCGCATCATTAATACCGTCGCCAAACATGGCTACATTAGCATCTTGCTGTAAGCGATTCACTAAGGCTAACTTATCTTGAGGTGATAAACCTGAATGCACATCTGAAATACCAATTTTATGTGCTAAAAACTCAACATGTCCGGAATTATCACCACTGGCAATACTCAGTTTTATATTGGCAGCCTTTAACGCATTAACCGTCGCGATACTATCAACACGTAACTTATCAAGCATTTCGATTTTGGCAATTAGCTCGTTATCAATAGAAAGGTAAATCCACTGACTTTGAGTGGCTTTTACTGATATCGGTAACATATCTGGGCTAACAAATTGTGCCGTTCCAATAGACACTTGCATTTGGTCCATACTGGCTCGAATGCCTAAACCAATATGATGTTCAACTGTTTCTACTTGATGTTGATTATCATAAAAAGGGCTAAATGCTAATGCAATCGGGTGTAGAGATCCTTGTTCAATGGCCGCTGCAATAGACAGTACTTGCGCTGATGAATATCCAGCAAAGGTTTGTACATCACCAATTGATAATTGGCCACAGGTAAGCGTGCCAGTTTTATCAAACACCACATGATTAATTTTGGTCAGTTTCTCAAAAATACCTGGTTTTCGAGGGATCACACCTAACTTAGTAAAAATAGCGGTTGCGCAAGTAACGGCAGTTGGCGTGGCAAGGGCGAGGGCGCATGGGCAGGTTGCGACCAACACGGATAATGTAATCCAAAAAGCATCTTCTGGTGATACGAACGACCAGACGACATATGTTATTGCTGCTATGGATAAAACCGTACCGGAAAAGTATCGCGCTAAACGGTCGGCAATTAAAGCAATGGTAGGTTTATTATTTGATGCAAGCTCTTGTAAACGAATGATCTCTGCAACCAATTGATCTTGCCCGAGGGCTGTCACTCGCACTTCAATAGGTTGCTCGATATTGATGGTGCCGGCATAGACTTTATCTAAAACGCGTTTACTGATTGGCATTTGTTCACCGGTAAGCATAGCCTCATTGACGCTTGATTGTCCGGTTACCACTTCGGCATCAGCGGCAATCACTTCGCCTGGTTTGACTAAAATAATATCGCCAATGGTCAATTGTTTAGCGGCAATCTCAGTGATCTCACCCTCATGACATAAATGCGCTGTCAGCGGCACCAGTTTGTGCAAATTACTCGAACTAACAGAAGCTTTTTGCCTTGCAGCTTGTTCAAAGTAACGACCTAATAATAAAAAGAAGGTAAACATGGATACGGATTCAAAATACACTTCGCCATTGCCTTGCATAGTCGCAATACAACTGGCGATATAAGCACCTAAAATTGCAATTGAAACAGACACATCCATATTAAGTTTGCCACTTAATACACTACGAAGAGCACTAAAATAAAAGGGTTGAGCTGAGTAAAGCACTACAGGCGCTGCAAAAATTAAACTTACCCAGCGAAAGTAGTCACGAAATTGAACATCCAGATCAGTAAAGTATCCGGTGTATAAGGCGAGGGCAAACATCATCACTTGCATGGTCGCAAAACCTGCAAGCCCTAAGCGAAGTAAGAATTTACGACTGTCTGCTTTAGATTGTTTTTCTTGTTCATCAACTTGGTAGGGCGCAGCTTGATAGCCAATTTTACTGATTATTTGTAAAATTTCACTGAGTTGAATACGTTCACTGTCCCAGCTGACTAACGCTCGTTGTGTGGTGGAATTAACCAGCACATTAGTGATACCCGCAACCGGTTTGAGTTTATGTTCAATTAACCAGGCACAAGCAGCACAGGTAATACCGTCGATAGACAAAGAGGTTGAATCAATAGCACCTTGTTTATGGACAAAATCTTGCTGCACTTCCGGTAAATCGTAGGCACTGTATTGCGACAACTGTTCTGGCACCAGTGCCGTCTGACGATTTCCAGGTTCACTGCGAAATTGATAATAACTGCTCAGGCCTGCATCCATAATGGCCTGCGATACGGCTTGGCAACCTGGGCAGCACATAGGCTGTGCTTGCCCATTTATTATCGTAGTAAACTGATCTCCCGTAAGAACTGGCTCATTGCAATGAAAGCAAGATGTCATGTGGCTTTACCAACTTCATTTAATAATTTTTAATCAGATACGCAGTCAATGTGTTATTAATTGAGCCAATATTCAACATCATCTTTAATATCAATTCGTTGCTGGATACGCCATTTGGCATCAAATCCTTCAATGCGTACTTCCCAAGGCCCTGTTATCGCAGAATCTAATGGGATGTGATACACGTAATTTGCGTCAGCAGTAGCATTTAAACTGAAGTCTTTGGCTTCTATTGTCGGATGGTAAAACTGCACATTCAGCGCTGCACGATATTCCGGACCACCTTGTTGGGTAATTTTTAATTCTTGATCTGCAACCGTGACTAAAAATTTCATGCCAATTTGTTGAGCATATTTTATTTTGCGCAAATCCATGTTTATCGCTTTACCTTGCTTATAGTAATCTTCTGCTACCAATGAGTCAGAATTATCTAAAGCAATCTTTAAGGTCGTTAAACTGGCAATAACGGCACACAAAGGCAAGATGATTAAAAACCAAGGCCAAAATTGCTTATACCAAGGGAGTTGATCCGACATAATACATCCTAAAATAGTGGTAATAATTCGGGGGACATTTTACCCCGTAATGGCTTAATAATCACTTAAAAAAAAGGCCTCGATAATCTCGAGGCCTTAATATTACTTATAACTAACTATTTGTTTGATAAGCTATAAACGTAAGCTGTAATGACGTGAACTTTCTCTTCACCAAGAATGTCTTTCCATGCTGGCATCACACCGGCACGACCATTAATGATAGATTCAGCAATCACACCACGGCTTCCGCCATATAACCAAATGTTATCAGTTAGGTTGGGCGCGCCCATGAACTTGTTACCTTTTGCATCCATACCATGGCATGCAAAACAACCTTTCATGAATGAACCTTGACCTTGGGCTGCTAACGCTTCGTCATGTTCACCACCAGATAGTTTTATGACGTATTCAGCTAGACCTTTAATCTCGCTGTCTTCGATAGGTAAACCACCTTTAGGCGGCATCATACCGTTACGACCATTCATTAACGTGGTTTTAATAGTGGCTAAATCGCCACCATATAACCAATCGTCATCTGTTAGATTCGGGAAGCCTTTAGAGCCGCGAGCATCAGAACCATGACACTGTGAACAGTTTTGTAAAAACAAACGTCCGCCCACTTTTAATGCTTCAGGATCTTTTACCAACTCTTCTAACGGAGTCGCTAAGTAAGCCGCAAAAATAGGACCGTATTTTTCGTCAGCGTGAGCCACTTCTCGGTCATACTGTGATAAACGGTTATCATTTTTTGCTGCTTCAATCGCTGCCGCTGAGTCAGCTTTAATGCCTTTGTCAGTGCCAATACTTTGGTTAGAACTTGTCCAACCAAACAGACCTTTATAGTTTCCTAGGCCTGGATATAGAGCTAAATAGATCACACCGAAAACGATGGTTAAGTAGAACATGTACGCCCACCACTTTGGTAGTGGGTTGTTCAGTTCTTCAATACCATCAAAACTGTGGCCCATCGATTTACCTTCTTCTACACCAGTGTAGTTATTATTAACTACCTTAAGAAGGATAAAACAACCAGCAATGACCACAATCGTCAGTACAGAAATCCAAATGCTCCAGAAGTTACTCATAATCATTACTTCTGATCTCCCGAGTCTTTCGACATTTTTGCAAGTTCTTCTTCTGTAAACACTAAGTTCGCCGCTTCGTCAAATTTTGACTTGCTGTGCTTACTGTATGCCCAGAAAAATATCCCCACAAAAGTCACCATAACAATTATGGTCAAAATACCTTGAAAAGTACCGTAATCCATTATTGCCTCCTATTTGAGTGCGTGACCCAAAGATTGCAAATAAGCGATCAGCGCCTGCATTTCTGTCTTGCCTTCAACCGCTTTTTTAGCGCCAGCAACTTCTTCATCAGTGTAAAGATCATTACCTTTGTAGCCGCCTTTATGCAGGTTACGCAGGATTGTCATCTTGTCACCGGTCAGTTCACCGTCTAGCACATTTTCAGCTAACCAAGGGAAACCAGGCATGTTTGATTGCGGTACAACGTCACGAGGATTGTTTAAATGAACTTCATGCCATCTGTCGCTATAACGCCCACCAACACGTGCTAAGTCAGGACCTGTACGCTTAGAGCCCCACTGGAATGGATGATCCCAAACAGACTCACCAGCAACAGAGTAGTGACCATAGCGCTCAGTTTCAGCTCGTAAAGGACGGATCATTTGGCTGTGACAGTTGTAACAACCTTCACGAACATAAATATCACGACCTTCAATTTGTAAAGCTGTATACGGAATCAGACCTTCAACTGGTTCAGTTGTGTCTTTTTGAAATATCAGCGGAGTAATCTGCACTAAACCACCAAAACTAATGGCGATAACAGTGAAGATAGCAAGCAGACCGACATTCTTTTCAATTAATTCATGATTAAATTTCATCGAATCGGCTCCTTAAGCTTCTGCAATAGCAGGTAATGAATCTTTAGACGCTTTAACGGTACGAATAACGTTATAGGCCATAAGCAACATACCGGATAAGAAGAAACAACCACCAATAAAGCGTACAAAGTAGAATGGGTAAGAGGCTTCTAAACTCTCGACGAAACTGTAAGTTAGAGTTCCATCTGCGTTAACCGCACGCCACATAAGACCTTGCATAACACCTGAAATCCACATACTGACGATATACAATACAGTACCGATAGTCGCTAACCAGAAATGAACGTTAACCAGCTTCATGCTGTACATACGACCATGACCGAAAAGAATTGGGATTAAGTGATATAACGAACCAATAGACACCATTGCAACCCAGCCTAGCGCGCCAGAGTGAACGTGACCAATAGTCCAGTCAGTATAATGAGATAAAGCATTAACTGTTTTGATTGCCATCATTGGGCCTTCGAAGGTAGACATACCATAGAAAGACAATGAAACAACTAAGAAACGTAATACAGGGTCTGTACGAAGCTTATGCCACGCACCAGACAGGGTCATAATACCGTTAATCATACCGCCCCAAGAAGGTGCGAATAGGATTAATGACATTACCATGCCTAATGACTGAGTCCAGTCAGGTAGGGCAGTGTAATGTAAGTGGTGAGGACCGGCCCAGATGTATAACGCAATCAATGCCCAAAAGTGAACAATTGATAAACGATACGAATAAACTGGGCGACCAGCTTGCTTAGGCACGAAGTAATACATCATTCCCAAGAAACCAGCAGTAAGTAAGAAGCCTACCGCATTATGACCATACCACCACTGAACCATCGCATCGACTGCACCAGAGTACAGAGAGTAAGACTTAAATAAGCTTACTGGTACTGCCATTGAGTTAACAATGTGAAGTACTGCAACAGTAATGATAAAGGCACCAAAGAACCAGTTAGCCACATAAATATGGGACGTAGTTCGTTTAGCTATTGTGCCAAAGAAAACAATTGCATAGCTAACCCAAATAATCGTAATCGCGATATCGATAGGCCATTCTAATTCTGCATATTCTTTACCTTGAGTAAACCCCATTGGTAAAGTGATAGCAGCTGCAATAATAACGGCTTGCCAACCCCAAAACGTAAATGCGGCTAATTTAGGCGCAAATAGACGGACTTGGCAAGTGCGTTGCACAACATAGTAAGATGTAGCGAAAAGAGCTGATGTTCCGAACGCGAATATCACAGCATTGGTATGTAAAGGTCGTAAACGACTAAACGTTAACCAAGGTGTGTCGAAGTTCAGTTGCGGCCAGATTAACTGAGCAGCAATAAATACACCTACTGCCATACCAAAGATTCCCCACAAAACTGTGGTTAATGCGAATTGGCGAACAATAGTGTAATTGTAATCAGCGCCTGTAGACTGGGAATGGTTCATCATAATGCTTCCACGGCTTATTACTTATACTTTTAATATTTAGTAAAGCGAGCTTTACCAGTTAGATTGACAGAAGGTTATAAATTGAGCTTTTAAAAGCTATTTTTAAAGCCATTTGTCAAGGTGTTACCTCATGTTAATTCTCTCTAGCATGAGGCGGTGTTATGATACTTGAGCTAAGTCAAAAAAGATACTTCACAAAATATACCAAAGTTGATCTAGATCAAGCTCTGGAAGATAATGTTACTAACTCAGCCTAAAAGGTTAAAAATTGTGCGCAAAATTATCCAGATTTTCATTTTGACCATTTTCTTAATGTTTTTAGTAGCCTGTGACAAACCAAAAACACAAGAAAAGGATGATTTAGCAATTGATACCAGTTTATGTCAATTTTCTGCTGGAGAATGTTACAAAAAAGTAGCCGACTTACAAGTTGGTTTACTGATTGATCCCGTTAATACTCCTAGCGAGAAACCATTAATAGTTACGCTGAATAGCAATCAAGCGATCACTAATATTTCAATGAGAATAGAAGGGCGCGATATGTTTATGGGGATTATCCCCGTTTCATTGTCCGAAATTAAAGACAATACTTATCAAGGCTCTTTAATCTTTGGCTCTTGCAGCAGTAATTATATGGTGTGGCGGGTATTTATCTCATTTGATTACCAAAAACAAACACGTACCTTGATATACGACTTTTTAGCGGATAACGATAACCAGTAGGTCAATGGCTTAATCATCCTGCATATCAATACCATTGCAGGTTAGGGCAGAGGTAACTTAAACCTCAACACAAAACGACGTTTTCTTGCTCTGAGATTGAACCTCTGTTCCTATATTTATTAATAGTGTGATATTTCACCGCCAAACGCTGCTGTAAAATGTGATTATTAACCTTTTTGACCCCATCCTTATGCAAGCCAATCATTTCTACTCACCATCCATTGTTGAAACATAACTATTTATGTTAACTAAATTGTGACAAACCGCGCAGAAGTGACGTTAACACCAACAACGTAATTGATAATCATTCTCATTGATGTATGATAAATCTAACTCGCTCAATCTTCAAACTGAGAAGGGAAGAGGGTAAACGTGAGAGAGCCCAGAATCAACGTGGCTAATTACAATAAACGCTTAATAGATATAGCTAAAAAGAAGGGGGTAGACATGAACAGATTAAATGTCTCTATTGATGCAGATAAAGTGGCCCAATTAATCAAAGCAGGCCATTTATGTGCTGCCGACCTGCAATGTTTAGATAAGGCAAGTAAACAAACCGTTTGGCAGCTATGTCTATGGAGCTGTCAAAAACGAACATCTTGCCACAATAAGCAATGCCATCAGGCGTGTACTAGATTAAACCCCATAGATCATTGTGTGTCGCAACTGATATCAGACCAGCATATTGCCGTAAACACATATTAAAATGACCCATATTAAAACCTACAATTGAAATCTGTTTCGTTAAAGAATCATCATCATTGATGCCGATAAATAACATTATCGGCATCAGGCAAAAAATAGTATAATAAACTAATGTAATCAATAACCTATATTTAAGAATATGCCAAAGAACATAAGTGATGAGTTACCGCCAGTATTGCCACTATTTGATGCGGCAGAGTATGTACTTCACGGTAATGCTTACATAAATCAATATATTACCAAAATATCAATCGAAAAAGTTGCTGATGCAGGACTCATAATAGAGCATTGTGCTGATTGGTTATTTGAGCAAAAGCAGTCTGAAAATAACTATAAAGCCTATCGTAGCGAATTAACTACGTTTCTACATTGGTGTTTCGATGTTGTGGCATTATCGCCTATATCAGTCACACGAAAAGACATTGCCAAATACATCGATTACTGCCAATCACCACCAAAAGCATTAATCGGGTATTTTAATGTTGCGCAATTTAAACTCAATAAAGCCTCTGGAGAGCGATCACCAAACCCACAATGGCGACCATTTATAGGCAAAAAACAACTTGGGAAATGTTTACCATATCAACTAAGTGATAATGCACTTAAGACCAAAGTTGCCATATTATCGTCATTTTATGGCTATCTCATTAGCGAGGAATATACCGAGCGAAACCCAGCTCAGTTATGGCTTAAACATAGTCGGTTTGCCATAAAACGTAAATTCACTATCGATGAAGACAATAATCATCACGCATTTACCGAGTTACAGTGGTCTTATGTTATTAGCACCGTTAGCCAATTGGCCAGCACTCAGCCGGAACAACATCAACGCAGTTTATTTCTCATTACACTATTATATAGCTGCTATTTACGCATATCTGAAATCAGTGCCCGTGCAGGTTATGCGCCCATCATGAGCCAGTTCAGACAAGATCCACATTCTGGTATTTGGTATTTCCATGTACCATTTTCCAAAAGCGGCAAAGCCCGTAATATTGCCATATCAAAAGCCTTGCTGGCTGGATTAGTGGATTATCGACGTTATCTAAAGCTCAGCGATTTACCCAATATCAACGATCAACATCCTATATTTGTCAGGCACAAAGCCGCAGCCCATGGACGAGAATCTGGTGTCATAAACGCCAATCTTGGTATTCGGCATATACGAGACGAAATAGACAAGCTCATTAACTTAGCTGCAGACAATGCCGCTAAAGATGGTTTTGATCATGACAGTCAACTTATGCGAAAACTCAGTGCTCATAATATTCGTCACACTGGGATCACCCATGATATCAATATCAACCGGCGGCCATTATCACATGTCCAGGCCGACGCTGGTCATGAGAGCATCGACACAACATCACAGTATTTGCACACCACACAAACTGAACGACATCAGAGTGCATTCAATAAACCATTAAATCATCTCGCTGAGATTAAATAATTGCTAGGAACAGACCGTAAAAAATTAAAGTATGCAATCTCAGCACGATGTTAAACACAGTATTGATGTCTGTATGCTAGGTTTTGATTAGAATGCCCATGTAAATGAAACATACTGTTGATTCATATCGTTATTGAACATAACTGCAAATGCGCGCATATATATCACCTCATATATGTATGCGCACAATGTATATTATGTTAAATAGAGTATTTGTGTAAGGTAATCAAATACTGTTTTGTGATATTCGACATTGAGATCGAAACTTGATCCCACTGAAATTTGAATGGCTCTAGCCCACACCACTATTGGCCTAGAGCCATTTTTCATTGATAAAAGGAAAACTGATAATCAAATTTAACATGAGATCTAGCTATTCTGGTTGCAGAAAATAATGCCAAAGAGAAAAATGTTCCTGACATTCCTGTAATGCGCGCCTGCGTAAAATCTGTACGAACTCGACTAACGCTGTTTTTGATGTCTATGATTTTCGTGTGATTTTTTGGGGAAATGTGATGGCGGGAAATACATTCAGTACTTCCCGCTCTGGTCTTAAGATGGCATGAGTGCATGCCATCTTTGTTTAGCGGTACAACAAGATTTTAGTGTCCTGTAGCTGTTGGCGGAGTTTGAGACCATTCCTGCATAGCCTGGTCTCCTGGACGATCTATTTTAACTTTATCGCCCTCAATTGAAGTTACCCAGCTCAGCGGAATGTAATGGTGTTGACCGCTGTCATCTTTTTTCAGCTTGAGGGTGTCGGTGCCCTCCATATGATCTACAGTAGCAAATTGACCATCTTCGGAACAGACAACAGGCATATCAGGTTGAATTTGGTTGGTTTGAATCATAGTTTCTCCTCAGGGCTCAGTACAAGCCCTTCTATTTATAAATGTGCAATCAGTAATCTGACAAGCTTCACTAATCGGGATTGTCTTTGACTTTAACTGCAATAATTGGTTACTTAATGTTCCTAATCGCACAGTAAAATCATACCGATAAAACCAAATGCAGTCTGTTCGACAACGAACAGACTGCATATCTAAATCCTCTGTTACCATTGATGGTCAACTCGAATAATACATCTGTTCGTCTATCGTTTTAGTTTGCCTGTTAGGTCGTTTTAATTTTATCGATTGCCACTAAAGTGAATAATAAATATTCAGAATGTTTGTTTAACCATAACATTCTAAAATAGTTAGTTTTCTTCATCTAAAGTCATAAACGACGTATTACCACCAGAAGCGGTTGTATCAATGCTAACGGTTTTTTCTGTTAATAAACGTTGAATGAGATTATCAAAATATTCTGAACTGATAACCGGTAAAATTGCGCCTTGACGCTCGGCTAGTCTGTCACTGATATAATGTTTTCGGTCACAATGACTATCAACAACAACTCCTGATAACGCCGGATGTGCCAATAAAGTGGTTAAATGACCTAACCGGGTAACTTGAAAAACATTCTCATCAGTACCTGCTGTAACGAACTTAGCTCTAATGGCTAGCGCTTGATCATAAAATAAATCAGAAACCACCGAGATAACGGTATTTCCGGTTGCCAAAGCCGTTACGATAGAGAGCATCCAAAAATGGAAAGTTACATTTTTATCAGCAAAGCAGATGATATTACCGCGGTTTTCCAAATAGAGAATATTAGACTCGCCTGTTGGACCTGGAAGTGTTGTTGGCTTTTGCAGATGTTTTTCAACAGCCACTAATTGTGAATTAGCGGCTGTCAAAGTACGATTTAAGTCATCGGCTAAATCATCAATACTATCGATATTAGCCATTTCGACTAACATTTGACGAACAAAAGCAATACGCTGATTTAGCTCGGTCATGCGCCAGATTTTTTCTGCTACATCCGCCCTATCCATCAATAATTCTGCTTCTGCTTTTGATCCCGCATCGCTCACTAAGGCATCGACTTGCGATGGCAATAAGTTAAATTTATCGGCATCGGGAGTGGCTTTCTCTTTCACTAAACGCGTTAAATAAAAGGGGCCACCCGCTTTTGGCCCTGTACCTGAAAGACCACGCCCCCCAAAAGGTTGCACACCGACAATAGCGCCAATCATATTACGATTTATATATACATTACCTGCACGCGATAGTGTCGCCAAACGAATGGCTCGCTGTTCAATCCGGGTATGTATACCCATAGTTAAACCAAAACCTGTACCATTAATATCATCAATGATTTTTTCGATTTCATCGCCTTTAAAACGAATAATATGTACACAGGGACCAAAGACTTCATGCTTGAGCACGCTAATATTGTCTATTTCATAAAGTCGCGGTGCAAAAAAGAAAGCTTCGTTTTGTGCTATTTCATTTTCTTCATTAGATATCGCACATTGATACAATAGTTGACCATGAGTTTTCATATAATCACTGTGAGCATTGAGTGATTCTAGCGCTTTTTGATCAATGACAGGCCCCACATCAGTGCTCAGTTGTTCTGGATTACCCACATGCAATTCTGCTAATGCGCCTTTAAGCATTGTAATAATCGTATCAGCAATGTCTTCTTGCAAAAATAACACCCTGAGCGCAGAGCAACGCTGACCAGCAGACTGAAATCCTGAAGAAATAACATCATCAACCACTTGCTCTGGCAAAGCTGTGGAGTCAACTATCATGCAGTTTTGACCGCCCGTTTCAGCAATGAGAGGCACTTTTGCGCCGTCTCTATCAGCCAACGTTTGCGAAATCATAGTCGCTGTTTTAATTGACCCCGTAAAAATAACCGTTTGAATATGTGCATTAGGAATAATGATACTGCCTACTTCACTCCCCTTGGCAATAACCGCTTGTACAACCCCGTGAGGTAGTCCAGCAGACGTCATGAGTTCAATAGCACGTAATGCGATTAAACTTGTTTGCTGGGCGGGTTTTGCCAACACCGTATTACCAGTAGCAATGGCTGCAGTTACTTGGCCTATGAATATCGCTAACGGGAAGTTCCAAGGGCTGATACATAACACCACACCACGGGCTTCTAAACGATCATCTTCTGCAAGTTCAATCGCTTGTTGTGCATAATAACGACAAAAATCAACAGCCTCTCTGACTTCATCAATACCATCTTGAGTCGTTTTTCCCGCTTCCTTGATGCATAAGGCTATGAGCTCGTCCCTATGATGTTCGAGAATATCGCCGATACTGCATAATAAGGCTGCACGCTCCGATACAGGCTTTTGTGACCATGAGGCAAACGCCGTTTGAGCCGTATCTATCATCGCGAGCATGTCATCTTTGCTATGATGTCGCTGGAAACCAATGATTTCACTTTGCTTTGCTGGGTTTCTAATGGCTACAGCCCCTTCTGGGATATCACTTTCACAGAACTGGTTAGCTTCAACCCAGTTATCTAGTGATGTTTTTAACGGGGTAAGCATATTGATGTCGGTTAAATCTAGGCCCTTGGAATTATCTCGACCCGCACCATTTTCATCATGGTATAACGCAATAGGTTTGATTATCTGGCCGTTATATTTGTCTGTTAAGCGAGTCATTTTTTCAACCGGGTCTTCAAGTAACGATTCGACCGGTTGAGAATCATCAATAATGGCATTAACAAAAGAAGAGTTAGCGCCATTTTCTAACAAACGACGGACTAAATAGGCGAGTAGCTCTTTATGAGGACCAACCGGTGCATAAACGCGACATTGAACATTTTCACTGGCAACAACTTGATCATATAAAGAACCACCCATGCCATATAGACATTGAAATTCAAAACTTGTTTTGTCATTGCCCGCCAGTTCAAGAATAGTCGCCACAGTATAAGCATTATGTGTAGCAAACTGTGGATAGAGAGTATCTCTATATTCTAGTAATTTTTTCGCACAGGCGAGGTAAGACACATCAGTAGAAGCCTTGCGAGTGAATACCGGAAAATGCTGATAGCCGCCTTTTTGAGTGTTTTTAATCTGAGTATCCCAATAAGCACCTTTAACTAAACGCACCATCATTGTCCGGCCAACACGAACGGTTAACTCATGCAACCAATCAAGGATAAAAATAGCCCGCTTTTGATAAGCTTGCAGCGCCATCGAAAAGCCATTCCAACCGGCTAAATCGTCATCACTAAATACCGCCTCAATAACATCAAGGGATAAATCTAATCGCTCAGATTCTTCCGCATCAACCGTTAAACCAATATTGTATTTTTTAGCTTGCAAACAAAGCGCTTTAAGTTTGGGCACAGCTTCAGTCATTACCCGTTGTCTTTGCGCAAATTCGTAACGAGGATGGATAGCAGAAAGCTTAACTGAGATACCAGGAACCCTGCGAGGATCGTTCTTACCTGACGCGAGTGAAACCGCACCAATAGTATCTATAGCAACTTGATATGCTTTAAAATACTTATCCGCATCATCCATGGTGCGCGCACCCTCACCTAGCATATCGTAAGAATATACGAAGCCTTGCCGATCTTGTTTGGTAGCATGCTCTGTTGCAGCTTGAATCGTTTCGCCCATAACAAACTGCTCACCCATAATTTGCATGGCGTAGTTCATTGCTTTACGAATGACAGGCTCTCCTAAACGACCAATAATCTTTTTCAATAAATCAAAACTATCTTTTTCGCGCTCATCAGCATAATCAACCATAGTGCCGGTAACTAATAATCCCCAGGATGAGGCATTAACGAACAGTGAATCACTGCTGCCCAAATGACTTCGCCACTCACCTTGAGAAATTTTATCGCTAATTAGGGCATCTTGAGTGTGTTTGTCTGGTACACGCAATAAGGCCTCGGCTAAACACATCAACACCACACCTTCTTCACTGGATAATGTGTATTCTGCGAGTAAGGCATCTACAGCACCGTTTCCTGACTCATCTCTACGTATTTTTAGTGATATTTTACGGGCTTTTTCCCACGCTCTGCTGGCAGCTTCAGGGTTAACCTTTGCTAACGGTAAAATATGCTCTACCGCAACACTTTCATCAATACGATAGAACTCGCGAATTTTCTGACGAATAGGAGAGTCCGAGATATTCGAATTATTAAAAAGCATGTGCTCACCTCAATATTAATAAATTGTATTTTGCAATGACTAGAGACATTTGATATCTAAGTGATACCTAAGATTTGATGACTAACGAGTAAATTATACTGGTCTTTAGTTTTAGACTCTGTGCGTTAGCGTACTTTCGAGAATACGCTTGATAGTGGCTTTATTTTCGATTTTAATGTTTGTATTCAAAATGTTAAAAAACCTGAACACTGTGAATAACCTGTCATTTTCTTGCTAACATCGCGGAGTTTTATTGCAGAGTCACACCAAGTTAAGGTCATAAAACCAATAAATTCGGCTTAGATTTGTTGAAATGTCGCATTATCTATATGGCTTGATGTGAATTCGCCGTTGTTGCCAAATTAACGCTAATTTGGTGGCTAAAATAACGTATAAAGTCAGCCACTAAAAAGGCTTTGCTTACCAGAGGGAGCGCATTCTGCATAGTTTCTATTACGAAACCACTCAGCATGACGCTATGACTTTTGGTCTGAGGAGTATTGATGCTACAAATCGTCAATTTGTTTCATGTTACGTGCCAATAATCTTCCCTCAGCCTCTTGAACCGACAATATATCGTTAAGAAATTCCGTCACGGAAGGTGCACAACTGCACTTTTGCAGATACTCAAATAGTCCGACAATATTTTTGTGATATTCAAGAGTGACAATCGCTATTTCATCCGTATCCATCTTTTCAAACGGATGCTCACCTTCAGTGTGAATTGAAATAGCGAGTTTTTCGTAGTAATGCCGACTATAAGTGTTAAGCGCACTATTGTTACCACTGTCTTCGAACTTTTTCATTATCTGCGCCATTTTTTTTTCGTGCTCTGAAATGTACTTAAGCAGCAATCCAACTCTTACACTATCGCTTTTTAGTGCACAATTTGCTGCAAAATAGTGCAGTTCTTGGTGCATGTTTTTAGTCCATTGCATAACATCGTGAAGTGTTTCTATTTGCATATTATCCTCAAAATTGACGCGTTTAGATCACTTTGCTGTGCAAAGTGAAGCGCCTGCCTAGCATAAAAATAAAAAAATGGTAAAAAAATATCACCATCTGTTGCCTAAATTGCAATCACTTTGAACTCATTCAGTCTATGCAACATTATGTATTGACTACATAAATAAGAGTTAGCGACCACAATTAACTCATGATGTTAATGCTCATTATACGTGCATTTTATTTTTCACTCTGTTCGCTGCCGCACTCAGCTTGGCATGAATATTTGTCTGATCTACATATTTAGAAACCTTACCGAGAATAGTATGACCCACATAAAGCCATTAGAATTATTGGTGTGGATTGGGCGATATCATCAAAGATGTCTACAGACTCATTGAAAAATATCCTGTTATCTTTGGATGGGACGAAGCTGAATGAGATGAACGCTTGGCTAGTAAATTCATTGTAAAGTCAGTGCGCAAAGTGTAATGGTTTAATACAAAAACTGACAAAAAGAGCAAAGATAACACCTGAGCAACGGATTAAAGAGTTAGTACTCATGAGCTGCGCTAAAATGAAAAAACTGTAGCCTACAGTGCTGTATTGCTGATATGAGGAGAAAGTTTGTAAGAGAAAGTTTGATGCCTATTTTTCATATAAGCACGATACTCAAATACTATAATTAGACTTGGTTGGTGATATTGATCTTAACGCCACCGTAGAACGTAATTAAGGTTCGTTGGTTACAGACTTTGCTTTAAACTACAAACACACGGTATAAGTACTATATACACATTACTTTTTAGGGAACAAGACCATGTACATGATAGTTAAGCACACCCACCTGACAATAATTGCGCTGACGTTTATATTTTTTATCATTAACTTTGTGTTGACGATGAAAGGCTCTGACAAGGTCAATAATAAACTGCTAAAGATCGGTCCTCATGTTTTGTATGCTCTGTTTATCTGCACCTTTGTTTACATGATTATCGTTAATCCATTGAACTTGTACCCGTTTGTGAACGGTTGGGCATCGTCTAAATTAGGTGGTTTCGTACTTTATGTACTCTCGATTACCTTTACGCTTAAATGGGCAAAATCTACGCTATGGCGCATTGTGGGCTTAATTAGTACGATATTTTGGTTATTGATGACTGCACGATTGGGTTTTGCCCATCATCTTAAATCGAAAGGGATTGTTGATGATGCTAATGCTTATCTTGAGTTGGGACAGTCTATGTTAACAGGCATTTGTTAGATAATGTCGAGTAAAGTGGCTAATTGACTTTAGCCACTATTGGTCTATCGTGTTGATTCATTAGTTGTTTATTCCAGCGGCAACATGGCCCCTTATACGCACACCTCAAAACAAAAATCTTAGTGTTTACTTCGCTTTATCTCATTCCATGCTCTACGCAATAGCCGCTTTATTGACTCTAAGTCAATAGGCGCATTTTGCTTATCGTCGCCCTAGCCTACTGGCATCTGCCTAATTAAGCGATTTGAGGTATTAGGCTTTCAAACTGGTCAATTGGTATCGGTCTACTGAACAAGTAACCTTGAAAATTACGGCACCCTTGGCTGATTAAATATTGCTGTTGTTGTTCAGTTTCTACACCTTCTGCAATTACACTTAAACCTAAGCTCTGTGCCATCGAAATAATGGTCTTAACAATGGTTTTATCGTTACTATCAACACAGAGTTCACGCACAAATGACTGATCGATCTTAAGCTGATGTAATGGAAGTTTTTTGAGATATTGTAATGATGAATAACCAGTACCAAAATCGTCTAACGAAAACTGGATACCTATAGCCGCTAAAATATTCATTTTTTCGATAATGGTTTGAATATTATTTAACAGTACACTTTCAGTTAATTCAATTTTAAGTAATTTAGGATTAACACTATATTTATCAATACTTTTTTTGATTATGTCGACAAAATCGGCTTTATGGAATTGTTTGGCGCTGACATTGATAGATAATGATAATCCTGCGGTATTAACATGTTGCTGCCAGGCATTGAGTTGCCTACAGGCCGAATCAATAACCCACTGTCCTATTTCGATAATCATGCCGGTTTCTTCTACCAACGGGATAAATTCTAAGGGGGACACTATGCCACGCTGTGGATGGTTCCAACGGATAAGGGCTTCGGCGCCCACGGGGGTGTTTGAGCTGTCGACTTGTACTTGGTAATACAATTGGAATTGATTATGTTCTAGTGCAATGAGTAAATCGCGTTCAAGCACCACTCTATTGATAATGCTGATTTCCATTTTAGGGTCAAAAAAGCAGACAAGGTTTCGACCTGATTTTTTGGCTTGATACATGGAAATATCAGCTTGCTTGAGTAACTCATCTGGGGTGGTATTATTGCCGAGAAACAAAGTCGCGCCAATACTGGTACTGGTCGAGTAACTATGGCCTGCTATAGTGTAAGGCTGGTTAATGGTATCTAAAATAGCCGTGGCAATCGCTTTTATCTGTGTGGCGGCAACAAAAGCATTAGAATGAATGCCTTCTAATATGATCACAAACTCATCACCGCCAAAGCGAGTGACTGTATCACCTTCACGGATAATATTGATAAGTCGATTGGCCACTTGTTGCAATAACAGGTCACCAATATCATGTCCTAGGGTGTCGTTGAGTGTTTTAAAATTATCCAGATCAAGAAATAATATCGCACCATAATACTGATTCCGATCACTAAATATTAATGCTTGTTTTAACCTATCATCTAATAACCGCCGATTGGGTAATTTCGTTAGCGGGTCAAAGTAGGCTAGTCGCTCTATTTGAATAGCGTCTTCTTTTTGCTTGCTGATGTCTTGAACCATTGCCAGAACGTAGTCAATACTGCCATCGTTTTTACGCACACAACGAACGACTAACATGGTAGGGATCACTTTGCCTGTTCTGCTAATAAAACGTTTTTCTAGACTATAGCCATCAATTTCATTGGCAAGTAACCTGGTGAATTGGGCTTCATCAGCCTCTAAATCATTAGGGTAGGTTAAATCATTCCATGTTAATTTTTTCAGTTGCTCTTCGGTGTATTCCAGCATCTTACACAAACAAGGATTGATACTGATCAAGCCTTTATCTGGTGACGTAACCGTTAAACCGACCAAATCTAAAGAATAAAATGAGGCTAATTGAGATTCCCTTAATGCCAAGCTATCCAGCATTTGATCAAATTGTTTAGCAAGTAACGAAGCTTCATCAGTTCCCTTCATGTTGACACGTAAATGAGTGGCGCCAGTTTGGACTTTGTCGGCTACTTTTTGAATGATATACAAACGACGAGTTAAATAACGACTGGCTAAGGTGGTGATTAATACACCAAGTAAAATGGCAGTAAGTGCATAAAAGAAACTGTTTATTTTTATTTGGTTAATTTCTTCTAAGTAAGCGCGTCTATCTAAATCAATCACCACCCAGCCAATTTCTCGATCAGCTAATACAATGGCTTTAGTTACATCAATACTACTATTAGAATAATGTATCTGTTGCAGATCATTGTCTTGGTTGAATGCATCGATATACAAACCCACTTTAGTTAAATCTGTATGTGCCAACACTTGGCCACGTAAATCGATGACGATAGCTTGCTTTAAGTTAGGGTATTTTGAGACACCATTGACGATTTCCTGCAGACCGCTGACATCTCGCGAGGCAACCCAAATAGCAGACGAAGTCGCTAAAGTATCAGCAAGTGCAATAGCTTGATCTTTATATTGTTCAACTTTAATTTTTTGTTGGCGATGAGTGGTATCCCAGACAAATAATCCCATCATCAAAGTGATGATGAGCGTCATGCCAATCATCATTTGTCGGCGCAATGTGCCTAATAGAATACGTTGCAATTTTTTAATCATTGATTGAGCTTTCCACTGGACGCACTTTACTCTCAAAATTATTTATATAGCTGCGTACAACATCGTAATCAGCATCTTCAGCCTGAGTAAATCTAGCGGTTTCCATACCGAGCATAATCGCCTTACCTTCTGGTGAGTCTGCTAAAGTAATCAGTAAATGTTGTATTTTTTGACTAATCTCTTTAGGAAAGTCATCACGTACCATAACTGAGTTATTGATTAAAGATGGTGTTTGCCAAATAACTTTAAGCTGGTTTGCTTTTTCTGGGTGATCTTTTTGAAATAATCGCCAAGGAAGTGGCCAAGTTGCTGCTGCAGCTACCTTACCAAGATATGCATTCATGATTGAAGACTCTTGTGAACCCACATAGATATTATCAAGATCTTGGTTAATATCGATTCCATTAGTGTACAAAAAATACTGTGGCATAATTGTCGCAGCAAGCGCTGTTTGTGCAGGATAACTCACTCTTTTACCCTTCAGCTCAATTGGTTTTTGGATATTATTGTCTTTTCTTACAATAAAAATCCCTTTGAAATCATCAGCATCACCAGCCATGGCAATCACTCGATATCCGTTGTCCCTAGCCTGCAAGGTCTGCCATGGATTAGGCAGTAATAAATCTGGCTTTCTGTCGCGGATTTTTTGTTCATAAGAGGCATAATCGATTGATGCTTCGAGTTCAATATCAATCTCAGGGATTTTAAGATTGATATAATCAATCAGCGGTTGATAAGCTTCGAATAACTTTTGCGGATTGTGTAAAGGGTGAATCGCAAATCGATAGGTTAACGCGGTATTATTACTAGGCGAACGACTGTACTGCAGGGCTTTTTCTGTAGCGGGTTGTTCGCAAGCGAATAGCAAAATGATAATTAAGGTAAAGAGATATTTTTTCATAAAAAATCAATTTGTTATTTTCATAATAATCATAGTAGTTTTATATTTGAAAAAAGTCACTTTCTGGATACATTATATTAACTTAACCACGAATAATTTAGCCGTTTGATATCAACTAAAAGAGCTTTACTTCGTAAGCAATTAATTTACCGCGTCTATTATCAGCTATACTGCCCTACCCGTTACATGTACGTATTTAAGCGATGTTAACAATACCATGGATATCAAAGGAACCTGCATCTCATCAACTGAAGATGAGCACGGCCCCATTTATGTTTATCAAACAAAAAATAGCCGTATTCTTAGCTTCGATGGAAAAATCTATCAAAGCTGCATGAAACTCAATGATATAAATGGATTACATCTTGGTTATACCCAAGCCATGATGAGCGGATTATTGTTTCTTCCGACAGTGAACATCGCCACTATTATGGGGCTGGGGGCGGGATCGATGGCAAAGTGTTTACTCAATAGTTTCGTTAATATAAACGTCCATGCGGTTGAATACCGCGAAGCGGTAGTCAATGCCGCCAAAGATTACTTTTATTTACCCGATACCCATCGCATCGTTACTCATATAGACGATGCAGTCCATCACATTAAATATACTACTGTCAAAAGTGATGTTATTTTTTCAGATTTGTATAACTCACAAGGCATGGAACCTAACCAAGTGCAGTCATCCTATTTACGGGATTGTAAAACTGCACTTAATGAAAATGGCGTTTTAGTACTCAATATTTGGCATACATCGGTAGAACTTCGACAAGAGTTAGATGCATTACTTGCGCTAGAATTTGAACATCGCTTAATCAGTTTCGAAGTTGACAGTGGCAACAGGATCATTCTGGCATTCAAAAATGCCATACCCCAAATAGAAACTGAACAACTCATGCGTAAGGCTCAAATATTGCAACAACAAATCAATATTCCAATGGCGCGCTATGCCGAATTAATCTTAAATACTCAAGCTCAATAAAAATAATAGCCCTAGACACCAGCGCCAAATATCAGGCGTTGTTTAGTGTCTAACCACATTGAATTTTGTACCATTACCTTGCTGAACATCCGACTTTGCAAAAAATGATTCAACCACTGGCGCAATTTTGGATAGGGTGATTGTAGATACCATTGCCGCTCTACTTGGGCAAACTGCCGCATAAACGGCATTAATGCCAAATCAGTTAAGCTCGGTTTGTCGGACATCAAATACTGGTGCAGACAGAGTCGCGATTCCAGATCGGCAAGATAACGCTCACATTGCTGTCTATCTTCTGGTAATGAGGGTTCATGGTAACGTTTTGAGCAGCGATACCGTTCAAGATGACCTTTAAATTCATTATCAAATATCGCAATAACAGCCAACATTTCATCTAAAGCGTTGGGGACTGCTTTGTTAGTGTAACCTTCTGGGTCTGTTTGTAAAAATGCCCATTGCATGATGGCTAGGCTTTCATCGATCACCTGGTTATCGGTGGTGACTAGTACCGGGACGGTACCTTTAGGTGACACCTTAAGCATCTCATCAGGTTTGTTACTTAACACTATATCGCGTAGCTGAACTTGCTGGCCTGAAGCATAAATCGCCAACCTAGCCCGCATTGCATAAGGGCAATTTCTTAAAGAATAAAGTATGGGTAAGTCAATTGTCTGGGTCATTTTTGCTCAGTAAATTCATTTTGCCGATAGGCATGCGTTACATTAACGATAATCATTAATTAAATCTTAGGGTGACATTACACTATCAAGTTCTGAACGTCATTTTGTTCATGTCCCCCAAAGATTCATTATCCAATCCGTTATGCCATAACGGGCTGGTAACGCTTACTCAACGATCAACACGCCTTTATACATTTGCATCTGACAATGAAATGGATACTCGCCTTTTTCCAGAGCAGGTAATGCTACCGTCGTGGGTTTATCCAGTGCTAAATCTTGGCTAATATCTAAGTCGGGTAGCAAGACTGTGGCGGAACATCCGGATTTATCTTGGCGTAAAAAGGTTATTTCTGTCGGCGTATTGGCGCTAATGTTAATTCTTGCAGGCGAATACACCCCGTCTTTAACCACTATTGATGTGCTGGCATCAACCTTAGTTTCATTTGATGGTTTATACAGCCAAAACCACCAAATGATAAAACCGATTAATGCGATACACAGTAAATTAATCAACATTTTGAGTCTCCTAGTGTTCTTTAGCTTTAAACAGACGTAAACGGTTGGCGTTACTGACGACAGTTAGCGATGAAAAGGCCATCGCCGCCCCGGCAATCACTGGGTTTAACAAAATACCAAATACCGGATAAAGCACTCCTGCCGCTAACGGAATACCCGCAACGTTATAAATAAATGCACCAAACAAGTTTTGTTTAATGTTGCGCAGCGTTGCTTTACTAATTGCTATGGCATCGGCTAATCCATGAAGTGATCCACGCATTAAGGTAATATCGGCACTTTCTATCGCGACATCGGTACCCGTACCAATTGCAAAGCCGACATCGGCTAAGGCTAACGCTGGAGCATCATTAATGCCATCGCCAGTCATGCCAACAATTTCATTTTGTTGCTGAAGTTCAGCGACTTTTTTGGCTTTATCTGCTGGCATCACTTCAGCGAAAAAGTCATCAATACCGACTTTCTTCGCCACTGCGGCTGCGGTGGCTTTATTATCTCCGGTTAACATAATCACTTTAATGCCACTGAGTTTTAGTCTCGCAATCGCTTCGATTGAATCGGATTTTATCGGATCAGATACTGCGATAATGGCAAGTAACTGCCCTGCAAGCGCCAAATACATAGGTGTTTTAGCCTCTTCGGCTAAGGTTTGGGCCTTGGCTTGGTAGTCACTAATCGCAATATTGTTGTCTTGCATCAGTTTTTCATTACCAAACAGTAATGTTTGTCCATCCACCTGCGCTTCTACACCTTGCCCCGAAATGGCATTAAAGTGTTCAGTGTTAATGGCTTTAATGCTTCTAGCGTTGGCACTGTCAACAATGGCTTGTGCTAGGGGGTGTTCGGAGTGACTTTCAATTCCAGCCGATAAGGCAATTACCTGCTCTTCACTGTCTGCATGAGCCAGAATAATATCGGTAACTTGCGGTTTACCTTCGGTAATGGTGCCAGTTTTATCTAAAATCATTGCGGTGATTTTAGAGGCCGTTTGTAAAGCTTCACCGTTACGAATAAGTACCCCAGATTCAGCCGCCTTACCAACGCCAACCATTACCGACATTGGTGTTGCGAGTCCGAGGGCACAAGGACAAGCGATAATCAACACGGTTGTAGCAGACACTATGGCAAATACCATTGATGGCTCAGGTCCAACGTTAAACCACACCATGGCACTGACAATGGCAATGATCATAATGGCTGGTACAAAATAAGCCGCAATGACATCCGCTAATCGACCAATCGGTGGCTTCGAGTTTTGTGCCCGTTTGACCATACTAATAATGTGCGCCAGTGCGGTATCTTTTCCGACCCGTGTTGCTTTAAATATGATTGAGCCAGATTTATTTAAAGTACCGGTGACCACATCATCATCAACAGCTTTTTCAACTGGCATGGGCTCACCGGTCAGCATTGACTCATCAATGGTACTTTTACCTTCAATAACCACCCCATCCACGGGGATTTTTTCGCCAGGACGGACTCTAACATGATCGTTAAGTAACACTTGGGCAATGTCGATATCGATTTCTTTGCCATCACGGATAACCCGCGCCGTTTTTGCTTGCAGGCCAATAAGACGCTTAATGGCTTCAGAGGTCTTACCGCGCGCTTTTACTTCTAGTGCTAAACCAAGATTAATTAAACCAATGATCATTGTGGTTGCTTCAAAGTAAACATGTCTTGCCATTTCGGGAAACCACTGCGGAAATGCCACAATTAGCATCGAATATATCCAAGCCGTTCCTGTTCCCAAGGCGATGAGGGTGTCCATATTGGCGTTATGGTTTAAAAAAGATTTCCAAGCACCAATATAAAAATGTTTACCGGATATCAACATAATGGCCATGGTAACTACACCAACCAGCCCCCATACCATTTGCTCTGAGAGGCTTGATACCGTCATTTCGCCAATAAAAAGTCCATAGATCATCAACGGAATACCGACGCTTAAAGCGATAATAGTATGGCGTAATAAACTTTTATAATGTTGTAAATCAGCCTGTTCTTTCTCATTCATGGCATCTTCTGCCGACTCAGCCTGGATTTGAGTGGCATTGTAGCCAGCACTTTCTACCGCGTTGATAATGGACTCTGCAGTTGCTTGACCAGTAACAAGTACCGTTCTATCTGCAAAATTCATATCGGCCGAATCTACGCCTTGTACGGTTTTAATGGCTTTCTCAATTTTACCAACACAGCTAGCGCAGCCTGCGCCGATAATATTGAGCTGTATAGGTGAATGCGTTGTGTGTTCCATTACTTAACCTCCGTTGGTGTTAATGTAATCTTATCATCCTGATTAATTCTTGTAGGAGTGCCATCTGTTTGATGTGAACCTTCAATCAAATGGCAAATCATATTTCCTGTCGGTAAGTTATCTGGCATGGTTGACCATTGCTCAACTGCGTGTGCAAGCCTTGAGCGTAGTTTAACCATTTCATTAAATTGTCTTTCCGTTTCAGCCAGCTTTTGTTTAACTAACGTTCGCACAAGATGACAGGCACTTTCACCATGGTCGGTTTTTGAAAAAATCACTTTAATTTCTTCAACTGAAAAATCAAGTCTGCGAGCGCTTAAGATAAATTGCATACGCGACTTATCTTTATGGTCATAGACTTTATAACCATTGACTGGAGATTTATTGGGATTAAGTAAGCCAATGCGAGTATAAAAGCGCACTGTGTCGGCAGTAATACCTAATTCAGTAGCAAGTTGGTTCACTTTCATGCAGCCTCCACCGCTAAGGTTAATCATTATAATCATCTGACTATAAACCTATGTGTAACACACAGGTCAAGTAGGGATTTTAACGACTCAAGCTAAAGTGATAATCATTTGGGTGGAAGGTGAACAAGAAAAGCTGTCGATACCGAGCAGAAAAATAATAGCGATGACGTCTCACTGTTCATCAAGTCATGGCGCATGAATCGAGAATTAGATGAGAAGCAGATTTAAAATATGTGAACCTCTCATCTCATATTAGCCAGTTTTGTATGATGAGATTAAAGACTAGACAGTTAAATGTTGTTTTTTACCGCTTGGTGATAAAACATCAAGGTTTTTCCTACACTTAACCTGTCTTTATCCGTCATGTTATTCCAACTCGTGATCTGATCAACGCTAACCTTATACACTTTTGCAATACTCCAAAGCGTATCACCAACTTTGACAGTGTGATGATCTTTTGCTTGCGGTTTACTGGCATTTAACATTACTGACGGCTTGTGAGATGCAGTCTGTATTGGCGATAATATGTGAGTAGGCTGAGCAGACACTAACGCTACTTCGTCAATGGCTGCCGTTCTGATATGCGGCATAAACAAAAATTTACCGGCAACGATTTTATCACTATTGATGTCGTTCATTTGTTGAATTTTAGACACAGTCGTTTGATAACGTTTAGCAATAGCACTCATGCTATCGCCCGGTTTTATTTTATATTTAGACCATTTCATTCTGGCGCTAATGTCAGTATCAGCAAGTGCCTTTTTAAATACATTGACCTTGCTAACAGGCACTATTAATTGATGCGGTCCGTCTGGCGATGTCGCCCAACGATTAAATCCAGGATTTAGATTTTGTAGCCGAGCAATGGGCATATTTGCAAGCTCAGCTGCCACCGAGATATCGATTTGACTGCCAACATCAATGACTTCAACAAGGGGTTTGTTAGGAATCGTTTTGAGTGCAATACCATAACGTTGAGCATTTTTTATCACATCAGCGATTGCCAGTAATTGCGGCACATACTGTCTGGTTTCTTTAGGCAATGGTAAAGACCAGAAGTCAGTACTCAGTCCTCTCGCTTCATTGTATCTAATCGCCTCACGTAACCGACCTTCACCGGCATTGTATGCGGCTAATGCATATAACCAATTATCGGTCTTTTTGTACAGGTATTCGAGCATATCTAATGCTGCGGATGTTGCCGCTGGCACATCTCTTCGACCGTCATACCACCAATTCATCTGCAAGCCAAAATGGCTGGCCATTGGTGAGGTGAACTGCCATAGACCTGACGCATCGGCACTGGAATACGCAAAAGGATTAAATGAGCTCTCAACCATAGGTAGTAAGGCTAATTCGATAGGTAAATCTCGATGCTCAAACTCTTGCACAATTAAATACAAAAATGGCTTTGCGCGTTGCGAAATACTCTCAAGATGCTGTGGATTATCGATATACCACTGTCGATATTGGTTAACTAACTGCTCATCTGGGATTGGCATATCCATTGAGTAGCGGATGCGTTCCCACACATCACCATTGTCTTGGTAATTTCGGCGGGCTAAAGACTTAGGGATCGTTGAGCTTGTTTTATTGGCAGTACTGATATTGCGGTCTGCGTCGGCATCTTTAATTGCCACCGTTTGGCAACCACTTAACAGGATAAAGCCTGTTGTGATAAAGACAATTAATGTTCTCAATTAAAGATGTTCCTTAGATCTTACGCTGGCATGTTATGCTCAGATCGCGAATATTTTTGAAGCAAAAGTCGTCCATTGTAATTGAGTTTTATTTTTCTATCTATCAGTTTTAAAAAGCCAATTTAGAAAAGTTTATCAATGACTTCAACCGTTAATCAATTCAGCTTAACGATAATCATTATGCGTTTAGAATTATTAGGGCATAGTATGGAGTAGAGAACTTGATTGATTGTGATCTGCATCATCGGATTTCGATTTTATCAATGCCAACCTCCGCTATTTTCACTGTTTAACCCCCCGGTCACTGAGTAGATTAATGGCTATTAAGCATTAGCCTTTAAAAAGTGAATTCAGTCATGTCATTACAAGAAAATATTATCCAAATAGTCAGCCACCCTCACCTTTCTCCTAAGCAAAAATCAAATTATTTGGCCCTAGAAGCTGAAAATAGTCTGCCATATGTGGCAGTGTCTGAGCAGGTTAGTGATGCGATGAAGGACGGTATTATTTGCGATATGTTTGAAGGCCACGCGCCGTTTAAACCGCGTTATGTTCTGCCCGACTACGCTAAATACCTGAAGCAAGGCTCAGAGTACTTAGCGTTATCACCGGCTGAAGATTTTGATGATGCCCTTAATGCGTTAATGGTGCTTTATCATCATGTGCCGTCGGTGACCAATATTCCGGTGTTCTTAGGTCATTTAGATGCGTTATTGATGCCTTTTGTTGCTGGGCTTGACGCTGATGCCATTTATCGCAAATTAACCCGTTTTTGGATCTTACTTGACCGCATATTACCCGATGCATTTATGCATGTGAATATTGGTCCGACTGATAATATTATTTGCCGGACTTTATTGCGCATTGATCTTGAGTTACAACAAATTGCGCCTAATTTGACCTTTATGTACGAGCCCGCAATAACACCAGATGATTTATTATTGCAGGCGACCACCAATATTTGTTTTTGCAATAAGCCTCACATCGCCAACTATTCGTTGCATGCTGAAACATTCGATAAGCGCGGGTTTGGCATTGTCAGTTGTTATAACGCGCTCCCTTTAGCTGGCGGCGCCAATACGTTAGTACGACTTAACTTAAAACAAGTTGCCTTAAAAGCCACTAGCATCGATGATTTTTTTCAACAAGTACTGCCTTATTATGGCCAACTCACCTTTGAGCTTATTGAGGCGCGTTCGGCATTCTTACATCAACAATCACATTTTTTCGACAGCTTTTTGGTTAAGGAGCAACTCATTGATGAGGACCGTTTTGCGCCTATGTTTGGGATTTACGGTATGGCTGAGGCGGTCAATATTTTACAAGCCTTGTCTGCTAAGGGGTTAGCTGCCGCTATTGGATCGCAAGAGGCTACTGATCTATCCAGTAACGCCTATGGTCACAGCCAGGCAGCTAATGAATTAGGCCTAAGGATCTCAGCTGCATTGGCTAACATGGTGACATCAACTCCGGTGACCTATGGTTATAAGGGGCGTGCGTTATTGCATTCTCAAAGTGGTATTAGCGTCGATAAAGATGTGACTCCTGGTGTTCGTATTCCTTATGGCACCGAGCCCGATCCCATTAGTCATATTCAAGCGTTAGCGAAGCATCATCAATATTATACTGCGGGAATTAGCGATATTCTTAGCATAGATGAAACCGTAAAATCGAATCCACAAGCCATGTTCCAACTTTGTAAAGGCGCATTTAGCTTAGGTTTTAGGGAGTTTACCGCCAATGTCGCGAATAATGATTTAGTCCGCGTTACTGGTTACATGGTCAAACGATCTGACATTGAAACATTTAAACAACGTGGTTCACGCAGCAATACTAGCGGTTTAGCTGCTGAGGCTGCCATGAATACCGGCATATTACAGCGCCAAGCCCGTGTTATTGCTCACGAACAAGCGCCTTTTGTTTATGAGTAAACTGGCAGTTGTAAGCCAAATATTACCGTTCTCATGCGTCGATGGACCGGGCAGTAGATTGGTGATTTTTCTACAAGGCTGCAATTATCAATGCAAAAATTGCCATAATCCGCAAACGATAAGTTTGTGTAGTGCATGTGGCGATTGTGTTGATCATTGCCCTGAGCAAGCATTGACGCTCATTGCGTCGCAAGATACAGATTTAAAATGTAAGCCACATATCGTGTGGCACAGCACTAAGTGCACTGAATGTGATACTTGCCTTAGGGTATGCCAAGCACAATCCTCGCCCAAAACGGTAACTTATACGCTTGAGCAAATCCTTGAGGTCATTAGTTGTCAGCGACATTTTATTAACGGTATTACAGTTAGCGGCGGCGAAGCGAGTTTGCAATTACCTTTTGTTATTACTCTGTTTAAGGCGATTAAATCATCTGAGCAACTAGCACACTTAACTTGCATGATCGACACCAATGGTAGTTTAAGTCGCACGGGATGGCATAAGTTACTCCCCTATTTAGATGGTGCTATGGTTGATTTAAAAGCATGGAACCAAGCTACTCACTACTATATTACCGGGCGAGACAACAAAGCGGTGTTTAACTCAATTGAGTTACTTGCTCAGCACAATAAGCTCTATGAAGTTAGACTGTTACATATTCCTGAGGTTACAGATTATGATACCCAGATAGATGCCCTAGCGGCTTATTTAACTCAGCTACCAAGTGATACCCGAGTTAAACTAAATGCATTTCACCATCACGGAGTTGGTGAAATCGCTTCAACATGGAAGCAATGCACTCAGGCTGATATCGAAAAATTAGCCGCGCTGCTGAGCCAGCGAGGAGTGAATAATCTTGCCTTACCGGCGCTATATCTTTAATTCAATTAAGTCGATTTAATCTCGACATCCTATTTCAGCAATGACGACAGTGTAATATTTGCTCATATAACCATCGGTGTGCGGGATCATTCATGCTTTGTTTATGCCATACGAGGCTATAAGCGACTTTGCCATAATCTATAGGTAAAGCTTTAATGATCAGCCCTTGGGCTTGTTTGGCTGTGGCTCCCCAGTAGCGCGAGCAGGTAAACAGTAATTCACTGTGGTTACACATTAAGGCGGCACTACCAAAGTCTGCTACTGAAATGGGGATCGCGCGTTTTTTGGATTGCTGAGCCAGCAAAATATCGAAAAAGGGTGTGCTTAAGTCGGTATCGGTTATACCTATATGGCTGAATTGCAAATAGTCATCAAGGCTGATGTCTTGCTGCAAAGCCAAAGGATGTGATGCATTCATTAAACAAACCATCTCATCATTGATCAAGGTTTCCCAGACTAAATCGTCATCAATATCCGTCGGCTGACTTAGGTCGTGGGGTAAAATAATGAAATCTAACGAGCCCTTTATTAACCCATCAAAACCAATATTGTCTTTACTATAAATATCTAAATGGATGTTAGGCGCTAACTTAAGAATATGAGCGCTTATTTTTGCCGCCAGTAGTTCAAAGGTGCTTTCACGCATAGAGAGCGCAAAACGGCCTTGATAATCAGCAGGACTAAACACATCTTGGCTCATGATATGGTTCATATCATTGATCATCTGCTGCACACTAGGGTCCAGTCTTCGCGCTAAGGGGGTGGCGATTAGCGAATTACCATGTCGATAAAATAATTCATCATTAAGGCTGTTTCTTAATTGACTCAAGGTTTTACTTACCGATGATGGGCTTAAACATAAGCGTTCAGCACTTGCAGTGACACTGAGGGTATCAAGCATCACATGCAAAGTGATTAAGTGTTTCATGCTAATACGGGAAAGCTTTGCCAAATCCATTAGTGTCTTAACCCTTTATAAATATTGGATTTAATCATTAAAATATAAAGCTAAAGAGGATATGTGTATAGGCTCAAAAGTCATAATCAAGAGCCGCTTCACAGTGCTGACGAATAAAGAGTCTATTTAAGGCCGTTCAACGTCATTCTAGTTGCTTATGAGTCTTTGCTTATTTCACATTAACCTTTGCTGATCCGTTAATTTCTTTTCTATTCAATATCCAATCACATTTCCCCCAGCACTTCACATGCGTACTAGGCAGCAGTGTTTCTGATCTTGTGGATTGGGTTCTGGGTTTATTACCATCAATAACTGACTTCTCTACGCCATATTTGTCACCACTATTGTCACTGGTGTCATTTATGGCAAAGCATAGCGAGACGATAGTCGCTATTAGATAACACCGATATCAAGCCTTATAAAGTTAACTGATTTAAAAATGATAATTTTCAATGTGTTATAAATATTATTCCAATAAGATCTCGCACCAAGCCAACTTGGCCCACCAATTGCTATTACTAAGTATGTTTGTAATCTGTTTTACAGATTAGGCAGAATTTAAGTTAACCACTACTGGAGTAATAACATGACTGATTCTATTGTTTCTTTTCCACAATTAAACCGACCAGCACCTGCATTTAATACCAAGACGACTCATGGTATGCGCTCTCTCACTGACTATAAAGGCAAGTGGTTGGTGTTATTCTCGCATCCAGCAGATTTCACCCCTGTATGTACTACTGAGTTTATGGGATTTGCACAACACGCTGCAGAGTTTGCTGAGATTAATACCGAATTATTAGGTCTATCTATCGACAGTATTCACTCTCATATTGCTTGGGTACGTAATATTGAAGAAAACTTTGGTGTTGAAATTACCTTCCCTATTATCTCCGATTTATCAATGGCAGTGGCTAAAGCCTACGGCATGATCCAACCTGGCGCGAGTGATACCGCCGCTGTGCGTGCAACTTTCATTATCGATCCTGAAGGTATATTACGTGCCATGGTCTATTACCCAATGAGCAACGGCCGTTCTATTAGCGAATTTGTTCGTTTAGTCAAAGCATTGCAAACCAGCGACGCCAATGGCGTAGCGACTCCAGAAAACTGGCAGCCTGGTGATGACGTTATTGTCCCCCCACCAGCCACTACTGCTGAAGCCAAAGCCCGTTTAAACCAAGGTTATGAATATACTGATTGGTATTTCAGCAAAAAATCGCTTTAATTTTGCCGGCACAGGGATCTAAGTTCCTGTGCATCTTTTACATAGGATTAATATAGGAACTTTATAATGAACTCTACTTTTAGTGTCCATGAGTTTTTAGATGATGACAGTGAAACGTTCACTTATGTCGTTGCCGATAATGCCACTTCATATGCCGTTATTATTGACCCTGTTTTAGATTTTGATTACAAGTCAGGTCGTATTGATACTCGAAGTGCCAAACGAGTTTTACATTGGATTGAACGTCAAAACTTGACGGTAAAATGGATATTAGAAACCCATGCCCATGCAGACCATTTATCTGCTGCCAGTTTTATATGTGACAAAGTCGGTGGCAAAATAGGCATTGGCGAGCATATCACCGAAGTTCAAGATACTTTTAAAAGCATATTTAATCTTGAGGCGAGTTTTTTGCCGAATGGCAGTCAATTTGATCGACTATTTAAACATGGTGATCGGCTACAAGTCGGTGATATGACCATACGCATTATGCATACTCCAGGGCACACACCTGCCGATTTAGCCTACATCATTAACGAACAAGCCGCTTTTGTAGGTGACACTATCTTTATGCCTGATGTGGGGACTGCGCGATGCGATTTCCCTGGTGGCGATGCCAATACCTTATATGACTCAATCCAGACATTATTTAGTTTGCCAGACTCGACCGACATTTATGTGTGCCATGACTACCCTACTGAAGGCCGTGACCACCAATTTAAAACTCAAATCAGTCAACAAAAACAACACAATATTCATGTTAACGACACCATGTCAAAAGCCGATTTTGTTGCTTTGCGACAAAAACGAGACGCCACGTTAGCCATGCCAAGGCTGATATTGCCATCGATTCAAGTCAACATTCGTGCAGGAAAAATGCCTGATGCTGAAGACAATGGCACAGTCTATTTAAAAATCCCGATTAACCTTCTTTAAACCTAAGAGTCATCAAAATGATACAAGCAATTATTGGCGCATTATTGATTGGTTTAGTGCTGAGTGTATTGGGCTCTGGAGGCTCAATTATTACGGTTCCAGTGTTGTTATATCTTATTGGTATGCAACCACAATTAGCCATAGCTTCATCATTATGTATCGTTGGTGTAATCAGTTTAATCAGCAGTATGCGTTTCATTAAGCATAAAAAGGTTTCTTGGCGTCATGTGTTCTTATTTGGTTTACCTGGCATGGCGGGGACTTACTTAGGTGCTTGGACAAGCACTTTTGTGACCAGTGACATTCAACTGACTGTGTTTGTCATTTTAATGCTTATGGGTGCCGTCATGATGTGGCGTAATCAATCAAGTCGATGTAAAGCAGGCACGCTGGATGTGACCAAAATCCTCTTACAAGGCTTAGGGGTCGGTGTTGTGACTGGTTTTGTTGGTGTTGGTGGCGGCTTTTTAATTGTGCCGGCTTTGGTGATCCTCGGTGGTATTGATATTGGACTCGCGATTGGCACCAGCTTACTGATTATTACCATGAATTCATTCGTTGGCTTTATAAAATACTACTCATTGCTTTCAGATAAAGGGCTTGAGTTTGACTGGTCGGTTATTGGGATCATGATTACTGGCGGGTTTGTCGGCAGTATTGCAGGTCAATGGATAAGCCAATATTTACCTAAAGCAATATTACAGAAAATATTTGCCGTGTTTTTAGTCCTAATGGCGCTATTTATCCTAACTAAATCTATTATTTAATATCACGAGGTACACATGAAAACTGCTCAAGAATACATAAGTGAAATCAAAGCTAACATTATCGAAGTGAGTACCCATGATTTACTCACGGCAATGCTTAACCCTGATGTGGTTATTATCGATGTCCGTGAACACGAAGAATTTTTATTAGGCCATATCGAAGGTGCAGTGAATTTCCCTCGTGGTGTATTAGAGATGAAAATACACGAGCATCCTTTGGTCAGTCACCATTGCGAATGGGTTTTAGCATTAAATGAATTAGCAGAAAAAGAGATATTTCTGATTTGCCGTACTGGGGGGCGCTCCGCACTTGCTGCTGATTCATTACAAAATATGGGCTTTAAAAAACCACTATCTGTAGCAGGTGGTATGGTGCAATGGCAACAAGATGGATTTCCATTAGTGCCGTATAAGGTTTAAATCACAGTAAGCTAGATATGCTCTGGCTAATGGCTGATATCTTTCACTGCCATTAGCTGGAGGCCGTTTATTTGACCACTAATTGGTAAGATGATTATTTTCGTGATGTGATCACAATTGATTTAGCGGTATTTTAATATAATAGTTATCTTCACCTTCTATGGGTGAAATATTGCCTGCTCGAATATTGATTTGGATTGCGGGTAGTAGCAAAGCTGGAGTATCAGCATTTATATGACGTTGTTGATGTAACTCAACAAACTCAGTAAGAGTGACTTTACCCCCTACAACGCGGTTATTCCTTTTTTGCGCAATAACCGATGTTTCTAATTGATTCTCCGCGTTTTTATCTGTGAACGGATAATGTCCTACAAATACACGGGTACAATTTGGCAATGCTAATATCCGTTGAATTGAATGGTATAAGGTGGTTGCACTGCTATCTGGGAATTCAGTACTCGCAGTCCCTAACTCAGGTATAGATAAGGTATCACCGACAAACACTGTGTCTTCAATAAGATAGCTAACACAAGCTGGTGTATGGCCCGGAGTGTGCATTACGTGAATATTTAAATGACCGAATTTAATCAATTCTTCATCGACAAACAGTTGGTCAAACTGCTCACCATTACACTGAAAGCTTTCATCAAGATTAAGTAATCGCTTAAACGTGTGCTGGACTTTGGTGATATTCTCGCCAATTCCCGTTATCCCTCCTCGATTTTTCTTGATATAGCATGCCGCTGAAATATGATCATCATGGGCATGCGTTTCTAAAATCCATTCAATTTCATATCCATGTTTATCGATATGCTCAATCAGCATATCGGCAAAGTGGGTACTTATGGTTCCAGAGGCGATATCAAAGTCTAAAACAGGATCGATTATGGCGCTTTGACGCGTAGCAAGATCCGTCACCACATAAGTAATCGTATGGCTAACGTGATGATAAAAAGGATCGATGCGGATTTTGCTCATGACACATTACTCCCAACAAAATCCCTTGGGCATTTGTTAGATAAAACCTCATATGAATATCGGTCACATTCGCAACATCATTTATCGTTGACTGAGGAAGTTTGATTATTACAGTATAATGTTAAGTCAAATCATCATCTTTTACTGCGAATTATGTCGCAATAAATTGCGAACGAATCAACTCACTATGATTTAGGTTTTGCGTAATAAGACTTAACGTTTGTTAAGCCTTATTACGTCATTATTTACGTCTTTATTAGGGTTTGGCTGTCATCGGCGATACTGGATCACTGATGACTTTTTGCAATGAAAATGCACCTCTAATATCACCAAGGGCAAAGTTAATTGCTTTATCATCAGGATAGGTTTTATTAATCAATGCACTCAGTTCAGGGTTAATATTACTGCCATGACAACCTAAGCATAACTCTTGAGTTGGAATGGCTTTCATATATCGAAACTCAGTATTATCGCCATTAACAATATACTCGCTGGCCACTATCAGTTTATCAACGGATGACTGTCCTGAAGACTGAATGGCTTCAAACTTTTGTAATTGTGCTAACTCCCATGCATCTGGCGTATTGTCTGAATTACGCACCCGCAAACTGGTTCGAGCGAGCGTCCAGCCTTGTTTCGAATTCTGTGCAGTAATGGCAGGCGCTACCGACTTACACACAGACACAGCATTGGGCAATCCACCTTGCTTTATGGCTGCCTGTAACTGACCTTTTAATGTTTGGCTAAATTCGGCAATACGCTCATTAGCCTCTTGCTCAAGCATTTGCTGTTCGGTTAATGATGCTGCTTGGCTAACGCTGCACATACTCGCGAGTATTAGTAAAGCGCCTAATTTGCCAAATCCTGCCACGTGTTGATTACAATTCTTTGCTAATGTCATTATCATCATCCTCTGCTTCTAGGCGCGTGATCCCCATGAGTTTCAACGCATATTTTTCGTATAATGGTTCACTGCTACCTGTCTTCATTTTTCGTAGAAAGTATTTTTCAAAACCAATTTTGGCAAAATGTGCCCATTTCCCTTTTTTAAACCAAGAGACGTTACGCGGTGCTATTTGAGGCATTGCCACAAATACTGCACCTGTGTCACCCATATCAGCAATACAAATTGCATTCCAGGTGCCTTTACTTTTAGGCGGGCTGTTTTCAATAATAATGCTATGCAAATTGTGAGCGATTGCAGTCATCATCGACTCAATCATGTAACCTGTTTTTGGCATTCCGGTTGGGACTGGCGTTATTTCTGCTGGCGGGATTGCCACACAAACGCCACCCGCAAAAATATTACTAAATGTTGGTGAACGTTGATGTTCATCGGTAATAACAAAGCCTTTAGGGTTACATAGTCCTTCAACATTCGCGACAGCATCAATACCAGCAAATGGGGGGATTAACATTGAATGTTGAAATGGCAATGAGTGAGAAAAATCAACATTTCCCTTTCTATCAAGCTCTGAAATATGCATCACGCCCTCCTCTACAGAGTCAACCGTGGCATTGCATATCCATTTTATATCTCTTTGGCGTAACTCAGACTCGAGCATTGATTTTGAATCACCAACGCCACCTAAACCTAAATGCCCAACATAAGGCTCGCTAGTGACAAAATGAATTGGCACTTTGCTTCGAATGCCGGCATCACGTAACACCTTGTCTAAAATAAACACGTATTCATAAGCCGGCCCAAAGCAGCTTGCACCTTGAAATGCCCCCACGATCACAGGACCCGGATTAGCTAACAGTTTATCGACATCAACTTTGCACTCTACTGCATGTTCAAGTGTGCAAATAGATTGAGTAAAGTGTTCAGGGCCTGCTCCAGGTATAGTGTTAAATGCCAGTTTAGGACCGGTTGCGATAACCAAATAGTCATAGTCAATAATGTCTTCATCAGCAGTTATAAGTTGATTTTTTTCAGTATCAATTTTAGTCACTCTGGCACATTTAAATTCTATTTTTTTATCTGCTAAGTGTTTTTCTATCTGGAACGTAATGGCTTTAGGTTCTCGCCACCCAACTGCAATCCAAGGATTAGAAGGGGTAAAACGAAATGTATCATGTTCGTTAACCATTAAAACTTGATGGTCCTTACCCAAAATCTCTTTTATTTCGTATGCGGCTGGCATGCCACCAGTACCGGCACCTATCACAACAATTTTAGCCATTGAATGTTCTCCCCATTTACAGTGTCTTTGAACTCAATACGGCCATCAGACATGTATATTAGAGCTATACAAAGCTTGTGCCAGATCACATCTTAAATTTTAAGGCAATGAAATCAGTTACCTAGAACCAATCAATGTTTAGATAATGTAAATGCAAGGTTACCAAGTGACAAATGTGGCATTGACGTGACAATTATGGCACCTATAATGACATATTAGAATTAACTGATGCATATGTAGACAAGCGAGAGCAATAAATGGATAACACTACCGTAGTCCAATCGATGATAAACGCGATTGATAAACCGGCAATATTTATTACCCCAGACTATGTCATACATGCGGTCAATGAAGCCTATGCAGAAACATATGAGACCAAAGTGATATTGGGTCAAAGTAAGTGTCATCAGATTTCCCATCATAGTAACGAACCTTGTGACAAACACGGCGAAGATTGCCCTTTACAGCAATGCCTGAGTACGACTAGAGCAGCCAATGCGATGCATATCCATAGCACGGCTCATGGCAAGTCATATTGCGATATTTTAATGAAACCGATTAAAGATAATGATGGCCAAATCTTAGGGTTTCTAGAGATTCTAGATGCTATTGATTATGCATCGATCGAATCTAAAAAAGGCACTATGGTCGGTCAATCCGCGCCGTTTAAGGAAATGCTCAATCGGATAAATCGCGCCTCTCAATCCAACATTGCAGTACTATTGCAAGGTGAAACAGGCGCTGGTAAAGAGCTGGTCGCCAAAGCTGTACATCAGGCCAGCAGTAGAAGTGATAAGCCATTTGTGGTGATTGAATGTACCGGACTGAGTGAGAATCTATTCGAAAGTGAATTATTTGGCTATGAAAAAGGTGCCTTTACCGGGGCGACCACCAGCAAAAAAGGTCTGATTGAAATCGCCCATGGTGGGACGGTGTTTTTTGATGAAATTGGCGACGTACCAATGAATATGCAAGTCAAGTTACTCAGATTACTTGAAACTCAATGCTATCGCGCCGTTGGGGGCTTAAAACAAAAACGTTCTGATTTTAGATTAGTCAGCGCCAGCCATAAAAATTTACTCGATTTAGTTGAAAAAGGAGAATTCAGACGTGATTTGTATTATCGCATTGCAGGATTTCCGATTTACTTACCCTCGTTACGTGAACGCCATGATGATATTCCAACGCTCGTTAATCACTTTATTAAATATTCTGAATACAAGCATAAAAAGTTTTCAGCTAATGCGTTAACCTTACTCAGTCGTTATGCCTATCCAGGTAATATTCGTGAATTGAAAAACATTATTGAGCAATCAGCATTAATAGCCAACGAAGATATGATCCACAGCAGTGATTTACCTGAAATTGTTCAACCTAATAACCTGTCGACCGAAGAAAACAATTCCCTAAAAACGGCAACCACGATCATGTCATTAGATGACGTTGAGTATAGGTATCTTTTTCAGGTCTGTGAGCAATTTCAAGGGTCTCCTGCAGAATTAGCCATTAAGCTTAATATTAGTGTTCGTACTTTATATCGTAAATTACAGCGCTATGATTTAAAACTAACAGCGCTGTAAGCACATCACTTCGACCTGCGCATTCACTAATGTTGGTGCATGAGTGAGTGAGTGCTTTTTATTACAACAAGGTTTCATCATGGCGCTTTCTGCGCCCGCTTTAGTTTCACAGCAACGTTTCGCCTCAGGTGCACTGTGACAGCCCGCTTCTCCATCAGCATGATCATGTTCGCAACAACCGCCATTAGCTTGCTTAGCAATATGTTTCACTGACGGACGCCCCTGACTTACCTGGGTATATTGTTCACAGTTGGATAAAACAGCAGCCGCAAAATGCTGTAACTCTGTACGGCCGTTTTTTGCATGAAATACACTCAAATTCTGGTTTAGTAGCTTAGACAATAACTGCTGGCCAATATTACGTATGATCACCCGATTCGCGCCTTGTGCCAGTATCAAACTGACTAATTGCTGCTTGCCCTCACATCCATCGAGTAAAGCGGGGTTGGTAAAACGCCCGACGACTTGAGCTTGGTCATTAATAAACAGTACCTCATCGGCTTTGCTAAAATGGTTGGAAATATTTTCCGCTTTCATGGGTATGGCTGTAATCATGGGGGCTGTCCTCACTGTACAATATTCAATTTTATCATCGAGATACCATTTAGTTTAAACGGCATAAATGGTTATGGTTGATGACATTAATGCTTGCCATTATCGATTAACAGTAATTGGCATATGCTATATATACGCCGATTAATGGCATATGCCAATTAGCATTGATATTTTGTGACCAGTGCCACGCTTAGCTCAATATCAATACCAATAATCGAATCAGTGATTTCTATTTTATTTGCTCAATGACAATTTTAATGATGGAACCATAAAAATATTAACATTTAATCTTGGGTAAGCATTTCCATTGAGTTGAATATTGAGGAGTAAGCAAATCACGACGCATTGCCCACTTTTGTTGTATTCCTTGTGCAGCAAGAAACACAGTATCGCGGCCATAACGTTGGTTGATGCTATCAAGGGTGTGCATGAGGGCATAATCGACCTTAGCAGGATTGAATAAATCAAATTGAAAATATTTCTCGCTGGCTAAATCAACAAGGCCTACGCCAATTTTGTAATACCGCACACCGACGCGAAACAACCTTGGTGCAGCTTGTCTAAGCGCTTTGGTGAGTTCAACAGAGCAATGTGTCGGGCAAGGGAAATGGACAATGACCTTATCACTCACGGGCCGTTCGTCATGGGGGGAATTACTGGCAAACAGCAACATGGTTTTGCAATACGAGCCTTGCTGACGCGCTTTAAGCGCCGCGATAGCGATATGTTTACTCAATGCCTGTAATAGCAATTCATAGTCAGTGATGCGCTCACCAACACTACGAGTCGAGAAAATTTGTTTTTTATCTGCCCTTGCCTCATCCCATTGTTTACAGACTTGACCATTCAGTTCACGAACGGTTCGCTCTATTTCAATACTAAATTGTTTTCTCGCAAGGCTCGGTGGCATACAGGCAAGATCATATGCGCTGCGAATATTCATTACTTCAAGTTTTTTACTTATGCGCCTACCAATGCCCCATACATCACCGACCGCAAGCTGACGCAAAATGTCAGTGCGTTGCTGCAATGTCTCAATCACGCAAACACCTTGGTATCCTGGAATTTTTTTAGCGGCATGATTGGCTATCTTGGCTAAGGTCAAGGTGTCACCCATACCGACACAAACGGGTAAACGTGCTTCTTTCCAAACCGTACGACGGATTAACTGACCATGGGTATGCAGGCATTTAATCGCGGGGTAACTGTGTTTAAACGACAGGAAACATTCATCGATGGAGTACACATGCTGATCGGGCGCAAAGCGGCCTATTATCGCCATCATTTTTGCTGATAAATCGGCATAGAGCTCATAGTTAGATGAACACACAATCACATTACGCTCGGCACATAGCGCTTTAACTTGAAAATAGGGTAGAAATTTTTGTATGCCCGCTTCTTTTGCTTGTCGATTAGCAGCCACAATACAACCGTCGTTATTGCTCAGTACAATGATGGGTTTACCACGCCAATCAGGACGAAATACCTGTTCAGCACTGCAATAAAAAGCATTGGCATCAACTAAGGCAAACATTGTTGCTTACCCTTGGTGGCTAACAAACATGGGGCTTTGGCGATGACAACGAATTGAGCGGATCACCACACCTTCAATACTAAAGTCATCATAATCGCAAATAGTTACTGGTAAATGTTGCTCATGAGATGACACTAGCATTCGCCGTTGCAGATCGAGAATTTTACACACAAATTCACCATTAAAATTAGCCACAATCACATCGCCACTTTTAGCCGTTTCATGACGATCGACAATCAGTAAGTCGCCATCGAATATCCCAACACCTTGCATTGACTCCCCTTGGGCTAAGCCGATAAAAGTCGAACTTGGATGTTGCACTAACATCTCATCAAGACTGAGGCCTAATTGAAGATACTCAGCAGCAGGGCTTTCAAAACCGGTAATGCCAGCACTGGCGACAATGGGAATAAAGCGCATACGCTAACCTCGTACATTTATACCGATACTGTATAAAAACACAGTACCATTATAGGGTACATAGTAGCGCTAAATTTTGTCTGTGCAAGTTTATTTATGTTAAATCGCGATATGCAGGCGGCATATTTAGCCATTGAAGGTTGTTATTAGCCAGCTAGATAGCGTTATCAGTTTAATAGTTAATGAGTTTATTTGTTCAAGGTCAAAATACAATCTGAGCGATTGGTCTACACTTGTGATCAGTACAACAATGAACTTGATGCAAATATACACTTGATTGCTACTTTTTTTGGGGTCTAGTATGACACTCGCCACATTTGATATCGACATGCACGATGACAACTGCGACCTGAGTCTTGCAGGTGATTGGCAATTAGGCCAAGCACCACTAGGTGCCGATATTTGTGCCGCCCTTCCCGCAACTTGCCATACTGTCAGATTAGTGACGACTGAATTATCTCAGTGGGATTCAAGCCTTGCCATTGCCTTATTACAATTATCCCGCTGGTGTGAACAACAAAAAATAGCCCTCAATATTCAAGATACCCCACAAGGATTACAACAATTACTGCAGCTAGCTACCGATGTGCCCGTGTATCAAACGGCGAATGATGGTGTCATTGGTGGCATGTGGGTCACGCTTCGTAAAGGCATGATTGTACAAGGCTTACAGGTGCACGATGGCTTAGTGTTTGTCGGGGAAAGCACGTTGGCATTAGGGCGTTGGTTAAGAGGTAAAGCCAGTACTCGGCGCAGTGATATCGTATTTTTTATTGAACAAGCAGGGCCTAAAGGACTGGCGATTGTCACTTTGATTAGTCTGCTAGTGGGAATGATTTTAGCCTATTTAGGTTCAGTGCAGCTGCGTCAGTTAGGTGCTCAGGTGTATGTCGCTAACCTAGTGGCGATTGGAATGGTACGTGAAATGGGCGCCCTGATGACAGGCGTTATTATGGCTGGCAGAACAGGAGCCGCGTATGCCGCTCAATTAGGCACCATGCAGGTCAATGAAGAGATTGATGCGCTGCGAGTCATGGGTATTTCCACCATGGAGTTTCTGGTGTTACCTCGCTTGTTGGCATTGATTTTCATTATGCCGTTAATGTGCATTTACTCTGACGTGATAGGCATGATCGGCGGTGCAGTAGTTGCCAATGGCATGGGCGTGAGTTACACCCAATATATTTTACAAACTCAGGTTGCCATTGATTGGGTAGACATATCCACCGGGTTGATAAAAAGCCTTATTTTTGGTTTTTTAATTGCTATTGCAGGTTGTCAGGCCGGGCTTAAATGCGGGCGAGATTCTAATGCCGTTGGTTTAGCCACGACCAGTGCTGTAGTTAAAGCCATTGTGTTTCTGGTGGTTTCCGATGCCGCGCTCAATATCTTATACGATAAGTTAGGGATCTAATTATGGTGGATGATGCCTTCATCAGTGTACGCAATCTTAGTGTCGGTTATGGTACGACCGAGGTACAAAAACAACTGAACTTCGAGATTAACAAAAATGATATCTTTTTTGTCATTGGCGGAAGTGGTTGCGGCAAAACAACCTTACTTAAATCAATGGTAGGATTGTTAACCCCACTTAAGGGAGAAGTACTTTATCAAGGTAAAAACTTTTATGACGCTGATGAACCAGCGCAAGTGGCCATGCTCAAAGACTGGGGGATCACGTTTCAAACTGGCGCGTTGTTTTCCAGTATGTCGCTTGCCGAAAATGTGGCTTTACCGCTACAAATGTATACCGACCTTTCGGAGCGGCAAATAGCAGAGGCTGTGGCATATAAGCTTGCTTTAGTCGGCTTAGCTGGATTTGAAAAATTTTACCCTGCCGAATTAAGTGGCGGTATGCATAAGCGTGCAGGCTTGGCGCGCGCGATTGCACTGGATCCACAATTGTTATTTTTTGATGAGCCTTCAGCAGGCTTAGATCCCATTAGCTCTATGCGCTTAGATCACCTAATAGTGCAAATTTGCCAAGCACTGGACTCGACCGTGATTATCGTATCGCACGAGCTACCCAGTATATTGTCAATCGGCACCCGCTGTGTGTTTCTCGATAATCAAACCAATACCATGCTTGATTGTGGCGATCCGAGAGAATTAAAACTTAACAGTAGCCAAGCTCGAGTGCGACAATTTCTCAATCGTGCTGATAAAGTGGAGGCATCATGAGTAAAAGCCAGCGACTTCCTCTTGCGATTGGGGCCTTTATCTTTGGCGCGATTCTTTTAGTGTTTATTGCCCTGCTATTTTTTTCTGGTGGGCGAATATTTGCCGAAAAAGCGCCTGTGGTCATGTATTTCAATAACTCAGTACAAGGGCTTCAAGTCGGTGCGCCAGTGAAGTTAAAAGGCGTAATCATTGGTGAAATAAGCGATATTAGTATTGATTTCCCCAACGACAGTAGCCAAGGTGTCACGGCCTCAGTTCACGCCGATTTACTGTTGAAACGCATTAACCTTAAAGGCATACAAGTGGGAGAAGAGTTTTTCTCCCACGCGATAGAGAATGGCTTACGTGCTCAGCTGAATTATCTGAGTTTATTAACCGGACAACTCTATGTTGAGTTAGATTTTTATCCCAACACATCCGCACATTTCCATGATGACAAAGATTCATTATTGGAACTACCAACCATAGCGACTGATTTCGAATCCTTGTTTAAAGATCTGCAATCATTGAACTTGAAAAACGTCATCACCAATGTGGATAAATTGGCTCAGCAACTTAGCGACATTGCCGCCAGTGGCAAAATACAGCAAGCGCTGGATAATTTTGATAGCGCTGCAACAGCCGTTAGAAACACCGCTGTGCATATCGATACAACTCAGGCGACATTAGGCACCAAGAGTATCGAAGTACTGGCTAAACTAGATAGTTTATTGATGCAGTTAAATAAAGATGAACCGCAAATGGTTGAGTCTCTCAACCTCAGTTTAGCGGCACTGCACAAAACATTAGTCAGTATTGATCAGTTGGCGAATCAAGCAGGTAATTCTTTAGATCAAAACTCCCCACTCGTGATTGAATTAACCAATACATTGGCAGAGATTAGCCGCACAGCTCGGGCGTTACGTAGTTTAAGTGAAACCTTAGATGAGCAACCCGAGGCGATTATACGTGGTAAGCAAGGAGAATAATGTTATGAGGCTATCTTGGATGAGATCACTATATTGGAGTGTGAGTTTATTGGCACTTAGCCTGATCAGCGGCTGCCAAAGCTCACCGCCAAAACAGTACTTTGTGTTAACCGCACCGTCCTTGCAGATAGAGCCCGGCAGTACATCACTCGAATACGATATTGGCATTGGCCCTATTGAAATACCCGAGTACCTAAACTTTACTCAAATGGTATATCCGCTTGAAGATGGCAGCCTACAAAGAATGGCCAACAGCTACTGGGCTGAGCCATTAGATCAAGGTATCGGCCGTGTTGTGAGTATTAATCTCAACCAAAGCGATCATAGTCGTAAGTTAGTGTTATTCCCCTGGGGAGCAGAAAATAGCCCGCAGTACAGTGTCAAAATAAAGCTTATGAGCTTAAGCAGAGACAGTAACAATGTCAGACTAAATGTTTATTGGGATCTTATCGATAACCAAGTAAACCGACATATCACCCAGCAACACTTCACTGCTGTCACCAAAGCAGGAGCAACGGCGCCAGACATGGTTAGTGCATACAGCCATTTATTGACTCAGTTATCTGAGCAAATCGATAAGTCACTGCAACAACTGCCAGAGTAACCGGAAAGTTTAAGCATAAGAGATAATGCAATTTATAGATTAGTGAGGTTGATTCTAGATAGCGGCTTGAGCGCCTAACGTGTAAAAGATTTAGGTATTAAACGAGTTGTAGAATTAGATGCGATTCATTTTACATTTGTTTATTTTAAAATTAATGAATACCGTTAAATGGCTGCGGCTACTTAATCAAATTGACTTCTAATATGTGCTCAATCTTTTGCTTTTTACTACTCCAGATGTATTTGTAATGCCCACCTTGCTGTGGGATTGTGACGGCTTTAGGTTTGAACGCCGCAATACATTCACCACCACAGTCTCTTACACTACGATACACCAAACCGTTACTGTCACGGGCACGCAATGCTTTAGCAAATTGCTGTGCTATCGCGTAGTCATCTGTGTGTAAGTCATCAAATTCTTGGGATCTAATATCGTGCAGTGCCAACGCGACTTGATTAATATAGCAACGCATAGTGAGTTCGGTATCGGGCTCATTAGTCGCGCGTAAAAACACTTCTCGGTGGTAAATGGTTTCAGAAAAGGCGGTATGTAACGTTTTAGCCGCATAATACACTCCAAATTGACAACCATCGGTAAAGCGTGATGGCGTACCAATATGGGTAAATGCCGCCATTATTGGCGAGGTTCCAATACCAGAAATACGTTGTTCTACTGGCACCAGGGCCAACTCGCCTGCTTCTTCACGTAAGCGGTCGTTGGTGAGTGATTCAATAGCAAAAACTATCTCAAGCTCATCAGGGTTGGCGACCTGTTCAAATAAGTCGATAGGCGGAAAATGGCTGGGCACTAATCTGTACAGCTTATCCGCGTTAGGCTCAATGGTATTAACCTCGTTGTGCATCAAGGTATCTCCGCATATCACTCAAATTTATCATGCTACCTTTTAGCATATACTCCAAAGCTGTTTGATTATTAAAGGCTTGATTGACTTTTTGAGGCCAAGCATCGGCTTGATCTCTTGTCGGAAATAAACTCCCAAGGGCTTTATAAATGCCTAAAACGTATGAAATACGCTCCAAGGTATCTGGCGACAATGACGACACTTTACCTTTTTTCCAATTATAAAATGTCGACTCGGCCGGCCTACCTAACAGCACAATTTGATCTTTTGCTCTTACATGCCAAGCATCCATGATATTAAAAAACACCTTCAGCGCGACTTGGGCAGTTTTTTCAGGATTTTGCTGTAACACAGCTTGCTCAATTGCAGACATATCCAGCCCCCTCAGAGATTTATACAGCGATATAAAGACGACTTATTACCACAACCAATAATACTCCACACATGGGGTTTATTCAAATTATACTATTTTTACGGTGTAAAATCATCGCGAGATAAGTGGCAAAAAGCATAGTTAACAAGGAAGATTCATCGCTGAAATGTCTTATTAATAACCTAGTTGCTAAAATTTGCTAACAATTCAAATGTTGACATTTTGTGTCATTCTTTCAAGATGACGAAGCAAATAACTCTGTCAACACATTGGCTAAGGAATACGATAACAATGAATAGATCCTTAATTGCGATTGGATTAACCACTGCACTATTAGCAGGTTGTGGTGTATCTGATACAACAAATACTCAGGTTGCAGCCGTCACTTCCCCTGCTCCCGCTAAAGCTGAATTAGGTACTTTTGGTATTGACTTAACAGCGCGTAATGAAGCGGTTAAACCTGGCGATGACTTCTTTATGTATGCCAGTGGTCATTGGTACGACAACTTTGTCATGCCAGCAGACAAAACCCGTTACGGCGCATTTAATGCCTTAGCTGAGCGCAGTGAAGATCAAGTCAAAGCAATTATTGATGATATTGCTGGCCGCAGTGATTTAAATGCAGAAGAACAATTAATTGCTGATTTTTATCATGCCTATATGGATACCGAAACCATTAATAAGTTGGGTATCACACCAATTAAAGGCACCTTAGATCAAATAGCGGCAATCAACTCGACTCAAGACTTAACAAAAATATTCGGCGAAGCCTGGCTTACAGGTACATCATCACCTATTTGGGGTGGAATGTGGTTTAACCGTTTAGACCCTAATCAATATGAAATGACCATTGGCGCTGGTGGCTTGGGTTTACCAGACCGTTCATATTACCTAGAAGAAAGTGATCGCTTTGTGAATATTCGTAAAGCTTATGTTGAGCATATCGCTGCAATGCTGGCTTTTGCGGGGATAAAAAACGGTGAAAAACGTGCCGCGGCGATTCTTGCACTTGAAACTAAAATAGCACAAGCACAATGGCCTAGAGAGAAACGTCGTAATCGCGATTTAACCTTAAACCAACTTAAGCGCACAGATCTTGCTCAGCAATATCCTGGATTTAACTGGGATTTATATTTTGCACAAACAGGCTATCAAGTCCCTCAACTCAATATATCTGAACCTGAACCGGTTAAGGCTATCATTGACTTGATAAATCAACAGCCATTAAATGTATGGCAGGACTATCTGACCTACCACACGGTCAGTAATAATGCCGGATTATTATCAGAAGATATTTTCAATACTAACTTTGCTTTTTATGGCAAAGAGTTAACAGGCCAAGAACAACCTCGTCCACGTTGGAAACGCGCGGTAGAAGAAATGTCAGGCACTCAATCATTGGGCTTTGCAATCGGTAAAGTGTATGTATCACGTTACTTTCCTGAGTCGTCTAAGCAACAAATGGCCGAATTAGTTGAAAACTTACGCACAGCACTTGGACAGCGTATTGATGGTTTAGAGTGGATGGGCGATGAAACTAAAGTGAATGCCCATGCTAAATTAGCGGCATTTAACCCTAAAATTGGTTATCCAGATTCATGGCAAGAATTTGATGGTTTAACCCTGACTAAAAATGATTTAGTCGGTGATATTAAAAATCTGCGCAAATACTTCCAAGCCGACAGCGTAGCTCAGGAACTGGAAAAAACCGATCGTAATCGTTGGGGCATGACACCGCAAACAGTCAATGCCTATTACAACAGCTCGTTTAATGAGATTGTGTTCCCTGCGGCTATATTACAACCGCCATTTTTTGATCCAAACGCAGATCCCGCGGTGAACTATGGCAGTATTGGTGCGGTCATTGGTCACGAAATGGGTCATGGATTTGATGATCAAGGCTCTAAATCAGACGCCAATGGTATTCAGCGTAATTGGTGGACCGACAAAGATCGCGCCGCCTTTGATGCTAAAGCCGATAAACTGGCTGAACAGTACAGCAAATATGAGCCTATTCCAGAAAACTTTGTCAACGGACGTAACAGTTTAGGTGAAAATATCGGCGACGTTGGTGGCTTATCAATGGCGTACCACGCTTATAAGTTGAGCTTAAAAGGTAAAGAAGCACCGGTTATTGATGGCGTTACTGGCGATCAACGCTTCTTTTTAGCTTGGGCTCAAGTGTGGAAAGAAAAACGCACCGAGCAAAGCATGTTAAGCCAACTTCGTGCTGGCACTCATGCACCAGGTCGTTACCGCGCCCTCGCCCCACGTAACCACGATGCTTGGTACAAAGCCTTTGATGTTAAACCCGGTGACGAGTTGTACTTACCTGAAGAGCAACGCGTACGTATTTGGTAATTTAAGTAAAGACCTGCAATAAGTTGTCTTAGTTACAACACGCATCCGTCACAATGTAAAAATGCCAGTCAGTTAACTGACTGGCATTTTTTATCACTATCGGCACAAATGCTTGAACAAATATCAGCAACCTGATGACTCACATCAGAAACGAATGAAATGGATAATAGTGAAGTCTCAACAGTAGATACAAATTATCTCAAGATTGATCGATGACGGAATAAAGTTTGAATATGTTTACGGCCTAGACATATTGATTCATCGTCGCTGGCAATACAGTGTGAGCACTTTATAACTCGTTTAGGGATAGAAGTGTGTTAGTTATTTTATAAGTCAGAATGATTTCGAATAACCTTTAATATGAAAAAGTAATTGAATTACCTACAAATAGTGGCTAACTTCACTTGACCACTATACATCACCAAGCTGGGATACAGTGACTTTTACTTACTAATGGCGGTGTGACTTTAGCCCTCGCGCTAATAGGCGCGCCACCCTTAAAAAGCAATCTATACTGCACACTTGAAATAATATTGATCACAGGGAATTAAAATGAAAGTACTGACCTTCGGCACAAGCAACAGCAAAAACTCTATTAACAAAAAATTGGCTTTTTATGCCGCACAGCAAATCAACAACGCAGATATATCGCTAATCGACATTCATGACTTTGAAATGCCCATATACAGCGTAGACAGAGAAACTGAATTTGGTATTCCGCAATTAGCACACGATTTTTATAACGCGATTGGCGCAGCAGATACTATCGTGATGTCATTCGCTGAATACAATGGCTCATATACATCAGCCTATAAAAACCTGTTCGATTGGACATCTCGAATAGACATGAAAGTCTTTCAAAATAAACCGATTCTTATGCTGTCCACCTCGCCAGGTCCTGGAGGAGCGCAAAGTGTCTTAGCCGCAGCGCAAGCATCAGCGCCCTACTTTGCAGCAACAGTAATAGCCGCTATATCATTACCAAGCTTTTTTGATAATTTTGACTTAGAGGAAGGCGTCGTTACTGATAAGACATTCAATCAAAGTTTGCTTGCTGCAATCAGTAAATTCTAAGTTTGTCTTTTTGAAGGATATTTTCCCTATTAGGTAACTAACAATACAACAAGAGTCAGAATGCTTGAGCATATTATGCAAAAAGAAAGCATTGATGAAATTATGTTTAAGGATTCTGACTAGGAGTACAACAAAGCTGACTTCACCGATTCTGACCATGGCCTTTCACGTATATCTATATATTCCAAGGCATACAAGCGGCCATGGACGGCGCAAAGCGTCCCGAAACAGTATCTGCACATAAGCCCACTGCAGGTGATTGACTGTAATGAGGGTACAATCTTAAAGCCCATTCAACCAAACATAAAAAATGCTAAACCTTTATTTGGAGCCACTTTCTTTGGAGCATAAAAAGCCACTAGTGTAGCAATGGTCAGATTTAACTCTGATGCTAAATCGTGGCAGATATTCACGACTAAAGCCGGATAAAGTAGGGGATCGCAACTAAAACAACGCCTATAATCAGTAAGCTAGTGACACTGGCAACAAAATAAGGAAACACAAATAACGCGATGCCAATACACAAGGGGACAATCGCACGTTGGCGTTTACCAAAAACAAAATAACCCATACCAATAGCGCCAAATAGAACACTCCACATGATCATTGATGCACTTCCCATCTCTAACCTCTTAGCTAACGCCTGATAATTGAATATTTAATGGTTTCTTAGTTAACAATCTTAATATCTACACCTTAGATCATAAGCTTGTATAAGGTTATAGCATGGAACTTGTTTACCTATCTATCGCCGGCTACTCACAAGCCACTCCCTTTCAATGATCAATCACTGACATCGATGCAGAATTATATTGAGCCTTACAGTTAATCTGGCTAATGACTTAAGTGCATCAGATAGGCACTTTCCTGTAAATGTTAACCCCCCATTAGTTCTAAATGTTACGTCCTTAAAATGGTGACGATCGATAACTCATGATTACGATAGTGGGTTGCAGATTAACGTTTTCTTAGATGTTAACCATCAATAACGGTTCATCAATAAAGGATTATTGATGAGAAATATCGACGTTACGATGAAGTCGGTTTTTTATAAAAAAACCAAAAATAACTGCAGCTGTAATGATTTCATGTAAATTTTTTTTGTTTTTAACAACATAAGATCAACGTTAAGATCGCAACAATCAACCTATGTAAAACATAGATTTACAGAAAATAATCGCATTCCTACCCTATTTTACAACCCCTTTGTTGTGACCTATATCAAATTATAGCTTGATAGTTACAGCACTAATCATTAGCATACTTATTAATTGAGCGTTCAATTAATAACTCTTAATACAGATAACGGACCCCTTTTATGTCAAGACCGATAATGAAAAACGTCAGACAACAACAGCTGATAAATGCCACGTTAATGTCAGTCGAACGTCATGGGTTGCAACACACTACGATTAATACCATTAGTGGCTTGGCGGGAATGTCATCGGGAATTATCAGTCACTATTTTGGTGGCAAGCAAGGGTTAATAGAAGCCACGCAGAAATTTCTGTTAGATGAATTAAAGCAGGCATTACTGACGAGAACATCAGGCAAAACATTAACTCCAGTAGCACGGCTTTCGATGATAGTGGAAGCAAACTTTACTGAATTACAACGTTCAAATGCCGCGACAAAAACATGGTTAAGCTTCTGGTCCCAAGCGATGCACGATCCTGGGCTAGCAAGATTACAAAATATTAATAGTCAGCGGTTATACAGCAATCTGCTTTTTTCGTTTAAGCAATTATTACCCAATACCGCAGCGATTAATGCAGCAAAGCAAACCGCTGCAGTGATTGATGGTTTTTGGTTACGCAGCGCGCTGAGCTCCACCCCTATAGAAGATTTTAAGCAAGCCCAAATTTTATCTAAAGCCTTTATTGAGGCTGTGATCGTGCAACACGGAGAAATTGAATGTCAGCGTTAATTACATACCAAAATTATGTTCACGGTAAATACATTTCAAATGGTAGCGGAGAAACCTTCGAGGTTATTAATCCTGCGACTGGTGATGTCAGTTATTTAGTTGAAGTGGCTACCGAAACAGTACAACAGGCGGCTATCGCGAGCGCGAAAGCAGGATTTGCAATTTGGTCGGCAATGACGCCAATCGAACGTAGCCGCATTTTATTAAAAGCCGTTGCCCTACTACGTGAACAAAATGATGAACTTGCAGCAGGTGAAGTATTGGATACCGGTAAGCCATGGCAAGAAGCATCGGTAGTTGATGTGGTTACTGGCGCCGACTCTATAGAGTTCTTTGCCGGACTTGCCCCAAGTATTGAAGGCAATCAACAACCTGTTGGAGCGGACTTTTATTACACTCGCCGCGAGCCATTAGGCATTTGTGCCGGCATTGGTGCTTGGAACTATCCGCTGCAAATAGCTTGTTGGAAAGCGGCCCCTGCTCTCGCTTGCGGTAATGTGATGATTTTTAAGCCATCAGAAGAAACACCACGCGGTGCAATGCGTTTGGCAGAAATATTCACACAAGCTGGCGTACCAGATGGCGTATTTAACGTTGTTCAAGGTGACGGTAAAGTGGGCGCATGGCTAACCAGTAATGAAGATATCGCTAAAGTGTCATTCACTGGCGAAGTCGGTACCGGTAAAAAAGTCATGGCAGCTGCGGCGGGAACACTTAAAGACGTAACCATGGAACTTGGTGGTAAGTCGCCATTGATAATATTTAACGATGCCGATGTTGAAAATGCCGTTTCTGCGGCAATGTTAGCCAATTTTTATACGCAAGGCGAAGTGTGTACCAATGGTACGAGAGTCTTTGTGCAGCAAGATATTTATCCACAATTTATTCAACGTTTAAAAGAACGTACTGAGCAGAATATTGTTTGCGGCGACCCAATGGACCCTAACACTAATTTCGGCGCGTTGATTTCACGTGATCATCAACAAAAAGTGCTTGATTATATTGAGATTGGTAAACAAGAAGGGGCGACTTTGTTAACGGGCGGCAGTGCATTAAAGCCTGACAATGCGCCAAATGGTTTCTTTGTCGCGCCAACAATTTTTACTGATTGCACTGATGAAATGACGCTATCTAAAGAAGAAGTCTTTGGCCCAGTCATGTCGGTATTGACCTTTACTGATGAAGACGAAGTCGTTAAACGTGCTAATAGTACACATCTAGGCTTAGCGGCTGGGGTGTTTACCCAAGACATTACTCGCGCTCATCGGGTTATTCATCAAATTCAAGCTGGTATTTGTTGGATCAATGCTTATGGTGCCTCACCAGCAGAAATGCCGGTTGGTGGTTACAAAATGTCTGGTATTGGCCGCGAGAATGGCTCTGAAACCTTGAAAGCATACACCCAAATTAAAGCTGTTTACGTTGGTATGCAGTCACTTGAAAGCCCATTTTAGGAGTGACCAATTAATGTCTACGCAAATATCTCATGAATACGATTATATTATTGTCGGTGCCGGAAGCGCAGGTTGTGTATTAGCCAACCGCTTAACGGAAAATCCAGACAATAAAGTCCTCATACTTGAAACCGGAGGTAGCGACAAAAGCATTTTTATTCAAATGCCTACGGCGTTATCTATCCCGATGAATACCAAAAAGTATGCATGGCAGTTTGAAACAGAAGCAGAGCCCCATTTAGATAATCGTCGTATGCATTGCCCTCGAGGCAAGGTACTCGGCGGCTCATCATCCATTAATGGCATGGTTTATGTGCGTGGCCATGCGCGTGATTTTGACGAGTGGCAGCAACAAGGTGCAAAAGACTGGGATTATGCTCACTGTCTGCCTTACTTTAAAAAAGCTGAAACCTGGTCTTTTGGCGGTAATGTTTATCGCGGTGATAAAGGTCCATTAGCAGTTAATAACGGTAATGAGATGAAAAACCCGTTATATCAAGCTTTTGTTGATGCAGGTGTCGATGCCGGTTACCTAGCGACGAGTGATTACAATGCCAGTCAGCAAGAAGGCTTTGGCCCAATGCACATGACAGTTAAAAACGGCGTGCGTTGGTCTACAGCCAATGCGTACCTTCGCCCTGCGATGAAACGCTCGAATTTAACCGTGGTTACTCATGCGCTTGTACATAAAGTAATTATGCAAGGCAAAACGGCTGTTGGCGTTCGTTACGAACGTAAAGGCGAGTTAATTGATGTTAACTGCAATAAAGAAGTGATTTTATCAGCAGGTTCTATTGGTTCGCCGCATATTTTACAACTGTCGGGCATTGGCGATGCCAGTACATTAGCGAGTGCAGGTATTGAGCAAGTTCATCAATTGCCTGGTGTAGGCCAAAACTTGCAAGACCATTTAGAGTTTTACTTCCAATTTAAGTGCTTAAAACCGATTTCGCTTAATGGCAAGATAGATCCATTAAGCAAATTATTTATTGGTGCGCGATGGATTTTAAATAAATCGGGTTTAGGCGCAACTAACCATTTTGAGTCTTGTGGTTTTATCCGCTCAAAAGCGGGTTTAGAGTGGCCAGATCTGCAATATCATTTCCTACCTGCTGCAATGCGTTACGACGGTAAAGAAGCGTTTGCGGGCCATGGTTTCCAAGTGCATATTGGCCACAACAAACCTAAAAGCCGCGGTGCAGTAACGGTCGTATCAAATGATGCCAAGGTTGCCCCACAAATTCAGTTCAATTATTTGTCACATCAAGATGATATCGAAGGTTTTAGAGCGTGCGTTCGTTTGACCCGTGAAATTATTAATCAACCGGGTTTAGATGAATATCGTGGTGAAGAAATTCAGCCAGGCTTAGCGGTCAAAACCGATGAAGAAATTGACCGTTTTGTCAGAAGCTCAGTTGAAAGTGCCTATCACCCTTCTTGCTCGTGCAAAATGGGTGAGGATGATATGGCCGTGGTTGATTCAGAAACGAAAGTTCACGGTATTAACGGTTTAAGAGTCGTTGACTCATCTATTTTTCCAACCATTCCTAATGGGAATTTGAACTCACCGACCATCATGGTTGCCGAGCGTGCTGCCGACATTATTTTAGGTAACAAGCCACTGGCACCCAGTTTGGCAAAAGTGACTATTGCTAAGCATTGGCAAACATCACAACGCTTACAAGCTCCGAAACGACATTCCGATTAGCCCTCATTCATTGATGTGTATTCCTATATACACATCAATAGCAGGTTGTGGCCAACCTTCACAATTGTAAATGGCCAATTTAGCTGAGATCAATCTATCAGGGTTTAACTATCGTCAACACGATACTTAAGGCTTGAGGGCATTTTGCCTTTAAAAATTGTTCTATGGCATTAAAAACATACAACAAGGAGCCAAAAAATGACGACCTGGTTATCAATAGGTATTCTATTTACTTTTGCCGCAATCGCATTTGTGATTTATCGTTGGGGTAACATGCAGTGTATTGGTGTCACCCCAGTACGTAAGTTTACCTTTATTGCTATTTTGTTCACCTCCGGGCTAGATGTAGGTTTAATCATGTTCCCGTTGACTGAGTTTGCCGGTTATGCCGATTTAGCTGCCAGTCCAGAATATGGATTTACTAATCCACTGGCAATTGAGTTTGGCTTTTGGGCTTGCTTAATTTGGGCATTTTACTTTTTAACCTGCTTCTATTTCTGTGTCATTGAACCCAGAGTAAAGTATTTTGAAATCCCATTGATTAAGTTTATCAATAACATCGTTATCATTGGTACGTGTGCCTTCACCGCTTATTTATTATTAAGCAATTTACCTTGGTATTTACCACAGTTAGGTGATGGTGAAAGCATTGTCGGCAGCTTCTACCTCATTGTGTTTATGGTTATTGCTGCAGCAGTGTATTCAAGCACCAGTATTCGCTATGTTCGTTATCTCAGTTTAGGCAGTACTTGGTTATTCTTAGGCTTAATCGCCGTTATGTGGTCTGGTGCATTTTTATCCGATGACTCAAGTGTCGGTGAGTTTTTCACTACATTTGCATTAATTGGCGACTACTTTGCTAACATTCATAACTTTGTACTACCGATAAACGATTATCATGAGTTCTACCTGTTCTGGTGGTTTGCTTGGAGCATTATGATTGGTCAATTTACTGCACGCTTTGTGGGTGGTATGAAAACCTATCAAGTGTTACTGGCTATGATGGTATTCCCTTCAATCCCGATCGCGATTTGGTTTACAGTGTTGTATTACTACAGTGCAAACGCTCTCGATACCTCAGGGTTTTATAATCTTGCTATGGTAGTAGTAGGGATAACATTTGTAATTAACTCATTAGATTCACTCGTTCGTTTATATACTGACAATTTGAACATAACTGTTGAACGTTTTGGTAAAGTTCCTTATATCGTTGGTAATGTTGTTGTACTGAGTGGCTTAACCTTATTATTTAAACTAGACTTTTTACAGATTCAATTAGTAGGCGCACTGGCTATAGGCTTGATATTAAGCTGTTTCATATACATTTTGAAATCGCACCATCGTACGGTCGGGGATATTGAACGCTCTCCAAAAGAAAATAAAATCGATTTTACTAAAATCGAATTAGCAGACTAAACAATAAAAACAATCCAAGGAATAATGATGAATACGACAATAAAAAAGTTAGCCCTATTAAGTTTATTTACCCTACCCACTTCTGTCATGGCAGGAGAACTGAGCACAACGGTTAATGCAACGTCTGATTACACTTTTAATGGTGTAAGCCAAACAGATAATAGCCCAGCATTACAAGCTAGCCTAGATTACGCGGCCGATGATGGTTGGTATGTCGGTGCTTGGGCATCAAACGTAGACTTTGGTGGCGGAGATGATACTTGGCTAGAGCTTGATTTTTATGCTGGTAAATATTTTGAATTAACAGATCGAGTATCGCTCGATGCGGGTATTGCTTACTACACATATCACGGCGATGATGCCTCTGATGAGTATTACTATCCAGAGGTATACACCAAGTTTGGTTATGCTTCATCGCTTGGTCAAAGTGAATTAAACTTCTGGTACTCATGGGATTATTTTGGTGTTGATGCAGGTCATTACATCATGATGGCAGCCCATACCTTCACTGTTGCAGAAGGTCATGACATTCGCGTCAGCTTCGATCGTTCAACGTCTCAAGACGAAAATAAATGGGCATGGGGAGACAGTGATTCTTACAACCATTATCGTGCAGAATACATGACAAGCTGGGAAGGTTTTGATTTCAACCTTGCAGTAGAAGATACCAGCCTAGATAGCGATATCAGTGATACTCGTGCTGTGGTATCTGTGGCGCGTACTTTTAGCTTATAATTTGCCATAATTGAAAAAATAACCAAGCAGAATAATGTCTATAGCATTATTCTGCTTTTTTTTGATATTGGACATGAGTCATAAGCTGAATTCTGTTATGGTGCGTGGTGAATTATGAGGGGATTATGGAAAAATACGAACAACTACTAATTTCATTACGGCGAGTGATCAGAGCTATTGATATTCACTCGCGTCAATTAAATAAACTATCCGGTCTGACTGGACCACAATTAATGGTTATGCAGAAAGTGGATCAACTTGAAGCACCATTAGCAAAAAAAATAGCGCAAGAGATTAATTTAAGTGCGGCGACAGTGACGACCATAATTGATCGACTCGAAAATCGTGGCATGGTGATTAGAACGCGCAGTGAAACTGACAAGCGCAAAGTACACTTGTCATTGAGTGATGCTGGTAAAACATTATTAAACAGTGCACCTAAACCGCTACAAGAGCATTTTATTATGCGTTATCAAAATCTTGAAGAATGGGAACAAAGCCAATTATTGTCGGCCGTTGAGCGCATCGCCACCATGATGGATGCAAATGATATTGATGCGGCGCCTGTATTGTACGTCGGCCAAATTCAAGTAGACGATCCTGCTCAATAAGTCCCCTTTACAGCCTGTAGCGCAAGAATAATCTTGCGTTATAAGCTGCTAGTCTAGCCTTTAATCTCTTAGCCCTCCAGATGATGCTATTGCTTAGCAATCATTTCGATGCCTTGCAGTGCAACCCGATTAAAATATCAACTTCATACCAAATTCACACCAAGCTCATTACTGGCCTTTAACTCATGCAAGGCACATTGTGGCTATATCTAAAATCAGCTCAAAATATCAAGAGCAATACGCGATGTATCATCAAATTAACCTGCGCCTGTACGCCTGATGTTCAAGTTGAGCGCGAAGGATTTTATCTTTTCAGCTTTTTATCTCTCTACTTATCACTGCATGGGTAGGCTTTTTTACACCACTCTCTATTTCTAGAGATTATAATGGTACCCGAGGCCGGACTTGCGCCTGTACGCCTGATGTTCAACCAGAGCGCGAGGGATTTTATCTTTTCAGCTTTTTATCTATCTACTTATCACTTAATGTGTAAGCTAAATTACAGACGTAAAAAAGCCCCAACTAATGTTGAGGCTTTTTTACACCACTCTCTATTGCTAGAGATTATAATGGTACCCGAGGCCGGACTTGCGCCTGTACGCCTGATGTTCAACCAGAGCGCGAGGGATTTTATCTTCTCTGCTTATATCTTCTTACCTTTGAATATATAAGCCAAATTGCAGACGTAAAAAAGCCCCAACTATTGTTGAGGCTTTTTTACACCATACTTAAGTATGTAATTTCTTACTATAAATAATGGTACCCGAGGCCGGACTTGAACCGGCACGCTTATTCAGCGAGGGATTTTAAATCCCTTGTGTCTACCGATTCCACCACTCGGGCAAAGTGTTGTTTTGACCGCTACTAAAAGTAACAATTAAACGCAATTTTGTGGAGGCGCGACCCGGAGTCGAACCGAGATAGACGGATTTGCAATCCGTAGCATAGCCATTCTGCCATCGCGCCATGCTTTAACCAAAATCAAATCCATCGGAGGAGATAAGAAATTGGAGCGACATATCGGGTTCGAACCGATGACCTATACCTTGGCAAGGTATCGCTCTACCAACTGAGCTAATGTCGCATTTGTATCTCTTTAACGCTCTATTTAAAACGAGACGTTGCAATAAGAGGATGTTTCCCCTGACTGCGGAATGGCATTCTACCGTTTTAGCTCTGATAGTCAATCAATAAAAACAGATTTATTGCAACAAAATGACTGTTTGATGCATAAATCATCATTCTGATTAAATATATTACAAGGCGGATAAAAAAGCATCTCCAAAGAGATGCTTTCAAGACTACATACCTGGGTAAGTACTCAATAAACAGCGATATTCACTTTGCAAACCTTGTTAAACATCCACTGTCAGCAAACTTGGTACTAATTAAATATTAGTTTTTAGGTAGTGATAATGTGGTTAAGCCAAGCATTTTTTGCATAACGCCAACAACCTGGCAGCTATAACCAAATTCGTTGTCATACCATACGTACAAAATGGCACGTTTACCCTCTGCAATCGTTGCTTGTGAATCGACAACACCTGCATAACGTGAACCCACTAAGTCACTTGAAACAATTTCAGTCGATTCAGTAAAATCGATTTGATTTTGTAACCCAGATTGCAATGCGACATCTTTTAAGTATTCATTCAGTTCATCACGATTAGTTTCGTGTTGTAAATTAACACTGATGATAGCCATAGAGACGTTAGGCGTTGGAACGCGAATCGCGTTACCGGTTAGTTTACCCGCTAATATAGGCAATGCTTTAGCAACAGCTTTAGCCGCGCCTGTTTCGGTAATGACCATGTTAAGCGGAGCGCTACGTCCACGGCGATCTGCACTGTGATAGTTATCAATTAAATTTTGATCGTTGGTATATGAGTGAATCGTTTCTACGTGACCATTTTCAATCACATATTTGTCATTAACCGCTTTTAACACTGGTGTGATGGCATTAGTTGTACAACTTGCCGCTGACACTATGGTGTCTAAATCAAGGATATCGTTTTCATTAACGCCGTAAACGATATTTTTAATCGCACCTTTGGCTGGAGCTGTTAATAATACTTTTGCTGCTCCAGGGCTCTTAAGGTGTAAACCTAAACCAGCTTCATCTTTCCAAATACCTGTGTTATCAACAATTAACGCGTTGTTAATATCATACTTAGTGTAATCAACTTCATCTGGTGAGTTAGCGTAAATGACTTGAATGTAAGTTCCATTGGCAATAATTGCGTTGTTTTCTTCGTCAACTTCAACCGAACCATTAAATGGTCCGTGTACTGAGTCACGACGTAATAAACTGGCACGCTTTTCTAAATCACCTTTTTTACCACCACGCAATACAATGGCACGAAGGCGCATTTTATTACTTTTACCAGTACGCTCAATGAGTAATCGAGCTAACAAACGCCCTATTCGACCGAAGCCATAAAGTACAACATCACGAGCTGGGGTGTCATCACCATGATTAACCGCTTCTGACAACTCCTGTGCCATATAAGCTTCGATACCACTTGCATCCTTGTTATCACGCCAGTAATTAATCGCTAATTTACCAATATCGACTCGGCAATGCTTGATGGCTAATTTGCTAAGTGCTACAACAAATGGGAAACTTTCACGAAGACGTAATTTTTCACCGACATGACGACGTACTAAACGGTGTGACTTAATGATTTCGATGGTTGATGCATTGAGTAGTGGTTTACCATATACCATAACCTCAATACCTTGGTTACGATACAACTTGCCAAGCAACGGTTGCATTGCTTCTGCCATTTCGAAACGTTCTTGCCAACTTTGTAAATGTTTATCTGCGCTCATGTAGGGATCCTTTATCTCACTTTTCTCGTTTTTTCAGAAAGGTTTGAGTAACAAAAAGAAAAGACCAATAATTTAGTATATTGTATGGGGGTGGCCCCCTGTTGGTCGCCGACATTGTAAAGAAATACAGCCGATTTCGCTAGTAACAAATTTTCGGTAAATGTGTAATTTTATTAGACAATTTACCGCTCGGAGACGCTTTTGAGCCATAATTTTGTATTAATTACATCATTTACAGTTATCGGGGCCTGTTTTGGCCTTTTTGGCTGCGATAATGACCGAAACAGCGACCTTATTTGTAAAAATAATCCTGAACTTTGTAGTGATTTACACAAAGATAGTTGGTGCCGATTTGAGAAAGGTGACCTGATCCGCCACAGATATGCGTTAAAACAGAGCTCATCGCCTACAGGTAAACAACTTTACCAGCAACTTATTTACTTAGAGAAATACAGTAAATGCATCGAATTGGCTGCTGGTGTACAACATAAAATTAATACTGACCGAACCCGTGATCGAGAACGCGCTTTTGCGGTAAGCACTCAGACACTCAGCGAACTTCAAGAAACCACCCGTGCAAATAACGAAGTGCATTTAGCTTTTTATCGTTGGATGCGTTTTAACGATCAAGCAGGATTAGCGATTGTAGAAAACACTTATAAGCAAGGATTGCTTGTCGATAACGATATCATTACTCAACTAGCAGCCTATTATGTGAGAGTTTCGCCTAATGATGCCAAAACGCTTTATTTGCATTTGCTTGCTACCACCAAGCCAGCAGATATTGATCCTGACTGGTTTTTAGCTCTCGCTTCTATTTACCGCCAACAACAAGATAGTGAAAAAGAATACCTGTTGACCAGAGCCAACTTATTGATCAGTGAAAACCAAGCAGATGAACAACAGTTATTAGCTATCATTAAGGGGGATCAAGCGCTTGCATCGACATTAGACAGTCAAGCCATTGAACTCGTTTCAGTGGTAATGAGCGAACAATTTGCCAATAGTCACAGTGAAGCATTATTAAAATAAGCTAGGATTGTGAACTTTGAATCCATTTTGTGGCTTATTAAATTTATTATTACTTACAAAACTGTGCTTAAAATATCTTCAAAATGGGCTAAATGTAAAAAAAATACGAATATTATTGGCTTAATTCGGCATATTTGGGTGATTTAACTTGATTATTACGGCCAATTTGGTAATTTTACAACCAGGCGAATGATATGCCACCAAATTATTTTAACTTGAGGGATATGAGATGACTATCCGTGTAGCAATTAACGGCTATGGCCGTATCGGTAGAAACGTTCTACGTGCACTGTACGAAAGCGACAAAGATTACCCAATCGAAATCGTTGCGTTAAACGATTTAGGTGATGCTTCTATTAATGCTCATTTAACTAAGTACGATACTGTACATGGTCGTTTCAACGCGAAAGTTGATCATGACGATGAAGCTATCTATGTTAATGGCGACAAAATTTTAACTTTCCAAGAACGTGACCCATCAAAGTTACCTTGGGCAGAATTAAAAATTGATGTTGTCTTTGAATGTACGGGTATTTTCACATCTAAAGAATCTGTGCAACCACACCTTACTGCTGGTGCTAAGAAAGTTATTATTTCAGCTCCTGGTAAGAATGTTGATGCCACAATCGTATATGGTGTGAATAACGATATATTAACTTCAGACATGACAGTCATTTCTGGTGCATCATGTACCACTAACTGCCTTGCACCTATTGCTAAGCCGTTAAATGATGAAATTGGTATTGAATCTGGTTTGATGACCACGATCCACTCTTACACCAATGATCAACGTCTATCTGATGTATACCACACAGATTTACGGCGTGCTCGCGCTGCAGCAATGTCAATGATACCAACTAAAACCGGTGCAGCAGCTGCAGTAGGTTTAGTGGTTCCTGAGCTTATGGGTAAATTTGACGGTTTAGCGGTACGAGTGCCAACAATCAACGTGTCTTTAGTTGATTTAACATTCTTAGCCTCTAGAGATACCACTGTTGAAGAAGTGAATGCCATCATTACCCGTGCTTCACTAACGTCACCAATGTCTGAAGTATTAGCGATTAATGAAGAGCCATTAGTGTCTATCGACTTCAACCATAATCCTTTCTCTTCTAATTTCGACGCTACACAAACTCGTGTTAACGGTCGATTAGTGAAAGTAATGTCATGGTATGACAACGAATGGGGTTTCAGTAACCGCATGTTAGACAACGCTGTTGCGTTAATGAACGCTAAGTAATTAAACTATAAATTAGCTCGTTAAGATCTACTTAATAGCCTCGCATTTGCGGGGCTTTTTTATTTATTAAAAAGTTAGTTCATCGCTCGGGGATCCAAATAATACTGCAATTTTCTATTATCATTAAATTCATCGCCTAAAATTTTATCAACACGCTAAAATCATACATACACTGTTAGCTGTCATATCCTATTACCCAATATCTATTGCTTATAAGTGACGAAGTCAAATAGCACTAAATAAAGTAAGACAGATTCGACTCCCCTTCTATTTCAATTCGTTCACTAGTCTATTAATCGTACAAAATGGAATGAGAGTAATGAAATGAATTTAATTATGAGTAAAGATAAGTTATTACAACATAGAGCACAAAATTCGACCAATAGAGCCTTGTTTATTTTCTGTTTATAGCTGATATTTTAAATCATTAAATATTATTTATTTACAAAAGGTCAAAGGAATTAAAAATGGCGAGCAAATTTAATTTAACTATCGGCAACCGTATTATCTTAGGTATTGCCATTGTATTGTTTTTAGTCATGGGTACCGTTATTCCTTTCGTACTATCTGAATTCTCAGCCACTATCGATAGCGCCGAGCAACGCGAGCTACACAAGCTATATGAAACGGCTACAGCTGATATTGAATCAACAGGGAAATTGGCTCAAGCTTTAGCAACTGTCATTGCTAGCGATAGAGAATTACAAAAGCTATTCAGTGAGGGCAATAGAAATGAATTAGCGGCTAGAACTATTCCGCTTTTCGACTCATTAAAAAATAGTTATGGCGTTCGTCAATTCCAGTTCCACTTACCTCCTGCGACGTCCTTTTTAAGGGTTCACAAGCAAGAGGAGTTTGGGGATGATTTATCCTCTTTTAGACAAACCATCGTTGTCGCAAATCGAGACAAAAAAGCGGTTAAAGGACTAGAAAAAGGAGTCGCTGGGATAGGCATTCGCGGAATTATGCCGATAAATTATCAAAACAAACATATTGGCTCTGTTGAGTTTGGTATGTCTTTTGGACAAACATTTTTTGACGAATTTAAAAAAGATTATAACGTCGATATTGCTCTCTACACTGAGAAAAATGGACGATTTGAAGCTTTTGGAACCACAACAAAACCTAATAGTTTTTCAAATAATGCCGATTTAACGCAAGCATTTAATGGTGAAGTGCTTAATAGCCAGTCAACATTAAACGACACCCCCTATGCTATCTACTTACGTCAAATAAAAGATTTTTCTGGTCAACCTATTGGCGTCCTAGAAATCGCAATGGATCGTACTCATAATACGAGTGCACTAAAGACAGTATCTTTAACTATGATTTTTGTAGGTATTATTGCGTTATTATTAGGGATAGCCATTGCTTGGGTGGTAAGCAGAAGTATTACAAAGCCAATTAATACTACTACTAACACGATGAATAATATTGCAGATGGCGATGGCGACTTAACACTGCGTTTAACCGTTATCGGCAACGATGAAATTACTCAGCTATCCAAAGCATTCAACCAATTTGCTACCAAGGTTCATAGCACAATTACCCAAGTGATGTCAGCTACTCAGCTGCTTAATAACTCTGCTGAACGCTTATCTAATATTACACTTGAAACACGAGCTGATACCGTTCAACAGCAACAGGAAACTGAGCAGGTTGCGACCGCGATGAATGAAATGAGTGCAACCGTTCAAGAGGTTGCACAAAATGCTACTCAAGCAGCTGATGCTGCCCAAAAAGCCAATGAAGCAACAGAAACGGGAAAACTTGTCGTCAGCGCAGTGTCATCAGAAATTAATCAATTAGCATCAGAAATCAACATTGCGACAGAAACTGTTTCACATTTACAAAGCCAAACAACAGCCATTGATAGTGTACTGGAAGTAATCCGCAATATTTCTGATCAAACTAATTTGTTAGCTCTGAATGCCGCAATCGAAGCTGCTCGCGCTGGCGAACAAGGCAGAGGCTTTGCTGTTGTTGCTGATGAAGTTCGAACCTTAGCAAGCCGAACACAGGCCTCAACCCAAGACATTCAAGCCATGATAGAACAATTACAAAGTGGTGCAGCGAAAGCAGTTCAAGTCATGAAAGAAAGTAGTAAGGTCACAGATTCTTGTGTAGCACAGGCAAATAATGCCGACCGAGCGCTCGATGACATTTTTGCAGCGGTCAATACTATCACTGAGATGAATATTCAAATCGCCAGTGCAGCAAATGAACAATGTGCGGTATCAAATGAGATTAATAAAAACATCAATAACATCAACTATATCGTTACTAAGACTACGGATGGTGCAATGCAAACAGCCAAGGCAAGCGAGGACCTTGCTGATTTGTCTAAGCAACTTAATACCTTAGTTGGGCAATTTAAAATTTAACAGAATACCGCACCACAACAATAACAATTGAGAATAAAAAACCGACATGGAGTCGGTTTTTTATCAGGCTAGTAATTGATTCGCAAACTTAGCTATTTACTTATGCGTTGCCCTTCACTTTCATATTCAATTCTTTGGCAAAATCGAGCATGCGAGTTAGTGGGATGAGTGCTTTGACGCGCAGTTCATCATCAACAAATATTTCATGATTAGTTTTATCGCTATCAACTAGTGAAGCTTCGATAGCTTGCAAGCCGTTCATGGCCATCCACGGGCAATGGGCACAACTCTTACAGGTGGCACCGTTGCCGCCGGTTGGGGCTTCGAGCAAGGTTTTACCTGGAGCAGCCTGCTGCATTTTATAAAAAATACCGCGATCCGTGGCAACAATAAAGGTGTCGTTGGCCATGGTTTGCGCCGCTTTAATCAACTGACTGGTAGAACCTACAGAATCAGCAAGCTCAACCACACTAGCTGGTGACTCTGGGTGAACCAAAATGGCTGCGCCAGGATGCTGCTTTTTAAGCTCGCGCAATGCTTTAGCTTGAAACTCATCATGCACAATACACTCGCCTTGCCATAACAACATGTCGGCGCCAGTTTGTGTATTGATGTAGGAGCCTAAGTGGCGATCGGGTGCCCAGATAATTTTTTTATCTTGGCTATCGAGATGCTCAACAATTTCTAAAGCAATGCTTGAGGTGACCACCCAATCTGCACGAGCTTTTACTGCTGCAGAGGTGTTGGCATACACCACAACAGTATGATCTGGATGAGCATCGCAAAACTCATTAAATTGCTCAATCGGACAACCTAGATCTAACGAACAGGTTGCGTCTAGAGTGGGCATTAAAATGGTTTTTTCAGGGCTTAAGATTTTAGCGGTTTCGCCCATAAACTTAACCCCAGCAACAATTAATGTCTTTGCTGGGTGATCGCGACCAAAGCGAGCCATTTCTAAAGAATCTGACACACAACCACCAGTTTCTTCAGCTAATGCTTGAATTTCAGGATCGGTATAATAATGGGCAACAAGGACTGCATTTTGATCAATCAATAACTGTTTGATACGTGCTTTATATTGTGCTTTTTCAGCGTCAGACAACACGGCAGGTTTGGGCGGAAACGGATATTCAATAGTTTCAATTTTAGGTGCCGACAGACTCATACAAAGTTCCAATCGATTTACATTGTTTGTGTATTATACGAAAAAGCCACTTAAAACAAAAGGACGCGTTAGCGTCCTTTTGCATAAGATAGCTTAATCATTATTAACGCATGGCTAAGAGCATTTCTTGTGGTTGCTCTAGGTAGTGTTTCCATAAATTACAGAAGCGAGCTATGGTGCCACCGTCAATAACGCGGTGATCGCCAGACCAGCTAACTTGCATAATCTTACGTGCTTCAACTTCACCTTTGGCGTTAAATCGAGGCAGTATCTGTAACTTACCTAATGCCACAATCGCCACTTCAGGTTTATTAATGATAGGTGTTGCTATCGTGCCGCCCAATGCACCGATATTAGAAATTGAAATAGTCCCATCTTTTAAATCGGCTGGTGACACACGGCCGCTGCGTGCAGCTGTGGTTAAGCGTGAAATGTCAGCGGCAATATCTAAAATAGACTTATTTTGCACATCTTTAACATTCGGAACCAATAAACCCACTTTAGAATCAACTGCCATACCAATATTATGGCGCGACTTATATGTGAGTTCAGTACAATCAGCGTTTACTTGACTGTTCAAGATCGGAAATTCATTGATAGCTAACGACATGGCCTTCATAAAGAATGGCATCATAGTGAGCTTCACTTCGTCGGTTGAGTAGCGCTGCTTCATACTTTCACGCAAAGCAACCAATTCAGTTAAGTCAAATTCTTCGCAATAGGTAAAATGTGGAATTGTCGATACTGACTCAACCATCATTTTAGCCATAATAGCTTTGACGCCTTTGATAGGTTCAACACGATCACTTGCTGAAGCAGGGCTAACTAATTGACCACTGACAGGACTTGTAACTTGATCAGCAGACGATGAAGCAGCATTTGTATTTGCAGCGGGTTGAGAGGCACTTGCACCTTGCTGATGACGTTCAATATCTTCTTTGTAAACACGGCCATTTTTGCCCGTACCCACTACAGTTGCGATATTTATATCGAGTGTCCGCGCCATACGGCGAACAGCTGGGCTGGCTAACGCTTTACCTTGGGCAACGGGCTCTAGATTAACATGTGGTGCAGCTGCTTGAGCCTGTTGAACCACGTCAACGCTAGCAGATGCACTATCAGCATCAGCTTCGACTTCGATGGAAAATAGAGGCGAATGCACTTTAGCAAGCTGACCCTTACGGTAATGCAGTTTAACTATTTTACCGGCTTTCATCGCCGGAATTTGCACTAACGCTTTATCTGTCATGACATCAGCAATCGGTTGGTCTTCGACCACCATATCGCCTTCTTCTACCAACCAGTCAACTAGCTCACATTCAACAATTCCTTCACCAATATCGGGTAGTAAGAATTCTTCAATATTTGATGAGCTTTTTGTTGTCGCAGCGACAGAGTTATCCCTGTCAACAGGAGCGTGATTAGCCGATGTATCGTTAACAGCTTCTTTAACCGGAGTGACAGCAGCTACAGGAGTCTCAGACACACTAGAGGTGTCATCACCGTCCATCTCAACCGCATATAATGGCTGATGCACTATGGCTATTTCGCCTTTAGCGTAATAAAGCTTAGTGATTTTTCCGGCATGTGGCGCAGGAATTTGTACTAAGGCTTTGTCAGTCATTACATCAGCAATCGGTTGGTCTTCGGTAACCATGTCACCTTCACTGACTAACCAATCGACTAATTCACATTCCACTACACCTTCGCCGATGTCAGGTAAAATAAAATCTTTAATCATATCTTACTCCTAATAAGCAACTGTGGCCTTGATAGCTTCGAAGGTCTTTAACTCATCTGGCATGTATTCTTTTTCATGCACTAATGGATAAGGCGTATCTAAGCCGCACACTCGACAAATTGGTGACTCAAGCGATAAGAAACATTCTTGTTGGATCGTTGCGGCAATCTCGCCAGCAAAACCACCGGTTAAAGGGGCTTCATGGTTAATCAGTAAACGACCGGTTTTGGTGACTGATTTAGCGATGGTTTCAACATCCCATGGTGCGATAGTACGTAAGTCGATAATTTCACATGAAATACCTTCTTTTTCCGCTCGCTCACAGGCTTTTTCAACGATTTCCATCTGTGCGCCCCAAGCCAGGACTGTAATATCACTGCCCTGCTTAACCACTTGTGCTTTACCTAATTCGATAACGTAGTCACCGGCTGGCACTTCGCCAACAGATGCGCGGTATAAACGCTTAGGTTCAAAGAAAATAACCGGGTTTGGATCGCGAATAGATGCCAACAACAATCCTTTTGCTTGTTCTGGATTGCGTGGAATAACCACTTTTAGGCCTGGTGTTTGGGTAAAATAGGCTTCAGGAGATTGTGAGTGATAATGACCACCTGCTATCCCACCGCCATAAGGGGTTCGGAAGGTTAATCCACCCACATCAAATTGATTACCACTGCGGTATCTAAATTTTGCTGATTCATTAACTATTTGATCGAATGCTGGAAAAATATAATCAGCGAACTGAATTTCAGCAACCGCAGTCATACCATAAGATGCTAAGCCATTAGCAAAACCTGCAATGCCTTGCTCTGTTAGCGGTGTGTTGAAACAACGATCACGACCAAACTGTTCTTGCAGACCAGAAGTCGCACGAAAAACGCCACCAAAGTGACCCACATCTTCACCAAAAATCACCATGCGCTCATCGGCAGTCATGGCTATTGATAACGCCTCATTGATGGCGTGTAACATATTCATTTGAGCCACGATTTAGAGTCTCCCTGCGCTTTTTGGATAGGCTTTTGGATACTTAGCGATATGCTCTTTCAACTCTTTAAGCTGTTTTCTAAGCGCTGGAGTTGGTTTATCAAGCACATCTTCGATAATTTCGTCGAGTTTCGGCACCGGCAACTTTTCAGCCACTTTAACTGCCGCTAACACTTCTTCGCGATAACGTTCAAATAACTTGGCTTCATCGGCTTCAGTAAGCCAATCTTTGTTGATCATCCACAATTTAAAACGTTTTACTGGGTCGTGCTGTTGCCATTTTGCTTCTTCTTCTTTTGAACGATACCCAGATGGATCGTCTGATGAAGAATGCGCACCCAAACGATATGTCATAGCTTCAATCAATACCGGAGCATTGTGCTCTAATGCGTGAGCTCGAGCTTGTTGCGTAGCGGCTAGCACTGCGAGCATGTCGTTACCGTCTACACGTATGGTATGCATACCGTAACCTACGCCGCGACTGGCAATACCGTTACCGGCAAATTGCTCTTCGGTTGGGGTAGAAATAGCATAACCATTGTTGCGACAGAAAAAGATGGTAGGAGACTTGAGTACTGCAGCCATATTCAAACCAGCATGGAAGTCACCTTCTGATGCAGCGCCTTCACCAAAATAACAAATGGCCACATTACGCTTGCCTTGTAACTTCATACCATAAGCAACACCAGTCGCCTGCGGAATTTGCGTTGCCAGTGGTGACGAAATGGTTTGGTAATTGAGTTCACGGCTGCCGTAATGGATCGGCATTTGGCGACCTTTACCTAAATCTTTCTCGTTACTGAACATTTGATTCATAAATTGTTCAGTACTAAATCCACGATAACGCAATGAGGCGTGTTCGCGATATTGAGCCAAAATGACGTCGTCTTTATCCAGCGCTGCTGTGCTGCCGATAATTGAGGCTTCTTCACCGGTACAGGTCATGTAAAAACTAATTCGTCCTTGACGTTGCGCACCCAACATACGCTCGTCTAATACTCGTGTAAAAACACAGGTATCAAATATTTTTTCGGCCAGAGCCTTGTCGATTACTGGTAAAACCGCATTTTCATATGTGGTGCCATCAGCTTGCAAAATACGCAAAATGGGGATGTGCAATGACGCTTTGTCTAAGAAGCTGACACGGTGCACTGTTTCATTGGTCAGTGGTGCGTTGCTCATATTATGCTCTTGTTATTGTTAAGCCATGTTCAACATAAACATGGCTCTATTTATACTATGCGAGTAGACATTACGTTAACGTAAACTACCTATCAATACTTACTCTCACTGTAAACGTATTTTACTCACGATTGACATGTATATATTGCTTTACGACTATAAGATTGACTCGTTCGGTGCAGGTACTAAACATAGCACTGTACGCTGCCCAATGGGTACATTTGCATTCGGAAATACAATGGCCTCTTGTGGCTGTTCGACGGTGATCGCTTTACCACCTTCTGTCGCTAACACAGCCCCCTGACTAAAAGCACTGAAGTTTTCTGCATCACCAGCAAAGCTAAATTCAAAGTCATCGAAATGTTTATTAATCGACCTAGACACCTTATACAAGTTGACCTTACTTGCGTCAAACTCAACAGGCGCTAACTGAGGCTCAGTAACCAGTTTTTCAAGCATAGTATGAGTTTGCGCAAAACGACTCATGTCGTTTTGACCAAATGGCATCACTTTTCCTAATTCAACGGTAAATGCATCTGCTTGAAATTGCTCTGAGGAGTAATAGCTAAACGTAGTTGTCGGTTCATGATGGAATAACATGGTATCAACACCACATGCCGCCAAAAACATAATTTGCTCGCCGCTAAAAGCACGACCTGGACGGTATGGGTAAATGGCAAACTTTTCATGCTTTGAAGCACGGATTGCAGTATGTAAGTCGTAATGAATGCGTTGATTGTCGCTATTGGCATTGAAAAAGTCAGCCACGTATTGCTCTAACGCTTTAGCTCGATGGCGCTCTGGGTGAGTTAAACCCTCGCCCTTTGAATGCGCACCGCTAAATAGGCGATTCATGTTTTCATAAATAAAACGGGTTTTATTAATGATCGCAGCGGGATTACCGATTAAAAACATTACACGCTGCTTGGCCACTATACGTTGAGTCAGCAAATCTTTAATCAGTTGATTGCATATTTCAATTGGCGCAGTTTCATTACCGTGCACGGCACATGACAACACTATGTCTTTAGTGGCAGTTGTTGGCGTAAATACAATCACCCCAGTATCTAATACATCAACCCGAGTATGTTGGGCTAACATAAAGTCATACGCTGCTGGTAGTCGAGTCGGATTTGCTAAGGTATAGGCTAAAAAATCGTGGTTTATCATCAGGTCAGATAACACTATCAACTCCTTGTCTCATTATTATATGGCGTAGTTAAACTTGACGTAAACGGCTGTTAACTAAGATGCCTATTACGGCAGATTCTATCATAGCCAAAGACTATTTTATTGCAGGCATATGTTAGTTTTATTTATTAATAAAAGTTTGCTTGCAAAACATCACAATATTCAACACAATTACAGCCATCTAGACTTCTATAATATGTTTTAAGGGTATGTCATGGCGTTAGCAACATTTGGTGCAGGCTGTTTTTGGGGTGTTGAATATTTTTTCCGTGAAATTAACGGCGTCAGTAACGCAACGTGTGGCTACATGGGTGGCAAAGACACTGCAACAACTTATAAAGAAGTGAAGACGGGTTCCACTGGCCATGCTGAAGTTGTCCAAGTTGAATTTGATCCTGAAGTGGTCAGTTTTAACGACCTACTGGATGTGTTTTGGAAAAACCATAACCCGACCATGTTAAACATGCAGGGTGGCGACATTGGCACTCAATATCGCAGTACGATATTTTTTCACGATAAAGAGCAAAAAGCCCAAGCTGAAACCTCAAAGCTGGCATTAGCACGCAGCGGTAAATGGGGACAGCGTCATATTGTGACTGAAATTGTACCGATACAAACATTCCACATAGCCGAGGAATATCACCAGAATTATTTAGAAAAAAATAACCTACCAACTTGTCATTTGGTTTACTAATTGGATTGAGATAAATAATACTTTTCTTATTACGTGATCAACCAAAATCACTGATATTTTTGAGTTTACGACACATTGTTGAAATAAGAGGGATGTCCTTATTTCAACAATGAAACAAACACACACTATTAACTCTTATGGATATATAAATAGTAAATAAATAATCCAAGAGTAAAAATACTTACCGAAGAAATAATGTAGAACCACGCAAGTTTTTTGTCTTTGCTTCGACTAAAGCGCTTTGTCGCTTCAATATTAACAAGAGAAGCATGACGTTTGAGGTTGGGCCAAGCAATAACCCCAGCGTAAGCAACCATTCGTGCACCAATACCTTTATCCCAAGCAGGGGGCTCTATCCCTTCTTTCAACATTTCTTGCTCAAGATGTTTAATAGTAATACGGCCAAATAAAAATATGGCCGTACCCCATATAAGCAATACAATAAAAAACAATACCGCCATCCAGCTTTCTGTGGATAGTTCTGCCATGAGTCCAACCCCTCACTCTTAGTCTTATAAATTCAGTGCTTGCTTCATAATTTTAACAAATTGAATCAAATAATAAACTTTCGCAATTAAAGCTCAGATAAAATTTAGAAAATTAACCATCAGATGTTGTTAACAGAGCTATTGCTAATCAAGACAAATGGGAGCTAAATGGTTAACTGTTACTTAGCGTAGTATTTTGTCGGGTTCAAGAAATAAATAAAAAACTATTAATACAATAAAAAAGCTAGCCACGGAAATAATATACAACCATGCAAGTTTTTTATCTTTTTCCCGGGTAAAGCGTTTAGTTGCCTCTATATTTACAAGAGAAGCATGTCGCTTGAGGTTAGGGAAAGCAATTATCCCTGCATAAGCCAAAATTCGCGCACCAATACCCTTATCCCATATAGGTGGATCTATTCCTTCTTTTGCCATTACACGTTCAATATGCTTAACAGTAATGCGGCCAAACAAGAATGTTGATATACCCGAAATAAAAATATTGAAACACCAATAATAGCCATCCAATTTTCAACAGAAAGTTCAGACATCAATATCTCACTTATAAATTATTCAACCATGAACCTATGCAGTCCATTGATCAAATTAATCACCACTTTAGCTGCAAGATATCCAGTAGTACCAGTAGTACCAGTAGTACAAGAATAATTTTCAAATTAGTCTTCTGAACCATATAAAAAATAGGCTGTAAACATAATAGTAAAAAAAATAGCGCTCGAAACCTGAACGAATACAGCCAAGTACCAATCAAGTTTTCGACTTAAACGTCTAGTCGCCTCTATGTCGACAGTGGAAGCGTTTCTTTTTGCATTAGGACGCATAATGATACTTGCGTATGCAGGATACCTCATACCGATACCTTTATCCCATTCAGGAGGTAATATCCCCTCTTTCGCCATCTCGCGTTCAATATATTTAACGGTAATTTGACCAAATAATAATATGGCGATCCCCCATATAAGAAATGACAGTCCGCCAATAATAGCCATCAAACTTTCTGTGGATAGTTCATCCATGAAAACCTCGATTATAAACTGCTTAAACAGTCACCTATATGATAGGACTCATTGGCTCCGAATTTCCAAGCTATAACCCATTTAGCCCCCCTCCAACCTCAATGGATGAACCAATAATAATCACTCAATCAAATCGGCTAGCTATCAGAGATGTATGAATAATAGATTGTTACCCCAATAATAAAAATAATAGCACTGGAAGCAACGTATAATGATGCGAGTTTTTTATCCTTTTTCCGCGTATGTCGTCTAACAGCTTCAAAATCGATAATTATTGGATTCAACTTTGGGAACACCATAATTAAGGAGTAAGTAACGATAATAGTACCTATTCCTTTATCCCAAACAGGCGGTGCTATACCTTCTTTCGCCATTTCGCTCTGAATATGCTTAACGCTAATGCGGCCAAATAAAAAAGTTGTAATACACCATATACAAAGAGTAATAAAAAATAATATTGCCATCCAACTTTCAGTTGATAGTTCTAACATAAATCCCTCGCAATAGGCCATTTAACCTGTCACCTAAATTAAAGGCTTTATTAGCTCCGAATATCCCAATCCCATTACCGGCCTTAGTCACCACAATACCAATTGTTATCGTCGTATCTAAATATTAACTCAACCAATTTTGCTAGCTATCAGGGCCGTATAGATAAGCAACAGTGAACATAAGAGTAAAAAACACAACACTAGAGATCTGTACAAATACAGCCAAATACCAGTCGACTTTTCGACTAAAGCGCTTGGTAGCTTCTATGTCAACAATAGAAGCATGCCTTTTAGCGTTAGGGCGCATGATAATACTCGCATAAGCGGGGTATCTCATACCTATGCCTTTATCCCATTCTGCCGGCAATATGTCCTCTTTTGCCATTTCGCGCTCAATATGCTTAACGGTAATTCGGCCAAACAAAAGTACAGCAATACTCCACATACAGAAGGTAATACAAAAAAATATACCCATCCAGTCTTCAGTTGATAGTTCTGACATGAATACCTCCTTTACAGGCTATTAAGCCAATCTCCGATATTATAGGCTTTATTGGCAGCCCATTTCCCAGCAATATCTCCACCTTTAGCTGCTACAACTCCAACCGATATGGCAGCACCGATAATAATGACCCATCCAACTGGCGTAGCTAGCATAGCAACACCTAGGCCTGCCGCTACGACTTGACCTCCCCCCCATAAACCTGCTGCAGTACCCATACCAAAACCGGCTGTTTCAACTGCTGCACGTTTTTGCCAATTGGCTCCAGCTAAATAATCAACATTTACATTGCCCGCACGGATCCCAGCATCAAGCACAATTAATCCTTTACCGAGAAGATTTGCTCCCATTTCAAAAGCGCGTAAATTTTGAAAATCAACTGTAGAGGTAAATTGAATCGGTTTTATGGACCTACCGCTTTTTGCTTTATTGATACCACGATCAGCATTACTGTAAACAGTACCTCTTTTTCTTTTGACCCGACCAATGTATTTATTGATTTCTGTCAGGAATTTTTGATTGAAGTCTTTCCCAAGTTCCCTTGCGTTTTGTTCTAACATCATCATTTTGGCTTTAGGATATTTTGCTTGTGCGCCTATTCTAACTTTCTCTAATGCATCTTGAAGTTTATGAGCGGCTTTAGCAAAGTTACTTAATCTCGTATCTAAAGCTGTAGATGCTGCACCTATGGCTCCGATGCTTTCATTGCGCACCATGGGTGCTAATTCAGCTTGATAAAAATCAGCGAGGGCTTGTAGGTTTTCGCCTCCAAACATATCATCCATCAAAGCAATATTTCGTTTTGCTTGTTGCGGTAAAGATTGTATTTGACTAAGCGTGCAAACTAATTCAGGGCGTTCTTTTCGCCAATTAGAACCATTGCTAGCTCCATTACGCATAATAAACGGAGTGCCCGCAGAGACAAAGGCACTATTAATATGTGGGTTGTCTTGTTGAAACGTAGCAAAAGCTGGCTCGTTATTTGGGTTTACTGGATAGGTATTACTTTTGCTATAGCATAGCTCTATATCATTTGACATAGATTAGTCCTTTAAAAAATCAATCCTATTGAAGCTACGATGAATCGTTTGAACTTCATTCCGTGAGTAATGTTTATATTATCATTAAAAAAAAACGATGTATAATTCTTAAAGTAATATAAGGCCTTAGCTATTAGCAATGTCGTTTCATTGGAATAAATGTTATTTTTCTGATCCAAGATATGCTTTTAGTACAGCAATTATTCAGGCGCTATTTCAAAAACGATTTTTTGAACACCAGTTATAATTTGTTCATAATAAAAATTTTTCATATCACTTATATTGTTCGTCAGTACTCATTTGGTGTATTTTCTCGTTGTGGTTGCTTCTACCTAAGCAAATTATAACGATTAATTATTATATCGAATGAAGTTCAACAGGTGCTGGGTAGTTTTGATTTATGTCAGGTCAGTTCGTTCACTTGAAACGGAATATTTACATAATAGATAACCCCAATCGATTTCCTACACTCAACTTCACTTTACCCGCCGCAGTAAATTCCATACAATCCCATGCAAATTGCTTAAGGCATGTTATCGGAGATCAAAATCATGAGTGAAGCTCGTCACGTTAACCTACTAATTTTAGGTTCTGGCCCTGCCGGCTATACCGCTGCTGTTTATGCTGCGCGTGCAAATTTAAATCCTGTGATGATCACAGGTATGCAACAAGGTGGCCAATTAACGACCACTACGGAAGTAGAAAACTGGCCAGGCGATGCGGAAGACTTAACTGGTCCAGCATTAATGGAACGCATGCAAAAGCACGCTGAAAAGTTTGATACTGAAATTATTTTCGATCATATCAATGAAGTGACCCTAACTGAGCGCCCTTTCCGCTTAAAAGGTGACAACGGAGAGTTTACTTGTGATGCACTAATTATTGCGACAGGTGCATCGGCTAAATATTTAGGCCTTCCGTCTGAAGAAGCGTTCATGGGCCGTGGTGTTTCTGCCTGCGCAACATGTGATGGTTTCTTCTACCGTAACCAAAAAGTTGCGGTTATCGGTGGCGGTAACACTGCTGTTGAAGAAGCACTTTATTTAAGCAACATCGCGTCTGAAGTTCACTTAATTCACCGTCGTGATAGTTTCCGTTCAGAAAAGATTTTGATTAACCGCTTAATGGATAAAGTCGCTAACGGTAATATCATTTTACACCTAGACCAAACACTGGAAGAAGTGACGGGTAATGACATGGGTGTGACAGGTCTTAAGAAAAAGAGCACTAAAGATGGTTCAGTTACCGACCTAGAAGTCGCGGGTGTGTTTGTTGCGATCGGCCACAGCCCAAATACTGGCATTTTTGCTGATCAGCTAGAAATGAATCACGGTTACTTAAAAGTTAACAGTGGCTTACAAGGCAATGCAACACAAACTAGCATCGAAGGTGTTTATGCATGTGGTGACGTAATGGATCAACATTATCGTCAAGCCATCACTTCTGCCGGAACGGGTTGTATGGCTGCACTTGATGCTGAGCGTTACCTAGACGCGAAAAAGTAATTGATTGCATTTAATTAAAAAGAGCAGCTTAGGCTGCTCTTTTTTTATAGCTGTTATCAAAATGAATCAAATGAGTATTACACCATTTTTTGGTAGAACACCGCTTCGGTATCACCTAATGGATCGCGGTGAATACTCTTATGCTGAAAAGTCATACCGAGTTTTTTCATTATTGCAATTGAAGCTAGATTGTCTTCTACTGCAATAGCACTGACATGGGTTACTTCAGCTGAGGCACTCACAGCCTCCATTACCGCTTTCGCTGCTTCGGTAGCATAGCCTTTACCCCAACTGATATGTTTAAACCGCCAACCTAATTCCAAGTTATGTGGCTGTGCTTGGGTAAAAAAGTGCATCGGTCTGACTAATACCCAGCCTAAATACTCGCCGCTTAAGCCGTGTTGCTCATTTTCAGGACAATCAAGCGCTTGGACTTTCCATAACCCCCAACCTTTAGCAGGATGTAAATATTGAGCTAATCTTGGCATCATCACCGTATCAATCTGCTGCTGTGTGGTTTTAATTCCACCATTGAGAAAATGCATGACTCGCTCGTCCTGGTCGAGTTCAAATAATAATGCACTGTCATCAAGGGTTATTAATGATAATTGTAATCTAGATGTATTGGCGACTTGCATTGTTTTCTCCTTGGGTTGACACACAAGTTTACACAATGAAACACCAAAGATTAAACATTTCGATTAACATATAAATGACAAAAAAGACTATTGGCAGTATTGACTTGGCTTACTGCAAAAATAACGCATTATTTTATAAGGAAAGATCGTGGCAACTAAAAAACAAATCATACTACCGATAATAGTATTAGCAATTGGAATAGCTGGTTTAGTTGGGATTTCTGCGTTAAAAAAGCCCCCAGAGGAAAAGCCTGTCGTTGATACTACTCCTCTGGTATCAGTGGAAGCCATCGAGTACAAACCCATGACCTTTTCGGTCAGTTCATACGGTGTCGTCGCAGCCAAGTACGATACCGAATTGGTTGCACAAGTCAGTGGTGAAATCATTTATCTAGCGGATAAATTCGTCAAAGGTGGCTTTGTTAAAAAAGGCGATATTTTAGCTAAGATTGATCCTAGTGATTACGAAGCTGGCTTATTAGATTCTCAGGCTAATGTGGCATCAGCAAAAGCTAACATGGTTCAAGAACGCGCTAATGGTGAAGTTGCCTTACGTGAATGGGCAGAAATTACCAATAGTAAGCCTACCGCTCTCAGTTTGCGTAAACCACAACTCGCTCAAGAATTAGCTAAGCTAAAAAGTGCAGAAGCCGATTTACTCCGATCACATCGAGATCTAGAACGGACTGTGATCCGCGCCCCTTATGATGCACTTATTTCTAGCCGTGAAATTGGTTTAGGTGCTTATGTCACCACAGGAAGTAAAATCGGACACATTTATAATACCGATACGGCTGAAATTCGCTTACCTCTCGCCGATAAAGAAATGCAATATTTGGATCAAAAAGGCACTCATTCTGAAGTGACATTAATGGGTAACTTCGCCGGAAGTAAACAACAGTGGCAAGGGAAAATAGTTCGCAGTGAAGGAGTTGTTGACAGTAAAAGTCGCATGACCTACCTGGTTGCTGAAATCGAAGACCCATATGGACTTAAAACTGATAAAAATGAATTACGTTTCGGCACCTATGTTACTGCAAACATTCAAGGTAGTAATGCTGGCAATGTCGCCGTTATTCCACGTCATTTAATTGTAAATGGCTTAGTCGCAATAATGGATAGCGACAACACCTTACGCTATAAACCCGTAAAGATTATTCGCCAAGAAGGCGCCAATGTGGTTATTTCTGAAGGTCTGGATCCTGGAATGGAAGTCATCACATCAGCGCTTGATTACCCATTAGAAGGCATGAAGCTGGCGTTGCCGGTAGATAAAATCCTTCAGGACGAGCCGATAGAAACCGATAAAACTGAAATCGCTATGGAAGGTAAATAAACATCATGGACGATACGAATAAAGGAATCATCGCTTGGTTTGCCCGTAATAGTGTCGCGGCAAACTTGCTGATGATCATTATTTTACTCGGCGGTCTGTTGACTGCTAATACTATCCGCAAGCAATTCTTCCCTGCTGTTGAAATTAACTGGATCCAATTCAGCGCAGTCTACCCAGGCACTGCACCACAAGAAGTGGAAGAAGGCATTACCATTAAAATTGAACAAGCTTTAGAGAGTGTTCAAGGATTAAAACGGGTCATTACCTATTCAAACCGTAATATGGCTCAAGGGTATTTTCAAGTTGAGGAATCATATGATCCTCAAGTAGTACTTGAAGAAGTTAAAGCCGAAATTGGCTCTATTTCAACCTTTCCAGGCGGTATGGAACCACCTAAAGTTGAACGAATTAAATTCAGACAAGAGGTGATGTATTTAAGTCTGTATGGCGATTTAGACCAAATACAGCTCAAAGATTTAGGCGAGCGAATTAACGATGAGATAATGCAACTGCCTGGTGTCAATATTAGCGAATATTATAGCGGTCTTGGATATGAAATCGGTATTGAAGTCAGCAAAGATCGCTTACGCGAATATGGTTTAACCTTTGACGATGTTGCTAGTGCAGTGCGTGGTTATTCACGAAATATGTCTGCAGGACAAATTAAAGCAGAAAATGGTTACATTAATTTACGAGTCCAGAACCAAGCCTATGTAGGTTATGAGTTTGAACAGCTACCATTATTAACATTAGATGATGGCACTAAGATCTTATTGGGTGATATCGCCACCGTCAACGATGGCTTTCAAGAAGGTATTCAATACTCAAAATTTAATGGCAAGAATTCGGTTACCTTCTTTATTGGTGCGGCTAAAAATCAGAGCATTACCGATGTAGCGAAAACAATTAATAATTTTGTCGAAAAACAGCAAAAAATATTACCCCAAGGAGTTAAGCTTGAGCCTTGGGTTGACATGACTTACTACTTAGATGGGCGTTTACAGCTGATGCTCGACAGTATGAAAAGTGGTGCCGTACTGGTATTTATTATGCTAGCGCTATTCTTAAGGGTTAGATTAGCATTTTGGGTAATGATGGGACTACCAGTATGCTTCTTAGGTACCCTACTGTTTATGCCAATGGCATTTATTGATGTCACCATCAACGTTATTAGCTTGTTTGCCTTTATCTTGGTGCTGGGGATCGTGGTCGACGATGCGATTGTGATGGGCGAAAGTGCCCACAGCGAATCTGAAGAACACGGCCAAAGTATCGACAGTGTTATCCGTGGGGTCAAAAAAGTCGCCATGCCAGCAACCTTTGGGGTACTGACGACTATTGCTGCTTTCCTCCCCATCACTATGGACGATGGCCCGTCATCAGCATTTGGTCAGGCTATTGGTTATATCGTTATTTTATGTTTGTTGTTTTCATTAATAGAATCAAAGCTGATTTTACCCGCGCATTTGGCGCACATGAAAAAACCTAAAATCGTTAAACCCGGTTCAAAAAATCCATTAGATTGGTTGCGTAACGGGGTCAATTTTATTCAAGGCAAAATTGATCGTGGCTTGAATATATTCATTACTTCTATGTATCGCCCTTCGCTTGAATTAGCGGTTCAGTATCGCTATGCCGTGATCATGTTGTTCATCAGCTTGATCCTGATCTGTGTTGGTCTGTATATGGGTGGTTTGGTGCGCTTTATTGGTCAACCAAAAATCCCTCATGACTTCCCTAGAGTCACAGTTGAAATGAACGTAGATGCCTCAGAGAAATCGACACTTGCGGCGGCATTGGCAATTGAGCAAACCTTATACGATGTCGATAAAAAAATAGAGCGACAATACGGCCAAAAAATGATTTCTGATATGCAGGTTGATCTTAAAGATCAAACGACTGCAGAAGTAATGACTAAACTAGTCGATCCGTCACTCAGACCAATGGATACATTTGCTTTAGCTGATTTATGGCGTAAGGCGATGCCGCAAATTCCTGGGGTAAAATCATTTAGCATTCAGGACAGTTTAATGGGTGGCGGTCGTGAAGACGGCGACATTAGCTTTAGACTTGAGGGAAAAGATGAGAGCCAATTAGTTGCAGCATCACTAGAGCTGAAACAAAAGCTTAATTCACTTAAGGGTGTCAGTGACGTTAATGACAGTCGCCAATCAAGTGTTAAAGAAGTGCAATTCCAATTAAAACCGTTAGCCAATGCATTAGGCCTAACACTGGCCAATATTGCCTCGCAAGTGGGTAACAGTTTTTACGGTTTAGAAGCGCAGCGAATTATTCGAAATGGTGAAGAAATTAAAGTAATGCTTCGCTATCCAGAAGAACAGCGCAATTCTATTGCACTGGTACAAGATGTGATGATTAACACTCCACAAGGGACAGAGTTACCTTTATCCGAAGTGGCAGACATTAAAGTGGTTCAAGGGGTTAACAGCATCCGCCGTGAAAATGGAAACCGTACGATTAACGTATGGGCCAGTGTGGATGCCGATCAAACTGAACCCTTTAAATTGGCTAAAGATATCCGTGATAACTTTATGCCAGAGTTGCTAATTAAGTATCCGCGGGTACACAGTGAAGTATCAGGTAGTATTCAAGAGCAATTAGACAGCGCAGATACCCAAATGCGTGACTTTATTTTATCGTTATTGCTGATTTATAGCTTATTGGCAATTCCACTACGCTCATACATTCAACCTATTATGATCATGTCTGTGATCCCGTTTGGTGTCATTGGATCAGTAATGGGACACATTATCCTGGGTATCGATTTAAGTGTGCTATCTATGTTTGGTATTATCGCTGCTGCGGGTGTGGTTGTGAATGATTCGTTAGTGATGGTCGATTATGTCAATACTTCGCGAAAATCAGGGGTACCAATAAAAGAGGCTGTCTTAAATGCAGGTTGCCGCCGCTTTAGAGCCATCATGCTAACCTCGCTGACTACATTCATTGGTTTAGTACCGATTATGGCCGAGACCAGTATGCAAGCTCAAATGGTGATTCCAATGGCGGTATCATTGGCCTTTGGGGTACTGTTCGCAACTGTGGTGACCTTGTGTCTCATTCCTTGCTTATACATTGCAATTGAAGACGGTAAAGACATGATGCGCAAGCTTATCAATATTTATGCACCTAAATCCTCGTCTGCAACAACAGTCACCGAGCAACACTAGTCACGGGCAACTTCGACTTGCAATGATGAGTATCAACCATAAAAAAGGGCCTTAATGGCCCTTTTACTTTGATGCATTACAGAGCCTTGTCTATTATTCATTCAACATTGATTTTTAGTCTAAAGTGTAAGCCAGTATACAATTTTAAGATGTGACAATTAATTGTCAAAAAACTTTCTGAGTAATTGGTTTTATTCATAAAATATCTCATCAAGTAAAATAGATTGTTTATCGTTATTTGATAAAAGTTTATGTTAATCTAAGCATAATCACAGTGTTTATTGCCAGCCAGCTAAGGTCAAATTCTATGAGTCAACGCAGCATTAATGCGCTATTTAAGCCCACGTCAGTGGCGGTTATCGGCGCATCTAACGGCAATAAACGTGCAGGAAAAGCGGTGATGAAGAACCTACTTTCAGGTGGTTTTTCGGGTCCTATTATGCCGGTAACACCTAAATATACCGCAGTCATGGGAGTCTTAGCTTACCCGAACATTGAAGCCTTACCCATCAAACCTGATTTAGCCATTATATGCACCAATGCACTAAAGGTTCCCAGTATTGTCGAACGCTTAGCTCAATTTGGCTGCAAAGTGGCGATTATTATGGCCTCTGGGATGGCATCGCAAACCGACGAGCAAGGTAACAATTTACTCGAAATTACCAAGCAATATGCTAAACGCTACGGCATGCGTTTGTTAGGCCCTAACAGCCTGGGGATGATATTACCGCCAATGGGATTGAATGCCAGCTTAGCGCATGCAGGAGCTAACATAGGTAAAATTGCTTTTGTATCGCAATCTGCTGCAATTTGTACCACGGTTCTTGATTGGGCGAACAACAAGGGAATTGGCTTTTCATCGTTTATTTCACTAGGCGATGCCACCGATATCGATTTTGATGAATTACTCGATTACTTAGGCCGTGACAGTAAAACCAGCGCTATTATGTTGTACATTGATTCCATTAATGAAAAGCGCCATTTTTTGTCTGCCGCCCGAGCAGCCTCAAGAAACAAACCTATCTTTGTGATCAAATCAGGCCGCAGCCGAGAAGGCATTCAAGCGGCAATGCTGCATACTGGCGGAATTGGTGGCAATGATGCTGTTTATGAAGCCGCTTTTAGACGTGCAGGTATGCTTAGGGTAAATGATCTCATTGAATTATTTGCTGCAGTTGAAAGTCTGGCGCATTCCACCCCGCTTAAGGGGGAACGTTTAGTGATAATGAGCAATGGCGGCGGTCCTGCGGTACTGGCTGCGGATGAGTTAATTATCAAAGGCGGTAAACTAGCTCAATTATCCGAAAAAACAGTTACACAACTTAACGCTATTTTACCCAGTACCTGGTCGAAACAAAATCCTATCGACATGATTGGTGATGCCGACAGCCAACGCTACGCTGATACATTAAAAGTACTTATGAGCAGCAACGACACTGACACTATTTTAGTGCTGCATTCGCCGTCTATATTGGGTGAAAGTGTCGAAATTGCCAATAGTATTATTGATACGGTTAACCAACATCCCAACCGACATCGAATTAATATGCTCACCAATTGGAGCGGTGAAGATTCAGCCTACCTCGGTCGTAAACGCTTTACCACGGCGGGTCTTCCTACCTATCGAACTCCAGAAGGTGCTGTAAGAGCCTTTATGCACATGGTTGAGTTTCGACGTAACCAAAAGCTACTCCAAGAAGTACCACAATCAATACCTGATAACATCCCCACTGACAGCAAGGCAGCACGGGCATTATTGCAACACAGCTTAGAAAACGGTCAAACGGTACTGGAAACTCATCAAGCGGTTGATATTTTAAGGGCTTACGGGTTAAACACCATTGAAACTTGGTTTGTAAAAGATGTTGATGAAGCGGTTAATGTCGCTAATCAAGCAGGTTATCCGGTTGCGCTGAAAGTGCAATCACCCGACATACTTTACAAATCAGATGTACATGGCGTGGTATTGAATTTAACCTCAGACGAAGAAGTTAGCCATGCGGCCCACTCTATTATTGAACGGGTTCATCAAATTAATCCTACAGCCAAAATAGACGGATTAATCATTCAAAAAATGGCCTTAACGGCAGGCGCACAAGAAATTAGAGTCTCGGTGATTAATGACCCAGTATTTGGCCCTGCGATCTGTTTAGGTGAAGGTGGTTCTGAATGGGATCCGACTCGCGATGCTGCTGTGGCACTGCCACCATTAAATATGGCGTTGGCACGCTATATGGTCATTCAAGCACTTAAAACGCATAAATTGCGTGACCGTCATTTACCCCTAGGGCTAGACATGAATGCCTTGTGTGTGATGCTGACTCAAATTTCACACTTGATTATAGATTGTCCAGAAATCGCCGAAATCGATATAAACCCCGTGTTGGCTGCGGGCGAAAGAATCACCTTATTAGACGTCAATATCCGTCTGCATGACACCCCACAAGATAATCTGAACAGATTAGCTATTTTGCCCTACCCTAAGGAATTAGAACAAACCACCACCTTAAAAAATGGTCTACACGTCATGTTGCGACCTATTTTGCCAGAAGATGAACCCAGGCATTTAGAGTTTGATAATTCATTAAGTGATGAAGACAGATATAAACGCTATTTTGGGGTGCGCTCGCGCATGACCCACGAAGAGATGGCGGTATTAACTCAAATTGATTATTCGCGAGAAATGGCGTTTATTGCAACCACAATGACTGCAGACGGTGAAGAGCTCACCTTAGGCGCCGTCAGAGCCTCTATAGACCCAGATAATACCGAAGCTGAGTTTGCAATGGCTGTGCGCAGTAACTATCAAGGGATAGGTTTAGGGAAGTTATTACTCGAAAAACTGATTGCCTATTACAAAACCAATAACACGCCTTTCTTAATGGGCTTTACCATGTTTGAAAACCGTAACATGGCCAACTTGGCTAAATCACTTGGTTTTACTGTGTCGTTTGATATGGAAGAACATCTGATAAAAATGCACATGGATTTACGCACTAAGGCTGAAGATAAATAACATTATGATGATCAAAAGGTAATGATTAACGGCAGCTAAACACAAACCTAAAATAATTCATGATCATTTGAGTACTAGGCTAAAAGCGTATAGCCATAAATCAGGGAATAAATACATTCGAGAATAAAGCGGTTTGGCATTAACCGAACTTAACGCAATTTTTGCCTGCTGCTTTAGCCTTGTAGAGTTGTTCATCTGCTCGCGATAATAAAGTATCAACATCATCGCCTGTGTTAATGGTTGCCACACCAATAGAAACGGTAATATGGCCCAGATTTTGTTTTTTCTCTTTACCGATAGAAAGCTGCTTTAATGAAATTCGCTCGCGGATTTTTTCGGCGACTTTCACAGCATCATTAAGTTTGGCATTAGGTAACATCACGACAAACTCTTCACCGCCATACCGAGCGACTAAATCGTCACCTTTAACCGTATTCTTCATCGCTAAGGCGACATAGGCCAACACTTTATCGCCAATTAAATGACCAAAGGTGTCATTAAATTGCTTAAAATCATCGATATCAATCATTAACAGACTGCATACGGTTTGAGTATCAACAAACTTAGTCACCTGCTCCGCGGCAAACAGTTCATATGAACGGCGATTTTTTAATGAGGTGAGTTCATCCATCATGGCGACTTTACTTAAGTTGTCCATTTCATCTTTAAGATGAAGGATCTCTGTCGACAACGACTCTAGACTCGCCGACATTTGCCGGTTTTTGGCAATGACTTGTTCAACTTCAGCCGCTATACTCATCACAATAAGATTAAGATCATCGACATTAGGGTTGGTTTGCAGTTTTTCACCGTACTGATTGAGATTACTTGAGAATTTTTCTGTACCTTCATTAAGCTGCTCTATCTTACTCAGCAAACTATTGATCAAAATATGCGTTTCAATTTGCACATTTTCAATGATTTCTGGAGAGCGTTCTTCGATAAAGCGATTATATAAGCCTAGATTAACTTCGGGTGTGAATTTAACACCATTAGCAATTAAGCCATCAATAGAGCGCTTTAAATTAAGGTTCGTCTCAGCAAAATATTCAAACCAAATAGCATAATTTTCTGGCGTTACAGGAATAGCTAAAGACGCCATTTTAGGTAACGCTAAATTCAGAATATGCGCGGTTTGCTCAAGATTTTGGGTATTATGCATCGACGACGATACCTTTTTGATAAATACAATGTGTTAAAGGTTATCAGTATGTTATGTCATACTTATGAACTAAACTCAATTATTGTTCGTTATGTTAACCATTAAACATGGGAAAATTAACTTTATTTATTTAACCCTTTTTCAGTTACAGCACGTTTAATGTAAATAGATAAGCCAACCAGCCACTCATTATTGGCAATATTTACTCCATAAGGAAACAAGATGAACCAGCAAACATTTGCTTATGCAAAGAAAATATCTCTCACACTTACCGTTGTCATAGCGAGTGCATTATCATTTAGCTCTTGTGCGACCAACCCAGTTGACAACAATCACTTAAACAGCATAAACATCAGTAGCAGCGTGATGGATACCCGTGACTATCAAGCGCAAGAGTCCACAAAAATGTATCCAGCACCCACTTCTGGAATGGTGCAACACATCCTGACATTGCCTGCTCTGACAAATGAACAAGATTACATGCTTGAAGTGCAAATAGGCCAAAATAAAGTCGTTGACTGTAATAAAACTCAACTGATGGGCGATATTAACACCCTATCATTACCTGGTTGGGGATATGTCTATTATCAAGTCGATCAGGTCATGCAGGGGCCGACGACCAGAATGATGTGTACTGAAGCGAAAAAAGCCAAATTTATTGTTCTCAATCAAGCCCTGACACTCAGCTATGACAGTCGTCAACCAAAAGTATTTTATTTGCCACAAGGAACAGAATTACGCTATAGATTATGGAAAACCGCAAATGAGTTTGTGTTTAGTGGGCAGTAAGCTCTAGATATAAAGGACTTAAGTAATTCTTGAGTCTTTAATCATCGACTATTGATTGACTTTGTGAGGGCATCGCATTCAAGCAGCCAATAACGGTGCAGATAGAGATGATAAACATACTGGGGGGTTCAAGTTCTCAAGCTCTCTGATATTGCGCTCAGCACACCTAAAGCTTGGTGAGCTGAGCTTAATATAGGTTTTAGTAACGGCGCACCCTTACTACTTGCATTATTTCAATTTCAAAGCCGCCAATGACCTCTTTCGATGGGTAATAAATCAAATTGACTTTATGATCTAACAAGCTCTTGAAACGTTGAGGTCGCTTGTATTTAAATGGCACATCACAATCTTTAATCATTAACGTCTGTACCACCCAGTCTCCAACTTGACGTTGAATATGGGACACGACTGTCACACCTTCACTTTGTATTAACTCACCGTGTCGCTCTAACAATATTTTAGGAACCGGTTTCATGAATTTACCTTCTTAACAGTATCCAGGATATCTTGATATCGATAAGCACTAAAACGTCCAAAGCCCTCTAATTGTTTAACTTTCAAACGACTAAACATTGGCATTATCATACCAGCAAGGAATTTAGCTTGCGTAGCAATGGTTGGAGTGGGTAACGATTTTGCTTGAGCCACTGAGATTAACGGTTCAAGCAATGTTGTCACTGTGGCCGAGTCTGGTAACGGAGCCACAGCTTGTTTGGATAAGATGGCAATTTGCCCACGACAAACACTGCAGTGACCGCAATTTTGTGGCACTGAGTGGTCATCAAAATATTGAGCTAAATTCGCACTTAAACAACGATCAAGTTCAAAAAATTCGACTAGCTTACCAATCCGCACAATCTCTTTATGTTCATTGTCACTAAAATATTGACCCAGTTGCTGAGTCAAATGGTGCAATTGTTGCGGTGTCGCTAATGCCTGCTCTTGTACATCATACACTTGAGTGATTTTTTTTGTCTCAAGAATAATCAAATTTTGCTCTGCTAAATAATTTAGTGCAGCCACAACACGCTGCCGTTCACAGCCATGTTGTTGATATAAAGTATCAAAATCCAACTGTCCCCAAATCTTTTTAAACTGTGTATGAGCAAACACTTGGCGAAGAAACTGCTGACGTTGTTGGTTAAATCGGCTGAGAATGGCTTCCTGCTCTTCAACAAAGCGGTATTTAAATTCTGCAAAATAAGCATAACTTGGACGGATCACGCCCAATAGCTCTAATTGGACAAATAAAGTTTTTAGCGGCAATGAGCGAATATTGCATGCGCTTGATAAAGGGTATTCTTGTACTTCCCAGCGACCATTGTCAGTTTCTGAGGCAATAGTCTCTAATAACTGGCCAATGCTTTGTAGTTCAGGAGTATCACCGTAAACGAAATTTTCAACAGTATTTAAGCCGTCTAAGTTAGCGAGTGTCACACAATGGGATAATTGACCATCACGCCCTGCTCGGCCAATTTCCTGACTGTAGTTTTCAATCGATTTAGGCAAATCAAAATGGATAACGAAACGAATATCGGATTTATCAATGCCCATGCCAAAGGCAATGGTTGCCACAATTACTTGGATTTGATTATCCATAAATTGCTGTTGAATTTGTTGACGTCGTATTTGATCCATTCCCGCATGATAAGCCGCGGCATTGATACCCTCAGCGATTAGGTGCGCGGCTACATCTTCAGCAGTTTGCTGCAAGGTGACATAAACAATACCGCTACCGGAATAGTCTTTTACGGTACGTGTAAGCTGAGTAAGTTTTTGTTGCTGACTCACTGCAACAACTGCCAAATCTAAATTGGCTCGGTAAAACCCGGTTTGTACTATGTGTTGCGCGGACAAACCAAAACGCTTAGCCATATCTAATTTAACTTGTTCAGTGGCTGTCGCGGTTAATAATAAACTTTGCGGTATGGAAAACTCTTGGCAGTACTGAGGGATTTTAAGATAATCGGGGCGAAAATTATGTCCCCACTCCGAAATACAATGCGCCTCATCAACCACCAGCAAAGAAATGGGAACCGACTTGAGAAATTGCCTAAAGCGCTCATTTTTAAAACGCTCAACCGATACCATCAAAATCCGCGTACGTTGCTCACGAATATCGCGCATCACTTGCTGAGTTTGATCATAAGTTAAACTTGAATCAATACTCGCTGCAGCTATGCCTTTACTCGCTAACAAGGCCAATTGATCTTTCATTAACGCTAATAACGGTGAAATAACCAAAGTCAGCTTAGGTAACTGTTGAGCGCAAAATTGATAACACAAGGATTTACCCGAACCGGTAGGAAATATGGCTAGCGCAGAATGGCCCGCTAAAATGGTTTCGATAACCGCCTGTTGGCCTTCTCTAAACTGAGTAAAACCAAATTGCTGTTGTAATTGTTGGTGCAATATTTGAGTTTCGGAAGATGTTGGGCTGGCTTCAGCGGCGGCTGAATCGATAAAGGGAGTCATAATAAATCCTATTATTAACCCCAAATAACATAGGATTAAACTGTTAACGATATGAGATCGAGCATCAGTCGCATGGAGGAAAAGCTAAAGCACGCTATGCTCAATCTAACGTTTACGGGCGATATACTGATTGATCAATTGAGTCAGTTTATCTTCAAAGCGTTCTTCTATGACATCAAGGTCTTGTTCAAAAGAGCTGATAAACTTAATTGCTTTATCACGAGATAAGACTTTTCCTGCAAGGCTGTATTGTATTTCAATCAAACTTTTATCTAAGCGAGGCGCAAGACACCAATGACATATATCGGCATTAAAATTCACTAATGCACGTTCTGCAACTTGGCAAAAAGCGTCAATATGATCGATGCCATCAGGGCCTAAACAACCCGGTTCAAGACGACACAACACAACCAATTTCTTCGCATTTAGCGCTTTAGCACTGTTGATCAACTCTTCCATAACGTATAAAACAGTCCTTAATGAAAACCTGACATTAGCGTAAAGCCTTAGCTTCGCTCATTTGTTAGCAATATAACTCAAGTAATAAACGTCTGTTAGCATCTCGTAATTAGTCACAATATGCAACCGTTTGGCGTCGATTAAGCCGCCTAAATACTGCGTTTTATGTGCTCATGACTGACTTTTAATGCGAGTTTAAACGCATCAATATACACAGCAATTGGGGTTAAGGTTTCTTTTGCGCGGCGATTACGCCCAAGCAATGAAGATTCTACGAATAAATCAAACCAGGTCGATAGTGCCAAACCATTTTGAGGCTCTTGAGCAGCGCTTAATGCCAGCGCCGCAACTTCAGCTGTGCCTAACTGAAAATCATGACTGCCTTTACGTAGTGCATAAGTCGCTAAGGTTTCTGGCGCAAATGATAATACCGGCATTTGATGTAAATACGGGCTTTTGCGATACATTTTGATTGCTTCGCGCCAACTGCCATCAAGCATTACCAACAAAGGAATTTTAGCTTGCCCCTGCTCCGAAGTTAGCAAGGCTGGGGTTATTTGCTCAACAATAATTTGCTCGCTCTGCACATATTGTTGTGGAAACACTAAAAAGGGTTGGTATTGAGGATTATCGAGTAACGCTAACATTGCGCTGTCGGTATCTGTTCGAGTCCATAAAAATGCATGGGTATCTGGAATTAAATCAGCAATTAACCTGCCGCTATTAGTGGGCTTTAAGACTTCGTCGTTATACATCACCAACATAAAGCTAACGTTAGTGGTTAAATATTGCCGATGTTCACAGGTACAAAATAATTCACCTAAGAGACAAAGATTACACCTAATCAGCTTCTTACCGCGGGCACCAAACGGCTTAGTCGATAATGACTTTCGGTATTCATGTAAGCGATGGACTGCATGAATAGGCGGTTTAATTGATTTTATTGATAACTCTGACATTAAAGAACTCTGAGGTGAAAAAAATTCATCACCAAATTTGGTGATGAACGGATATGACACTGATGAGGTAATTATAAGATACGCCGCAATAAAAAGTCTGCTTTTAAACGGCGAATTCGATTCATAATTTTTTTCACTGGTTTTGGGTACTTCTGCAAGGTATCAATTTGGCTATAATGAAATAATCGTTCAGTGTGGAGTAAAATATAGTGCTGCTCTTTGATGAACGACTCTTTCCAACTCCCCGACTCATCATGCAACAATAAACCATTTTCTAAATCTAACGCCCAAGCTCGCGGGTTTAAGTTAGAGCCGGTGATCAGATGCTTGCGATTATCGGCACTAATGCCTTTCAAATGAAAGCTGTTAATCCCATCTTTCCATAAATGAATATTAAGTTGTCCATTCTCGATCGCCCACTGCTGATTTTTGGCAAATTTACGCAGTGATTGTTCATACATGTAAGGCAATGCACCAATGGTTGAAAAATCCTGATCCGGTGGAATATAAAAGTCATTGGCGGTTTTATCACCTACAACGATATCTATTTTCTTCCCTTCACGCAGGTGTCTAGCTAATGCACGAGTCAAAATCGTTGGTGGATTGAAATAAGGGGTACAAATAAACAGCTCTTTTGTAGAGGAATCAACCAGGTTTATCACAGTGTCGTTTAATTGGTTGTTCTTTCTGCCAAGGCCAACTAACGGTGTAATACGGTTACCGACTGTGGTTGACTTGTACTGATAGCGCACCTGAGATAAACGATGTTTAAAGCTTTTGATGTCGTTCTTTTCAGGGTTTTCTTCAATATCGCCAGATTGACTTAATATGCTTACAGCAGGATCACTGACGATATCTTGTTTGATCATGTCACGCATGCTGCGAGCAAGCTCTGGACAGTCAATAACATGATATCTATCGAACCGATATTTTTCTTGTTGTTGTAAATAAATATTGTTAATGCTCGCGCCACTGTAAATCACGGCGTCGTCAATAATAAAACCTTTAAGATGCAACACGCCCATAAATTCTCGCGACTTTACTGGCACGCCCACTATATCAAATGGGTGTGACGCTTCAGCCATTAATTTACGGTATAAAATATAGTTGCCACTGTCGCCCTTTTGACCAATTAAGCCGCGGCGTGCACGGTGGTAATCAACTAATACCTTAATATCTATTTGTGGATTTTGGGCTTTGACGTCTAATAACGCCTGCAATACTTCACGACCTGCTTCATCATCTTCAACATATAATGCCGCGATGTAAATTGAAGATGTTGCCGCTGCGATTTTAGTTAGCAAGGCTTGCTTAAAATCTTTCGGGTTAAGCAACCAAGACACAGCATCTGCATTTAGGGCAATACCACCTAGCTTATCCAGCAAGGCATCCTCCTTAAAATGGGTGACCATTACGCTTATCAGTAATGGGATCAAATTCAAAAACATCACAGCGATATATTGTAATTGTGAGTACGCTGTTCAATTGTTTAACAAGCATAAGGTTGCATGTTTAAGCACACGCTATGTTTGCCTCGACATAAAGGCCAATTTTATAACCAACCTCAACTGATGATGTTTCTTACAACGCGATTGCGATAATACTGACAAAATAACATCTCAGTAAAAACAATACTGTTTAACGATAAATTATCGCCAGTCTATCAAACTCAAATCTGCTTTTGCTAAGACACAATATGCAATCAAATACTGCTGTTGCAGCACTGTAGCATTGATATTTGGCAGATAGTTGAGATTGGCGTCCTCTTAAGCTGATAGAAATTACCGATTAACAAGGTGATGAGCAAGATTTTTCTTACTTAGCAGCCGTTTTAGTGTGTTTTTTTGTCGATAATTAATACTTTAATGCCATATTGCTTGCGAACTAGCCAGCCTATGGTCAGCTATAGAAACATGATAATCACACTAAAGGGATAAGCATGTCATCAAAAAGGACGAAACATTATCAAATTCGTATCAGCCAAGGTTAGCATCAGCTACCATAACCTATCGTTAGTGATACCTAGATGTAGACTTATATGACTTCAATACTATTCCATCTCCCACGGCCACATTTATCTCATAGGCAACAACCTTTATGGCTGAGGCGTACTTTATCTCTATTAGGGTCTTTGATGATCATCTGCCTACCAAATACCGTCAGCGCTGCCGAGCAGCTTATTCGACCTGCGGTGGTGCAACCACAGATACCTTCTTCACCCCTAGATAATATTAATCAACAACCCGCAGCCCTGTATCTGGATAATATGTTGCAACTATTAAAGCCGATACATTCACAACTGGGCATTACCGTGTGGGATATGACCAGTCAAAAAACAGTATTTCAATATAATAATCAATCATTAATGCAACCTGCTAGTGTTCAAAAACTGTTAACCGCATTGGCAGCAACCAAGCAACTCGGTAAACAATTTAGCTATCAAACCCAACTCACAACCTTAGCCGATCAACCGCTGGATAAAACTCAGATTAACAATGGGGTTTATTCTGGTGACATTTATATCGAATTCAGTGGCGATCCAACCTTAACATTCCAAGATTTACATCAACTTCTTGGTTCCTTAAGCACGTTGGGGATCACAAAACTTACCGGGAATATTATGTTGGCGAGCGAACAAGACAGCCAATTACAGGCACCTGGCTGGGTATGGGACGATTTAGGGATTTGCTACGCTGCGCCAATCTCACCTTTTATCATTAATAAAAATTGCGTCTATGGTCGATTATCCACCAATGGTTACAATAAAGTGGCGAAAATCACCATGATGGGAAATCGCCCAATTGACATCACTAATGACGCATATTTTGTTTCACCTACCATAGACAACCCAGTGGTAAAGCCCGCTGTTACATTACCAGTGGCCAATGCTCTGCCTGCATACCTCACTGAGTCAGTACCCCAGTGTCAGTTAACCTTAAGTCGTTTCGATAATAATCGCTATCACCTAAGCGGTTGTCATGTCGGGGCTAAGTCATTACCTTTAGCAATAGCCATTAGCGATCCGCAAATTTACGCTCAGCACACCATAGCTAAACAACTCGAATCTTTAGGAATTAGCTATAACCACCCCATTACGACAATTAAGATGAACAAGCAGCCCAAGTTTATGGCTCAACGGCAAGTTATTGCCAGCCACCAATCTGATGCTTTACCGCAATTGCTAGAAACCATGTTACTCGAATCAGATAATTTAATTGCCGACAGTTTATTAAAAAAACTCGGTGAGGTGTATTATCAAACCCCAAGCGACTTTGCTCGCAGTGGCCAGGCATTGAAAACCATTCTGTACTCGATAGGTATCGACTTATCGACGGCAAACATTGCCGATGGTTCAGGTTTATCACGCTATAACTTGCTCACACCAGAACACGTATTAAGTGTACTCACCGTCATATATCAACAACCAGAATACCGATTCTTGCTCGATTTACTTCCAGAGTCAGGTGTCAGTGGCACCTTACGTTACAAACGTTATTTTAATAAATCACCACTTAAACATCATGTATTTGCAAAAACCGGCAGTATGCTAGGAATTGCAAACTTGGCCGGTAGAGTGAATGTGAGTAATGGTCATAACTATTTATTTGTGTTGTTTGAAAATGGCTTAAGTCCTCAAATTAAAAAACAGCAAAAAGCCCCCTTTTCTGCGGTATTTTTACAAACCATGATGGATGTACCTAGATAATAAAGTTATAAAGCCGCAACGTGTATGGTTGCGGCAATCATGCTATTAACGCGATCCTCACGGTTGACGATGATCAAAAGTGTCGCAATAAACATCTATAAGCTATTCAAAAAGGTTAAATTATTAATTTATCGCCACAAATATCCTTTCAGCACTAGCGGATATTTTAACTTGCTATAACATTGTTAGCAGTAATCTTAAGATACCAATGTTTTATCGTGTGGAGATATTATGGATAAGCAAGTCAGTTCCCGTGGCACAAAAGAAAAAGCTCTTCGTTTAAACCTAGACGAAAAAAAGTACGGCACTATAGTTGAAATTGGTGCAGGACAAGAAGTCGCACGTAACTTTTTTGTCGCTGGTGCTGCTGCGGGTACGATAGCGAAAACCATGTCGGCCTATGATATGAAATTTTCTGACGCTATTTACGGTGTTCAAGAAGATGGTCGTTATGTAAGTAAAGCACGCGTATTGGCAATGATGGAGCAAGAGTTTGATCTCGTTGTTGACCGTGTAGGAGCTATTCGCTCTAAGTCTTCGCGTTATTTTACCTACGCAGCAACTGTCTCAGCCAAGAGCTTTAATCGTAAAAATGAATGTCATGCATGGTGTGGTGTGCGAATTCAAATGTACCCGGGGGCAGAGCCGTCTAATATTGTTGTTCATGTGCGTATGTTTGACGATACCGCTGAAGCACAACAACAAGCATTAGGGATTTTAGGGGTCAACCTCATTTACGCCAGTTATTACTATTTTGAAGATCCGAAAATGATTATCGATTCATTAACCGATAACATGAAAGCTAATCGAATAGAGATTGATTGTATCGACTTTCAAGGGCCCTACTTTGAAGATGTCGACAATCAAGCCAAGAATATTCATCTTATTCGCAGTTGGAAAACGCGCGCCATTATGTTTAAAGCGGATGGCAGTGTCGCAGTTCCTGCTGACATGCTTTACAAAAAGAACGTATTAACCATTCGAGGTTCATTTAAGCCAGTAACAAAACTTAATGTCGATATGATCGAACAAGGCTATAAAGCCTTTTCCTTACTCGATGGTGTAACAGATAAAAGTACCGTATTGATTGCTGAAATATCCTTAAATGACTTGAGCGGTAAAGATGCCAACATGTCTGAAAAAGACATTATGGAACGGGTCAAGTTACTTAATTTACTCGGCTACAATGTCATGGTTTCCGACTATACCCGATATTTCTCGTTACGAGCCTATTTCCGCCAATACACCCAATTACAAATCGGCATTGTGGTCGGTATGGTTAATATTAAACAAATTTTTGATGAAGAATATTATCGCGGTATGGAAGGCGGAATACTCGAAGCATTCGGTAAATTATTCCCCGATAACACGCGCTTGTTCGTTTACCCTGAACGAGATGAAAAAGGTGATCTGAATAACTTAACGACCATTAGTGTCCCCAATAATCTGCGCTATTTATTCCGTCATGTTCTCGATAATGGCTTTATCACCAGTATTGAGTCGAGCAACCCTGATTTATTTAATATTTTCTCGCGAGAAATTTTACAACAAATTTGCCGCGGTCAAGGCGATTGGATTAACGCCGTTCCGGAAGCCGTAAGCAAAGCAATCATGGAACAAAAATTATTTGGTTATCGTGGATAAAACCCTACCAACAGTCACCCTTAAGCATTTGATTTAAAGATTATTGATCACTGTAAAGCAACAACCTTTTGGCACAACTGCTATAGTGTATTATCGCTTCAATGGCTAACCTGTATTGGGTTAGCCATTTTTATGTGTAGCACCTAGACAATGCGCTAGCCGTTAATAAAACTCATCTATTTTTACTTCCTCAATGCAATAAGAACTGGTTCTACATCCAGATAATTGCCTTAACAATGCTTATCGTTAAGGCTAATGATGTATTTAAACCTAACCCACTAAATGGCATTGGCATAAAACATGTCAGTCACAGCGGCTTTAAAAAAGGTTAATGGTGTTAATCTTGGCTCTCATTAGGGCTTGTTGATAAACAGTGTAAACATTATGACTTGGCAAAACCGACGGTATATTTCCATCATGATGTTATTTACTGGCGCATTTATGGTATTGATAACTAGACTGAGTTTATTACGTTAGCGCAAACTTGAATCAACGACTTACTTTTATGTATCAATAAAAGCGATTAACAGAACCGGAAAAAGTCGCTTTAATTAGTAACCACAGTCAGTTAGCCTGAGCTTGTCATCCAATGATATATCAAAATTAAGCTACTCTAGTGATAAAGGGAAATCTCATGGACAAAGTACAACATAGTCAAGGTAAGTGCCCTGTTATGCATGGCAGCAATACTTCAAACGATAGCCATAACATGGATTGGTGGCCTAAAGCGATCAATCTCGATATTCTCCATCAGCATGACAAAAAGACGGATCCAATGGATCCGACGTTTAATTACAGCGAAGCATTCAAAAGCCTCGATCTCGCTGCTGTAAAACACGATTTAACCACTTTAATGACAGACAGTAAGGATTGGTGGCCAGCAGATTGGGGCCATTATGGTGGATTAATGATCCGCATGGCTTGGCATTCTGCAGGTACATATCGAATTGCTGATGGTCGTGGTGGCGCAGGGACTGGCAATCAACGCTTTGCACCAATCAATAGCTGGCCTGATAACGTTAACCTCGATAAAGCGCGCAGACTGCTTTGGCCGATCAAAAAGAAATATGGCAATAAACTCTCTTGGGCTGATTTGATCATTTTAGCCGGTAACGTAGCTTATGAGTCTATGGGGTTAAAAACATTTGGTTTTGCAGGTGGCCGCGCCGATATATGGCATCCAGAAACAGATATTTATTGGGGATCTGAAAAACAATGGCTTGCCCCAAGCGGTTCAGAGCACAGCCGCTATTCTGGTGAAAGAGATCTTGAAAATCCATTAGCAGCCGTAATGATGGGATTAATTTACGTCAACCCTGAAGGTGTTGATGGTAATCCTGATCCATTAAAAACCGCCCATGATATTCGCACTACCTTTGAACGTATGGCAATGAATGACGAAGAAACCGTCGCGTTAACCGCGGGTGGACATACTGTTGGTAAATGTCACGGTAATGGCAATGTCGACAATTTACAAGCCGAACCTGAAGGTGCTGAATTAGAAGACCAAGGCTTTGGTTGGTTAAATAAAACCAGTCGAGGCATAGGCCGAGATACCGTTTCCAGTGGAATCGAAGGTGCCTGGACAACCCATCCTACTCAATGGGATAACGGCTACTTTGAATTACTGCTTAACTACGAGTGGGAACTGAAAAAGAGTCCGGCTGGTGCATGGCAATGGCAACCTATCGACATCAAGGAAGAGCATAAACCGGTTGATGTTGAAGACCCATCTATTCGCTTAAGTCCAATTATGACCGATGCTGATATGGCGATGAAAATGGATCCTGAATATCGCAAAATTTCAGACCGTTTTTATCAAGACCCTGCCTATTTCTCAGAGGTGTTTGCCCGCGCGTGGTTTAAACTGACTCACCGTGATTTAGGTCCTAAAAGTCGTTACCTTGGAACTGATGTGCCTGCTGAAGATCTTATTTGGCAAGACCCTATTCCACAAGTCGATTACAGCTTAAGTGAACAAGAAATCACTGAGCTTAAAGCTAAAATTTTATCCAGTGAATTAAGCATTGCTGAACTCGTGGCGACAGCTTGGGACAGTGCCCGAACTTTCCGAGGTTCAGATTATCGCGGTGGAGCCAATGGGGCGCGTATTCGTTTAGCGCCGCAAAAAGACTGGCAAGGCAATGAACCCACAAGATTAAATAAAGTGTTAGATACCCTAACTGACATTCAAGCTGGACTAACAAAACCTGTGAGTATGGCCGACTTAATCGTCCTAGGCGGAACCGCTGCGGTTGAAAAAGCAGCTCACGCAGCAGGGGTTAAGATTACTGTGCCATTTGCTCCTGGTCGTGGTGACGCCACTGCAGAGCAAACCGATATTGAATCATTTGAAGTGTTAGAGCCATTACACGATGCTTATCGTAATTGGCAAAAGAAGGACTACATTGTTCAGCCTGAAGAAATGATGCTCGATCGTACTCAATTAATGGGCCTAACCGCTCATGAAATGACGGTCTTGGTCGGCGGTATGCGAGTACTAGGTACTAACTATGACAATACTAAACACGGCGTATTTACCGATAATGTAGGCGTATTATCGAATGACTTTTTTGTAAATTTAACCGATATGTCATACACATGGAAACCTGCCGGCGATAACCTGTATTACATCATCGATCGCAAAACAGGCAAGATGAAGTGGTCTGCGACGCGTGTTGATTTGGTCTTCGGCTCAAACTCTATTTTACGCTCTTATGCAGAAGTCTATGCTCAAGATGACGCAAAAGAAAAGTTTGTTAAAGACTTTGTTAAAGCATGGACTAAAGTAATGAATGCTGATCGATTTGATTTAGCGTAGTGACTATCGTCAGTAATAATGTTTAGTTTGTAATATAACAACAGGGCAGAATGTATTATTCTGCCCTGTTGTTATATTGGGTTAAATCGCTCAATACAGGTTAAGTAACCTCAAGATCAATTCATACGCTTTACTTCAAAATCCATTTTCACTTTTACTGGTACTCGCTTAATATTCGATGCCGCAGGCTCATACTGCTGTTTTGGCATCTTATTGACCAATGCTTGCGTCATCCAGCGCTCTGGCTGCGAGCCAATAAGCTCTTTACTGACTTCGTTACCGTTTGAGTCAATCGTAATATAATATTCGCCCTTACCTGCACCTCTTGGTAACCAATCAGGACGTTTGTTTAACATTACAGGTTTAATCTGCTCCAATAACCAATATTGATTGAGTTGAGAATTTTCAATAGTGATTACCTTTGTATTAAACACGGCTTGAGGTACTTGAACAGTTTCAAGTTGAGTTTGGCAAGCCGTTAACATCATTGCCGGTAAAAAAAGTAGTGACATATATTTATTCATTAATATCTTCCTTGAAATGACTTAACATTAATTATTAACAACCAACAGTTAAGCCATACTGACAAAAAAATCTCATCAATAGAAGCAAAAAAAGCACTGAAAATCAGTGCTTTTTATATTGATTAAACAACTAACAGTAAACTTAGCCTTTTAAGGCTTGGTCAATCATAGTCTGTGCTTGAGTAATAATGTCATCCAAATGCTGCTGACTAATAAAGCTTTCGGCGTAGATTTTAAACAAGGCTTCAGTACCTGATGGACGCGCAGCAAACCAGCCATTTTCGGTAGTGACTTTAATGCCACCAATGGCGGCATTATTGCCAGGTGCGTGGCTTAAAATAGCCGTAATGGGTTCACCCGCTAATTGAGTGTCAGTGAAACTATCACGATTTAATTGCTCAAACTTGGCCTTTTTCTTAAGGCTAATAGGGCTATCAATACGAGTATAAAAACTCTCGCCAAACTTGGTCGTTAACTCTTGATAACGCTGAGCGGGTGTTTTACCGGTTACGGCTAAAATCTCCGCCGCAAGCAAGGCTAAAATAAAACCATCTTTATCGGTACACCAAGTACTGCCATCACGCTTTAAAAAAGCGGCACCGGCACTTTCTTCACCGCCAAATGCTATGGTGCTTTGGGCTAAGCCATCAACAAACCATTTAAAACCAACTGGTACTTCTAAACAAGGACGGCCTAAGGCATTACAAACCCTGTCGATCATCGCGCTTGATACTAAGGTTTTACCAACAGCTAACGACTCTGACCATTGCGGACGATGGGTCATTAAATAATCTATCGCAACAGCTAAGTAATGATTCGGGTTCATCAAACCAAATCCCGGGCACACAATACCGTGGCGGTCATAATCTGGGTCATTACCAACACATAAATCATAATCTTCGCTGAAGGCTAATAAGCCTGCCATCGCATAAGGAGAGGAGCAATCCATGCGGATTTTGCCGTCTTTATCTAATGGCATAAAGCCAAAAGTAGGATCAACTTTGTCATTAACTAAGGTGATATCAAGACCATATTGTGTCGCAATGTGTTGCCAATAATAAATACCTGACCCACCTAAAGGATCAACACCTATTCGAATGTTGGCTTTTTTAATCGCCTCCGTATCAATCACTTCAGCAAGAGATTCAACATAAGGTGCAATAAAATCAACTTCATCAATCCAGCCCGATTTAACCGCGACACCGTAATTGACTTTTTTAACGCCTGACAGCTGATTGGCGAGATATTCATTGGCTTTTGTTTCGATGATTTTAGTAATTTCACCTTCAGCAGGTCCACCATGAGGTGGATTGTACTTAATGCCACCATCTTGTGGAGGATTGTGCGAAGGCGTAATGATTAAACCATCGATTAAGGCAGCAGGTGCAGACGAATTGGCACGAACAATAGCTTGAGACACGACAGGTGTCGGGGTAAAACCGTCATCTTGTTGAATTAATACTTTGACTTGGTTAGCCGTTAACACTTCAATGACGGACATAAACGCCGCATAAGACAGTGCATGAGTGTCAAAACCAACAATCATTGGACCGGTAATATTGGCAGAAATACGATAATCAACCACAGCTTGGGTGATAGCCCATATATGGTTTTGATTAAAACTAGCGGTATAGGCACAACCACGATGGCCTGAAGTGCCAAACGTCACTTTTTGCTGCACGTCTTCCACGTTTGGAATAATGCGATAATAATGACTCATTAATTTAGGAATATTCACTAAATCCGTTTGTAAAGCTTGCTGCCCTGCGCGTGTGTGAATGGCCACGAATGGTCTCCTGTTAGTAAATGAAAAATATAATTCTCAACAAAATTCAAACATTAAATGTGTTCAGCGATACTCTTGGCTCGTTCACTATCGCAACCTAAATGCTCTAATACTTCAGTTAATATCGTTTGTTTTTTGGCAGTATTGTTATTGGTTGTCACCCAAAACCCGCTAGCAGCGATTTCTTTTGGATTAGAAGATTGACTAGAATTGAGTAGCGCTTGTTTAGAACGGGCAAAATACAAGCGCCCTTTCCCTTGTACATTCAGTACTTTATCAAAGTCACTGCGAGCTGTGGTTTCAAGACTGGCTAATAAGTGCATAAAACGCCCTACTGCACCTTTTTGCTGGCTCAACAAATGCTGACTAACAATAGCATCAAAATCAATCGTTGCTGGTGCCGATGTTTGTTCATCCGCAGGATTGTATTGGCCGGTGCTATTTTGTTCAGCAATGATTTTTTCAACAGCAGCTTTTGCTTGGTTAAAAACCGGATGATGATTAGCTGCTGATTCAGATTCTAAACTGGGCTGACTGATGGAATCGGGTAAACTTATATCGACATTTTCAACTGACAAGTTCAGTAAACGACGTAAAATATCCGAAGCGCTTTCGCCAATGCGTTCAGTCTTACTGGCAATAAAGCGATAAAGTTCTTCGTCAATCTCAATGTATTTCATCAGAGTCATCCTTTTTCTATCAGTCTTTGTTACTACTGTCGCCATTATTTGACTGGCGCTTGGTAATTCGGGAGCGCAGATCGCCTATTACTAATGCGATCAAAAATTATGGCTTCAGTGTAAGCCAAGCTTAACCAACTAATAAAGTCACAAAATCATTAAATGGCCTATATTCTTAAAAATTTATCAAAAGGCGGGTAAAATATCATCAACAATGGTCACTATCGTTATGATGACTTGATTTGATTGGCTCATTACAGCAAAATCTGCCGTACAAATTGTCCCAATGAGCTTATTGCGTTATGCATTTCGTATCTTCTGGTCAAGGTGAAGCCGTCCTACTTATTCACGGGCTATTTGGCAATCTTGATAATCTAAAAAATCTCGGTAGTGTACTTGAACAACAGCATCAAGTTATTCGGGTTGACGTCCCCAATCATGGCTTAAGTGAGCATTGGGACCAGATGGACTACCCACAGTTGGCTGATGCCATGATAGATGTTCTCGATGAATTACATCTTACACAAGCCCATGTGGTTGGCCACTCAATGGGTGGTAAAATTGCCATGGCAATGGCACTGCTACATCCTGAGCGAGTTATAAGCTTGGTTGTTGCCGATATCGCACCTGTTGCCTACAGCCCAAGACATCAAATCGTGTTTGCAGGCCTAACCAGTTTAGAATTAAACGCCAATACCACGCGCAAATCTGCCTTAGTACATTTAACGTCTGCCGGTATTGATGAGCCAACATCGCAGTTTCTACTTAAGAATCTGCAACGCACTGATAGCGGTTTTGAATGGAAAATGAATTTAACTGGGCTAATTGAATCTTATGATCGTATTATTGGCTGGACATTACCGTTAACAGATGACAATCATTTCGATAAGCCTGCATTATTTATCCGTGGCGGTGAGTCAAATTATGTCACGGCTGAACATCGCGATGAGATCATGCGTCAATTTCCACATGCCAGCGCGAAAACATTAAATGGCACTGGTCATTGGTTACATGCCCAAAAGCCAGAGATATTTAACCGTATCGTGTCTGAGTTTATTGAACAAAACCAAGGGTAAATTTTTAATATTTCCCCTTTTGTACATAGCCGATCGTATCCTGATGTGATATATTCGCGCCCTCTTTTCGCCAGACACTTAATCGCGAAGGTAGAAGTATGTTAAACCAATACATGGATCAAATTGAAGCGGTTGGCTTAAACCTGTTTTTTGCATCGATATTCTTTTTTATCGGCATGGCTATCCATGATGTGCTTAAACAGGGTGACGTCCCTAAATTTGGTCGATATATTGTTTGGGCAGTGTTATTCCTCGGCTGCGCCGGGTTTATTGCAAAAGGTATTATTCAGATGACCTGGGAAGGCTCTGGGATCGGTTAAAGAGTACAATGGCAAAAGAAACAACAGATAGAACGACTATTGACCTTTTTGCCGCAGAAACTCGCCGTGGGCGTCCGAGAAGTAACCCACTGTCTCGTGAGCAGCAATTAAAGATCAATAAGCGTAACCAAATTCAGCGTGATCGCGCTAACGGTTTAAAACGAATAGAGTTAAAGGTGTCACAAGATTTATATGATGCCTTGAACCAACAAGCTTTGAACAGTAACATCAGCCGTAGCCAGTTAATCGAATTTATTCTGCAACAGCAACTCGACAACTGAGACGTTTTTAGAACATCGCACAACGCGAACTAGATATTTAAAGGATAGACAATGGCAACTGTAGGTCTTTTTTTCGGTAGCGACACTGGCAACACCGAAGCTGTAGCCAAAATGATCCAGAAAAAACTGGGTAAAAGCATGTTAGATGTCAAAGACATCGCCAAGAGTACTAAAGAGCAAATTGCTGAATACGATTTGCTTATGTTTGGTATTCCAACTTGGTATTACGGCGAAGCACAGTGTGATTGGGATGATTTTTTCCCGGAACTTGAGCAAATCGACTTCACCGATAAACTAGTCGCTATTTTTGGTTGTGGTGACCAAGAAGATTATGCTGAATACTTCCTTGATGCTATGGGCATGATACGAGATATCGTTGAAGCTCGTGGTGGCATTATTATTGGTAATTGGCCATCAGAAAGTTATAACTTTGAAGCATCTAAAGGCATGGCTGATGACAAGCACTTTGTTGGTTTAGGGATTGACGAGGATCGTCAGCCAGAACTTACCGAAGAACGTGTTGACGGTTGGGTTAAGCAGATATATGAAGAAATGTGTTTAGCTGAGTTAGAAGACTAACCCACATCATCAGATTAGTTTTGTGATTGAAAGCGGCTTTATAGCCGCTTTTTTATGCCTATAGTTTAGGTTTAATGATTAAGTAACTATTAATATGTCAGTCCATCATTCAAACCCATTATCCCCTCATTGGGATATCTTTTGTACCGTGGTTGATAACTACGGCGACATAGGTGTAACTTGGCGTTTAGCTAAACAATTGGCAAGCGAATATGGCATACCCATTAATTTATGGGTCGACGATCTATTGAGTTTTTCTCATATTTTACCCTTGCTAAATCCTGCAAAAAGCCAGCAGGAATTTAATGGTGTGAATATTTTTCATTGGGAAACCCCAATTAAAATAGAGTATAAAGCTGGTGCTGTGATAATAGAAGCCTTTGCCTGTGAATTACCATCACAGGTTAAATCTATTATTGGCCAGTTACATATTCAGCCAGATACTCAGACGCCTATTTGGTTAAACCTTGAATATTTAAGCGCTGAAAAATGGGTTGATGGCTGTCATGGACTACCATCGACACAGCCAAATGGTGTTAAGAAGTGGTTTTACTTTCCAGGATTTAGCCCTAAAACTGGCGGACTGATTTGTGAAACACAATTATTCAAGCAACGAGATCAATGGCAAGCCGATCCTAAACATAAATTAGCATTATTCGAGCAACTAGATTTGCAGGGTATTAATGCTCAAGATAGGGTAATCAGTGTTTTCAGTTATGAAACTCCCGCGTTAACTGCGCTGTGTGAATTATGGCAAGCATCGCCAACACCCATCCATGCGCTTATCCCTAAAGGCCGTAGTTTACATAGTTTATCCAGTTTATTGCCTTGCGCCATTGCAGATTTGATGCCCGGTCAACAATTTACTCTTGGCAACCTAACCATACATATATTACCTATGACAGATCAAAATGACTTTGATCGCTTGCTATGGAGCTGTGATTTTAATATTGTGCGGGGTGAAGATTCGTTTTTACGTGCTCAATGGGCCGCAAAACCCTTTATATGGCACATTTATCCTCAAGAAGATGATTATCACCTGGTAAAATTACAAGCTTTTATGCAAATTTACTGCGATAATCTTGCTCCAGAAATTGCTACCACTTGGTCTGAGGTGAATTCGGCCTTCAACTGTGGTGATACAAACTCGGTAGTAATGCACTGGCAACAGTTAAATTCTGTTAGTTTGCCTTTAACGCACCATGCGATTAAATGGCCAATTAACGCGTTAAATGATGCAGATCTTGCGAGTCGACTCGTTCAATTCGTTAACAATTGCTAAGATACTGCTCTATAAATAAAAAAAGTCCAAATATATAGGAAATAGTGAAATGAAAACTGCTCATGAAATCCGTCCTGGTAACGTGATCATGTTAGATGGCAGCCCATGGGTTGTTCAGAAGACTGAAACAACTCGTTCTGGCCGTAACGCTGCAATCGTTAAGTTAAAATTAAAGAACGTATTGCTAGATTCTGGTACTGAACAAACCTTTAAAGGTGAAGACAAGTTAGACGATATCATTTTAGAACGTCTTGATTGTACTTACTCTTACTTTGCTGACCCTATGTATGTATTCATGGATGAAGAATACAACCAGTATGATGTAGAAGCTGACAACTTAGGTGATGCTGCTGACTATATCATTGATGGTATGGAAGACGTTTGCCAAGTGACTTTCTACAACGAGAAAGCAATTTCTGTTGAATTACCAGTTCACATTGTACGTGAAGTTATCTACACAGAGCCTTCAGCTCGTGGCGACACTTCAGGCAAAGTAATGAAGCCAGCTACCATTACTGGTGGTGGTACTATTACGGTAGCTGACTTTGTTAAAGTGGGTGACAAGATCGAAATTGATACTCGTACAGGCGAGTTCAAAAAGCGCGTTTAATCGCCAGTTAACTTGGGTTATTAGTAAAATAGTAATAACACAAGTCAACTCATTAAAAGCCAGCACTACGTGCTGGCTTTTTTGTTATTAAACCCTATATCACCGCTAAAAACAGCGTCATAAACAGCATAAAACACTGAAGCAAAGCCTAATTTAGCCCAAAAAACAGTATTTTTGACTGATATTATTATCATTTTTACCCATTTGCCCCTTTCACAATAACGATAAATTCGTTATGGTTCGCTAACTTAAGCCGTATTTAGTTATTGAGAGTAGTATGCGACCCATTATCAAATCCAATAAACTTGACTCTGTTTGCTACGATATCCGTGGACCAGTGCATAAAGAAGCCCGCCGTTTAGAAGACGAAGGTCATCGTATCTTAAAGCTTAATATCGGTAACCCGGCCCCGTTTGGATTTGAAGCGCCAGAAGAAATTGTGCGTGACGTTATTTTAAATCTACCAAGCGCTCAAGGATATTGTGAGTCAAAAGGCTTATTTTCTGCCCGCAAGGCAATTGTGCAACATTATCAAGCACAAGGTATTTTTGGGGTTGATATTGAAGATATCTATATTGGTAATGGTGTGTCAGAACTTATCGTCATGGCTATGCAAGGTTTGCTCAATACTGATGATGAAGTCCTTATCCCCTCGCCTGATTACCCGTTATGGACAGCAGCAGCAAACCTCGCTGGCGGCAAAGCAGTGCATTATCGGTGTGATGAAGAAGCTGATTGGTTTCCTGACTTAGACGACATTAACAGTAAAATTAGCATTCGCACCCGCGCGATAGTATTAATCAACCCAAACAACCCTACTGGCGCGGTTTACAGTAAAGAGTTGTTGTTGCAAGTTATTGAGCTATGTCGCCAGCACGATTTGATTTTATTTGCTGATGAAATTTACGATAAAATTCTCTATGACGAAGCTAAACATATTCCTGCAGCAGGCTTGTCTGATGATATTTTAACTATCACCTTTAATGGCTTATCAAAAGCGTATCGCGCCGCAGGCTTTCGTGTGGGTTGGATGATGTTATCGGGTAATTTAAAAGCCGCTAAAAGCTACATTGAAGGTTTAGAAATGCTTGCTTCAATGCGCTTGTGCGCCAACGTACCCAATCAACATGCGATTCAAACCGCATTGGGCGGCTATCAGTCCATTAATGAGCTGATATTACCTAATGGCCGTTTAACGATTCAACGTGATGCAGTGTATGAATTGCTTAACCAAATTCCTGGTGTCAGTTGCAAAAAGCCTCAAGGTGCCTTGTACGCATTCCCGAAATTAGACATGAAAAAGTTTAATTTACGCGATGACGAACGCTTGGTATTAGATTTACTCAGAAATAAAAAGATTTTGCTAGTTCAAGGCACAGCCTTTAATTGGCCAGAACCGGATCATTTACGCGTGGTTTTTTTACCGTATAAAGAAGATCTAACTAAAGCAATGACTGAATTTGGCAATTTCTTAGAAGATTATCGTCAATAGACACAATATCTCTGCCATAAAATACTAAGCGACTGAACAGTCGCTTTTTTTTATCGATAAGCTGCTGTAAGCTGAGACAAACTATTGAGCGCAGTAAGGAGTCTCATGAGTCATTTATTTGCCCATTTATCACGGATGAAACTGATCCAACGTTGGCCGTTAATGCATAACGTACGCCGTGAAAACGTTCAAGAGCATTCGCTGCAAGTGGCGATGGTCGCTCACGCTTTAGTGATCATCAGTAATAAAAAATTCGCTACTGACTTAGATGCTAATAAAGCGGCTGCGATTGCCATTTATCATGATGCCAGTGAAATTTTGACCGGCGACTTACCGACACCAGTAAAGTACTTTAATAAAGAAATCGAAGCTGAATATAAAAAAATAGAAGCTATAGCAGAACAGCGTATGCTGGAAATGGTCCCTGTTGAGTTTAGAGAAGATTATCGTAGTCTGTTTATCAGTGAAGAAGCCGACCCACAATATAAGGCCATTGTAAAAGCGGCGGATACACTTTGCGCATATTTAAAGTGCCTAGAAGAACAAAAAGCCGGTAATAGTGAATTTAATAGTGCCCGTAAACGTTTAGAACAAATGTTAGACGATAACACTAACCCTGCTGTAGGTTATTTCCGTGAGTGTTTTATTCCAAGTTTCACATTGAATTTAGACGAAATTAATCAAATGCTGTAAAGGAATTTTATGCCTGATAACACCATCGAGTCCAGTGATACACAACAGAGAAGTCGTTGGCTACAGCGTTTACTCGGTGAAGATAAACAACGCCGAAATGATCATCGTAGTCCATTTCAGCGTGATCGCGCCCGTATTCTGCATTCAGCTGCATTTCGTCGGCTTCAAGCCAAAACACAAGTGCTTGGCGTTGGTATGAATGACTTTTATCGCACTCGGCTGACACATTCATTAGAAGTGTCACAAATTGGTACTGGCATTACTGCTCAACTACGGCGGAAATATCCAGAACTGCGGTATTTACTCAATTCAATGAGCCTTATTGAATCAATTTGTTTAGCCCATGACATAGGCCATCCTCCTTTCGGACATGGCGGTGAAGTGGCATTAAATTACATGATGCGCCATCATGGTGGCTTTGAAGGCAATGGGCAAACCTTTCGGATTTTAACTCGTTTAGAACCCTACACGCCTTCATGGGGAATGAACCTGACCCGCCGAACGTTACTCGGGGTAATGAAATATCCCGCAACTCATGGGCAGTTATTTGTGGATCAACAACGTCCAGATATCGCTAATCACCGTCAATTAAAACCCTCAGAATGGCCGCCGGTGAAAGGATTGTTTAATGATGACAAGCCCATTATTGATTGGGTATTAGCGCCATTATCCGAGTCTGACAGGCAATTATTTATCAGCAGTGAACAAAGCCATACGCACCTTGATTATCCCCATTTAAAAACACGCTATAAATCATTTGATTGCTCAATTATGGAGTTGGCTGATGACATAGCTTACGCAGTACACGATCTCGAAGATGCCATTGTCATGGGGATTGTCAACCAACATCAGTGGCAACGCGATGTGGTCGATCAATTAACTGAAATCAAAGATCAATGGCTGATATCGGAAATGGCTAGCATTGGTGGCAAACTGTTTTCCCATGAGCATCATTTACGTAAAGATGCTATCGGTACCTTAGTCAACGGTTTCGTCACCGCGATTGGTATTAGTGCCAATCCGCAGTTTGACGAAGACTTATTAAAATATAATGCCGAACTGGAGCCAGACTTTGCTGCAACATTGCATGTACTGAAACAATTAGTATTCAAGTACGTTATTCGTAAACCGGAAATCCAAATGCTGGAATACAAAGGCCAACAAATTGTGATGGAATTATTTGAAGCATTTGCCTCAGATCCTGAACGTCTTTTACCCGTCAATACTCGTGAGCGATGGTTAGCGGAGCGTAATGAAGGGAATAATTCAATGCGAGTGATTGCCGATTATATTTCTGGCATGACAGATGGATTTGCAAGTCGCTTACATCAGCAACTATTTGGTTCAAAAGCAGCGGGTATTATGGAGTTAAGCAGCGAGCAATAAAATTAATTGCCGCCGTTAAGTTTCCATAAAAAAGCGCTTGGTCATTACGACCAAGCGCTAACGGGTTAGATAAGAGGAAATAACCCACACTTCTCACACTTCTCACACTTCACACACTTCACACAAAAAAACATCGCACTGTTTACTTTGGGTACATAAACGCTTGGATTTGATTTAACGTCAGCTGTGGCGTAGCCCCATGAGACTGAGCAACCATAGCACCCACTGCACAAGCAAAATCAATCGCATACTGCGGATTAGTATCAGTGCACAATTGATACAGTAACGACCCTAAAAAAGAATCTCCGGCGCCAACGGTATCAACTACATTGACTAAATAACCTGAATTATAATACTTCTTCCCAGCAATACTCAGTAATGCACCATGACTGCCTTTGGTGACACATAAATAATCGGTATGGGTTTGGACAGCAATAAACTCGAGATTTTGCTCAAGTGAGTGAAATGGCGAGCCCATGGCCTTAGCGATTTCGTAGAGTTCATCATCATTGAGCTTAATAAAATCTGCTTGCTTCATTAACTCGACAATACTCTCAAGTTGATAATGTGGCGCACGAAGATTGACATCAAACACACTAAATTTGGCTAAACCTACCAGCGCCGTTAATGTACCAAGTGACACCGCACTTCGACCGATTAAACTGCCAAACACCAACACATCTGAACAATGAACAAGATCGATGATAGCGTCAGTTAATGCGATATTGTCCCACGCAGTATCCGCGACGATGTCATAAGACGCCGAACCACTTTTATCTAAGCTCACTTGCACTGTACTGGTACTTTTTTCGGTATCAATGGCGATACAATTCCGATTAACGCCGCGTTCATCAATGAAAGCCAATAATTCATGACCCAATTGATCGTCGCCAACCGCACTGATCATTGCCCCTTTAATCCCCAGGGCGTTGAGTCTGACACAGACATTTAACGGCGCGCCGCCAACGCGTTTACCGTCAGGAAAACAGTCCCATAATACCTCACCAAAACAGCTGATATTGATATCTTCGGTGGCTTTATGATTGATTAATATACTGTTCATCACTATTCCTTAGCGTCTAATCTTGCTTGCATAATGGTTTTAATCTCACTTTCTGGTGCATATAAGGCCGCAATCGCTTGGCGATAATCTTGGCAAAAGCTTGCTTGATGACAAAGATCACCAAATAAATCGCTTAACTGTAAAAAAGCCAACGGATCTTGCGCCGTCTTGCTGGCAAAATCGTGTAATTGCGGTGCCATTTGGTCACTAATCGCTAATGTCTGCCCCTGCTGATCGACGCGCTTATCACTGTATAAACACCATGCCGCAATCACTAAAGTCGCCAATGAGCTATCGCGGCCTAAGGCGATATTTTCATTAATCGATGCAATGATAAATTTAGGCAATTTTGCCGAACTTTCTGAGCAAATACGCGCCAAACTGTCTTTAATGTTCGGATTGGCAAAACGTTCAATTAAGGTGTCTTTGTATTGGGTTAAATCAATCCCTTCAAGTTGTTCAATTAACGGCGTGACTTCATCGTCCATAAAGCGGCGTAAGTAGCCTGCAAATAGTGGATCAGATACTGACTCATCAATGGTGGCAAAGCCTTGGATAGATCCTAATAAACCTAATACTGAATGGCCAGCATTTAATAAGCGGATCTTCATTTTTTCAAACGGAGTAACATCAGCCACAAATTGTGCACCGACATTATCTAACGGTGGACGACCATCACTAAAATTATCTTCAATGACCCATTGGCTAAACGCTTCACACGTGATCGGCCATTGATCATTAATACCTAAGGTACTGGCAACATAGTCAATGTCGGCTTTGGTGGTCACTGGGGTGATACGATCTACCATCGCATTAGGAAACGAGACATTGTCTGCTATCCATTTGCCTAATTGAGTATCGTTTTTATTCACAAATGCCAACAGCATTTTACGAGTCATATCACCGTTATGCTGAATATTGTCACAAGACTGCACCGTAAAAGGTTTCATCCCTTTGATTTTACGTTGCTTCAATGCGGCAGTTAGATAACCAAATGCGGTAATAGGATCTTCTGGATAACTCATGTCATGAATAATATCTGGGTTAGAGTAATCAAACTCACCCGTAGCAGGGTTAAAGTTATAGCCCCCTTCAGTAATTGTCAGTGACACAATTTTAGTATGTTGATGTATCAATCGATCAATCACGGCTTGCTTATTTTCTGGTGCGAACAGAAAATCAATCATAGCACCAATCACTTGATGATCAATCTGACCATTCGGATGACGCACGGTTAAACTGTATAAGTAGTCTTGTTTAACCAACACATCACGTAAACTACGATTGGCTTCTAATAAACCAACGCCACAAATAGCCCAAGATTCAGAGCCCGGCTGTTTTAATAACTCATTAATGTATACCGCTTGATGAGCACGGTGGAAACCGCCAACACCAATGTGAACGATACCTGCTGTTAACTTACTACGATCGTACCTAGGTACATCAACATCACAAGGTAAAGTGGATAAACATTGTTGATTTAAGGTCTTAAGTGGAACGCTTACTTGTTGAGCGTGATGCATGTACATGCCTCATAAAATAATAAATGATGGAACTGAATGTTATTTCAATCAAATAACACTTCAGACTAAGACTCATTTGCCGTTGTTCGCATAAGTCTTGGTTCAGTAGTATGGTAATTTAATTTTTTATGTCTTCTTAATGCGACATAAGAACAACTAAAATAAATAACAGTACAAACCAGGCAGATGGTTTCAAACAGTGATTTATTAACGGCATAGATCTCCATCGTTGGGCTATAAAACATCACTCTTGCCGCCAAAATGCTAATCATAACTAATGAGAAAAATGCAAAACCATTGAGTAATTTTGTTAATTTACTGTGGTCTTCAACGTGAGGATTATCACCTTTGGCCATAGTATCCTGATATTGTGCAATTTGCTTTTGCTCTATTTCATCAGCTTTAATATGTTCAGAATAATCCAAACCTGCACCATATTTATTAGCTAATAAAGTATAAATAATAATGGTGAATATCCATGTAGGAATAAACAAATAATAAAATGAAATAATATCAAGCGTATTTAGGCCAAAACCAAACACGAGTGCTAATGCCCAAGATGCAATTGCCGGAGTGCTCTTGGTTAAGTTTTGATATTTAGCCCAATAACGAGTTAAACCAATCTTAGGAAATAACACGTGTTCAGCAAACACTATGCCTCCCACAGGAACGACTAATAAACCAGCGTAAGTCAATAAGGGTAACATCTGAGTAAATACAAACGGGAAACAGGCAATCACCATGGTCACAAGACCGACTATCGCAGTAGTCCGTTCACGAGATTGTTTAACAAATATCGACTGTGCAGCTAATCCTGCGCGATAGAGATTGGCGTTAGCAGTAGTCCAACCGGCAATAATAATAATCACAAAGCCAGAAAAACCTAGAGCTTGATATGCCACATCACCAGGATCGAGTTGACTAATAGTGGTCTTAAGTATGACGGCAGTCCCCGCCCCCATAATACCTGCGGAGATCCACGCTAAGTAATGACCAAAGAACATCCCGACACCTGATAATAAACCATAACTTTTACGTTTAGCGAAACGAAAAATTGCCATATCAATCAAACCAAAATGAGTAATTGAATTGGCGGCCCATGCAAAACCAATCACTTCGAGCAAGCCAATACCAGGCTCGCCTTTATCATTTAAGCCGGTCCAGATTGAGCTATCACCTATCGTCATAAAATCTTGCCAGCTATTGAGAGTAGTGCTACCAATCACATGATTTGCTAACGCTGGGAATAACGAAAAAGAACCCGCGATGAAGATAACAAATAACCAAGGCGCACAGATTTTAGAAAAATCTGCCACAGTCGAGAAACCATACATGGCGACCACAACAACAATTGAGCCAACGGCTAATACAATCATCACAAACCATAGACTACTGGGATACCAATTTAACTGTGCGGGAATATCAAACAAGAAGCGAACTGCAGTGGATGATACAGTGATCATTGCTGCCGATATCACCGAAAAGATCACCACGTTTGCCCAATTATAAAGCTTAGTCATCGAATCGCCGGCAATTTTATTTAAGTAATTATATAAACTTAAACGCGTTTCGACCGCAATTGGTGCAGTTAATAGCCACCATGAACACATGGCTAGTAGGTTACCAATAAGTAAGCCTAAAAGAATATCAATGGTCGACGCCCCTAAAGCGACAAACGTTGCCCCAATAACAAATTCAGTTGCGGCAACATGCTCCCCAGCATACAAACCTGCAAAATGTTTCCAACCGTGCAATTTATTTTTGGCAACGGGAAGTTGCTCTTCATTCATCAGTTTGAATGAAGCCTCATGTTGACTTATTGTCATTATTTTTATTTCCTGTTTAGGAGATAAGTAAAACCCTCACCTAAAAACGATGATAAAGTGATACTGTATAACCTTTACTGACTATTTATTATTTCGCTTGAGTAGAAATAATAACCCCATTTATATTTTTATCGTCCTTATTAATGACTAAAGCATTAGTATTAGTATTAGTATTAGTATTAGTA